>NZ_BMQV01000050.1 GCF_014648295.1 Shewanella saliphila
ATCCAGAGCGATGGTCAAAAGAAGAGCGAAACTGGCAACCAATAGGCGCTGTGGCGTTAAATCCAGAGCAACATAAAGAAGTTGCTTAACAATTTAGGCGACAACTGTCTTGAAAAACGCCGGTATGATTAATGAAGAATACACCATTCTTACTTAGAGGCCATGCAAGAAAAGATTTAGAGTCTATTCGCAAGTACACAATCAAAAAGTGGGGAAATCCACAATGGTTAAAATATAAAGAGATCTTGCGAAAAAGACTGCAAGCTTTAGCCAATAATCCAAATCTGGGATTGTCCATTGGTGAGGTTTCTAGGGATGGTTATAGATTTCCAGATGGTAAGCATGTTTTCTATTATTTAAAGAGAAGCCATGATGTTGTCTTTGTTGGTTTTTTATCTAATCAAATGGCTCCTGAAAAACACCTTGAAAGAATTAGAAGTATAGATTCGGAATTAAATTTATGAAGTTAACTAATGAACCTCTTTTTACATTATGTGATAAGAGATTTTTTAGTCTTTTTATATAGCGGAACACAATTGTTGTTACTTTTGTAGTCATTATGTAGTGGTCAACAAAAACTGGCCCCATTCCTAGCTAGGAGGGCCAATTCGCCGATTTTAACTTACTGATCCATTCGAGTAATAAAGGTTTGCTCGCCATCCACAAAAGCCACAAAGCCACCGTAATAGATAAACACCCGACCACGCCCCTCAACTAAGCAGGCAAGCTGTGGGTTCAAATCTTCTTCGATACCCTGTCTTTGTAACGCGCCGGTATCGGTGATTTCGCCGCTGTGTGTAGGCAAATACCCATAAGTGCGCTTGGCTTGATCAATCAAGCTCAATTCGCTGGCGGTAGAGAAGCAAGCGGGGATCGTACCGGCTTCTTCGATAAACATCGTTTTCAGTTCTTCAAAAGCGGTGATCACTAGCCAGTCGATGCCGTTAACATGATGGATAAACATTGAGTTTCTCGGTAATTCTGTTGCTGAGATTTTAACATTATCAGAGGCAGAACCTAGTAGAGATTTAGTCATTCTGTGCAACTTACAGTCATTCACTAGGCCACTTTTAAACATGTCTTTGCAAAAATGTGTGTTACTAAGCGATACGCTTTCAGTTGTAATAAATTGATAATTAATAATTATAGTGTCTGCAGTTTCGATTTGTCAGACTTTGCTTCCAGCGACAAGTAAGCTCCATTAGATACGTCTTCTCGGCTTAAAAGCATTGCCGGGACGACGAGAAGGGGTTACACGGTTTATTCCAAAATGAGTCTACTGAGTTATTCAGTAACGAGGGGAATAACACGAGGGGCAAACCAGCGTGCGGTAATAGTGGCTAACTCGCCATTTTGTTTAAGCGTGTGAAGCGCCTGGCGCATATCTTCGGCCAGCTTTTCGTCGGTGTCTTTGTGGGTTGAAATACCAATGGGCATGTTGACCACAGGTAATACTGCGGTAAAGTCACTGAGGTTATAGCCCATTTTTTTGATATCTTCGGCAAAACCAATCTCATTGTTATAAATTAAATCAACGCGATCAAACTGCAGCATTTTTAGTGCTGCGGTTTGGCTTCTTACGAAATAAATATTGGGGTGTGTACCATCGAGTTTTAGGCGATTTAATGCTGCATCGCTTCGTAATAATGCCAGAGTATAACGATCAATATCGTTGATTTTTTCGAGCACAATATCTGGACGATTACTTTTACGGTAAATCATGTCTTGCACAGTATAAAACTCACCAACCCACCTAAAGTGTGCTAAGCGCTTGTCGGTGTTAGCAATGGAGAAAATGAATGTGTTTGGGGTGTGCTGGGCATTATAGTAAGCTCGGCTCCAGGGCATTAATTGAATATCGATATCAAAATCAAGATGGGGCTGCGCAGCGTGGAGTATATCAATAGCAAAGCCAACAAATTCACCGTGGTGATTTTGTGATTGAAACGGTGGATAGTGCTCTGTGTAAAAAACAACCTTGTCTCTCGCGTAAACCGATTGCGAAATAAATATATTGGCGATAATGATAAAGGAGACGATATATCTGATCATAAATACCTTACTGCAAACAATCAGCTAGGTATCTGAATGAATTAACACACCACTAGCTAATCTTAATGAGCACAGATTATCTGATCATTTTAGATGGTGTGGCTGAAATCGCCATCACACAACATACTCATCCGCCCAGTCTTTTAAGCGTTTTAAAATATCTAAAGCGGTGCGGCCTAGGTCGGTAATAGCATAAGCGACAGCAATTGGTCTGTCGTTAATCACATGACGTGTGACCAGCCCCTGTGCTTCAAGTTCTTTGAGGCGTTGGTCGACCATTTTTTTACTGGCGCCGCCTAACATGCGCGATAAATCATTAAAGCGTACTGGCTCATCTTGTAAGTGCCACAGAATAGACGCTTTCCATTTTCCGCCTAACACTCGCATTCCGCGTTCAACTGAGCAAGGTTCAGCGCATGGGTTGATAACTTTTTTTTGACCGTTATTCATTGTTTCAATTGTTGTTTTCATTATTCCAACTTGATTTATTCTAGGTTACTAAAAGTATACTGGTTGCTTTTGTATCCTACTGTATCAGAATAGGCGGTAATTAGACTAGTACCATTAAGGACCATTTCTCCATGGCAGTATTAACTTCTTATGATGCAGGTAGCTACCATAAAGTGGCTGGGAGCGACACTATCCAAGCGACTGCGGTGGGCAGTGTTGATGCTTTAGCAATATCCGATCTTCCACAGGTTATAGCGCAAGCCAAAGCATCACAAAAAACATGGGCGAGCTTAGCGTTAAGCGAGCGCCAACAGTATGTAGTTAAGGCTTATCAAGCGTTAGCCGAGGTGCAAGATGAACTGGCGGTGTTAATTGGCCAGGAAATGGGTAAAGACTATCGACGCGCCACTTATGAAGTAGGCGGCACGATTCAAAACGCGCCTTATTTTGCCGGTGAAATAGGCGATGCCTTGGCAGCTGAAGATCTTGGCAACAACACTCAATTGCAATATCGACCTTTAGGTATTGTCGCGTTTATTTCGCCTTGGAATTATCCGATAGCAATGGCAAATAACTTGCTGCTTCCTGCATTAATTGCCGGCAATAGTGTGATTTTAAAACCATCTGAACAAACGCCGCTAGTGGCACAGCTGTTTGTTGATACCTTAAATAAAGTATTGCCTGCCCATGTATTGCAAGTGGCTCAAGGTGATAAAGCTCTCGGCCAGGCACTTGTGATCGCCGACATTAATATGGTGGCCTTTACTGGGTCGATGGCCGCAGGTAAGCATATTATGGCCAATGCAGCACCAGGGCTAAAACGCTTAGTGATGGAACTGGGTGGTAATGACCCAATGATTGTTATGGCCAGCGCCAATATTGATGCTGCAGTGTGTTTTGCGGTGGCAAGTTCGTTTGAGAATGCCGGGCAAATGTGTACCTCAACCGAGCGTATTTACGTTGATGAGCGAATTGCCGATGAGTTTGAGCAAAAGGTGGTGCAACTGGCTAGCCGATATCAAGTGGGTAAATGGGACCAGGCACAAGTGAATATTGGCCCTATGGTGAATCCAACTCAGCACCAAAAAGTATTACAACAATTGCAAGATGCTAAAGCCAAAGGCGCGCAATTTTTATTAGGCAGTGATGACTATCCGTTACCCTTTATTCAGCCAACTGTGGTGAGTGGTTTAACCCCAGATATGTTGCTTGAGCGTGAAGAAACCTTTGGCCCTGTGGTGGCCATCAGCCGGTTTAATGACATTAACGATGCTATTACTCGAGCTAATGACAGTATTTATGGCTTAAGTGCGGCGGTATTTGGCGGACAAGGTGCTAACGCGGTGGCCGAACAACTTGAAGCCGGCATGGTGGGCGTTAACCAGGGCGGTGGGGCTGGTAATGCACCATGGGTTGGCGCTAAGCAAAGTGGTTTTGGTTTCCATGGTACGGCGGCGGGCCATCGACAGTTTTCCCAGGTAAGAGTGATGAGTTACTAGTCATTAGTCATTAGTCATTAGTCATTAGTCATTAGCTTATTGCAGGTTTCACAAAAAATCTTATTAAGTATTAAGTATTAAGTATTAAGGTCAGTTATTAATGAACAGCACAAATGAAAATTCAGCGTTTTATGTTATCGCCCACGAGCCGGGTGCCGAGCATCCAGCATTGCCTACCTGGGCAAATCATCAGGCTAACGCCGCGTCACTGAATGATGCTGCCGCAACACCTGTGACTAAAAAAATGTTAGACGAAGTACCAGGGGCGTTTCAGTTATTGAATGTATTGTCTGCCGATGAGTGCCAACGCTTAATTGCGGCAAGCGAGTCGATGGGCTTTTTGCCCGATGCTGCCGTGTCGTTACCGCGAGATGTTCGCCATAACGACAGTTTGACCTGGGTGGTTGATAACGCCACCGAGCAAGCCATTTGGAATAAAGTGAAGCACCTTATGGCTGATGATTTGGGTATTTTTGCTGGCAAAGCCGCGCTGGGGTTAAACAATCGTTTTCGATTTTATCGTTACAATGAAGGGGATTATTTTAAACCGCATTCTGACGGTTCATGGCCTGGAAGCCAGGTGGTTGATGGCCAGCTAGTGCGTGATGCTTTTGGCGATCGTTATAGCCAATTAACCTTTTTAATCTTACTCACAGAAGACTTTGAAGGCGGCGCGACGCGCTTTTTAGTCAATGCCGACAATCCACATTTACCGGCAAAACGTGGCGATAATGTCAAACAAGTTGATGTGCGAACGCCTGCGGGGAGTGTATTGTGTTTTCCTCATGGCATGCATCCGCTGCATTGTATTCACAGTTCTGAGCCGATTTATCATGGGGTTAAATACATCATTAGAACCGATGTGTTGTTCGAGCTGTAGCATTACATTGGCTACTTTTTAGCGTCAATTGAGTGATGCGTTATCTTTGCAAATATGCTTAAAACATCACAATGATTTATTGTGTATTTGGGGGCAGTGATCTTTATTAGTAAATGATGCTAAACCCCGAGGGTACTGGGTTTCATTAACACGATTTAATGTGGTTAGGCTCTTGCTATTTTAGTGATCAAGCGGTTTAATTGCGCCGATCCTAACCTGAATTATTGAGACGTTAATTGAACAAAGTACTGTGCAGTTTGATCGTTGTTGGTGTTGTGGGAATCACTGGATGTGCCACGCCTCAAAATACCTTTGCCTCAAAAGTAAAAGCCGAGAGCGAAAAACATCTTGATGTGTCCCAGCAATGGGAACAAGGTCAAAAAGACGTTAAAAAAGGTGAAACACTGTTAGCCGATGGTCGCAAAGCGATAAGTAAAGGCAATGCACAAATTCGTGAAGGTGAAAAGCTAATTACCCTTGCGAGAACCAATGCACAAAAGCAACGTGAAGCGTTTCAAGCAATGGCGAGCTCGTTGACAGGTGCTCAAAATGGTAAGCGTGCAGCTGACTTGGTTGAACGCTTAGATGATATTGCCGATGCATGGGAAGATGCAGACGAAATGTATGTCGACGCTAAAGATCTTATCGAAGACGGTAATACCAATGTCGCTGAAGGTCAAAGTGAAACTGAACAAGGCCAAGCGCTGGTCACCAGTGGCAAAACCAGAATGCAGCAGGCTGAGTCGACTTATCAGCAACGTACAGGCCAAGGCCTTGTAGAGCAAATGCATTTAGAAGATAAACCCAATAACTTCTAATTAGCGGTGCTACTTTCAACGCTAATGCATTAACCAATAACCGATATTGTTAATTCAATATCGGTTTTATTGTTTTTATCGTCCGTTATTCAAAATCCGCTTTAACTTCAAATACCATTGCTTCACCAGATTCTGGATGAGTTAACGCTAAATATTGAGCATGTAAATGCAAGCGGTTTGCAGCAACGCCATATAAATCGTCACCGACAATTGGCATGTGCAGACCATCATGATGAGCGCAATGCACACGTAATTGATGAGTCCGCCCCGTTTTAGGGTACAGGTGCACTAAGGTGCGCTGGTTAATGCGTTGATGCACTTGCCAAAATGTGTCCGCATGCTTGCCGTGTTCATAACACACTAGCTGTTTAGGTCGGTCATCTAAATCGACCCGCAATGGCAAACTAATATCGCCCTCATCCTGGCTCGGCACACCTTCAATTAACGCGATATAACGTTTGGTGACACTGCGCTGTATAAATTGCTGCTGTAAGGCTTTGTTGGCTTCTTTGGTTAATGCAATCACCATCAGCCCTGATGTCGACATGTCTAAACGATGGACAATCAGCGGCCCTGTCGCATTGGGAAACTGTTGCTGCATGCGACTAAACACGCTGTCGGTAATATTTTTACCGGGTACCGATAATAGCTCGGCGGGTTTATTAATAATCGCCATCACATCATCTTGATAAATAATCTCAATGGTTAAATCTTTGCCGGGATTAAGCAGCAAGGGGTCATCATCAACCTGCATGCCCGCTAGCATGTGGGTTAAAATAGGCCGGCATTTTCCGTGACAAGCTGGGTAGTAATTTTGATGCTGTTTGATTTCTGATTTTGGCGATGCGCCCCACCAAAACTCTGCCATCGCGACTGGGGTTAATTGCTGTTTAAAGGCATATTGCAGCAACTTAGGCGCAGCGCATTCGCCCGCACCGGCTGGCGGTAAGTGATTAGGTGCATCGTTAAAGATATCGTTTAAGTCGCGTGCCTGGCCTGCAATATTTAAAAACTGATACTGGGCAAACAGCTTTTTTTGCAAGCTGTTAGACAGTTGTTTGCGTTGGCGTTTAAGGTGTTTTATTTGCTGCTGCAGCTCATTTAGCTGGGTTTGCGTTGCCGTGATTTGGCTTTGCCATTGCTGCTTTAATGCATTGATCTGATGCTTTTGTTGCACGCTTTGGCGGCTAAGCTCAATTGATAAGGTTTTATGCTCATCACTGCTGATATCGGCCTGGGCTAATGCGTTATCGGCTTGCTCGCGGGCGAGCTTACGCTGTTTTCGGCTGTCGATTATCAAGGCACGTAATTGCTCAAGCTCACGTTCTGCTTGCTGTTGTTGCTGAGTTAACTGCGCGGTTAAGCTCGCCAGTAACGGGTCGCTTTCATGCTGGTGGAGTAACTGGTTAATCTGGTTAATCTGTTTGTTTTCTGCGTTAAAAAAACTGTCTTGGGTCAGCATATCAAACACTGGCGGCACAAACGGCGGCAAGATATTTTGATCGGCTAATTTGCCTGAAAACGCCGCTAAAAATCCCAGTTGTCCGTGGGTGTCTTTCACCACCAACACCCCAAACATTTTACCAATTACCATGCCGCGATCGTTGTTGCTGTCTAGGCCAAAGTTATGCTGCCACGGATTAGCCTCAAGCAACTCCTGCTGCAACTGTTGCGCTGCCAGTACGGTTAATGGGTGAGGTTGATAATAAAACGGGAAGGTAAAAGACTCTGGCAATCCTTGTTCTGCAACTGTGTTGTTGAACGCTATCGCATCAGTAAAAGGAATAAAACACGGATCGCTAACAGTCATTACATACACTCACAGCATAAAAGGGCGGCTATTTTACCCTGTAGTGCGTTGTGATGCATCAGTAACCTTGACTAAAGTGATGGCCTGACTGTGAACCAGGCAGGCCATCCTCGTTTATTAACTCTAGCTGAGCTAAGGTTAATTTTTGACGTTAATTCCTGAAGCTAATTACACTCGGTTCAGAGCACACAGCTTGTTGCCATCTGGGTCGCGCAGGTAGGCTAGGTATAATTCCATTCCTGCGCCTGAACGTATGCCTGGCGCGTCTTCACAGGCGGTGCCGCCATTAGCAACGCCAGTTGCATGCCATGCATCGGCTAATGCTGGGGTTTCTGCAGCAAAACCAAGGGTTGAGCCATTACCGTGGCATGCCGGCTCGCCATTAATCGGCTTTGTTAATAAAAATATGCCAGTTGGTGTCATGTAAACACAACGACCTTTAGGGTCAATTTTTCCTGGTGCAATGCCTAATGCGCCTAACGTGGCATCATAAAACTTTTTCGATATATTCATATCATTAACACCGATCATAACGTGACTAAACATGGTGACTCTCCTTGTGTAAGTTCAATTGAACTGTAATTAACAAACTATTGTTATTGTGGTTTAACCTTGAGGTTGCTGGGTCAGTAAATCTATGGTGTGACTTAGCAGCGAAGAATCACCGATTTTGCCATGCCCAGGGACGACAATTTTTGCTTGGGTAAATTGTGCTTGTACCTTTGCCACCGTCAGCGGCCATTGCTCTACGTCTGCTTCGCCGGTATAGCCTAGCGTGCGAGAATTCAATGACTTAATTAAACAACCACCAAATAAAATTTGTTGGTTAGGCAGCCACACCACCAGGTTATCGACCGTGTGGCCAGCGCCTAGGTCATACACTTCAATGAGTTGCTGCTGAAGTGTAAGTTGCTTAGTTCTAAATGTGTGGCTTGCGCTGCTAAGTTTGTTAGCGGTTAATAGGTTTTGAGTTTTATCTGACACCCAGGTGGCGATACCTTGGCTGTTAAGGTAGCCAATTCCACCTGTGTGGTCTTGATGTGAATGAGTCGATATACTGGCTGCAACAGTTAAACCTTGCAGGGTAATCCAATCAACAAGCTTAGCTGTATCGCTGTCTGCCCAGGGGGTATCAATAATAAACGCTTGTTTGTCTTGCACCACTACGAGGCCATTGGACTCAACTAATCCAAAGCCGCTGACCTGTTTATATGACTGGTGTAAATACACATCTGGCACAAGGAGAGATAGGGTGAGTTCAGCGGGTTGTTGTTGTCGCTTTTGGGCTGCATCGGTGTTGCTTTGAGCGGGTTGTTGTTCAGTTTCATGGGCAAATGAAGGTGCACTGAGCATGAGTGTCGACATGAGTATCGACATGAACATTGCTATGCTAACAATAGAGCAAAACCGCCAAAAATGATTCAATGTCATGATGATGCCTTGGTTGAGTATATGTGCAATTTAACAGGCATCATTGCCGTGTTTTTATTCTCGATACTTAGAAAATAGCTCGCCAACGTTCACTTTAGCCTTGAGCTTAGCCGCCAGTAAATACATACCTGCTAATTTACGATGAATAAAAATAGCATCGGTTGGCGGGGTATGCCATTCATTTTGTTGAGTACTCATTGCTTTGCCTGCCTCGGTGATGCGTTTGGCTAAGGTGCTTTGGCCAAAATCATACTCGCCATCAAAATATATTGGCTCGCAAGCTTGATAGAAAATATCAATGATTAATTGCTTATGCGCTGGGTCTATTGCGTCTTGAAAAAAGCCAATTTGTTGAGCTGCAGCAGCCATTTGCTCTTTGTCGTGCTTGAGTGCGCCAGCCATCAGCTGCTGATAACCTTGTGCTAATTTATCGCTAATACTGCGCGTAGCACCAAAGTCGAGTAAGACAATTT
Source organism: Shewanella saliphila (assembly GCF_014648295.1). GTDB lineage: Bacteria > Pseudomonadota > Gammaproteobacteria > Enterobacterales > Shewanellaceae > Shewanella > Shewanella saliphila. The sequence goes on from NZ_BMQV01000050.1 coordinate 9,414, forward strand.
TCTCACTGTCAGCCTGATACTGAAAATTGGCAAAGTTAGGGTCCGATTGCAGTAACTTAAACTCAAATAATTCCTTAAAACACAATTCCATTAAGCGACTGGCAACCAGGTTGCGCACCTCTTGTGAGGCCTGGGCGACTGATTCAATGGGCGTACCTTCAACAAATTGCATGGTTAAGATGCTGTTATTGCTCAGCGCTGAGTACACTTTAGGCACAATAAAATGCGGATTATCACCAAGTTGCTGCTGATAAAGTGCGATTTGATCAGCTTCAAAGTGATAGTCGGCCTCATTATGTAATTGCGCTTTGGCTTCGGCGAGTAAGGTATCAAGCTTAACGTTTGCCGGGATAAGCCTTGAAACTTTTAATAAGGTGGCAACGTTATCAATGTCGCTGTCGATGCTGTCTCGTACGCCGGGATATTGAATTTTTACCGCTAACTTTTCACCGGTATCTAGGTAAGCTAAATGCACCTGGCCAATAGATGCAGCGGCAAAAGGGCGCAATTCAAATTGGGCGAATGGCGCTAACCAATCTCGACCCCATTGTTGTACCAATAAGGTGGTTAATTGCTTGTGCGGCATGACTTTAGCGTCCGAGCGCAGTTTGGCGAGTACCTCTGCTAATTCTGGCGCGACGAGATCACCGGCATCCATTGACAACATTTGGCCGACTTTCATGGCCGCACCGCGCAATTGCGATAACTTTTCGGCCACATGACCAATGTTTGATGGCGTCATCACCAATTGTTGTAGCTTAGGCGACTGGCCTTTACTGATCTGTTTTGCCCCTTCAAATAATACGTTACCCGCCAAGCGCGATGCCAGCCCACCCATTTTTGATAAACGGGACAGACGGCCACTGGGGACTTTTACTTCATTATTTTTCATGGCAACTCACTATGCTTTGGGTGGCGAATATTAAAGACATGTATTTAACCTGAGCTTGGGATAATGGATGAGCTTTTGATATTTACAATACCATTGGAACATTCAATGCTCTATGCCTATGTAATGCAATACGCAAGCATATGCTATTTCGTTCAGTATTAAGGTTAATATTGGGTTCAGTCGCCAGTGTGAGTTGTGATAACCTCATTTAAATCAGGATATTCAATTCAAGTTGATAAAATAATAATTAAAGGATCATGATGTGAGCGTTATTGAACAATATTTATCTCAGGCAGAGTCTCTTTTCCAATCTAAAAATTACTCGTCGGCCAGAATGTATGCTCGCAAAGTGGTTAAACGTGACCCTAATAATGCTTCAGCATTAACCATGTTGGGGTTAATTTATTTGCAGCAGCAACAACTGCAAGAGGCTGAATCACATCTTAAAGCGGCGCAAGCACGGGTGCCAACCTCAGTAAATGCACTGGCAGGTTTAGTGAAGATTAGTGAAGTAAAAGAAGATCATTTTGCGGCTTTGCAATTGTTACAGCAGCTATGTGAGCTTGAGCCGACGTCGCATCAGTATCGTTATAAGCTGGCGATGGTTGCCACTAAAGTGGGGAACATGGCGCTGGCAGAGCAATGTTTTGACTGGTGTGTGAGCAATAATATGCCAGAACCTGCCGTAATGCTTAATTTAGGCCACATTCATAAAGCCAAAAGCAACACTGATATCGCCGCCGACTTTTACAAAAAGTACATCAGCTTAAGCGGTAATCAATATGGTGTGGGTTATTGGAGTTTGGCCGATTTAAAGCGTTATCAATTTAGCGCTGATGATATTAGCGAGCTTGAACGCTGCGCAGGTGATACTCAGTTAAGTGCCAGCAATCATAGCTTGATACAATTTGCGTTATGTAAGGCTTATGAGCAACACGAGCAAGTTGATAAAGCGTGTCAGGCGATGTTAAAAGCCAATGAGTTAATGTCTTCTCAACGACCTTTTAAGCTGGCTCTGTTTTCAAATTTGGTGTTTTCACTGTTAAAACACCTGCCGTCAGCACAGATTGATCGACAGGCCGTGTATAGCCAAACCCCAATTTTTATCGTGGGTATGCCGCGTTCTGGCACCACATTGGTGGAGCAAATTTTAGCGTGTCATACCCAGGTTGGCGCAACGGATGAACTGCCATTTATGGAGCGTTTTGCGCTGCAACTGGAAATGTCGGGCGGTTATCAAGCGCGGCTAAATAACTTAACCGCCACTGAGATTAATGCCTTTAAGGTAAAATATTTGGCTGAAGTGAATCACTATTTTGACGATGCACCTGTGTATGTGATTGATAAAAACCCAAATAACTTTTTGCATATTGGCTTGATTAAAAGCTTGTTTCCTCAAGCCAAAATCATCAATGTGGTGCGCAATACAGTCGATAATGGTTTAAGTGTGTTTAAACAATATTTTAGTCATGGCCATGACTATTCATACTCGCTCGATGGCATCAGCACATATTGGGGCCACTATTTGGATATCATGGCGCATTGGGACATCCTATACCCTAATGAAATCCTGCATGTGTGTTTTGAGCAGTTGGTTAATCAGCCACAGGCGCAAATTCAGCGAATGTTAGATTATTGCGGCTTAGATACCCAGGCGCAGTGTTTTACGTTTTATGAGTCAAAGCGTGCGGTATTAACGCCAAGTGCCAGTCAGGTGAGACAGCCAATGAACCCAAAAGCCATTGGCCAAAGTGATAAATACCGCGACTATCTGCCAGCTGAAATTGCCAAGCTAGACGCGATAGCTCAAAAAGCAGCGCAGCAGTTTTTTGGTTAACAACGATGTGACTTTATTCGCCAATACATAAACGATGGAATGTTAATAACAAAGGTGCCGATATGGCGCCTTTGTTATTTAATGATTTTTTAAGGGTGGTATTAACTCATTTTACCGTGGCAGGCTTTATAGCGCTTACCGCTGCCGCAAGGGCAAGGGCTATTGCGTGTTGGCGGTGCTGCAATCTCTTGTAGAGATGCCGCCGTCACCGAAGGTTCCATTACGCTCGGTTGAGATTGAGATTGAGGCATAGGTCTAGGCTTAGCTTGAGCGGTTTGATGAGGCGGACTTTGACGAGTTTGGCTTAGTTCGATATTCATACACGCCACAATCACTAATTGCTCAAATGCTTTAACCGCAGAGCCAGAGTAGGTTAATTGCAGTGACGGCACCTGTTGCATGGCTTTTTTCATGGTGTGCTCACGCAGGGCATGATACTGCGGCCAACCTTGTTGCTGGCATTCAAACTGCAGCCATAGCATGCGCCAATCGGCAACAAACTCGGCAATTAATAGGTTAAACGCATCAATTTCGGCCGCTGGATTTTGTGGATTATGCTTTACTTCTGCAAGCAGCTCGTTGGTTAAGTATTCCACTTCAGCCACCGGCATAATAATAGGCGCATTATATTGCTCGGTGATGATTTCAGGCTGGGCCTCTGGCTGATAATCGATACTGCTACAAGCTAATGGCGGCGTTTGCGGGGCAACAATTGCCCGTGAGTGGTTAAATATTGTTCGCCAAAATGCACTTGAACCTGCCAGGTCTATCACTAAATGAACGCGATATTGATCGCTGTTATTTTCAACTTTATGGTATTTCCACGAGTCGAAAATCCAACATTCTCCTGCTCCCATATGCACTTGCTTATCATGACAATAAAACTGAACCTGTTCGGTGGTGGTGATAGGAATATGCACTCGAACCCGTTTATACCAATGGTAATTAATGTCTGAATGCAATGGCACTTGTGCGCCTGGCGCTAAACGCATTAAGCGTGAACGACTCAATACTTCACCAAATGAGGCCAATATTTGCTTAATGTAGGGGCTTTTTTCAAGCGCGGCAGTTGGCTTCATTGGCCCTTTAAAATCGTTATTAAACTCGCCATTGACCGATATTAATGGAATGGCCGAATTGCCTTGAAATCCCTCGTGGTGAGTCACCCAATCGTCTTCGGTAAATTGGCTAATTTCTTCAATGAGTTTAGGCACATCAAAGCGGTAAGGGAGCTGATAAAATTCATGAGGTAACTTCATTATATGACTCTCTATAAATTAACTTAATGCGCCATGGCATTGTTTAAAACGTTTACCTGAGCCGCATGGGCATGGGCTATTACGTGGCACTGCAGCAAAGTCAGCCTTAGGCTGTGGCGGCGGTGCAACGTCATGCACTTGCCATTGTGCTTCAAAAATAGGTTGGTCATGTGCGCTCAAATGCTGATTAATATGATCAAGGGTATTGGCGATATTGGGCCATACTTTTTCAATGTCGTGATAATTGTCTAGCCACTTGTCGGCTTTAGGTGTGGTAATCGTGTAGCGCGAATGCGGTAAAGGTTGACTGCATAGGGCGGTTAAATCTGGGTCAAACTCAATGCCAGTGAACTCACACAGTGCGCTAACGGTTTGTTCAGGTTGAGACACTAATTGGTCATAGGACAACATGCACCAACGCTCGGATGGTAACTTTTGCAATTGGCTCATAATGGCATCGTTAGCCGCTTGCCATTGAAACGCCGCGATATTGTGCAAGGGTTGTTGGTTTAATTTTTGCCAGTTTGGAGGTAATAACAGTGACCAGTGACGTTTATCCCAACCAGGAAGGTTAGGGTAGGTCACAAATTTATTAGAACGCCAGGCTTGCATAATGCTGCTGATATTTTCTTTGGGCTCGCGCACTAAGTATATAAACAACGCATCTGGAAATAGCGCATTAAAAAAATCAACTCGTAAGCTGTTTTTAGGGGTTTTCTCAAGCAGTCTAACCGATGATGTTTTAGGCTTTTGGCCTTTACTGCCTCGCAGCTCATCACTAAAGCGTTGTTGTAATTGCTGAGCTAACTCATCGTCAATGTCGTCAGCGCTCAAGGCATTGGAGCTAAACTGACGATAGGCAATATTGAGTTTAGGAATGGTTTCAATCAATGCATGGCTTTCACCGCCAATAGTATGCAGCGATTGGCTTTTTGACAGCACTTCAAACAGTAGGGTACTGCCAGAACGTGGCGCGGATAAAATAATAATGGGCCGATCAAATGAGTGCATAGCAGTATGATGTTATTGTTATATTTGTGCTTAACATCATACTCATACTGGCATCATATGGCTACTTTATCAGCTTGAGTAATGCCTTAAAGCGCTCGCCTTGGGCAACATGTTGTAACTCAAACAATAGCGACTCAACGTTAGTGAGTTTAGCGCCATCGTTTAGCATCATTTGTACTCCCAAGGTTTTGTTTTCTAACTCTCTTGATGACACCGCGTCGTTAACCACATGCACTTGAAAGTTGTTGGCCTGTAAGTCTTGGCAGGTTTGGTATACACACACGTGGGTTTCAATCCCAGCCAAAATAACGTTGCGGCGGTTTAATGTGTTGAGCTGTTGCTTTACCTCATCACAATGCCAGCCGCTAAAATGTTGTTTTGCGATGGGTTGAGTCGTTTTTGAGAGTATTTGTGCTAACTCTTCACTCGTGTGGCCTAGTTTATCTGGCAGTTGCTCTAACCAAATAATAGGAATATCAAAAAGTTGCGCCCCTTGAATTAGTACGGTCAGTTTTTGATGTAACATGGTCGATTGTTGCATCACTTGGGCAAGCTTTCCTTGCACGTCAACAATCATTAATACACTTTGCTCTGCAGTGATCATTTCGCGGTTCCTTATGCTGAGGGGTAATTGTCGAGTATTGGCCATTTTTTGTCGGGTTCAAGTTGGCTTTTAGTCTATAGTGATGAAAGGACGACTATGACTGGACGACTTAGGCAGGGAGCAAAGAAAGTGATGAAAAAACGAATTGTAATTTGTGCCGATGGTACATGGAATCGGCCTGAAAAGGATCTTGAAAAAGATCATGCAACCAATGTGCTCAAACTCGCCCGAGCGATTAAACCACTAGGTGATGATGGTGTGCCGCAACAGGTGTTTTATGATTGGGGCATCGGCTCATATCATGACGCATTAATCGGCGGCGCAACGGGGCGTGGCTTGCATAAAAACATCATGGATACCTACCGCTATATCGTGCAAAACTACTCCCCAGGCGATGACATATATTTATTTGGCTTTAGCCGTGGCGCTTATACTGTTCGCTGTTTGTGCGGCTTAATTAATAATTGCGGTATTGTGACTCGCCCCGATGCAAAATTGATTCAACAAGCATTTGAACACTATAAAATGAAATCGAAACCGTTTGCACCTGAAGGTGAACGCTCGGTTGAATTTAGACAACAGCATTCACATCCATCGCGCGAAGTGGCTTTTGTGGGCGTGTGGGATACCGTGGGCGCAATGGGGATCCCTGTGTCATTTTTAGGGTTATTTGAAGACAAAGATGAGTTTTACGACACCAAGCTTGGGCATAATGTTAAAGTGGCGCGCCATGCTTTGGCACTAGATGAACATCGTAGCGATTTTGAACCCACTATTTGGCAACCTCGCAGTGGCATTGATATTCAACAAGTGTGGTTTGCGGGAGCCCACAGTAATATTGGTGGTAGCTGTGCACCTAATCGCGATGGTAGTACCTTGTCGGACATTGCCTTACAGTGGATGCTAAACCAAGCCAAAATGTTTAAGCTAACGGTTGAACTGCATTTGTCTGATACTTTGTTGCCTAATCCCATGGCCGATATTCACGATTCTTATCGTAGTTTTTATCGGGTTAAAAAACGTTTTCTACGTCAATTAGATCCAGAGCTTGTGCCGATTGTTTTACATAAATCAGTGAAAACTCGTTGGTTGAATGACAATAATTATCGACCTAAAAATTTAGTTAATTATATTGATCACTATGGTTGGCCAGATAAACTGGTCGAATAAGCCATTTTATCATTTTTGATCTGTTACTTAAGCTGTTAAGGATATCCTTTTGTTACGTTTATTTGTTTCGTTGTCGATGGCATTTACGTTAATTATTTTACCAAGTGTACTCTCAACGGCTTTTGCAACAGTGTCGGCTAATGAGCTGTTGGTAAACGGTGCAGAGCCAGTAGCGCCCGCTAAACGAATTATTGCTTTGTCACCGCAAAGTGTTGAAATGCTTTACGCCATTGGTGCGGGCGATGCCATTGTCGCCACCACTGATTATGCCGATTACCCAGAACAAGCTAAAAATATCCCCAGCATAGGCGGGTATTACGGGGTGCAAATTGAGCGAGTCATTGAGTTGAATCCAGATTTAGTCGTCGTGTGGCAAAGCGGCAATAAAATGGAAGACATCAAGCAACTGCAAGATTTAGGCTTTAAGGTGGTTAATAGCGACCCTAAAACGTTAGCTGACGTCGCAAGCGACCTTGAACTGCTTGGCCAATTGACAGGGCACGAAGCGATTGCCAATAAAGTCGCGGCAAATTATCGTCAGCAATTAGCAGACATTAAAAGTCAAAATCAAGCTAAGCCAGCGGTAAAAGTGTTTTATCAATTATGGTCAACCCCAGTTATGACAGTGGCTAAGGGGAGTTGGATCCAAAACTTGATTGAAGTGTGCCACGGTGAGAATGTATTTTATGACGCCGCCAGCGAATACCCACAAATCAGCATCGAAAATGTGTTATTAACCGGTGCAGAAGTGATTTTACAAAGCCAAGATGAAGGCAACGTATTAGGCATTAACTGGGCCGATTGGCCAGAGCTCCCCGCAGTAAAAAACCACCATATATATCAACTCGATGCAGACTTACTTCACCGCGCAACACCAAGAGCCATATTAGGTGTTAATGCGGTATGTGAAGCGTTGGATAAAGTAAGAAAGTAGAGTTTTTATTTCAAAGGTAACGGTTGTTACGTGAATATGGCCTGCGGCCACATCAAACGTCGTGGCGCTTCGCCCACACCAGAATGTTCAAACTTCGTTTGAAATAAGATCGCAAGGTTCCACCCTGCACGGGTTAAATACGACGTCTTTCCGGCAATGCTTTTGAGCCGGAATCCAGGTGTGTATTTTGCTTTTTACCTTTTGTACTCATGGCCTGCGGCCACTAACGTCGTGGCGCTTCACCCACACCAGAATGTTCAAACTTCGTTTGAAATAAGATCGCAAGGTTCCACCCTGCACGGGTTAAATACGACGTCTTTCCGGCAATGCTTTTGAGCCGGAATCCAGGTGTTTGCTTGTTGCTTTTATGGCCTGCGGCCACTAACGTCGTGGCGCTTCACCCACACCAGAGCAAAGGGGTAAAGCGCTTGTACCCCTTTGCAAACCCTCAGCGTTCCGGCAACATTTTCTGATGAGCGAAAAAATTGCGACGGAAAATTATCGAGCTTCTAGCTGCGTATTTAACCATCTTCGGCCTTATTCGAAAATGCTAACGCTTCAGATGGGGCGTCCCTTCCCCTCTAAAGCTAGCTGGCCGTCCATGGCCAGCTCACGTCATTTTCTTCAACGGCCTCAAGTCCAGAGTTGAATTTGGACTGTGGCAAGCAAGATACGTATCTCTTTTATGCCCCATTATGTGATTGGGGCAGATATTTTTCACAAAATAAAGCTTCTAATTTTCTCTGGTACGAGACATGACTTCTTAGTCAACACGCCATGTATGAATGGCTTGTTCGGCCATCCATTTTTGTTGCTCATTAACGGCGTCTAGGTTCCATTCATCATAGTCCATGACCTTTTTAGCCAAATGGTACGGTGACTTTCCGTACGCACCCTTCTTTTGTTCAAAATTTGCTCGCTTTAACTCATCTTTATCGAGTAAAAGCATATTTCCAAGACGATCTTTAACGTCATTTATACCTTCACCGAAACTATCAACCCATTGCTTTTCAGGGTTGTAAGGACAAATATGTTCCAAAGTTGTTTTATTGAAGTCACAATGAAATCCAAGATGGTTTTCAATCTCAGCAAGCAGGAACCTAATTTTTTTTGCTGTTTGCCTGCTTGGCATTCGATGAAATTCAAAAGCATTAAAGAAAGTATCATCATTTGGATACAATCTCCTAAACTCTTCACTATTCTTTATATGACTTGCTCTTTTATACTCCTTTCCTGACACCTTTATTGCTATTTGGTTGTAGAGTGATTCTTGTTCGCTTGGTGACAAATGGCAAATGACATTGTATCGAATAGACAGAACGTATAAATATTTAACTGTTTTTACAAACTCTTCTGGTTTGAAGTGTTTAAATGCAGGGAGCAAAACAGCTAATGGTTGCTTAATATTGAACAACCTAATACCAACCAAGAACTTGAGTGAATCTCGATATGCTTCAGGTTGTTCAGCCCACCAAGAGTCACTAGGATTTATAAGCGAAGCATAAATTGGAGCATATTCGATTAGCTCTTTTAGGTAAGCATAAGCCTCTGGAGGTGTAGTAACTACTCTACGCATAGACGAAAAAAGCTCTTTTTTAGTTACCATTTTCCTTTGCGAGTTGTAGTGGTATCGGACAAAGTCTGACACATTACTTTCACCTAGTTGAGCAATAAGCTCAGACCAATTCTCATCTAAGTCATTTAACTCATCATCTTCAATGTCGTTGTTTTTAGTAACTATTGAAAACAAATAGTTTTTTAATAAATCTGGTGTAGATAATTGAACTCCGCGTGCATTAAGAGTTTCAAAAACTTTGTACGCGTTTAAATCATCTTGCACTATTATCTTTGTGAAGATCATTGCTGAGGAGAATTTCATTATGAACTGAGCGATCTCAGCACCATTTAAGCCAAACTCTTTTGTACTAAAGAAGTCAAAACATTTTCTAATTAGTTTATTAGTAGATGTAATTCCTCTATGATTTGGCGCTTCAAGTGTCGAGCATATCTTTTGGAAATACCTGTTGTTATTTCGGTTCAGCTCTAGTTTACTGACCACTTTTAATGAGACTATATTTTTATTACCAACAAACTTCTTGGTGAGTTCATCAAGTCTTATCTTGTTATCTTCTTCATCTTCACCTCTTTCAATCATATCCGAAAGAGCCTTCATTGCAGCAAGAACAATTAGTGAAAGTGTCACTAACCTCTGTTGCCCATCAATCACTTCAAATTCATACTGCTCAGTTTGTTGTAAAACTATGTAGCCCATGTAATGGAAGCCTTCTTCATCTAACGAGTTGATGTCATTCCAAAGGTCTTCCCATTGTTGAATATCCCAAGCGTAATCACGTTGAAATCTAGGAACTAAATATTTACTTGAGCCTCCAATTAACTCATTAAAATTTTCATTTTTGGGTTCCATTAACATAAACTGCTTTGCCATACGGGGTTCCTACATAAGCCATTGATGTAAAGATATTATCTTATATATGGCTCACTATCATGTTTTATACTTGATCAATATGACGAAATTGTATTTTGTAACATAGTTCTGTCCAAAAACGAGTTGGTCTTAGCTTTCAAATGCTCAAATTCAACTCTGAACTTGAGGCTGTTGAAGAAAATGACGTGAGCCCAGACATGGATGTCTGGCTAGCTTTAGAGGGGAAGGGACGCCCCATCTGAAGCGTTAGCATTTTCGAATAAGGCCGAAGAACACTCAGACGAAGTTAAAAGCTGGATTTGACCACGTCGCGAAATTATCGCTTTTCAGATAATTTTGATGTGGCGGCTGGGAGTTCCAAGAGGGAACAGCCGTTGGTTTCCTCTTGGTCTGGTGTGGGCGAAGCGCCACGACGTTAGTGGCCGCAGGCCATAAATACAAAACAAAGTGTCCGCTCGGACACTTTCCCCCATTATCGGACAGTTTTCACACCTGTCCGCGGACACTTTTAAGGTGTTCGGTTATCGCTTGAAATCATTATCCTTATGAAAAATAACAATAAATAACTATTGGCATAGCTTGTGCTATATCCTAGGTATAAACGTGAAGTAGTACGTGCTGTCAACGTGTTACCTAAGGATTTGAGATGATTAAAGACACAAGTAGCCAAGATACCCTTGTCGCGCCGAAGCTAGGGCGCAAGCTGCGCCTACCCTTAATAATAGGTTGCGTCGCCATATTGATGAGCGCGCTGGTGTGGGCGAGTTTTAGTCACGACAGTAACCAGCGTTCAGTGGATGGCGCCGATTTACGCTTGGCAATGCTGACTCGTGGCACGCTAGTGAGAGACATTGCTACTACCGGTAAAATTGTCGCCGCCAATGCGCCGATTTTATACAGCACTGAAGAAGGTGTGGTGACGCTATTAAGCCAACCTGGTGATGAGGTTGAACTTGGGCAAGTGGTGGCGAAGGTTGAAAGCCCACGTTTGCAAAGCGAGTTGCAGCAACAGCAATCATTACTTGAAGGTATGCAAGGCAGCCTTGAGCGGGCCAAGTTAGATGCCCGCCGAGAGCAACTGCGCGTCAGCCAGATTTTAGATATGGCGAAAGTAGATTTAGAAGCGGCAGAACGTGAAAGTCGTCGTGGCGATCAATTGATTGAATCAAGCTTGATCAGCAGAATTGATTTTGAAAAAAGCAAAGATGATTTACATAAAGCCAAACTGCTGCACAAGCATGCTCAGCAAGAAGTTGAGTTAATGCGCGACACCCTCAGTTTTGAAATTAAAAACCGTACCCTTGAAGTTCAGCGTCAGGCCTTAGTGGTGCGCGAACTCACACGACAAGCGAATGCGCTGAGTATTGTTGCGCCAGTGAGCGGCATTATTGGCAACTGGCTGGTGGAGCAAAAAGCCCGTATTGGTGCGAGTCAGCCGATGTTAACCGTTGTGGATTTAACCGCCTTTGAAGCAGAGCTTGCTGTACCCGAGTCTTATGCCGATGAACTGGGATTAGGCATGGATGTCGAGTTGAGTTTTGGCAACCTGAATGTGGTTGGGCAGTTGTCGTCTATTTCACCCGAAGTGAGAAACCGCGAAGTGACTGCAAGAGTGCGTTTTGCTAACAGTGACAGCTTGTCTTTACGTCAAAATCAGCGCCTGTCTGCCCGAGTCTTACTGGAAAACAAACCTAATGTATTAATCGTCAAACGCGGTGATTTTCTCAATATGGGCGGTGAAGTGGCTTACCAAGTTAACGAGGCTATCGCCCAAAAGAAATCCGTTAAATTGGGCGCTCGCAGTATGAGCCAGGTTGAAGTGCTTGAAGGTGGTGAAGAAGGCGATGTATGGGTGATATCTGGCACCGAAACCTTTAAAAATGATCCCACGATTCAAATCAGATAGCTAAGTCGATAAACAAGCTAATTAACAGACACTCAACAGAGTAAGGACATTCCATGACTTTTATTCAACGTAGACAGCTTATCGCACTAGTTGCGTTATTTATTCTTGCTATGGCCGTGAGTTATCGCATTGATAATCAAACAGATTGGTTATCGGTTAGTTTGCAATTGATTGATATCAGCAGCCATGCCAGCACGCGATTAATAGACATCAATTCAGCGTTTAGCTTGCACATTAATATTAACGACATGCTTAAAGTTAAGCTGCAGTTTTAGCCCATTTAGAGTAATAACATCGCCTTAGCGCTGTTTTTACATGATTCAATTGAGCATTAGTATTCAGACCAGTAAGACATTCGCAGTAGAAGCACTGGAATGCAACAACCTAATAAACCAAGGAAGCCAATATGTTATCGATGAAAAATATCAGCAAGGTGTTTAAGACCGACCTCGTTGAAACCCACGCGCTACGCGATTTTAACCTTGAAGTGAATGAGGGCGAGTTTGTTGCGGTAACAGGGCCTTCTGGTTCAGGTAAAACGACTTTTTTGAATATTGCGGGTTTACTCGAAGGCTTTAGTTCGGGCGAATACAGCCTTGATGGCGTGAATGTGTCGAATTTAAGTGATAACCACAGTGCTAAAGTGCGTAATGAAAAAATTGGTTTTATTTTTCAGGGTTTTAATTTAATTCCTGATCTTAATTTAGCCGAAAACGTTGAAGTGCCATTGCGTTATCGCGGTATGAATGCCAGCGAGCGTAAGCGCCGAGTCGAATCCGCGTTAGAGCAAGTCGGCTTAGGTGCGCGGATGAAGCATTTACCGACACAACTCTCTGGCGGGCAACAACAGCGGGTGGCCATTGCGCGGGCATTAGCGGGGGAGCCACGCTTTTTACTTGCCGATGAACCCACGGGTAATTTAGACAGCTTGATGGCGCGCCAGGTTATGGAGCTATTGGAAAACATCAATCAACAAGGCACCACCATTATTATGGTGACACATGACTCGGAATTGGCACGCCGTGCTCAGCGCAATATTCAAATTGTCGATGGTCAAGTGTGTGATTTTTCGATGTACCAATCAGCAGCTACCGGCACTCGCTAAGGGGGAGCATTATGTTTTTTTATTATTGCGATTTAGCCTGGCGAAGTATCCGAAAAACACCAATGTTATCGATGTTAATGGTGTTGGCTATTTCGATTGGGATCGGCATTACCATCACCACGTTAAATGTGTATAAAACCATGTCTTATAACCCGGCTGGTGATCGAAGTGAGGTGATTAATTCGGTGCAGCTTTGGAGCCAAGGCCTAGATACCTGGGATGAGTTTATTTCAAGCATCACCTACACCGATGCAATGAACTTGCGTAATAACGATGAATTAAGCCTAAAAACGGCGACTTACCGGACCGGTTTAGCGTTGCAGTCTGACAACCCCAAAATTGAGCCTGTTTTACAAAGTGTGCGGGTGACCGACAGAGACTTTTTCAGGATTTTTTCGGTGCCATTTTTATATGGCAGTTATTGGGACGCCAGCGTTGATTTACGCCCCGCGTATCAAGTGGTGATTAGCCAAAAGTTAAACTTACGCTTTTTTGAAGGCAAAAACAGTGTGGGTAAAACGGTATTTTTAGACCGTAAACCTTACCAGATTGTGGGGGTGATTGAAGACTGGAATCCACAGCCTAAATATTACGATCCGCTCAATGGTGCCTTTAATGACGCAGAAGAAATATTCATTCCGTTCTCGTTAACAGGACAGGAAGAATTTGATGTGTGGGGTAACACCAGTGGTTGGAAGTTCGAACCCATGCTCACTTACAGCGACCGCTTAGCATCAGAGAAAGTGTGGATTCAGTTTTGGACAGAGCTTAACAGCGAAGATGAAAAGCAAAACTACCACAGTTGGTTAACCCGTTATGTTGAGCAGCAACGTGCTATTGGTCGCTTTACTGATACCGCTAAAACCCCTGCAGAAGCCGTGCAAATTAGCGATATCGATAAATGGCTTGAAGACAGCAATGTGGTGCCAGAAGACAACAAAATTCTGGTCGGTTTAAGCTTGCTGTTTTTAAGCGTGTGCCTGGTCAATATTCTTGGGCTGTTACTGACTAAATTTTTAAAGCGCGCACCAGAAGTGGGTGTTCGACGCGCTATTGGTGCCAGTCGTGGGCAGATATTTAGTCAGTACATGGTTGAGGTGGGCATGATTGGCTTTATTGGTGGAGTGATAGGGTTGTTATGGGCTTGGGGCTCGTTAACCGCGCTACACAGTTATTTTTCAATGGACCAAAGTGTCACCGGCCTTGATGCTAGCATGTGGATTATTACCCCGTTAATTGCTATTTCTACCGCGGTTTTGGCAGGCGTTTATCCTGCATGGGTGGTGTGCCGCACTAAACCTAGTGTGTATTTAAAAACTCAATAACGGATTAAATAAGGACATCACCATGTTACATATCAAACCGATTTTATCCAGTTTAATGCGAAGTAAAAGCGCGCCGATTTTATTACTGTTGCAGATCATCTTATCTGTGGCGATTGTGTCCAATGCGAGTTTTATCATTAACGAACGCTTGTCGTTAATGCAGCGTGAATCGGGTTATGCAGAAGAACAAATACTCACGTTTAGTATGTACAACTTTGATCCTGCAATCGACAACATAAAACAAAACCAAGTAGACCAACAAATTTTACGTTCGCTGCCCAATGTGATTGATGCCAGTTATAGCAATATGTTGCCATTAAGCGACAGCGGTTGGATGGATCGCTATGTTGATGGCCCTGATGCTGACACGGCTAAAGGCACTCCTGGTTTTGCCTTTTACTTAGGTAATGAGCACTTACTCAATGTGATGGGCGCTAAGTTAATTGCCGGGCGAAACTTTACCGCCGATGAAATTAATACCAACCTAGATGACAGCGGCATGATGGCGTTAGTATCGCAGCCCCTCGCTAAGGCTTTTTGGGGCGAAGAATCACCGCTGGGTAAAACTATGTATCAGGGCGCACAAGCCGTCACCATTATTGGTGTGGTCGATAAGCTACAAGGGGCTTGGATTGACCATGAAAACTTTGAATACAGCGTGATCCAAAATATCGATTTTGGTGGCAGCAGCAGTAATAAATCTTATATGGTGCGGGCATTGCCAGAGCACATTCCTGCATTAGAAGAAACCATTCGTAAAGCGCTGCATGCTGAAAATCCAAACCGAGTGTTAGATCATTTTCAAACGCTCAGTGAGATAAAAAATCTCACCTACAGTAACCATCGTTTAATGGCGACAGTATTAAGTATTATGGTGATCTTACTGTTACTGATTACCGCGCTAGGATTAACGGGTATGGTGATGTTTAATATTCAACGTCGCACCAAACAAATTGGTACTCGTCGTGCCCTTGGCGCTAAAAAACGAGATATCATTCAATATTTTATGGTGGAAAACTACTTGATATGTATTGTGGGTGGCGTGATTGGTGGCATGTTAGCCTTAGTCTTGGGTCAGCAATTAATGTCGCTATATAGTTTACCTATGGTGCCAGTGATTTATCCGCTTGTCTCAGTGATTGGCTTACTAGTGGTAACAACGTTGGCGGTAATCGTGCCTGCATCTAAAGCTGCGAATATTTCGCCTGCCATGGCAACGCGCAGTGTGTAAGTTCGCGATTGTTATTCGAAATTTATGTTGTTTTACGGTAGCTTAATGCTACCGTTATTTACAAATTACTCAATGAGAGCCATATCATCGTAATGGATACTATTTTAATTGTTGATGACAACCACGCTATTTGCCAGGCACTTGCACTGATGATTGAGTTGCATGGCTATGATGCCATTTATTGTCATTCGCCCGATGATGCCATTGATATTGTGAGCAATAAAGAGATCTGCTTGGTCATTCAAGACATGAACTTTAGCCGCGACACCACCTCGGGTGAAGAAGGTAAGCAACTGTTTTATGCTTTGCGTCAGTTACAGCCCAATTTACCGATTATTTTAATGACCGCCTGGACCCAGTTAGAAACCGCAGTGGAGTTGGTTAAAGCCGGTGCGGCCGATTACATGGGTAAACCCTGGGATGATGCTAAGTTATTAACCAGCATTGCTAATTTATTATCGATATACCGCTTATCGCAACAAAACAATCAACTCTCGCGGGTCCACAGTGACCGTATGTCGGCGATTAATGGTGCTGAGCTATGTGGGCTTGTGTTTGCCAGTGGGGCGATGCAGCGTTGTGTCGATTTAGCCTTACAAGTGGCACGCTCTGACGTGTCTGTGATGATCACCGGCCCCAATGGTGCGGGCAAAGACAAAATAGCCGACATTTTACAGGCTAACTCGCCGCTTAAAGATAAGCCTTTTATTAAGGTCAACATTGGGGCGTTACCAATGGACTTATTAGAAGCAGAGCTATTTGGTGCTGAAGCTGGCGCATTTACCGGCGCCAATAAAACCCGCATGGGCCGATTTGAAGCCGCCGATGGGGGCACATTATTTTTAGACGAGATTGGTAATTTGCCATTGTCTGGCCAGGTAAAACTATTGCGGGTATTGCAAACCGGTGAGTTTGAACGCTTAGGCAGCCATCAAACCCGTAAAGTGAACGTGCGGGTGATTAGTGCGACTAATGCCGACCTTGCCGATGACATTGCCAATGGACGCTTTCGTGAAGATTTGTTTTATCGCTTAAACGTGATTGAGCTCAGTGTGCCACCGCTTAAACAGCGCCAGGATGATATTTTACCGCTTATTCGCCATTTTATGGGCGAGCAATTTACGCTAGATAAAGTAACCCAGCAGGTGTTAATTACTCATTGCTGGTCTGGCAATGTACGCGAGCTTGAAAATGCCTGCAAACGGGCGGCATTACTGGCTACATCGGCACAGTTAACCATTCATGATTTTGGTTTAAACACATTGCCTGCAGATCAAATTGAAGCGGGTTCGAGCCATAATCATCTAAGCCCACCTTTTTCTACTCTACCCGCTGAACAACAAGATAATGCGCCCTTAATCAATGAGCCTAATAAACAGCAAATAGAAGCGGCATTAACTCAGCATAATGGTGTTATTGCCAGAGTGGCTAAGTCATTTGGCTTAAGCCGCCAGGCCTTGTATCGACGTATGGATAAATTTGGTATTCGAGACACTAAATCATGATGTTGTCGCTACGAACTAAACTGGTGTTAGCCAATATGCTTAGCTGCCTGCTAGGGTTACTTTGTGGCGCGCTGGTGTGGTTTAGTCTGGGTGATAGCGCCTTATGGTTAGCGCTGATTGTGATGCTGGTGGTTTGCTATTTTTGCAGTACCTGGCTAACAAAACGATTAAGCGATAGCTTGCAAGCACTTGAAATCGGTTTACTTAATTTTAAAGACAACGATTTTAGCGTGTCTTTGCATCCTTATGGTGAACCACAGCTTGATAACCTAGTGCATTTATATAACCAGGCGTCTGCCAAGCTGCGCAGTGAGCGTCAGTTTATTTACCAGCGTGAGTTAATGCTGGATAAAGTCATCCAGAACTCGCCAAATGTGATGTTATTGATTGATGATTCTCAGCGGGTTATTTATGCCAATGGCGCCGCAAGACATTTATTTAACCACGGGGTTAACGTTGAAGGCATGTTAATGCCCGAGTTGGCTGAAATGTTACCAGACTCGCTCAAAAACGCCTTAAACAGCGAGCAAGAGGGGCTGTTTGCAATGACGGATAACGAGGCAGGTGAAGCAGGGGGTAATGTAACAGACGGCGATGTTGAAACCTGGCATATTTCCCGTGGTCGTTTTACCCAGAATAACCAACAACATCATTTAATTTTGCTCAAACAACTGACCAAAGAGCTAAATCGCCAAGAAGTGGCGGTATGGAAAAAGGTGATTCGGATTATCAGTCATGAGCTTAATAATTCGGTTGCGCCGATTGCGTCAATGGTGAACTCGGGTAAGTTGTTAACTCAGCATTTAGATAATTCTAAATTGCAGCTCATTTTTGACACCATCGAAAATCGCACCAGTCACTTAAGTCAGTTTATCTCTCACTATGCACAATTTGCTAAGTTACCTTTACCGCAAAAAGCGCTGGTCGACTGGGCGCGTATGACGCAACAATTGGCGCAGCAATATTCATTTAGGTTATTAACGCCGCTGCCAACTTTAGACATCAAGCTGGACGCTGTGCAATTAGAGCAAGTGTTAATTAATTTACTCAAAAATGCCCATGAATCGGGAGCAGACAAAGACAGCGTGTCATTGGCATTTGAAGAAACCAGTCATCCTGTGAGCGGGTTATTGATTAAGGTAGATGATCTCGGCTCTGGCATGTCGTCAGAGGTATTGTCGCAAGCCTTGTTACCTTTTTATTCTACCAAACAGTCGGGTACAGGCATTGGCTTACCATTGTGCCGTGAAATAATAGAAGCGCATGGCGGGCGAATGAGTATGCAAAACCGTCCAGAAGGCGGCTTAAGTGTTAAAGTATGGTTGCCTTATCAAACAAGCTAATCTGTGCTGTTTTAACTACTCTTGTGGGTTAATCAGTTTGCTACTGAGCATATTTGCTACTGAGCTATTTACTGTTGAGCTATTTACTGTTGAGCTATTTACTGTTGAGCTCTTTACTGTTGAATATGGTTAAACTGTCGCGTGTAGTTTACGCTAATAGCAGTCTGAATCTTCAATGCTGAAGCTAGCTTAGTGTTAGTTTGGCTGTGCTAAAAATAATAACAGAAGGGATACCATGCAAACCATTTTGATTTGTTTACTGATTGCCATGTTACTGCCATATGCCGCTAAAGTGCCGGTTGCGATGGCGATGGCTAAATTAGGCCGTTATGACAATAACCATCCGCGCGCGCAGCAAGCGCAATTAACCGGTTTTGGCGCTCGAGCAGTCGCAGGGCATCAAAATGCATTTGAGTCGTTAATTGTATTTGGGGTTGCAGTGCTAACAGCATTAGTCACCAATAATGTCACTGATGTGGTGGCATTGTTAGCGATTGTGCATGTTGTGGCGAGAGTGGTTTACCATGCCATGTATTTACTCAATTACGGCACGTTACGGTCGTTATCTTGGTTTGTGGCCATTGGTGCATCGATAGCAATTTTTTGCCAGGCTTTTTAAAGGTTTTATATGCTGTAATAGCCATAAAAAACGCCTTAACGGCGTTTTTTCAGTATGGTAAGCGACTGTGTGCTTAATCTTGGCTGGCAATTTAATCTAGGCTAGCTATGCGCTCGTAGCCCATTTCGGTTAATTGGTCATTTACGCAATCTAATAAAAATGCACTCACTTCAGCTTCTGGCAGTTGGTCTTCAATGGCGATTTGTTGGCAGGCTTCTTTTAATGATAAAACATCTTTAAGCGGTGCGGCGGGTAATGCGCTAGCGGTAAAGCTGACAGTGACGCAACTGGTAAGTAATGCCGCGAGACTGGTGCGGATAATCGTTTTGCTCGTAATAAGAGATGGCATGGTTGTTCCTTCTTGGGAGAACTTTAGTTATTTTGACAAATATTACTGTAGCTTAGTTCCTTTGGATAGAGTGTAAAATATTTATATACCCAATCAACTTGAAGATCCGTGTTTCAGAGCTTCACCGTGTTTTCAATACTAGGCGCGTTAATGCGGTAATGTAGGTACCTTATAAATTAGCGCAACAACGTAGTGGGAACACGGTGAA
>NZ_BMQV01000051.1 GCF_014648295.1 Shewanella saliphila
CTCCGCCAACTTAAGATGAAGGCCTTTGCAGTAATGCAAAGGCCTTTTTCGTATTTGAAATTTGAAAATCTAATCAGCGTGGTAAAGCCGTTTGCTGCACTATATGTACCGCAGACGGCTTGTCATGCCTCATCTCCCGCGACTACATGTATCAGCTTAAGCAATGACAAAAAGCCTCGTCATTTAGACGAGGCTCTTTGTTGTATAGAACTTGATATCAATTATTTAACTGATCTCGATATGGAATACTACTTTGTGCTCCATGACGGGTAACCGCAATCGATGAGGCTTTATTAGCAAAAATTACCGCTTCTTGCAGACTTTTACCTTCATCTAATGCCACCATCAGTGCGCCATTAAATGTATCCCCTGCAGCGACAGTATCGATAGCATTAACTATTGGTGCAGGTATGAGTTGCCCTTTACCTTGTTCACTAACATAAGCACCTTTGTTACCTAGGGTGATTACAACTTTATTGATACCCTGTTGATGAAAGTAATCAGCTGCTTTTGAGGCGCTTAATTGATCACTGACCTCTACTCCTGTTAATGCATAAGCTTCTGTTTCATTTGGTGTGATAATGTCGACTAAGCTAAGTAGTTCTTTGCTCAACATAGCTGCTGGCGCAGGATTGAGTATGCTGATGCATTGATGTTGTCTTGCAAGTTGTAATGCTGCCTTAACACTTTCTAATGACGTTTCTAGTTGGATTAACATGTAACTTGCTTGAGCAAACTTAGCTTGCTGTTGTTGAAAATGCACTGCTGATAGGTAGGCATTAGCGCCGGGAACGACTCCAATGCTATTTTCACCTTGCTGATTTACAAAAATCATCGCGGTACCAGTGCTTTGATCTGCTATTTGGTAGCATCCTTCAAGTTCGATACCATCAGCTGCCCAAGTGTTACGCATCATTGCCGCGTTACTGTCATCACCGAGTGCTGATATAAAGCTGATAGTTTGCTTTGCATTACGTAAGCGAGCAGCTGCGACAGCTTGATTTGCACCTTTACCACCGAGTTCAAGGCGATATTGTTGGCTAATTAAGGTTTCTCCAGCTTGGGGAAGATCATCAAAAGTCAGGACATGATCGGCATTGGCGCTACCGACAACTAATAAAGTGCTCATGCTTTTCCTTTATGGTCATGTAGATATCAACCTACATGACATTTTTGGGTTAGTAATCGTTTAGACGCTCTACGATAAAGTCGACAAACCCTTCACGGTTTATATTAAACAAGACTTTGGTATTGTGCGGATTTCCAGTTAGTTGATATCGGTCTACAACCGTCATTCCTTGAGTGTGCTCACCTTTTGTTTCAACGCCAACCCAACAATCTACAGTGGTAAATAATGATGGGTTTAATAGCCAGGCAATGGTGCAAGGGTCATGCAGTGGCGCACCAGTAAAGCCCCATTTAGGATCGCGATGATAAATCATAAAGAAGTCGAGCAGTTCAGCAACGCATTGAGCGACAGGATTATTAATTGCTCTAATACGCTCAATGTCCTCATCCATAATCTGTGCTTCATGAGTAACATCAAGTCCACACATTACGATAGGAATGCCTGATTTAAACACCATGTCAGCTGCTTCTGGGTCGACAAAAATATTAAATTCAGCAGCAGGTGTCCAATTACCTACACCAGCTGCACCACCCATCAGTACAATGCTATCAATATTATGATGTAGCTCTGGGTGTGTTGCTAAAAACAGCGCAATATTGGTTAAAGGACCCGTTGGAACAAGTGTTACAGGTTGAGTGCTGTTTTTGACTTTTTCAGCCATTAATTCAATTGCTGTTTGGCTGACTGGATCAAATGCAGGGTCGGGTAATTTAGGCCCATCAAGACCGGTTTCACCGTGGACATTATCAGCAATAATTAATTCGCGCGCTAAAGGTTTAGGTGCTCCGGCCGCCACGGGTATATCATGTCGGCCTAGTAAGGTGAGTACGCGTAAGGCATTGTTTAATGTTTTATCTGGTGTTTGATTACCTGCACTGGTTGTTACTGCAAGGACATCAAGCTTGTCTGAACTTAACGCTAAAATGAGTGAGATGGCATCATCATGGCCAGGATCACAATCGAGAATGACAGGACGTTTCATAGGTGATTTCCTTATTCAATAAGAGGGGATAATGTACCATTATGACGGTTGTTGATTTAATGCTTAATAACTGAAAATGTGATCTGATATACGCCGATATAATGGGTACGAACTAACTATCGCAGCTAATTTGCCTTAGCTAGGTTGTAGTTTCAATTATTGATTTGATGAATAATGTAATTAAACGTGTTTCTATGATGCTGTTTTTAAATATAATAAGCAGTTATAACCCGCGGAGTAAGTTATGGATTGTCGTTTAGGTTGTGGTGCTTGCTGCATTGCACCTTCAATCACGAGCCCGATCCCTGGTATGCCAAATGGTAAACCAGCGGGTGTGCGTTGTGCGCAACTAAATAATGACAATTTATGTAAGATTTTTGGTCAGCCTGAACGACCAGATGTGTGCGCTGAATTTACTGCCAATATTGATGTTTGCGGCACAACAAATGAGCAAGCTTTATGGTTGATCACTGATTTAGAGTCTTCAACATGTTAATCTGCGGCAAATATTTACTTTGGATACTTTAGATTATGCAACTGACTCGATATACAGACTTTGGTATTCGTATTTTAATGTACCTTGCTGTGCAACCAGAGCGCGAAAATTTGTTTCGCATTGCTGAGGTAACGAGTGTATTTGACTTGTCGTCTAATCATGTGGCTAAAATTGTTCATCAATTGGGGCGATTGGGTTACTTACAAACAATTCGTGGTAAGAGCGGTGGATTTAAATTGGCTAAAACGGCTAGTGAGCTCAACTTAGGCCAGCTAGTGCGTGACCTAGAACATTCACTTGCCCCCATTGACTGTGAATCACCTTATTGTCGTTTTACCCCGGTTTGCAAACTGAGGGGGGTTTTAGCACAAGCGGTTGCGGCGTATTTAGCCGTATTAGATCAGTATACTTTAGCTGATATCGTGACTAACAAAGACGACCTATTAGCATCTTTACCTGATTTATCTATTTCAGTGTTGCAGTTGGATTAGCCTGACTTGTGGTGGCAATGTTGATGTCATCAAATAACTGCGATGTTTGAACTAGCACAATACCATTGGCTTCTAAACGGGATAGGTTTGCTCGTAAAAACTGAATCGTTTCTGGATAAGGATGGGCGATAGCCACTAACTTACCTTGTTGTTTGGTTCGCTCAATTATCTGGTTAAATTGTTTTTCTAACCCTCGCTGACTCACGTCATTATCTAAAAATACATGCCTTCTTAACAACGGTACGCCAAGTTTATTAGCGGTATCGCTTGCCTTGGTATATTTGGTTGTCACACTGTCGACAAAAAACAATTGCTGCTGTTTTAAGCTTTGCATAACCCATAACATAGGGTCATCCATTTGGGTTAATAAGCTACCCATATGATTATTAGCCCCTTTGGCAAAAGGAATGCTATTAAATGCAGCTTGTAGCTGTTGTTTAATTTGTACTTCGCTCATGTCATTAGTTAATCCGCCTGGGCCTAAGGCTTTACCGTTTAATGCCTGCATGGGCAGATGCAACATGATTTCATGACCTTTTTGATGGCCATCATTAGCCAGTTTTTGGCCGAGTGGAGTATGAGGTAATACTGACAAGGTAATATTGGCTGGCAGTGTTAATGCTGCTTCGTCAGTGAGTCTATAACCAATATCGTCGATGATAATGGCTAGTTTGGCGGCGTTTACGGGTAACAAACCGCATAAGTAAATGAAGAAAATTAATAGAATTCGCACAAGTTTAGCTTATTTTTTTAAGAGTTATTGTTGTTAATATCATGCTAACAAACCGATTATAGGCATATTTAATGGGCTTGATACAGCGCTATTTAGGCGCAAACGTCGTGAACAGTACCATTAGCGACAATAATAAGCAGGGTCGACCGCTTTGCCTTTATTACGGATTTCAAAGTACAGTCCGGGTTCGCTTTGCCCACCAGAGCTACCCACTAAAGCAATCGAGTCGCCACTTTTGACCATATCGCCAGGCTGCTTTAATAATGTTTGTGCGTGACCATAAAGGCTCATGTAACCCTTACCATGATCGAGCACTAACACCATACCAAAGCCTCGTAGCCAGTCAGCATAAATAACTTTGCCAGGCGCCACAGCATGAATATTTTGCCCTTCAGGTGCCGACAAAACGCTGCCTTTCCAGACTATTTGCCCTGAACGGCTACTGCCAAAGCGTTTGCTCATACGTCCTTTTGTTGGCCATTTCAACTTACCCCGTTGATTGGCTAAGCCGTCCATTGTTGGATTCGCTTGAGCGGTTACCATGGCTTGCTGAATAATACGCTTTAAACTGGCTTCTTCAATTTGTAGCTGCTCGAGCTCTGCACCTTTACTCGATAAGGTACGCTGTAATTGAGTGAGGGTTTGCTTTCGTTGATCTTGTTCTTTAGATAACAGCTGCGCCTGCTTTTTTTGTTCAAGCACTAATGCATTGAGCTTTTGCTGCGAAGTCACCTGTTGTTGCTTCACTTTATCTAAATCAATACTGGTTTGTTTTAGCTGTTTAATTGCTTTAATTCGGGCATTATTTAAAAATTGATAATACGCCAGCATACGTTCAACGGTGGCAGGATTTTGCTGATTAAGCATCATTTTTGTGTAGTCATGATTACCGGCAAGGTAGGCACTAGATAGCTGTTTTGATAATGTTTGCTGCTGACTACTTTTGAGGCTGGCGAGTTCGATTTGTTGCTTGTCCAATTCGCGTAATTTAGTATTAACGGCTGATAGTGAGGCTTGAGATTGATTGACTTTTTGAGCTGCTTTTGCAATGGCTTGCTCGTCACTTTTTAATAAATTAATCAGTTTTTCGCGCTGTTTAGCGGTATCTTTAAGTGAGTTTTGTTGTTGGTTTATTTGCGATTGAATAGATTTTAATGCCGATTGACGAGAAGCCAAATCAGCACTGTTTGCCATAAATGAAAGGCTTAGAAAGCCAGCAATTATGCTGGCTTTAACAAATAAACGAGTTATCACGAGTTAATGTTTACTCTTTAAGGTCAATAATACAGCGCCCGCTCATTTCTTCCGGGATGCTTTGGCCCATTAAGGTTAACATAGTTGGCGCGATATCGCTCAAGCGTCCACCATCTTTTATTGTGGCGTCACGACCAACATAAACGAACGGTACCAAGTTACTGGTGTGCGCTGTAAATGCTTGTCCATTAGAAGGATCTTTCATTTTTTCGGCATTACCATGATCGGCTGTAATTAAGCACTCACCATCCACTTTTGCTAATGCATCAACGACACGACCAATACAGGCATCGACAGCTTCACAGGCTTTAACCGCAGCATCAAAATTACCTGTGTGGCCAACCATATCGCCATTAGGGTAGTTACAAATAATCACATCGTATTTGCTTGATTCAATTGCGGCAACGAGCTTATCGGTCAGCTCTGTTGAGCTCATTTCAGGCTGTAAATCGTACGTAGCCACTTTAGGTGATTGGATTAAAATCCGATCTTCGCCTTTAAATGGTTCCTCTTTGCCACCGTTAAAGAAGAACGTCACGTGAGCATACTTTTCTGTTTCAGAAATACGCAGTTGAGTTTTACCCTGGTTTTGTAGGGTTTCACCCAGGGTATTCACTAGGTCTTCTGATGGATAAGCCACTGCTGCATTAATGTCGGCAGCGTACTCAGTTAGCATCACAAAATCGACTTTTGGGGTTTTATTACGAACAAAACCATCAAAGTCAGGGTTGACGAAACAACGGGTAATTTGGCGTGCACGGTCAGCACGGAAATTCATAAATATAAGTGAATCATTGTCGTTTAATTCAGCGACTTGACCTTGGTCATCAACAATGGTCGATGCTGATACAAATTCATCGTTTTCATCACGAGCATAAGCCGCTTCTAAGGCTTCAGGGGCACTGCTGTAGCTAAACTTACCTTTGCCTTCACTGATTAATTCGTAGGCTTGTGACACGCGATCCCAGCGGTTATCACGGTCCATCGCAAAGTAACGACCAATGATTGATGCTGTACGTCCATGGCCTAATGATGCAAACAGTTTATCAAAATGCACTAAGCTGTTTTTGGCACTGCGTGGCGGTGTGTCGCGACCATCTAAAAATGCATGTAAATACACTTTAGTTGCGCCACGCTCAACAGCCATACGGCACATGGCTTCAATGTGCTCTTCGTGGCTGTGTACGCCACCAGGAGACAATAGCCCCATGATGTGAACCGCACCATTGGCTGCTATAGCCTTGTCTACTGCTTCACAAAGCGCTTGGTTTTTTTCAAACTCATGGTCAGCAATCGCTTTGCTTACACGGGTCAACTCTTGATAAACAATACGGCCTGAACCGATATTGATATGGCCAACTTCAGAGTTACCCATTTGGCCGTCTGGTAAACCCACATCGATACCAGAACCTGAAATTAAGCTGTGAGGATATTGTGCATTTAGCTTATCTAGCACTGGGGTGTTTGCATGGAAAACCGCATTGTCTTGCGGATCTTCACTGTAACCCCAGCCATCGAGGATAAGTAATGCTAAAGGACGTTTCTGAGTCATTTGCAAGTACCTTTTAAGTTAAAAATAGAAGTGTTATAAAATTTCAATTGTATGAATATTACTACTTATCGATAGCGCACAAAAGGCATATAGGTTTGAAGATATAACTAAAGCAATGATTAAAGTGGTGCGGGTCACGATATAAACGCGTTATTTAGGTGTTTCACTAATGAAAACTACTTAGCAAAACGATATACTCGGTGGCATCTCATCTTAGCCATTGTCAGAGAAATCAGTAATTATGCAAGAGTACATGGAATTTTTTAAAGCTAACCCAATGTTAAGTTTAGCGTGGGTAGGCTTATTTGTGGCGCTTGTTGTTAGCGTCATTAAATCGGGTACATCTAAAGTAAAAAACGTCAGCCATCAAGAATTAACCATAATGGTTAACAAGCAAGATGCCAAAGTTGTTGATGTACGCGGTAAAGAAGAATTTAAGAAAGGCCACATTGTAGATGCATTAAATGTCACCTTATCTGAAATTAAAAATAATCAAGTCTCAAGCCTTGAAAAATTTAAATCTAGCCCCATTATACTTGTATGTAACTCAGGTATGACATCGTCACAAGCGGCTCAACTCCTTACTAAACAAGGTTTTGAAAACGTGTTTAACCTTAAAGGTGGCATGGGCGAATGGCAGGGTGCAAATTTACCCGTAGTTAAAAGTAAGCGTTAATTACGCGACTAAATAGACACAGTGTTAACGAATTGGGAATGCGCTAACACTGTTTATCAACAAGATTTTGTTGAAATTATTTTAGCAAAATCAACTTTACGGGAAAGCACTAACGATAGGTCAATCGATTGATTCTTAGTTGCAAAAGCCCAACACAATTAGCTGCAAAGAAAAGCTAAATAACACATATAGGTAGGAAATTATGGCTGAAGTCGCAAACAACGAAGCACAAGCACCACAATTTAACATTCAGCGTATTTATACAAAGGATTTGTCTTTTGAAACGCCAAACAGCCCAGCTGTTTTCCAAAAAGAATGGAACCCAGAAGTTAAGCTAGACCTAGACACTCGTAGCAACAAACTGACTGACGACACATTCGAAGTGATTTTATCTCTTACTGTTACTGCTAAAAATGGCGAAGAAACAGCATTCTTATGTGAAGTTCAACAAGCCGGTATCTTCTCTATCTCTGGTTTAACTGAACCACAACTTGCTCATTCTCTAGGTGCATACTGCCCTAACGTGTTGTTCCCATACGCA
Source organism: Shewanella saliphila (assembly GCF_014648295.1). GTDB lineage: Bacteria > Pseudomonadota > Gammaproteobacteria > Enterobacterales > Shewanellaceae > Shewanella > Shewanella saliphila. The sequence continues at coordinate 7,855 of NZ_BMQV01000051.1, forward strand.
CGTGAATTAGTCGGTAACCTAGTGGGTCGTGGTACATTCCCACAACTAAACTTAGCGCCAGTTAATTTTGACGCACTATTTGCTCAGTATGTTCAACAGCGTCAAGCTGCTGCAACTGAAGAAGCAACAGCATAATTTATGAGTAATACTGCCGAAATTACGGTATTAGGGGCGGGGTCTTATGGCACCGCCCTTGCTATTTCTTTGGCGAGCAACGGTCATAAGACGCTGCTTTGGGGACATGATCCTAAAAGCATGCAAGTGTTAGCTGACAATCGTTGTAACGAACAGTTTTTACCGGGTATTCAGTTTCCGGATTGTTTAGCAATTGAACCCGATTTAGGTAAAGCACTCGCCGCAAGTAAAAATATTTTAGTGGTAGTGCCAAGCCATGTATTTGGTGATGTACTTAAACAAGCTAAGCCGTTATTGCGCAAAGATGCACGCATTGTGTGGGCCACCAAAGGGCTAGAGCCTGAAACTGGTCGTCTATTACAAGACGTTGCACGTGAACAGTTAGGTGAGCAATACCCATTAGCGGTATTGTCTGGGCCTACTTTTGCTAAAGAATTAGCTGCGGGCTTACCTACTGCCATTTCGGTAGCAGGCACATGCCCTCAGTTTACTCACGACCTGGTTGAATTACTCCACAGCCCAAAACGATTACGTGTTTATGCCAACGACGACTTTACTGGTTTACAGTTAGGTGGCGCGGTTAAAAACGTCATTGCAATTGGTGCCGGTATGTCAGACGGTATTGGCTTTGGTGCCAATGCGCGTACGGCATTAATTACCCGTGGACTTGTTGAATTGAGCCGTTTAGGTGAAGCGCTAGGCGCAGAGGCCTCAACATTTATTGGTATGGCCGGTTTAGGTGACTTGGTACTGACATGTACCGACAACCAGTCGCGTAATCGCCGATTTGGTTTGGCTTTAGGCCAAGGTAAAGACGTGAACACAGCGCAAGAAGAAATTGGCCAAGTGGTAGAAGGGTATCGTAACACTAAAGAAGTGTTCACTTTAGCCAAGCGTCTCGGGGTAGAAATGCCCATCACAGAGCAAATCTATCAAGTGCTATACCAAGGTAAGGCACCCGTTGAAGCGGCTAAAGAGTTGCTCAGTCGAGATAAAAAGTCTGAGACACTCAAAAAATAGCGCAGCAGAACGGTTAAGTTAACCGTGAGTAGATATCAAAAAGGATGCTAAAATAGCATCCTTTTTTGCATTTATACGTAACGTAAATCATCAATTCAAATTGTGTGGAGTAAAGCGTGAAACATCATGACGTAATCATCATCGGCGCTGGCGCGGCAGGGTTAATGTGTGCTGCAACTGCGGGCTATCGAGGTCGTGATGTATTAGTGCTAGACAACGCCAAACAGGCTGGTCGCAAAATTTTGATCAGTGGCGGTGGGCGCTGTAACTTCACCAATCAAAAGGTTGAACCGCATCAGTTTATTTGTGGTAATCCACACTTTGTTAAATCGGCATTAGCGCGTTATCGCTCAAGCGACTTTATTGAGTTGATTGAACGCCATGGTATTGAATATCACGAGCGCGATCATGGTCAGCTATTTTGTAACGATTCAGCCAAAGATATCGTCACCATGTTAATGACCGAATGCGAGTGGGCAGGCGTTAAGGTAAAGCTTCGCACAGAAATGCTCTCGGTAAGTAAAACGGAGAGTGGCTTCAGCTTAAGTACCTCAAATGGTGACTTTAGTTGCACATCGTTAGTGATCGCCACTGGCGGATTATCGATGCCTAAACTCGGCGCGACGCCATACGGGTATAAGCTTGCGGAACAGTTTGGTTTAACCGTATTACCCACCAGTGCTGGATTAGTACCTTTTACTTGGCATGCCGATCAAAAGGTACGTTTTGAACCATTGTCAGGTATTGCCGTTCCATCAACGATCACCGCACAAGATGGCACTCAATTTAGTGAAGCACTATTATTTACCCATCGCGGTTTATCTGGCCCTGCAGTACTGCAAATTTCAAACTATTGGCAAGCAGGCGAAGCCATTTCAATAAATCTACTCCCAGGTGAAAATGCGTTAGAAAAAATCGAACTCGCGCTTAAAAATCATCCCAAACAAAGTTTACGCAACACCCTTAGCCATTGGTTGCCAAAACGTTTAGTTGAAGCCTTATTTGAAGAAGCACTATTAGATAAAGCCTTAAATCAACTTGGCCACGGCGAACGTGAACAACTCGCTCAAAACTTAAATGACTGGTCAATTGTGATGAATGGCACCGAAGGTTATCGCACCGCAGAAGTCACCTTAGGTGGTGTTGACACTAATGAGTTATCTTCAAAAACCATGCAAGCTAATAACGTCGCAGGGTTATATTTTGTTGGTGAAGTAATGGACGTAAGTGGTTGGTTAGGTGGGTTTAATTTTCAGTGGGCCTGGTCATCTGGTGTTGCAGCAGGGCTGGCTGTTTAGTTGAAAGCGTGGAATTAAAACGAAGACAATTGGAATTAAACGAAGACAATCTTTTTTTGAAAATGGCTTAGATTTAACCTATCCAATTGATTGTTAAGGTTAAAAGATTGTCTTCGTTTTTGGTATGATTTACTTAGATCATTTAGGTAGGAGAATTCGCTTAAATAAAGCTAACTCGAAAGTCATCATTTTCGCACCTCATATTGATTAGGTCCATTAATCTAGTTGTATTTCGTTACATACTAAAAAGACGGGTAATTGCTTAAAAGAGTGTTACTGGAGCCTTTGATTATGTAGTCGCTAACAGCGAGTCAGTCTGCACCAATATAAATAGAATGCTTATACTTATGTGCTTGACTACCGGTTTTGATTAACGAAAATGATAAGTTTCACCTAAATTATTTAGCGCTCTTCATGTACACCTTGATTAAATCCACTGCATCACCTTTCTGCATTTATTTATACTCCACGAGCGAAGGTAATATTGATATTCGTCAATTAGTTGGGTATTGATTTCATAATAGATTGCCCATACCTCAATTTTCTCATATGCTGCCTATTGTTCCTTACACATGACTTGAAAAATAGAGTATTTACATTGCAATGACGGACCAAATTTTAACACTAAAAGAAGTCGCCATTTATTTAAAACTTACTGATAAAACTGCATACCGTCTTGCTAGTGAAGGTAAGCTTCCAGGGTTCAAAGTGGGCGGTTCTTGGCGGTTTAAGCGTGAAGACTTAGATGCGTGGATAGAAGTACAAAAATTAAATAAACCAAAAGCATCAAGTCGCGCTGAATAAACGGACGTTTTAAGGAGAAAACAATGGATAAAGAAACAATTGATAAGTTAATTTCACTTCGCTATTTAGTCGGATTTCTAGGTGAGAAGAGCCAATTTAGCTGGTGGGCATCTAATTTTTTAAACCCATCAACAAAAAAGATGCTGGAGTTTACCTTTCCCCGAACGGCATACATTGCTCAATATGAAGCCGTGTCTGCAGCCGCAGCTAAAATTCATGATGAATCAATCGGTGTTGGTAAATCTTTCCACTTATTTCGCTTACCTGAATTTATTGAAAAGACGTTAGTTGAACAGTTAAAACGTGATAAAAGTGATAAGTATGAATCACTAATCATTTCAAAAGAAGACGCCATAGAAAGATTAAGTGAGCTTTCAAGCTCAGCAAGCTTAATCGGTGAAGGTCCAATTAATGTTGGTCAAGTAAAAAGTAATCAGTGGGAGCAGTCGATTCCCAGAATTGCATCCGCCTATCTACAAGCATTCAACGACCATAAAAAAGCATTTCCATATTTTCAAGGTGATATATAAAGATGGTTGAGCAGTACTATACAACACAGCTATCTGCTGGACTTGGTTTAAGGGAAGAAACCAAAGGTTTATTCGAGCTTTGGCAACCAGGAATGAACACCCAACAATTATGTGATGTCGCTTTAGAGTCCGGCTCTTTTCCAAATGTGACAGCCAGACGTTTACGCAATATTGTTGCTGAATGTTTTTTCCCCAGATATTTAAGAAATGAAGGTGTAGCCCAGCAAGTAAAAGAGCTACTGCCCATACTTTCAACGTCAGAAATGAGCCAAGTTTTTTATTTGTATACGGCTAGAGCTAATTTTATTCTGGCCGAATTTGTTAAAGACGTATATTGGCAAAAGTATGCATCAGGTTATCAGAGCATTCATGTTGATGACTCCAAAGCATTTGTAGAGCTTGGTTTACAAGACGGAAAAATGAAAAAGTCTTGGTCAGACACAACAATCAAACGAGTTTCATCATATATTTTAGGCTGCTTGGTAGATTATGGTTTTTTAGAAGTCCATAACCGATCTGAACGAAGACTCATACCACCTAGGATCTCTGATCATATTGCCGTTTATCTCGCCTATGAACTTCATTTTTCGGGTTTAGGAGACAACGCAGTGATCAATCACCCAGACTGGCAGCTATTTGGCTTAAACCCTGATGATGTTAGAGAAGAGCTAAAAGCATTAGCCGTTAATCGGCATTGGATTATCCAGGCTGCTGGTGACGTTGTGCAAATTAGCTGGGCATATAAAAACATGGAGGAAGTCATTAATGTCGTTGCTTAAATCAAATTTTGATGAATTAGTTGCCAAAATAAAACAAGGAAGAGAATTTACCCACGCTAGCTTTGAACCCATTTATTATCTGGTCTTTTCTCCAGAAGAAATCGTTGCCGTTAAACGACAAAAGAAAGCTTGGCTCGCGCGTTTGAAAACAGAAGGCTGGAATGTCAACGAGTTTTCTATTACCGATCAAATTGAAAATCTGCTCAATAAAATCAACCCAGCAGTAAAAAAAATGTGGGATGCGGCAGATAAAAAAGAGCCACTTAATTTTGACAAAGTAACCAAGTCAATAACCAATGCTCTAACTAAAGAAGGCTCTGGTTTAAAAGAAGCCTTTGAACAGTTTTTACTAGAAACCGAAGCAGACCCTAATGCACTCATTCTGGTTACAGATCTTGAAGCTCTCCATCCCTATATGCGCATTGGTGCGATTGAGGCAGGGCTTCAAGGCAAGTTCAATGTACCGACAGTATTTTTATATCCTGGTCTTAGAACCGGGAAAACCCGACTTAAATTTTTAGGTTTTTACCCAGAAGATGGCAATTATCGCTCACTTCATGTTGGTGGTTAAAAGGAATAGATCATGACAAATATCAGAACTTTATTTGATGCAAGCAAAGGATTAGACCGACGCATTGAAAAGGTTATTACCTACGGTAGTAACGAAGAAAAAAACCTAAAAGCTGAAATTTCAGAATACGTAGTAACTGATCATCTATGTGAAAGTATGCATGAGCTGCTAGAGCGCATGCAAACCGCTATGAATTCAAATGATGAAAATGAGATAGGTGTTTGGGTATCAGGCTTCTACGGTTCAGGTAAATCATCTTTATCTAAGTACATTGGTATGGCGCTTGATGATCGCATTACGGTTGATGGCACCCCATTTTTACAACATTTTTCCGATCGTATCCGAGATGCAAGAACAAAAGCGCTACTTAATACGGTTGCCAAACGATTCCCTGCTTCTGTCGTCATGGTTGATTTGGCCAGTGAGCAATCTTCAGGCGCGTCAATGGAAGATGTGGCAACAGTACTTTATTACAAAGTACTTAAGTGGGCTGGTTATTCACGCAATCTAAAAGTAGCCTCATTCGAAAGAAGACTAAAAAAAGACGGCCGCTATGAAGAGTTCGAGCAGAAGTTCTCTGAAATGCTCGACGGTGAAACCTGGCAGACCTATCAAGACGACCCATCAGTTGTCGATTTCATTATTCCTGAGCTTGCTCATCAAATGTACCCTAAGTTTTGGCCGCACTCAGACAGCTTTAAAACCGATTACGAAGAAATTGTCTTCACTGTAGAGCAACAAGCCCAAGAAATAATCGATATCGTGCGTGAAACCAGCAATAAACAATATTGCATCTTCATTTTTGATGAAATCGGTAACTACGTTGGCCCACGTGAAAAATTAATATTTAAGCTTCAAGGTTTTGCTCAAATAATTAAACAATTGGGTAAAGGTAAGGTTTGGATTTTTGGTACGGCTCAACAAACCTTGGCCGAAGATGATAAAAGCGCTGCGCTAAACTCACCAGAGCTTTACAAGCTAATAGACAGATTCCCAATTGATATTCGATTGAAATCAAGTGACATTAAAGAAATATGTTACTTGCGCTTATTGGGTAAATCAGCCGATGGCGAAAAACAGTTAAAAGCATTGTTTGAAAGCAATGGCCAATCACTTCGCCATGCAACCAAATTAGAAGGTAACAAGTTTTACGAAGCAGATATAGATGAAAAGTCATTTGTAGACTTATATCCATTCCTACCCGCTCACTTTGAGTTACTACTTAATTTACTTGGCGTGTTAGCAAAGTCTACCGGTGGTATTGGTCTTCGTTCTGCAATTAAGGTTATTCATGATGTACTAGTGGAAGGTACTGATGAGCAATCACCAATAGCAGATCAAAATGTTGGTTGGTTGGCTACATCGGTAACACTTTACGATGCGTTAGAAAAAGATATTGGTGCTGCATTTGCAACTAAACACAAAGCAGTAGGTCGACTTTATCAGTCAAACTGGTATGACTCTGCCAATCATCAAGGTGTTGCTAAAACAGTCGCACTGTTAGAGATATTAAATAATTTACCCATTACCAGGCAGAATGTTGCGGCATTAATGCATGGCAATGTGACAAATCAATCACAAAAAGAAGTCATAAATCAAGCTATTGAAGATTTAATAAACGACCCCAAAGTACCACTTGCAGAAAAAGATGGTGAGTTAACCTTTTTTAGTGAAAAGCTAAACGATATAGAACAAGAACGTCATCAATTGCGTTTACCGTCTATTGAATTACGTAAAATAATGAGCAATGCATTACGTGAAGTAATGAGCCCGTTACCAAGCGTAAATTTGAACGGCTCTCGTTCAGTACAAACTGGCATTAAGTACAATAATGAATCTGGTCTAGTGTCTTCTTTAAATGGTGAACGCAACCCTATTCAAACAGTGATTGAACTTGTTTCATCAACTGATTTTGATGTGGCAAGAACACGTTTAGTCGATGCATCTCGTCACAACGCCAATGACATTTATCTTTTAGCAAGAACATCGCCAGATGTGGACTCGCTTGTTAATGAAGCCTACCGTTGTGATGAAATCGCCAACCGTTATCGTAATGAAACCGATAAAGACATTAAGAGTTATTGTAAAACGCAAAAAGACAGAGCGGCGAATCTTTTAGGCCAAGTAGAGGCCAAACTTAGTCGCAGCCTAATTAATGGTGAGTTTATTTTTGGTGGTAATGCAACAGCAGTAGAAGGATACGACCAAAAATTGCTTGAGGCATGTAAGAAAAACCTACTCGAAGCAGCAAAACAAGTATTCGACCGCTATCAAGAAGCAGCTGTTCAAGTTAATACCAATATAGCTGAAAAGTTTATACGCGCAGACAAGTTATCGGTGATCACTGCAGATATGGATCCGTTAGCATTAGTTGAAAAAAATGGTGATAAATATGCCATTAATGAAAATTACCCTGCTATCACGAGTATTAAAGACTATATCGACTCGCGAGGCGGTATTGATGGAAAAGTATTGTCCGACCATTTTTCTCGCCCACCATTTGGTTGGTCGCAAGATACACTTCGCTACCTCGTCGCTGCAATGTTTGTTGGTGGAATTGTTAAGTTCAAAATATCAGGCACTGAACTGACTAGTTCAGGGCAAAAAGCAATCGACGCTATAAAAACTAACAATACTTTTAAAAGTGTTGGTGTGCATGTCAGGGATGATAGGCCCTCCCTCGACACGCTCATGAGAGCATCTGAACGCCTTACTGAATTTACAGGTGAAATGGTTTTTCCTAATGAAGACGATATCAGTAAGGCTGCCGTTAAATACTTTAACAAAGCACAACATGATTTTGGCTCTCTTGCAGCTGAGCTCAGAAACCTAGACATTCCAGGTGAAGATATAGCAGATAGTCTTAGAAATGATTTAGCCAACATGTTGCAGTCAGACTGCTCAGATGCACCACAAAGGCTTGGTGCCGAAGAGTCACAAGTATTTCAATCTCTGCAATGGGCCACCGCAGTACAGTTAAGCTTTAAAAAAGGACTCGATAAAACCATTAAAAGTTTAAGTGGGCTTATTACATCCATTGAAGTATTACCAAGCTCAGGTATTCCTGGCGAACTAAAGCAAACCGCGGCTGAAGAAATTTTAGTGTTCAACGATAAAATAGCCAAAGCGGATTTTTATCAACTAAGCGCAGACTTTAATTCAATATTAACTAGCCTCAATGCTCTAATCGCTTCAACCGTTGTTGAGATGCAAAATCAACAAGAGCAAAGTATTGAACAAGCGCAAACCGAAATAGCGGGTCATGTTGACTGGAATGAATTAACCGTTGACGAGAAAGCCCAAGAGCTTAAACGTTTTGATTCGTTAGGGTTAACCGTATCGCAAGATATTTCAGGTTTAAAACAGCTTATTTCGCAAGAGTTTAATATTAGTCAAAAACTGAAAGAAGTTAGCCATTCAGTCAGCCAAAAAGCCCAAGCCAAACGAGCACATCGCATAACAGAAGAGAAAGCGAAATACGAAGCCGAAGGGAAAGGTAATCAAAAAATTGAACGCAAGGTGACAATCCCTAAACGGGTTACGCAAAAAGCGGAACTTGAACAACTTATTCAAATACTGCAACAGCTCAAAGGTGACTTAGAGCTAAACAGTGATATTGAAATTCTCTTAAATTTTGAAAGTTAAAAGGACTTAACCATGGCGTTTGACCAATCCACCCGAAATCGCTTAAACCGATTTGTTGCAGACTCAAGAGGCTTGCTCGCAACCGAGTTTACCCGGCAACTGCAAGCTACCTATGGCATGAACCCAATAACCGGTGAAATAGCCAATATAAACTCACTGGCGGGCCTTACACCACACCAGCAAGAAACGGCGCAGCTATTGCGCGATACCTTTGAGCATTATTTAGCGGCTAACGATCACAGCAAAAGTAAAAGCAAAGAAAAAGAGCACCGACTTGCAGCATTAGACCGCATCGTTCGTGAACAGGCATTTACTGTTTTAAATCGTCTGGCAGCACTTCGAATGAGTGAAGCCCGCGGTTTTTTAACTGAATCGCTCGCTAACGGTTACGACTCAAAAGGCTTTCAACTGTTTCACCGCATTGCCGGTATCAGTTTGGGCGAAACCGGTGAGGCTTATACCCATTACTTATTCAGTATTTTTGACGAATTTGCATTAGACCTTTCTGTGCTGTTTGACCGCTTCTCTGCACAAGGACGGTTGTTTCCATCAACGCCGGTATTGTTGGAGTTACTGGCATTAATCAATCACGATGAAGTCGCCCCATTATGGGCAGAAGATGAAACCATTGGTTGGATATACCAATACTTTAACTCGCAAGAAGAACGCAAAAAAATGCGCGATGCTTCACAAGCTCCTCGCAATAGCCGCGAGCTTGCGGTACGAAACCAATTCTTTACCCCGCGCTATGTGGTGGAGTTCTTAACCGACAACACTCTTGGCCGTATTTGGTATGAAATGACCAAAGGGCAAACCAAATTAGTTGATGAATGTGAATACTTAGTAAAACGGCCTAATGAGGTTTTTCTCACTGAGGGTGAGGATGCGCCTGAACAAGAGCAAACCCAAGGTTTAAGCCAAGAAGAGCTTCTACAACAAACTGTTTATATAGAGCATCGAGGGTTAAAAGATCCGCGCGAGATTAAAATGCTCGACCCTGCCTGTGGCTCAATGCACTTTGGTTTGTATTGTTTCGATTTGTTTGAACGTATTTATGATGAAGCCTGGGATATAGAAGCCGCTCAAGGAGCGGATGTTTTTGTTCGTGAGAATAACCAACCATCATTAATGCAAAGTTATCACGATAAAGCAGAGTTTTTGACTCATGTACCACGTTTAATCATCGAGAATAATATTCACGGAGTGGATATTGACCCACGTGCTACCCAAGTAGCTGGTATGTCGCTATGGCAACGGGCTCATAATAGTTGGCAACAAGCTGGTATTAAGCCACAACTCCGGCCGCAAATCACGAAATCAAACATTGTTTGTGCCGAGCCTATGCCGGGTGAAAAAGAGTTATTACAAGAATTCACTTCGCAGTTAAAACCTACTGTTCTTGGCCAATTAGTAGAAGTGATATTTGATAAAATGCAGCTGGCGGGTGAAGCAGGTACGTTACTTAAAATAGAAAAAGAAATTGAAGACGCAATTACAGGCGCCAAAGCCATTTGGCAGCAACAAAACCAAGCATTAAGTCAATTTCCAGATTTAGCTAAGGTAGCTAAGCGACAGAATGCAGGTAAGAGCGAAGTTGATTTTGATGTGTCTGATATTGATGATGAGAGCTTTTGGCTCCAAGCTGAACAAAGAATCCTTGACGCATTGTCTCAATATGCAAACTCAACATCATCAGATATGACAGAGCAAAAACGTTTGTTTGCTTCTGATGCTGCGAAAGGTTTTGCTTTTATTGATTTGTGCAAGAAAAAATTTGATGTCATATTGATGAACCCGCCATTCGGAGCTGCTTCAACGGCTACGAGAAAAATAATTGAATTAAACTATCCAACTTCATTTTATGATTTATTTGGATGCTTTGTTGATAGAGGTAGTGAAAAATTAACAACAACTGGGCTGCTAGGCTGCCTCAGCTCAAGAACAGGCTTTTATTTATCTAGGATGGAGAAGTGGAGAACGAAAATAGCGTTTTCTGATACTAGGTTGACAGTGATGGCAGATCTCGGCTTAGGAGTATTAGATGATGCTATGGTAGAAACTGCTGCATATGTTGTTAGTGCTGCTACCCCATCAAACCATAAAATTCACTTTTTTGATTTAATGTCATCCAAAAACAAAAATAGCGACTTGATTTCTTACATTAACGTGGAGCGAGATAGAGGACAAAAATTAATTCAAGCAGAATCCTTTAAAAGTTTGCCTGGTTCACCTTTGTCATATTGGGCGAGTGAAGAAAAGATTAACTTATATACCAATAACCAACTATTTGAGAATGGACTAGGTGATATTAAACAGGGCTTAGCTTCTGGCGATGACTTTAGATTTGTTCGTTCCTATTGGGAAATCCCTCTAGAAGAAACGGGAATGTGCAAAAGATGGATATCTTTTGCAAAAGGCGGTGAATATCAGAAATATTATTACGATCTTGATTTAGTAGTAAATTGGGAAAAGAAAACTCAAGAAGTATATAAACTTCGAACAACTCAATTTCCCGTATTGCTGACTCGCAATGCACACAAATATCTCTATAAACCTGGTTTAACTTACCCACAACGAACTCAAAAAGGCTTTAGTGTAAGACAACTTCCGAAAGATTCTATTTTTGGCGGTAAAGGGCCAGCAATATTTCCTTCAGATGATGGTCGTAGTTTATATTATTACCTTGGTTTATTTAACTCTGATATTGCTGAAGAACTTATTCAGCTACTTATTTGTTTTGGTTCTTATAATGAAGGTTACGTTGCCAAACTTCCTTGTCCAAATTGTGAATATTTCGATGAAAGTAAAATCTCGAACTTAACACAATCTCTTGCTTGTTATGTAAAAGCAGATAACTCAAGTTCGGAGCTTTCAAAAAGTTACCTTGGCCCCTTTATAAAGCCTATGGTAAATAGAGTATTTTTTGATGAGGCTCGTGCGTATCTTGAGCATTATTTTTTGTATCTATATAAGTTGGCCGATAAGCCTGTCGATATATTGTTTGATGTGGAAGAACTAAGAAAAGTTAAATGTGACGTTCACCAATATGACTCGTTTGAATTTATTTCATATGTTTTTGGTTTTATTTTAGGGCGATGGAAAGAGCTAGGGGATGAACAAGATCTTGTGGCTAAATTTTCAACAGATATATTTACCGAATCCCGATTTTCTTCTTTGCTTAATTTTGAAGCAAAAAAAAGTATATTAATGTATAAAAATGATAAATTACTTGAAGGGGAAATAAAAAATGTGTTTAGAGCTTGCTTTGTAACTGACGTTGAATCTCAAGAAAATTCAATAATGAATAAATTAAAGATATCAAATTGGTATGAATACTTTTCTAATCCTAGCCGTTTTTTTGAATCACATTTGAAGCAATATAGCAAAAGTAGAAGACAGAGCCCAATTTACTGGCCACTTCAGTCAGTAAGTAGAAATATAACATTATGGTTAAATTTTCATGCTATTAAAACACAATCATTATTATTTCATTTGAATGAAGATATATATCCCAGATTAGAAGAGTTAGAAACAAATAAAAGTACCATCTTGAGTATTGTTAATAGGTCAAGAGAACAAGAAACTGAGCTTGAAAAAATATCAAATGAAGTTGCTGATATTCAAAGCTTCTGCGATCAATTATTAGAATTATCAAAATTCTGGCAACCAAATCATAACGATGGTGTGCAAATCACTGCAGCGCCACTATGGCGCTTATTTCAACACAAACCTTGGCAGAAAAAACTCAAACAAACCTGGGAACAGCTCCAGGAAGGGGAATTCGATTGGGCTCATTTAGCTTTTTCTACTTGGCCAGAGCGAGTGCTTAAAAAATGCCTCGACGATCGCAGTTTAGCCATTGCTCACGATGTGGAAAATGAGTTATGGCATGAAGTTGAAGTGCTTAAAAAGAATAGAAAAGAGCCTGTGTTGGAATGGCAACCTAAACCGCTTTCTGATGCAGAATTGCATGCTTACATCAGGGAGAAAATTGCCACGGATGACCGCTTAACGCTTTACCGTTCCAATCAAGCGAATAATGTAAATGGAGGTAGAGTATGAGTATCGAGCAGTACATAAAAACCGATATTTTACAAAAGCGCTTGGCCGATACCAGTGTGCTGGTGGTTTATGATGGTGAGCATCGCTACCAACAATTAGCCCAAGATATGGCTTCCGAACAATGCGAAGTGGTTGATGTTAGCCAAGGGAGTTTGCTTACCCGACAACAAGCAGTAAGTGCACTCTCTAAATTAAAGTCGGGCAAACAGCTTTTAGTGTATGTGCCCAAAGCTGCACCTATGGAAGAAGAAGAAAAACAAAAAGATCCCTTTGCACTTTATGCGGCGGCGGGGTGTGTTTTCCCCGATCCTGAACGCTCGGGTGATAATTTTTTAGATATCTGTTTAAAAGCAAAGCCTGACCAAGCGACTGAAATTCGCCAATTATTTGAACAAAATGATAATCCGAGTTTTGAAGTGATCAATGCGATTGGTGGTGGCGTAAACTGGCCTACCCTACAAGCAGCGTTACACACAGAAGGCGCGGCCAATTTATTGTTCAAATTTATGACCGCCAATAAAGAGGTGCAAAGCAAATTAGCAGGGCAAAAAAGTTGGCATAATGAAGCGTTAAGCTTATTTAATTCAACTTTAGGCTTAACACTACGCACTAAGCAATCGAGCTGGTCTGCTATCGCGGACGAGCTATGGCGCTTTGTATTATTTAGTGAATTTGTTTTTGACTTAAATGAAGCTATCCCTGCGAGTTTATCTGATGTAATGGTGGCCAAATCATCAGCCAAACCCATCATTGAAGAGTTGGGTGATAACTTAAGAAAGCATACCGATTACCAGAGCCTATATGTTGAACGTGCTAGTGCCGTTGAAGCTGAGCTAAAACTAAGTGCGCTGTGCGTTAACATAACCAAACTAGGCAATAGAGATACCTTCCCGTTTGAAGAGAAGTGTTATTTAAAGCAAGCAATTGATGCCTTGATTGCTGATGAGAGAGACCTAACTCGCAAAATTGTGAGTGAGCATGCTAACTCTGTTTGGTCAGCGAATAGTGATAGCCAGGTGAATTGGGAGTTGGTTAAATCGTCACAGCGCTTACTAGAAACCTGTGAAGACTTATCGCGAGAGTTACCTAATTTTACTAAAAAACAAAGCGACTTAATTGAGTTTTACCAATCGTCGCTTCGCCGAGCAGATCAATTACATCGTGAATTTGAACAGGCAGTAAACGACTGTCCTGTAGCTGACGATTTAATGCCTGGCGTGGTCAACCTAGTTCGTAAAAACTACCGTAAATTGGTTGAGTCAGTACAGTTACGTTTTACACACTTTGTGAATGATTCCGGTTGGCCACCAGCTGGGTTTCTTTCTAATACTCAAGTATTTGATAGCAAAGTGGAGCCATTACTTAAAAGCAGTGGCAATAGAGTCGCTTATTTGATGGTAGACGCATTACGCTATGAGCTTGGCTTTGAGCTCAATAAGCAACTAGTAGAAGACGCTGACTCTCACCTTTTTGCTGCATTTGCTACGTTGCCCTCTATTACTCCTGTGGGGATGGCGAGTTTATTGCCTGGCGCATATGAACATTTATCGGTGAGCTTAGAAGACGGTAAAACTAAAGCTTTATATAAAGGAAAACCTGTTGGTGATGTCGCTCAGCGTATGGGCGTATTTAAATCACAATACGGTGATCGCTTTCATGAGATGACGTTAAAAGACTTTGTGAAAATGCCTAAGAGTAAGTCGATAGCGACATCTGTCGATTTGTTGGTTATTCGCAGTACCGAAATAGACAGCTTTTTTGAAAATCACCCTGAAGATGCACCGTCTATGATGCAGCGTGAATTAAAGCAAATACGTCAAGCGGTTAACAAACTACAAAGCCAAGGTTTTCAGAAAGTATTTATTGTTACCGACCACGGTTTCTATATGAATAATGCCCAAGAAGCTGGCGATAATGTTAAGAACCCAGATACCAACTGGAAAGTGGAACACCAACGAATATTACTGGGTGCTGGTAACTTAGACGACCTTCACTATAGCCTTGCTAACGATAAACTCGGGATTAAATCTGATATTAGTATGTTTGCTGGGCCTCGATCTTTAGCACCTTACCGTAAAGGTATGCTTTATTATCATGGCGGTTTGTCATTACAAGAATGTTTAGTGCCTGTTATTGAAATCACCTTAAAATCGAGTGTTGTTAAAGCAGGGCAAACAGCATCAGTAGTGTTAGATTACAAAAAAGGCGCTAAACGTATTACGACTCGTTTTGCAGTGATTGAGCTGAAGCTAGAATCGTTAAGTGCCGATTTATTTGGCGAAGCTGAAGACTTAGAAACGACAGAAATATTATTAGAAGCGCATTCTGGTACAGGTAAAAATTTACAAGTAGTTGGTGAAGCTCGCCCTGGTGAGTATGTTAATGCAGCAACAGGCACGGTGACTCTTGAGCCCGGCGATACGATAAAAGTAACACTAAAAATGGACCCTGAATTTGAAGGTAAGTTTAAAGTTAAAGCAATTGACCCTGTAACAAATAGCATTTTGGGCGATGTACTTGAACTTGAAACCGATTATGCCGTTTAAGGAATCAGTATGGATGCGTTAGATAGTAAGTTGATTGAGATATTTGACGGTAAATTAGTTCGTAAGGATTTACTTCAAAGGATTAAAAAAGGCACCAATGTGCCTACGTTTGTGCTGGAGTTTTTGTTAGCCAGATATTGTGCGAGTGATGACGAAGATGAGATACATGCAGGCTTAGAAGCTGTGTTGGAAACATTGTCTGATAACTATGTTCGGCCTGATGAATCTAATGCTGCGCAATCTAAGGTTGCCACGAAAGGCAAACACAGTTTTATTGATAAAGTGCATGTGCGATATGTTGAAAGTCAGCGAAGGCATTGGGCATCTCTTGAGAATTTTAATTCGCAGAAAATTGCGATAGGTGAGAAATTTTACAAAGAGAATAAGCGCTTACTCGAAGGCGGTATATGGGCAGAAGTTAAATTGGCTTATAACGAAGTCGATGAAGATGATTATGCTTTTTATATTGAAAGCCTACGTCCTATTCAGTTAAGTCGCTTTGATTTTAATGAGTATAAAGACGGCAGAGCATTAATGACGCGTGACGAGTGGATGGACGCTATTCTCCGCTCAGTAGGCTTAGAAGCAAGCAAATTAACCCCAAGAGTTAAGTTTCACTTTTTACTACGGTTAGCTCCATTAGTGGAAGCAAACTTTAACTTTATTGAATTAGGGCCACGCGGTACAGGGAAGTCATATTTTTATAGTGAGTTCTCCCCTTATTCGACACTGATTTCTGGTGGGCAGGCGACTGTTGCTACCTTGTTTTACAATAAAAATCGCAAAGAAACCGGTTTAGTTGGGCATTGGGATACGATTGCTTTTGATGAAGTGGGTAACATGAAGGTTAAAGATCCTGATGTTATTCAAATTTTAAAAGATTTTATGGCCAATGGACGATTCTCTCGTGGCAAAGAGGTCATTGCAGATGCCAGTACAGCCTTTGTCGGTAACTTAGATTTATCTGTTAATCAGGTGGTTAATTCTAGCAAGTATGATTTATTTCAGCCATTACCCAAAGAGTTCGACCTTGCTGTGATGGACCGTTTTTATGCGTATTTACCTGGTTGGGAAATGCCGAAAAACTCGAGTGAATATTTAACCAGTAACTACGGTTTTATTACTGACTATTTAGCAGAGGCTTTTCATCATCAGCTAAAATCGGTAAATGTTTATGAGATGGTGAATAAGCGTATAAAGCTTGGGCGAGCCATTGAAGGCCGCGATGAAAAAGGCATTAAAAAGACGGTTTGTGCATTTATTAAAATGCTTCACCCTCATGGCCAGTGCTCTGATGAAGAGTTTGAACAGTATGTTGAGTATGCTGTTGAGTGTCGTCGCCGTGTAAAAGAGCAAATGAATAAGCGTAAGCCAGACGATGAGTTTGCCAATATTGACCTTTCATATATCAATTCAAAAGGCGAAGAAATTATTGTACGTTGCCCAGAGTCCATTGGTGCTTTAGCAACACTACAGCCATCGAGAGCTGTGTCTGAGGACGAAAGTGAAACGACTGACGTTCCGCTAAATGAAAGCGGCTCTAGTGTTACAGATGTACCACTAGAGCCGGCAATAGTTGCAGAATTAAAAGAACAGCATTACACGATCAATTATGACTCGACGGGTTACAGCTATGAGTCGATTATCACTTCTTATTTAAAAGGTGCAAAATCGGTTGTTATAGAAGATCCATATATTCGCGCTAAACATCAATTGAATAATTTTGTTCGTTTTTGTGAAGCTGTAATCAAGCAACCGTCCATAGATAAAATCACCTTAATTACCTCTTATGATGACCATACTGATGTTAAGGAGATGGCTGAAGCCCTTCAAGATCTCCAGCAGAGTCTATTGGAGCTGGATGTTAAGTTGGATGTACAAGTGAATGAAAATCTACATGACAGAGAAATCCGTATTGATAACGGATGGACAGTTAAAATCGGCCGAGGCTTAGACTTTTTCCAAAAGCCAGAAAGTTGGTTTGGTGTAGGAGTTAATGATTTATTACTACGAAAATGTCTTGAAACAAAAGTTGATATTTTTAAGCATTAGGAAAATAAATGAGTAAAAGAATTTGGAATAAACCTGGTGTTCCCCACATGGGATGGAAGTATGTAAGAAAGATAACTTTAGATTCTCCATCACGGCGTTTTTCAAGACAGTTGTCGCCTAAATTGTTAAGCAACTTCTTTATGTTGCTCTGGATTTAACGCCACAGCGCCTATTGGTTGCCAGTTTCGCTCTTCTTTTGACCATCGCTCTGGATGTT
>NZ_BMQV01000052.1 GCF_014648295.1 Shewanella saliphila
ATACTGCTTCATCTTTAAATGCCTGCGGATAACTCTTATGTGATTTTTTTAAACTCATATCGACCTCTTAATTTATTGACCATACTGTCTCAAAATTAAGTGTCCGATGGAATTAGACCAGAACATACATCTAAAGATATGCCTAATTGCTGCGCCGCTTTGATAAGAGATATTCGTCTAATGACATCGCGTGAATAACGACGTTGATTACCTTGATTACGCCAACTGCTAATCAGGCCTTTTTGCTCATAAAAATGGATTGCAGAGATGTTAATTCCACAGCGTTTTGCTACTTGGCCGACAGTCAATTCCATGTTCTTATTCATCTCTTTATCTATTTTTTCTCATCATTTTATACATCTTGGCAAAATTAACACTTTACCTCAAGTTAACTTGAGGTATTAAGCTAAGCCATATCATTAATAAGGAGAGAAGCAATGCATTTAGAACATTTAAATTTGGTCGTGAATGATTTAGAAGAGACTTTAGTGTTTTACCAGGCTGCGTTTCCACATTGGCGAGTACGCGGTGGTGGTGAGTCAATATGGCATGGCACACCACGAAAATGGCTACATTTTGGCGATGACTATCATTATTTGTCACTCAATGACTCAGGGACCGGAGAGATACGTGACCTTAAAAGTAATGCTATTGGTTTAGCGCATTTTGCTTATGTGGTGGATAACGTTGAAGCCTTAGTGTCAAGGCTGGCAAACGTGGGCTATGAGGTTGCTATTATGGGCGCGGTTAACGAGGCTTATAAGAGTCGCTATTTTATCGACCCTAATGGATTTGAAGTTGAGTTTGTCGAGTATTTAACGGATATTCCCAGTGAGCGAAATCAATACGATTAATGATACAACCATGGGGCTTATGGCTTTATTTCATAACCCCCATGGAAATTATCTTCGTTATTTGAGGTATTCAGATAAGTCACTGTTGGCGGCAATTTCGACTTCTTGTTGCTTACCATGAAATAAATAGGCAGTTTGATCGCCAATTAACGTCAATTTATTTCCCTGACGCCATAACGCGCTGCCTTCTTGAATACCAATGACTGGGGTTAATGGGTCGACAATCGTAAACTCTAATAAGCGTTGCGCACGAGTTTCGCCGTTGTGGCCTGGCATTTGGTAATTGGTGTAATGCGGATTTAGCTGAAAGGGCAGAATACTCAGTGCAGTAAATGAAACTGGCTCAACGATTGGCATATCGTTCGTGGTACGAATACTGGTTCCGGTAATGTTCGAACCTGCACTCCAGCCGACATACGGCATGCCATTTTTTACTTTCTCGCGGATTAAATGCACTAAATCGTAGCGATATAGCTCGTTTAACAGTTGGAAGGTATTACCCCCGCCAACCAAAATGCCCGCCGCATCTTGAATCGCTTGTTTAGGGTCGGCAAATTGATGAATGCTGCTAATAGTGATGGGTAGCGGCGCTAATGCCGTTTGCACTTTGGTTAAATACTCATCATAACTGACGCTAACACCGGCATAGGGAATAAATAGCCATTGCTGTCCGGGTTGAGTCAGTGGGCGGATAAGATCAACGGTGTGAGTTAAATAGTCTGAGTCACCGACACGTGAAGCGCTCAACATTAATGCGTTTATGGTCATGAAAATGCCTTATTGTTTTTTATTTTCGACAGTTTATCAAAGATTAACCAATGCATACACTGAGTTAGCGCTTTTTCAGTTTCAATTAATATTATCTGCCTAGACTCTGCTCGCTAGTTTTTAAGCCCGTGTGTTATCAACGTAAAAGAGTCATAAATCTTTTTTAATATAACTAAGCTTGAATTCTATTTTTATGGACATATTATGTCTGTAGTAACAATTGAAAATCGGCATTTTGCCATACAGGAGCTTAAATGAAGCGTATATTTTTATTGATCGCAACCAACTTAGCCATTTTACTGGTTGCCTCAATCGTAATGTCTATTCTTGGGGTCAATACCCAAACGATGGGTGGACTGTTAGTATTTGCTGCCATTTTTGGTTTTGGTGGCTCATTTATCAGTTTAGCCATTTCAAAATGGATGGCGAAGAAAACCATGGGTTGTGAAGTGATTACCCAGCCACGCGACAACACCGAACGTTGGTTAGTTGAAACGGTGGCACGCCTAGCTGAAAAATCTGGAATTAACATGCCTGAAGTTGCAATTTATCAGTCTCCAGAGATGAACGCATTTGCTACAGGCCCAAGTAAAAACAATGCACTTGTCGCGGTAAGTTCTGGCTTACTTTACGGTATGACGCAAGATGAAATCGAAGGTGTACTTGCCCATGAAGTGAGCCACGTTGCTAACGGTGACATGGTGACCTTAACCTTAATTCAAGGTGTGGTGAATACCTTTGTTATTTTTGCCGCTCGTGTGGTTGCAGGTATCATTGATAACTTTGTTGCCGGTGGCGATGAAGAAGGTGAAGGCCTAGGTATGTTTGCCTATATGGCTGTGGTGTTTGTATTAGATATGCTGTTTGGTATTTTGGCATCAATCATTGTGGCTTACTTCTCACGTATTCGTGAATTTAAAGCCGACGAAGGTGCTGCTCGTTTAGCGGGTAAAGGCAAAATGATTGCCGCACTAGAGCGTTTACGCCAAGGCCCTGAAAGCGGTGCAATGCCTGCTCAAATGTCAGCTTTTGGTATTAATGGCAAACGTTCAATGGCTGAACTAATGATGAGTCATCCACCGCTAGAGAAGCGCATTGCTGCACTAAAAAATAGCTAAAATTATTATTTTACAATTAGTTATACGGTAAATGTAAATAAGGAGCCTTGGGCTCCTTATTTGTTTTTAGAGTCTATTTAATATCCAAGATAACGGATTTATTGATCTAAGATGGCTAGTGCGGTGCTAATTAGGCTTATAGTATGAAATAATCATGTTCATTGTGGCTAAATTAGTTTAGGCAGTGAGTGTTCGATAATCTATTTACCCTGGTGATTTATGCTAGCCCGTCATTATCTGTACTATAGTTGGATGACTATATTGTTAGATGGCAATACTGAACTTATTTATTATGTCGATTTAGGAAGGTGTTATGTTGAAAGAAGCTATTTCTCAAACTCAGCTTAGAGAATGGCAGCAGGAAATTAACGACATTTCTGCCGAGTTTCGCCTTACAATCACCTTTGACCAAATTGATGTGGCGGCTCACAGTCTTCAAACCCTTTGTATTAGCCAAAACGCTAAAGATCTCACTAGCCGGCAACATCAAATCAGTTTATTACAACATATCAGCGCTCCTAGTGATCATGTTGAGTCAAGCCAGTCATGTTCTGAGGTGTATCATCAACTTATTCGCGATGCTCAAGGGCAGCTTGTTGCTGCAGTTAACTTTAGCTCTGCTAATGATGACCGTGAAAAACCTAAATTATTTACGCCTTTAAGTGCCATTCAAATTCGTATAGCGACGATGTTAAGCAAGGCTATCAGCGTGTATATTTCGACGATAGATTTTGGGGAGCAGCCCAACGTAAGTGTTGCCCATGATGTCGATTTACAAGCGTTTATCGATGCATTTGATGAACATATTTGGATTAAAAACCTAGAAGGGATTTACATTGCTTGTAATAAAAGTGTTGAACGTTCTTGGCAAAAATCTAAACAGCAAATTGTTGGTAAAAATGACCATGATTTGTTTGATTCACGTACCGCTGAAGCCTTTATTGAAGGTGATGAATTAGCCATAAATACTGGTTCAACCGTGGTGGTATCAGAGTGTGAAGACGTCGATGCCAATTACAATAAAGTCTGGCTTGAAACCATTAAAGCGCCGATTAAAGATGAACAGGGGCAATTAACCGCTGTGCTCGGAATGACCCGTAATATTGCAGAACATAAAGAAGCCCAGGAACAATTAATATTAGCGGCCAATGTGTTTCAAAATGCAGTAGAAGGGGTGGTCATCACAGATAAAGATGGCAATATTACAGATATTAACCAAGCGTTTACTGACATAACCGGCTATAGCCGCGATGAAGTATTAGGTCGTAATCCCAATATACTGAGCTCTGGACGTCACCCTAAACGTTTTTTTGAACGTTTATGGAACACCTTATTAGTGCAAGGCAAATGGCATGGTGAAATTTGGAATCGTCGAAAACACGGTGCTATTTTCCCTCAATCTATCACCATCAGTGCGGTATTTGATAAACAAAATATTATCCAATATTACGTTGCCGTGTTTGCCGATATTTCGGTGCAAAAACAAAATGAAGAAAAGCTCAAAAACCTGGCTTACTTCGACCCTTTGACTCAATTGCCTAACCGTATGCAATTTATGTCATTAGTGGAACAAGAACTGAATCATTCCAACCGTGCTAAAAAACAACTAGCCATTTTATTTTTAGATATTGATTTCTTTAAACACATCAATGACAGCTTGGGCCATGTCATTGGCGATGAAATTCTGGTCGAACTGTCTAAGCGCTTATCATATGCCTTATCGGATTTTGATGTGCTCGCGCGTTTAAGTGGTGATGAGTTTGTGGTTATGTTACCCGGCATTATGAGTACAGATTCTGTGACCTCATCGGTCGATAAAATCCGCAGCGTATTTGAGCGGCCATTTATTTTGGATAATGCGCAATCTGTTAGATTAACCGCCAGCATGGGGGTGGCTATTTATCCTAGTGACGGTGACGACCATGACAGTTTATTACGTAATGCCGACGCGGCAATGCATCGTGCCAAACTGGATGGCCGTAATAATTATGCGTTTTATACTGAGTCGATGACAAAGCAGGCCGTAGAGCAATTAAAGTTACAAACGGCATTGCATCATGCGTTAGCGAACGAAGACTTTTATCTTGTTTATCAACCCAAATTAACATTAAAAAATTTATCTCCTTGCGGTTTTGAAGCGCTTATCCGTTGGCATGACCCTATTTTAGGTGACATTTCGCCGGCGGAGTTTATTCCATTAGCAGAAAAAATAGGCTTAATTTGGGACATTGGTTTATGGGTGTTAAAAGCGGCATGTTTACAGGGTGTTGAATGGCTAACTGAAGGAAAAACGTTTGAACGGATCTCGGTTAACGTGGCCAGCTTACAAATGCAACGTAATGACTTTGTAGACAAAGTAAGACAGATTTTACTTGAAACTGGCTTACCGACTAAACACCTAGAGTTAGAAGTGACTGAGTCGTGCATGATGCATAATCCTGAGGCGATTATTCATGATTTAAAATTATTGGGTGGCATGGGGATTGCTTTAAGTATTGATGATTTTGGTACTGGTTATTCGTCTCTTAACTATCTGAAGCGCCTCCCTATTGATAAGCTTAAAATTGATCAATCGTTTGTGGGCGATATTCCTCACGACGCTAACAACACCGCTATTGCGAAAGCGGTTATTGCTTTAGGGCATGCATTAAATTTGCAAATTATTGCAGAGGGTGTCGAAACCGAAGAACAGGCTGATTTTTTACGCCGCAATGGGTGTGATTTAGCGCAAGGTTATTTGTACAGCAGGCCTAAGCTGCCGGATGCACTAACCGAGTTTTTACCCCTAGTGAATGGGATTAAATAAGGCACCACAAAGCAAAGCCAGCATATAGCTGGCTTTGTTATATCAAGTGACTGACACTTTTTTTAAGCGTATACGTCTACATTTACGGCTGATGCACTACTGGCGGTTTGCGTTTCGCCATCGTTGTAAATACTGCTTAATGCTTCATAAAAAACGCTGCCGACATCTTCGTCTGATAGACCTTCTGTCATCGGTTTTAATTCATCTAAAACAGATTTAAGTTCAGCTTGTTGTTCATCGGTTAACGATGCCAACATATCTGTAGCCGATTGTTGCTCTTCCTCTGACAAGGTTGAAACTGCCGTTTCTAACCCCGGTGGTACGCCGCCTTTTGGTGGCGGTGGACCATCCGGACGTGGAGGTCGCTGGGCATTTTCCGTTGATGTCATTTGGATCGAGGTGTTGCTACTCGTCACTTGCATAGTCACTCCTTGTCTGTCTACGGCATAAACGTGCGGGTAAAAAGAGCTTAGTTACGCTCTCTTTGACCTTGTGGCATATCTTGAGGTGGATTATCTGGTACAGCAACCAGTTCTCCATCTACCATTTGACATGTTGCTTCAATACTATCACCACGTGGTGTTTCAAAGCTAACCTGGCTGTTTTCTGAACTGCTTGCACAAGCATCAATTGCTTCTTGTGGTGGCTTTCCGCCTGGTGGGTTAGCGAATGCGCCCGCTGCTGCTAATAAACTAAGAGAAAGTAAACCAATAGTGATTGGGTTAAGGGTCATGTTGACGCTCCTTGGTGAGATAATGCGGTTAATATACGATATTATTGTGGAGGAATTGTGCAGAATCTAAGGAGATTGATATCAGATGTTAACTGCGACTAGTTTGCTGTTATATTGCTGGTTATACTGTGATTTATGCAAATATCTCAGAAATTATTTTTAGCCTTTGTCGGCTTAACCAGTATTGTTCTTATCGCGACGTTATCGTTAGCGCGGTGGAGCTTTGATCAAGGTTTTTTAGACTTTATCAATAATTTAGAACAAGAGCGTCTTGCCAGTTTGTCCATTGATGTCATGACACTCTATGCAGCGTCATCACCTTCGGCAAACAGCGATCAATCTACTGATGTTTGGCGAAGTGTTAATAAATCAACATTAAACCAAGTCATCACAACCCATTCACCGTTTTATCGTCAGCCAAAACTCACCAATATCGGCGCACCTAAAAAACCGCCTCCGCGTTTATCTGGTTCGCCACCAAGACAGCCAGGAGAACTGCAAAGGTTTCCTCCACACGTTAGGCCACATTTTGATGAACAAGACTTGGGGTTGCCAACAGGGTTATATTCAGCTGACAACGTTCATATTGCTGGCGATATCATTGACGATTCAATTGACATTATTAGCTTGCCGTTAAAGTTTAATCAGCAAATTGTCGGCTATTTAATCAGTAGTCCTATTCGTGAAAATCAATCGTCTTCTGCCACTGCGTTTGCGCAACAACAGCGCTGGACCAGTATTGGTATTGGTTTAGTCTGTTTATTGTTAGCCAGTGCATTAGCCTGGTGGTTGTCACGTTTTTTATTAGTGCCTGTAAAACATGTTATGCAAGGGATTACTCATTTGTCAGAAGGTGACTACGAGCAACGCTTAGCCACAACACGCGCAGATGAATTAGGCCAGTTAATGGTCAATATCGATCATCTGGCGATGACCTTAGCTAAAAACCGCAGTGCCAAAAATCGCTGGTTAGCAGATATATCTCATGAGTTACGAACCCCATTAAGTATTTTATGTGGTGAAATTGACTCGATAAAGGCAGGGATAAGAGCGTTTGATCAACATCAGCTACACTCAATCGAACAAGAAGTGTTACGTATGAAGCATCTGGTTGATGATTTATATGAACTTTCTTTATCGGATGTCGGTGGCCTGCGATACCATTTTAAACCACATAACATCAGCGAATCTTTGGACAGCATGTTAGCCACCTTATCGACGTCTATGCAAGATAAGGGCTTAACCTTGACTCATCAAATTACGCCTATGTTGTTTGTGTCTGCTGATGTTAGGCGTTTAGAACAATTGTTTATGAACTTATTCATGAATGCCATGGTCTACACCGACAGTCCAGGCCAGATAGATGTTCAGTTGGCGCAGCAAGATAATGTGGTTTGCCTGACACTCAACGATACCAAGCCCAGTGCGACAGAGGCTGAGTGTGAACATTTATTTGAACCATTATACCGCCAAGATGCCGCAAGAACTCGTCGAGGCAGCGGCGCGGGCTTAGGGCTAACTATCTGTAAAAATATCGTAGAAGCCCATAACGGCAAGATTAGCGCAATGCCATCTCCAATGGGTGGATTATGCATTAAAGTACAATTACCTTTGTTAAGGAAGTAACCATGAGTGGATTTTCACATCAAGAGCCAATGACCGTATTAGTGGTAGAGGATGAACCTAAAATCGCACAGATTTTGGTGGATTTTTTGCAACTCGAAGGGTTTAACACCTTGGTACAATATGATGGCCGTGATGTGATTGATACGATTAAAACGCAATCTATCGACTTTGTGGTTTTAGATTTAATGCTGCCTTACAAAGATGGTTTAACCATTTGCCGCGAGATCCGTCAGTTTTCAATGATGCCTATTTTGATGTTAACCGCACGTGTAGATGAAATCGATCGCCTTATGGGCTTAGAACTCGGTGCCGATGACTATGTGTGTAAACCGTTTTCAGCCCGAGAAGTGGTTGCGAGAGTCAAAACGATTTTAAGACGGGTAGAAAACACTCAAGGCAGTCAAAATGAGCAAGTGATCCGCTATAAACATATCGATTTGGATATCGAGCGCTTTAAATGCCATGTTGATCGCCAAGAAGTTGAATTAACTCCGGTTGAATTTAGATTATTACAAACCTTACTTAAACGCCCGGGCGTTGTGCACTCTCGCGACAGTTTAATGCAGGTGTGTTATGTCGATGACCGTATTGTTAGCTCACGCACCATCGACAGTCATGTTAAAAACCTACGGCATAAACTAGCACACGTGACTAAGCAAAAAGAATTACTGCACTCTATCTACGGGGTGGGGTACAAAGTCGAATAATGACGAGGCGGGGCGACTAATTTACTGACACAATCATTGGTCGCCTTCGTTAATTCCTTAATATCTGCACATTTTCTGCATATTTGTTGTTTACACTATACAAAAGGAATTTTTAGGGATAACAGTATGTCTTCAATGATGATTTATTTACTATTATGTGGTCAAAGCTGCATTATTTTGTGTTTGCTGGTGGCATTTTTTACCTTCGATACGGAGTCGTTTGCAATCGATTCTACTCAATAATCTCTTCTCAATCGCTTTACTCATCGGCTTATTATGGCCACTCACACCGTTTTTATTTGCTTAATCGCTTATGTTTACTCGCTCATAGAGCGGCTTTTGTTTAGAATGTCGGTGTTATTGACGCTATATTAAGTCGTTAGGTTAATTTTATTACCTTGTATTAGACCAAGAGGTGATATCCCTTCGTATATAGACGTTTTAAGATACCTTTTCCATTGGCATGTGCCATTCGGGATACATTTATACTGAGGTGGACTGTTTTTCTGCCTAGGAGCATTAATGCAACTGTTTGTAAAAGATTTAACCGTTATCGATTTTTCTTACCTTTGTCCGATACGTGGAATGGTAGGCGAAAGCTGGATTGTCGATGTATTACTCGATGGCGGCTTAGATGAACAAAATATGGTGTTAGATTTTTCAAAAGTAAAACGCACCATTAAAGACACCATCGATGACGTTGCTGATCATCGTTTATTAATCCCAACGGCATGTAGCGAAGTTCGCTGGCAACAAAAAGGCGACCGCGTATGGATGGATTTTACCAGTCAAAAAGGCGACATCCATTTAGCGTGCCCGTCGCAAGCATTTGCGCTTATTCCTACTGAGATTATTGATTTTGAGAGCGTGAATGACTTTCTCAAAAAAGCCCTGCGTGAAGCCCTGCCAGAAAATGTTCAAGGCATTAGCTTAACCTTACGTAATGAGGCGCTCGATACGCCATTTTACCATTACAGCCATGGTTTACGTAAACATGATGGTAACTGCCAACGTATTGCGCATGGTCATCGTAGCCCTGTCACCGTATTTGAAAACGGTATAGCCGAGCCTAAATGGGATCAGTATTGGGCCGACCGTTGGCAAGATGTTTATCTGGGTACTGAAGAAGATTTAGTCCCCGTGGCAACGCTAGCATTATCAAAGCAAACCAGTATTAGTGATGAAACCCATTTTGGTTTTCACTACATGGCGCCACAAGGTGATTTTCAGTTAGCAATGCCGAAACAATGTTGTGACCTTATTCCACACGATACTACAGTCGAACTGCTTGCTGAGTACATGGCCACGACGTTAGCTAACAAGGTGCCTGAAAGCCACTTTAAAGTGATTGCCTTTGAAGGTATTGGCAAAGGGGCCATTGCGGTTAAAGGTTAATCGAGTAATATAAACGGGCTGCCTAAAGGTGGCCCTTTTTTTATCTTTTTCACAAGGAATGCGGTTTTATGTCAATTAAACAATCACCCCTTAAAGTAATGTCTACAGCGGCTTGGCTAATGGTAAGCGTATTAGGCTTTAGCGCCAGTGCAGCAGCAGTGACTTTACAAGGCAAGTTTGAGCAAGGTGCATTGGTTCGCGGAACAGTACCCGCGGGCAGTATAGTGTTATTAAATGATCAGGCAGTAAAAGTGACACCGACTGGGGCATTTGCCATTGGCTTTGACCGAGATGCTGCTGCAGAACAAGTGGTTAAAGTGACTTACCCAGACGGATTAACCGAAATTAAACCGCTCAAAATTGCCGCGAAACAATACAAAATTGACCGCATCACCGGCATTAGTAAAAAAATCATGAAGCCTGATCCTGTTGCGCAAGCAAGAGCGGCAAAAGATGCTAAGCAAACTCGTGCAGCAAGAGATATTTTTAGCGAGCAGCAGGCGTTTATGCAGTCATTTATTTGGCCGGTAACAGGGCGTATTTCGGGTGTTTATGGCAGCCAGCGTGTGTACAACGATGTGCCTGGTAACCCGCATTTTGGTGTAGATGTTGCCCGCCCAACTGGCACTGTGGTAGTGGCCCCAGCTGATGGAGTCATAACCCTTGCTGAACCTGATATGTTTTATTCTGGTGGTACGGTGATTATTGACCACGGTTATGGGGTGAGTTCAACATTTTTACATTTAAGTAAATTGTATTTAAAGGTTGGCGACACCGTTGTGCAGGGCGATAAAGTGGCTGAGATTGGCGCTACAGGCCGCGTGACAGGTCCACATTTAGATTGGCGCTTAAACTGGTTCCAAATGCGTTTAGACCCAGTGTCAATTGTACCGCCAATGGAAAAAGTATTAGCGGCACAAAAAGCAGCAAAGTAAGGTTGTTTAACATAAAGCGTGTTATAGCCTGCTAAATCAATGGATTATCAAAAAGGACGGTTGACTATGAGTGGCACCACCGATTTAGCACTACTATTGACGTCCATGAGCCCTAAATTGATGGACGGCGAATTTGTATTTTGCACTGTTCAGGGGGAATATGAACAGTATGCTCAATTAAATCCACTTGCGACATTTTGCGAGAGCGAAGGCTTAACGTTAGTAGTCAATAAAGAGGCTGCAATGGCTACAGGCTTGGCCTTTGATGCATGCTTTAAACAAATTACCTTAACCGTACATTCAAGCCTTGAGGCTGTTGGATTAACAGCTGCGGTAGCGGCTAAACTCACTGAATTTAATATCAGCGCTAATGTTATTGCCGCGTATTATCACGACCATATTTTTGTGCCTACAGATAAAGCCCAATTAGCCTTAACCGCGCTGGCAGAGTTTAACCAATAACGATTTATTGCAGTCTGTCGTTTTCCTTGAGGCTGTTTTTGTTACTCAAACACACCGCTCAATAACAACATTGGAGAGTAACATGTGCAAATGGATATTCGTGTTATTGAATTTTTTGCTATGTGTGAGCGCACAAGCGGTGACCAATTTGACGGCGTTGAGTGAGCAAGGCATTGAACAATGGCAAGCGAAAGAATTTTCAGGTAAATCAATTTATAGCGTTGAACAATACAAAGGCCAAATGGCACTTAAAGCCATTAGTCAAAACTCGGCATCTGGATTGGTGTTAGAAAAGAAAATTGACCTCATTGCAACGCCTTATCTAAACTGGAGTTGGCTAGTTGAACAGACGTTGTCGCCGTTAGACGAGCGAAGTAAAGCGGGTGATGACTTTGTGGCGCGAGTTTACGTCGTTATTGATGGTGGTTTTATGGTGTGGAACACCAAGTCATTAAACTATGTTTGGTCGAGTAATCAAGACAAAGGCTTGGTTTGGAACAACGCTTTTGCTGGTTCAAGTGTTAAAATGATGTCTGTGAGAGGACAACAATCACAACGAGGTCAGTGGTATGAAGAACAACGCAATGTGTACCAAGATTTGATTGACACATTTGGGGATAAAGGCAGTCAAAAAGCTAACCGAAAAGCGTATCAATACATTGATATAATTGCGATTATGACCGATACCGACAACAGTGGTAAAGATGCAGAAACGTATTATGGTGACATAATATTTACTGAAAAATAGCAGCAAATCAACCGATATTTACGGGTACTTAGCGGCCAAAGTAAGCCACATTGCTTTTTACTTTACCGTTAGAGGAGAGGGCTAAATAAGTAAAAAAACTGCTCGACTAATCGTTTAACCAACGATCTTTTGCGCCATTGGCGCGCATCCATTTTTATCGAATTAACCATATATTGATGTTGGACTTCACTAAGTGATTGAGTGAATTCTATATTTTCAACAGAAAGAGTCACTTCAAAGTTAAGCCAAAGGCTGCGCATATCAAGATTAACAGTGCCGATTAAACTATGGTGCAGATCGATGACAACTGATTTTGTGTGTAGTAAACCACCGCGAAAACGATGTATATTGACACCGGCGTTAAGCAACTCGCCAAAGAAAGATCTGCTGGCCCAATCCACCATCATTGAGTCGTTTTTGTCGGGTATGATTAAATTCACCATCACCCCACGTAATGCAGCTGCTGTTAATGCAAACAGTAGGTTTTCACTGGGAACAAAATAAGGGCTAGTGATGGTGATACTCTGTTTTGCTTGATAAATACTGAGTAATAAAACTTGTTGGATCATATCCTCAGGCATACCAGGCCCTGAAGGTATCACTTGAACCATATCAGATGGCTCTTCTTTGTGCGGAAGACATTTTGGCGGTTCGGGTAACATTCTTTGGTCTGTTTCTGTTTCCCAATCCCACGCGAGAATACAGTTAAGCACTGGCACACTGGAGCCAGTAATCCTCACCATAACATCTATCCACTCACCAACCCTCGCGCTTTGATTAAAACATTTGGGATCGACTAGATTCATTGAGCCTGTATAACCGATTTGGTTGTCTATCACGACTATTTTTCGATGAAGGCGGAGATCTAGACGGCGGAATAGCATACGTAAAAGAGAAACAGACAGTGCGGAAACCAGCTGTATACCTGCTTTACGCATTAGTTTTGGCCATTTACTGTTAAAAAACGTTCGACTTCCTGCAGCGTCTAATAATATTCTCACTGCCACATCACGTTGAGCTGCCTGTATAAGTGCTTCGGCAACTTGGTCTGCAAGTCCGCCTGGATGCCAAATATAGAACTCTAAATGAATTGAGGTTTGCGCTTGTTGTATGTCTTCAATCAGGGTTGTTAATATTGTTTCTGTAGACGATTTTAGTGTCAGTTGATTATTGGCTAACGTAGGAATACCAAGGCGTTTTTCACACAAATGGCTAATGGGCGTCGCGTAATCACTTAAGTTATGGGGGCGATATTGCTGAATGGCAAACAGTCGACGAAACCATTCTCGATAGGGGCCGTACATTTCTTTGGATCTCACGGCGCGAGCTTTGCCAAGATTCATCTCACCAACGAGAAAATAAAGTAAAATGCCTAAGATGGGGACAACATAAATAAGCATCATCCAAGCTAAAGAAACACCAATAGATCGTCGTTTATAAACAATACGTGTGGTGATACCTGCAATGAGCAGCCAATAAGCTAATACGCTGATTATTGTTAATATTTTATAAAGCTCAACCATAGTTAGCCAGTGTATCAATCATGTAGAAAAACATGCATTTATCATATCAGGTTTTCAATCACTATTGTCTACTGTCATCCGCCTGTACGGCTGGGTATATCAAACAGTTTGTTTTATTATTAAGACACAAATGTTTATTAATTAATCTATTTTGAACGAACCTAATGTTAATCAGTCTAATACTAATATGGTTAAGGCTAGTAAAGTTAACCAATTGCTAACAACAATTTTAGATAGCACCCCCAAAACTAATAGAGGTATTTATCCATCGGTATTTTTCGCTCAAAGCCAACATCGACCTTACAACCAAAGCGTAAATTGCTTGGGCTTGTTCGATGGGGAAGTCTGGTTATCGTCATGTTGTTGATGACGACAGTTGTGGTAATGCCAAAATTTGTGCATTTAGCGACTGAGCCTCAGGTGATTAATAATGAGCAGGAATCGTTTGCAGCTCAATGTGTTGCTGCAACACCGATAGCTAAATTGGATGCAGATGGCCAATTGGCAGTCGCGATTTGGAATGTCTATAAGCAGCAAAATGCTGGCTGGCAAACGCTGCTCAGCCAATTAGCTGAACAAAATCAATTATTGTTGCTGCAAGAGGTGAAGTTATCTGATGAATTTCAGTTATGGCGTCAACAAAATAACCAACAATTGGCAATGGTGCATGCATTTAGTCAGGACCATATACCACTTGGAGTGATGAGCTTATCTCAGGTTGCGGCGAGTGAAAGTTGCGGATATTTGACGACCGAACCTCTAATACAGTTTCCCAAGTCGAGTTTGTTAAGTTATTTCCCCTTATCAAATGGTGAAACTTTGCTGGTGGCTAATCTGCATAGCATTAACTTTGAGTATGCTCTAGACAGTTATGCTGCACAGTTGCAGCAGCTACTACCAGCATTGAGTGCTCATAAAGGACCGATCATTTTCGGTGGTGATTTAAATACTTGGCGCCAAGCAAGATTGTTAATGTTAACCCAGATGACAAATCAATTAGGCTTAATAGCGGTCATCCCAGAAGATGACAAACGCACAACCGTAATGGGCTATCCTATTGATCACCTTTATTATCGGGGGCTAACCTTAGAGTCATCCAAGGTCATTACAACCCAAAGCTCTGACCATTATCCTTTGTTAGCGCAATTTAGTTTAGTCGAAAGTTAACGATGATTGTTTTGAAGGTGTGTGCTTTACGTAAACTAAAACGATAAGAGCATAATACATTATGATCTTATCGTTAATTAACCCATTGATTAAACTTCTATATCAGTAGTTTGTTATGTATCTTATTACAAACGTTTTATCTACCATTACTTCAATAAATCATTTCTAATTAAACATCGCTTGGCCGGTTTTATCTTTTTCAGACCAGAAATTAATATTGAACTGTGCATCAGGACTTAACTCAATGCGATGCCAATACTGCGGAGGGCTGGTGGCAAATTGGCCCGCGTTAATCACCACTGTCACTTCCGGTTCGGTTGCTTCGCTGTCGGCAAAACCATAATAAGTGACCACGCCTTCCATTACGCATAACTGACCAAAAACACCTTCGGCGGTATTATGGTGAGTCAGTAGGGCTGCAGGCACATTGTCTTTGGTAAAAAATGGGGTAGAACGCTGAATAGTCCAGTTAGCTGGAATACGTTGATGAGACATCATGTTCTCCTTAGGGTGCTGTTTACCAATGCATTACCAGGTAATCAGCACCGAGTTAGGTTAAAGGTTTGCGGGTAAAGCCCTGAGTAACGGGAACGTGTTGTTCATATGCTCTTGGGTGACCACAAATCCTATAATTTGTTTTTGCTCGTTAAAGGCTTTAACTGAACAGCCATTTGCATCAATATCGACCTGCCAAGACGCCACATCCTTAACCGTGCTGCCACCTAATTGAATGGGCATTTGCGGGGTTTTAACCTTCACTAACATCGCCGGTAAACTTAACTTGGTGGGTTGGCCTAATAAGGTTTTTGCCAGTGCATTGGCGCTTAACAAAATGGGTTGCAGGTACGACATCACTTTGCCATTGATTTCGGCGCAATCGCCTAAAGCATAAATATGCTTAACCGAGGTTTGTAGCTGCTGATTAACCACTATGCCGTTATTCACCTCAAGGCCTGTTTGTGAAGCCAAGGCCACATTAGGCTTTAATCCGGCTGCCGAAATAACGCAATCGACATGATGGGTTTTGCCAGAACTCAACGTGGCACACAGGGCTGACTCATGTTGATTAAGTGCACTTACCGTTTGGCCAAACTTAAATTCTACACCGGCCTCAGTAAGCTTAGTTTGCAGTGCAGATGCAACGAGGTCGGGTAACATGTTCGCCATTACGCCTTTACTGGGGTCGACCACCACCACGTGTTTACCGCTGCGACTTAAATCCATTGCGATTTCGGTGCCTATCAGCCCTGCACCAATCAGCATTATGCGCTTCGCCTCATGCAATTGCTGTTGTGCGCTGGCAAACTCCTGCAGGCTGTTTAAAGTGATCACTTTGTTACTCACGTCACCTTGCATAGTGGGGACAAATGTTTTGGCCCCGGTCGCCAACACTAATTGTGAGTAAGGGTAGGCGACATCGTTAACCCATACGCGTTGTTGTTGGCTATCAATGCTGTCTACTCGCGTTAAGGCATGCAAAGTAATGTTGTACTGTGCCGCAAACTCCTGCGCTGATTGGCGAATTAAATCAGTACTGGTTTGTTGGTTACTAAATACATGGCTCAAATCTGGTTTATTGTAGTCGTGACCTTCATCAAGGGTAAAAACGGTAATCGGTTGTTGTGTGTCTGTACGTCTAATGGTTTTAATTAATTGATATGAACCAAAGCCACTGCCAATAATGAGGATAGGTGCACTCATGATGCTTTCCTCTGTGCAATCGGTGTAAATACCTCTTTACCTAAACCACAATCTGGGCAAAGGAAAAAGTCTGGTACTTCGCACCAAGGCGTTCCCGGCTGCACATCTTGGTTTGGCTCGCCTAATACGGGTTGATATACCCAGTTACACACGGTGCATAGCATCTCTTGTGTATCGCTAATGCTTGCGCTTGATGCACATGGTGTTGGTGCTGCAGGTGCTACAGTTTCTGTTAATTTAACCGCTTGATTTTGGTTAAGAGGCGATGAAATAGAATCGACATTGCTGAGATCGTGTAACGCCCAGCTTTTTGCTATTTGGCGGCCATGTTCACGGCATTCGCGCATGGCTTTTCCGTCGGGTTTCCATTTGGCTTTTAGGCCGACTGTGGTTTCAAATCCTGCGTCGGTCAGACGAGTATGAATACGGTCTACTGCGCCGCCATTCCAACCGTAGCTACCAAATGCACCGGCTTTTTTATCTTTAAAACGTAATCCGGTGATTTCTTCTAGCATGCCAGCCACTTTTGGCATCATGACATTATTCATGGTTGATGAGCCGACCAAAATCCCTTTAGAGCGGAACACATTTGCAAGAATGTCATTTTTGTCGTGGCGCGCCACATTAAATACTTTAACAGAAACGCCAGGGTCAACATCATGGATCCCCTGAGCAATGGCATCTGCCATCAAACGGGTGTTGTTAGACATTGAGTCGTAGAAAATAGTGATGCGGTCTTCTTGGTAGTTATCAGCCCATTGCAAATACTGATGGATAATCTGTGTTGGGTTATCACGCCACACCACGCCATGGGCGGTGGCAATCATATCAACAGGCAGATTAAAGCTTAAAACCTCGTTAATTTTAGTGGTTACCAGTGCACTAAACGGGGTTAAAATATTGGAGTAATAGCGTAAGCATTGATCCATTAATTCAATCTGATCAACTTCGTCATTAAATAAGCGTTCATCGCAATAATGTTGACCAAACGCATCGTTACTAAACAACACGGCATCTTCGGTTAAATAGGTCATCATACTGTCTGGCCAGTGCAACATTGGGGTTTCAATAAAGACCAATTGCTTGCCGTTACCGATATCTAGGCTATCGCCAGTTTTGACAATATTGAAGTTCCATTCAGGGTGGTGATGCAAGCCGGTAATAGAGTCGATGGCATTTTCGGTACAATAAATTGGAGTATTAGGAATTTTTGCCATGAGTGCGGCTAATGCGCCAGAGTGATCTTCTTCGGCATGGTTAATCACAATGTAATCAATTAGATTAAGATCAATTTCCATCTCAAGATTTTGAATGAATTGCAGACTGAAACGATGGTCAACAGTATCGATTAAGACATTTTTTTGCTCACGAATAAGGTAACTGTTGTAACTGGTGCCCTTAGTGGTTTTATATTCAGTGCCATGAAAATCAAGAATTTCCCAGTCGCGTTGGCCAACCCAGTTGATGTTGTTTTTAATGTGAATAGTCATATTTACACCTGTAATCATTGAAAGTTAATCGTTAAAAAGTAAAGTTCTTATCTGTTAACGATGTTATTGCAGGTGTCGTGCCAATATTTTAAATTGTTATTTATCAGTGTTTTATTGTTTTGCTGTAAATCAGCAATGTCATATAGACAGTGTTTGATGGTGTAAAAATGACATTGTCATAGTCATATTGACATCTTTAGGGCGTCCACTTCTGTGCAGACAATATGGTTAAGTTATTTTGTCAGCAAGGTGGCTAGGGTTAAAATGCCAGACTCTAATGGGCTGCCTTTACGATAAACAATCGATAACTGCACATGTTTAGGGCCATGGCTCACAGGTGTCATCACCAATGATTTTTCATAGCGGCTGCCAGCCACCATATTTTTCCCAATAATGGTATAACCTAAACCTGCAGCAATGCAGCCTAACACGCCATCTGCACTGCTCATTATCATGAGTTCATCATTGCCTCGACCTGCTTGTTGGCGCCATAGCATGGCATGTTGTCGGTAACCACAGCCTTCATCTCTCACCAATAATACCGGGTCATATTCGCTGTCTCGCGGTGTCACCATGATCAATTCTTCTTTAACGATTGGGATCACTACCAGGTTTTCATGTTTTGGGGCATTGCCTATTGCGGCGCAATCCACCTTATTGTTAAGCACTGAAAATACGAGCCTTTCACTGGTGTCGGTATGAATTTTGGTGCGGATTTCAGCATGGTTGAGCTTGAGTTGTTTAAGCGCTAATGGCATGTGTACGGCAGCAAATGTTTCGGGCATACCGACACGTAACTCGTAAGTGTCTTTATTACGGGAAATAGCCAAAATAGCTTGATGTTGTAATAACAATATTTGCCCGGCGTAATCATATAGCTGTTGCCCGTTTGGGGTTAACTGCAGCTTTCTGCCCATCAGCGTAAACAGTTTGGTGTCGAGCTCTGCTTCGAGCTTCTTAATCCGATTAGTGATATTAGACTGCACGGTATTGAGTTTATCTGCCGCGCCTTTAATGCCTTGTTCATCGACCACGGCTTTAAACGTTTTGAGCATTAACATTTCCATATAGTTCTCAATATAAGAAGTTTTGGTTCAAAATAATTCAATTTTTAACATTAGCAGGTTGGCGTATTGTTTGTTAATCATTTTTCGATTAGGTGCAAGATAATGTTAAAGGAATTGACCGCTTTTCGTGTTTATTTTGCAGGTATTTGCAGTTTAATTGTCACCGTTGGGGTGGCACGATTTTCCTATAGTTTGTTATTACCGATAATGCAGGACAGTGCTGGTTTAACTGAGTCTGGTGGTGGTTGGTTGGCGACCACTAATTTTATGGGTTATATGTTTGGCGTGTTTGTGGCGGCGAGCATGCATAATCTGCATTATAAATATAATTTACACCGTGTTTATTTATTCTTGAGTGTGATGACTTCTGCCGCCATGGTGGTGACGACTGATATTGTCACTTGGGCGGTATTACGCTTTTTTGCCGGTGTTTGTGCCTCTGGCGGGTTTATTATTGCTTCTGGTCTTATTTTAAAGTGGCTGGTAAGACACAATCATCGCGCCGAGTTAGGGATCCACTTTGCGGGTGCAGGCTTGAGCATTATTATCACTTCATTATTGTTCGAGCTGATGCTTGGGCTGTCGGCTGATTGGCAGCAGCAATGGCTGGCCCTAGCGCTGCTGGCTGTTGTAGTTACTATTCCTGCGTGGTTGTGGATGCCGCATCCAACAGCGGGTGAGCAGCAAGGCGAGGTTGCTAACGATAATCCACCCAGCCGCGAATTTAAGTTGCTGATGATGCTAGCCTATTTTTGTGCCGGTTATGGCTATGTGGTTAGCTCAACCTTTATTGTCGATATTGTCGAGCGCACAGAGGGATTACAAGGCCAGGGCAGTCTAGCATTTTTGTTAATTGGTATTGCTGCTACGCCTGCCGCATTAGTATGGGATAGAATTGCCCGCAAAACCGGTTATGTAAAAGCGTTATTAGCCGCTTACTGTTTGCAAGCCGTGGGGATTATTTTGCCTGTGATGAACGACAGCTTAATCGTGGTGATTGTCAGCGCGTTATGTTTTGGCGGCACTTTTATCGCTTGTGTCAGCTTAGTGTTAACCATGGCGGGTAAGTT
This sequence comes from Shewanella saliphila, assembly GCF_014648295.1. Classification (GTDB taxonomy): domain Bacteria; phylum Pseudomonadota; class Gammaproteobacteria; order Enterobacterales; family Shewanellaceae; genus Shewanella; species Shewanella saliphila. The sequence goes on from NZ_BMQV01000052.1 coordinate 20,171, forward strand.
TTATCCTAGTAACCCTGCTAAGTTTATGGGCACCATGACTTTATCCTATGGCGCGGCGCAAATTATTGCGCCTGTTCCGACGGGCTATTTAGCAGAATACTTTGGCAATTATGATATTGGTTTATATGTTTCGGCCAGTGTGGTGATGATGGGAACGCTATTTTTAGTCGGTTTACTTAGACTTGATAGCCGCGCTGTGGCTAAAAAGCTTATTGTTAATTAAGGTGATTTTATTTAACGTGTAGGGATTCATCATTACAAATTAGATGCTAAATTTAGTTTCTAGCCGTGCGGCTAAAAATTATACATAAATGAATGTTTAACTAAAACACTTACCCTAAGGAATGTTAGCAGATGGAGATACAAGTGGATGACTTGCAAAGCGCAGGGGTCATTGAATTATTACAAGCGCATTTAGCAGACATGTACGCAACTTCGCCACCCGAAAGTGTCCATGCCCTAGATATCGATGCGCTAACTCATCCTAGTATTACGTTTTGGTGTGTAAAGAATCCACGCGGAATGGCATTAGGTTGTGTGGCGATAAAACAGCTCAATGAAACCCATGGCGAAATTAAGTCGATGCGCACAGCTGTAGCGGCGAGAAACCAGGGCGTGGCCACTGAGTTGTTATTGCATTTGCTCAATGAGGTAAACGCCGAGGTTATCAGCAGTTGAGTTTAGAAACCGGCTCGATGGACTTTTTTGCCCCCGCAAGACGATTGTATCAACGTCATGGTTTTGAATATTGTGGGCCATTTGCAGACTATCAGGCTGATCCTAATAGTCTGTTTATGACACGACTCATTGATTGAGTGAAGCTCAATGTTGAATAAAGTAAAACCAAGTAAAGCGCTTATCGTTGAAATGGCTAAACGCTCATCCATCTTCGTGGGTATTTTTGTTATTGCCATTATGATGTTGATGACGCCAGAAGATGAGTGTATTGAATTTTTAGCTCACAGCTTGTGCAGCGGAACAGAGAAGTGGCTAATCGTAAAATGGATATTCTTTTTTGATTCAATATTACTCGCGTATACCGCGCTGCCCCTATTGCACTACCTTGCGCTACGATTTCTAATTAAACGTAAAAATAAACGTTGAATACGTTAAATATGCCGATTGGTATAATAGAACTGTCATCAAGCAGCTTAACTTATTGTTCGCTGGCGATAATAGTTTGAATATCATGCGGATGCACTTTTACACAAATGCCATTGGCTTTAAATGCGATGGTTGGGTTTGCTAAGCGTTCGTTATCCCCTTTTGGTGAACTCTGCTTAACCTTAATCTTTCCAACCCCAGCTTGAGCATTATCGATAATGCTGGCCAATTGTGGTGCGTGTTCAATTAGCTCGGCAACAAGCGCTTCACAGGTTTGCGCTTGTGATGGAAACACCAATTCAATATGCTCCCAACCTTCTACTGGGTAAGCTTTATCTGATGGAAAGGGCAGCTCAACGCAGTTAATCTGCATTTTATTCAACACTAACGGCTCAGTTAACTTGATGATTAAAATGGGTCTGCCATTAATCATGTTATTAGAAATAATCTCGCCATATTGACTAAATTCATCAGCAAGTAACTGCGCTGTTTGGTTGTTATTGACGCGCAATGCGGCGTGATCGGCCTGTAAAGATAAACGGTCTAATCCTAGCAGCTCAATAAAGGCGGTTATCCGAACGCTAAAGTCAGCCCAGGTTTGTTGTAGATGTTGGTAGTTCATGTGCTCACTCAAACAATTAAAAGCGAAAACGATAGTGGCTATGGCCAAATTTCAATTGGGGTGCCGGCATCAATCATTTGCCAAAGCTCGTCCATTTCTTTGTTGGTGACCGCAATACAACCATTGGTCCAGTTGTATTTTTGGGCTTCTTCTGGCGGTAATGGCGAGCGCGGGTTTTCACCGTGGATCATAATCATGCCACCGGCTGGAATGCCTAATGCATCAGCGCGTAATTTGTCTTCTTCGTTAGGGTATGAAATATGAATCGATTTATAAAAAGCACTGTCTGACTTTTTATAGTCTAAGGTGTAGCGGCCCTGTGGCGTACGCTGATCGCCTTCTTTAAGTTTGTGCCCTTGCGGTACATCACCCATGGCAATGAGGTAGCTCTTAACCACTTTACCTTCACGTAATACGGATAAGCGTGACTCTGATTTATTGACTACGACTAAATCGATTTTAGCGTGCAAGGATTGCGATGATGAAGCATTTGCCCACAGTGGACAACACAATACAAGGATAAATAATATAGACAGCGCGCGCATGAAATCTCCGTAAACCAATGACCATTTTAATTTTTATTGTAAAATGACGTATTCCGAATGTTAAAACTCGACAGTCAATGTTAGATTTTAACGACATCAAGGGTTAATTGATATTAGTTAGCCGAGTTTATTTGCAAGATTTTTGCAAGTTCACCTAAAAGATTGCCAAATATAGCGAAATCTAAAATGAATACTGAAGAAAAAGCAGATAACCCGCTTAAACAACAACTAAGAAGTGTCATTTTTGGTACTGAAACTCCGCAGGGTAAGCGTTTCGATATTATTTTGATGATATGCATTGTGTTGAGTGTACTGTTGATCTTTATTGACACTATTGAGCATATTAATGAGCAATATGGGCAGTTAATTAGTATCGCTGAATGGAGCTTTACGGTATTGTTTACCGTTGAGTACATATTACGATTATACTGTTCACTTAATCGGTTACATTATGCCCGCAGTTTTTTTGGCGTAGTCGATTTAGTGTCGATTTTACCCAGTTACTTAGCATTAATTTTCCCTGGGGCCAACGTTGCCTTAGCGCTAAGAGTGTTGCGTCTGTTCCGGGTATTTAGAGTATTAAAGCTATTGCGTTACTTAAGCGACGGCAATTTGCTATTAAAAGCGATGATGCAGTCTAGCCGTAAAGTGTTTATGTTTTTCTTTTCGGTCAGCCTCATCATCATGGTGCTCAGTGTGATTATGTATGTGGTTGAAGGGCCAAATAATGGCTTTACGTCGATACCTAAATCCATGTATTGGACAGTCGTGACCATTACCACCGTCGGCTATGGCGACATCACCCCACAAACGCCGTTAGGCCAGGGCATTGCGGCATTAACCATGTTGATTGGTTATTCGATTATTGCCATACCAACGGGTATTTTAACTGCTGAGATTTCTCATGAAATGGTGAGAACTCGAGATTTACGTAAGTGCAGTAATTGTGGCAAAAAAGGCCATGATAACGATGCCGAATACTGTAATCATTGTGGCAGCGAGTTAGAAAAACTCTAATGTAATACACCACCCAGTTTTTACAGCCAGCTCTTTATCATCCAGATTTGTTTTTCTGGGTGATTTTTATTAAAGGATAAGCATGACCACAGCAAAATTTGTCGAAGGGCCTATTTTACGTCACATATTAGTGATGAGTTCGACCGCAGCGGTTGGCATTTCGGCGTTATTCGTTGTTGATTTACTTGATATTTTCTTTTTAAGTTTACTGGGCGAAGTGGAGTTGGCTGCCGCGGCGGGTTATGCGAGTACTATTTCATTTTTTACCACTTCGATTGGAATAGGCTTGTCGATTGCATTAGGTGCTTTGGTGTCTAAGGCAGTAGGCGCAAAAAATATTAAGCTTGCCAGGCGTTTGTTTTTAAACAGTGCGATAGTGACCTTGTTAACCAGCGTGCTGGTGGCCATTGTGGTGTTTAGTTTTATCCCAGAATTGTTGGCTTTGGTGGGCGCGACAGGACGTACCGCTGAACTGGCACAAAGCTATTTGACCATATTGATCCCTTCTTTGCCGTTTATTTGCTTAGCAATGGCATTAGGTGGCGCGCTGCGTGCGGTAGGTGATGCAAAATTGTCGATGATGTCGACACTGGCTGGTGGCGGCGTGAATGCGGTGCTTGATCCTATCTTTATTTTTTCGTTGTCGATGGGGATAGAAGGCGCAGCAGCCGCGTCTGTATTGGCACGTATTGCAGTGTTTATTATTTCTGCCCGTGGCGTGGTGATTAAGCACAAGTTAATGGGCCGATTTTCCTGGGTCGAGTTTAAACAAGATTTAGGGGTGATTTTTGCCATTGCAGCTCCTGCGATGTTAACCAATGTGGCTACTCCCATTGGTAATGCAGTCGTCACGCGAGCCATTGCGGACTTTGGCGACAGTTATGTTGCGGGTTGGGCGGTGTTAGGCCGGCTTATTCCGGTGAGCTTTGGGATGATTTTTGCTTTATCGGGTGCTGTTGGGCCCATTGTGGGGCAAAATTTTGGCGCAAATGAATTTGATCGCGTGCGCTTAAGCTTAACCAAGGCGATTCAATTTTGTGTGGTGTATGTATTAGGCATGTCGTTAATACTCTTTTTGCTAAGAGATGTGATTGTAAGCAGTTTTGACATGAAAGGTGATGCTGCCGAATTGATATTGTTTTTCTGCCAATATATTGCAGTGTTCTTTATTTTTTCGGGGATTTTATTTATCGCCAATGCCTCGTTTAATAACTTAGGCAAAGCTAAATACTCAACCTTGTTTAATGTGGGGAAGGCTACTGTGGGTACCATTCCTTTTGTGTATTTTGGTGCTCAGTGGGGCGGTGTATATGGGGTGCTCATTGGGCAGGTTATTGGCGCGGTTATTTTTGGTGTAGTCGGTATGCTATGTGCGTATCGCCTCATTGATAAAATCAGCCATCAAAGTATTGTGTCAGTCGATGCCAACAAAAAGCTGTTAGAAGATGATGCGATGAATATTGATATGGTCGCCGCGCCATTACCTACCTCGGGGCGAACTCAAATGGGCCAGTTGGATGAAGAACCTTTGTGTAAGCAGTTAGGCCAGCAAGATAACAAAGATTAACTAACCTGAGCTTCGGATAAGAAATTAGCTCCCCAAAGGAACTAAATGCTCGTTCCTTGATCCGATCATTCGACCAAGAGTGATTAGAAAAAGGAACGAGCATGAATAAATTAGTTGAAAC
>NZ_BMQV01000053.1 GCF_014648295.1 Shewanella saliphila
AATCTAGTGAAGCTACATCCCGCTAAAACAAGCCAAAATCAGAAATTCAATAGGGCTTGTTGGAGTGATGATTTCAGGGAAGATATTATTTTTGGCGCTGGTCAAAAAGTGTAATCAGCCCCTGCCTTTTTAGCGGTAGCGCTATTAGGCCTTATTGCGTTGATAGGCAGCAGTTTATTGGTACCAAACAATTTACAGCAGCCTGCGGCCACTAAAATATCCGCTCAACTTAAGGTATTAACTCAGCCACGATTATTATTAGTGTATGCCATTACCGCATTAGGCTACGGCGGCACCTTTGTCGCGTTTACATTCTTAGCACCCATCTTAGAGCAAGTGTCTGGCTTTGAGTCTCATGCGATAGGTCTGATTATGTTGGTTTACGGCGTGTCAGTGGCTATCGGTAATATTTGGGGCGGTAAAATGGCCGACAAGTTAGGCCCAATCAAAGCACTGAGTATTATCTTTATCGGTTTAGCCACCGTATTAGTGATATTTAACTTTACTGCGGTTAACCCTATTGCAGCGGTTATCACCATTTTAGTGTGGGGCGCATTTGCATTTGGTAATGTGCCAGGCTTACAAGTTTATGTGGTTAAACTAGCGCAAGAGCATACACCTAACGCAGTTGATGTGGCATCAGGCCTCAATATTGCCGCATTTAATGTGGGTATTGCACTGGGTGCCTGGGGCGGCGGATTAATTGTTGAACAAGCAGGCTTAATGCATACCCCATGGGTTGGCGCGGTGATTGTATTGTTAGCATTAGCATTAACCCGCTACAGTGGCTCGCTAGACAATAAAACCAATAACACTGCGGTATCTCAGGCAACGGCGTAATGGTTTTTTCTGAGCTAGAGCGGCCGACAACAAGGCTAGTTAGCTCAAGTTAAGCCTTACAAAAAAGCGGAATCATAACGTATTAGCTGTTTAGCATTAAGCTAAGCAGCTAATTTACTTTTCCGACTGATACGGGGTTAATTTTGATTAGCTTGCTTCCTTAAAAACTTCTAATTCGAATTTCCCATCATAATCTGATAATTCACGTAATACATCATTTGGGTCTGCGTAGAAAAACTCTTTACGACCATTAACCATATTCACACGCTGACCAGCAAACTTATTATGTAGGTATTTTTCTAATGTAGGTGCGTCATCAGTAAACACAAATGCATGGACATCAAACAATTCAGGAACCGATGCATCCCCGAGCTCTTTGACACGCTCATTTGGATTTGCACGACGAGTCATACCTATTTTAACCACATCTCCCCCAAATGATGCCTTATTTGAGATGATGTATACGTAACCAGCACGCGTAGTTTGAGCTAAAGATATTGCTCTCTTTTCTTTTTCAATTAACTCATTTAGCTGTTGCTTATGAAGTTCATACAATGCTTTTTGTTCTTCTGCACCAGATTCTAGTTTAGCCAATTCTTCAGCCACTAATTTTTCCATCAATTTACGTTCTTTTTCAGCGTTCAACGCTGCCGATTGAATTCGCTTATCTTCACGTTCGGCTTCTCGTTTTAATTGGGCTTCTGCTCTCTCGTATTCTTTGATGTCTTGCTTAGCTTGGCTTAGCTCGTATGATAACCTTAGTTCTTCTATTTTTAGCTCTAGATACTCACTTTTTAGGTAAGTTTCAACAATTGTACCTGAACGGTTAATCTCATTGAATTTATCTCTGGCTCTATCTATAAACCGGTTGATATTATTCCAATCAACCATCGCTGCCGCTGCTTTAAACTCATTATCTAAGCAACGAAGGCGTAATTTTATTTCTCGGTTAATCAGTTTTTTGGCTTCTGACCTCCTGCCATTAACAACAACATCATTTCCCATTTTACATACACAAGCTTCCTTGCTACTGACTAAACGTTTTAGCGAGTCTTTAACATCAGCTAGCCTAAGCTCAATATCATCAACATCTTCACTGCTAATCAAGTTAATGTATGCGACTGAATCAGTAGTACCAACACCTAAGTAGTATTGAGATAAACGAATTTCGCTTTGTCTCAATTCTACTAATTTTGTCCGATAGTTAGATTGCAACTCACTATACTCATCTGAAAGTTCTAATAATTTTTTTTCTTCAAGTGCTGCTGGCTCGTAAATCTTTTGTAATGTTGAATGTTTTAAGCTCACTTCATTTAATTTTGAGCGTGAATTAAAAAGGAAGTATGTGGATATGAATAAAAATACGGATACCGCGATAACAATATACATAATACTAATCCTTTAGATAAATTCAGGCAGTTTGCTAGATACAGTGTTAACTGACGAATGTTCTTGTTTAATCGCCTCTCTTATTAATAAGCTTTCTCTGTACTCCTTAGCTTCAACATCAAAGTACCAATCACATTCGATACCAAGATCTTTCATTGCATTCGATACTTCTTGTGGTGTGACCTTGAAGAATTCTTTCCGGTAATTTTCAACATTTACACGCTTGCCGTTAAATTTTTGATGAAGCAATCTTTCTATCCGAGGTGCATCATCAACAAACGTTAATGTATGAACATCAAACCTAAAAGGTACACTAGCGTCGCCCAATTCGATTACTCGGTCCATGGGCTCAAGTCGGCGTGTCATGCCAATCTTAACAACACCCTCCCCAAAACTGCCAATGTTAGATATCACATAGATATACCCCACTCTAGTGATTTGAGCTTGTGAAGTAGCTCTTTCAAACTTAGCTTCTATTCTCTCAATCTCTTTTTGCATTTTGCTAATCTTGCTCTCCATATCAATTGCATTAGCACCATGCATTTTCAGAGCAAGCATTTTGGCTTTTTTCAAATCAGATTTACGATAATAAATCTCGTCCTCAAGATCTTCTGTATCTTGGCCTGATTGTTTGGCCTGTTCGCGTAAAAGAGCTTGTTGGGCTTTCTTTTGTTGGCTCAATTCTTCTTTGTGCTCTAACTCTTTGTGCCAAGTCAGTAGTTCTTGCGTTTTAAGAGCAACGTATTCACCCGAAATACAAACATTCGTTGTTTCACCAAGCTTTGCTAGTTGCTCTTCAAGTCTTAGCAGTTTCTTGCGAGCCGTTTCATACGTAGAGTGGCGCATTTGCTTTCTAATTACATCGAATTCAGCATTAAACGCTTTAAGCAACAAGTTTTGGTAAGCAATAACCATTTCAGTACCCTTGCTCTTGCTGCCGTCCCAAGTCCAACTTGAATAAGCAGTTGTTGCATCTCCCCGTAATATCAAGATCAATTGTTGCTCTCGGCATTGATAGATCTGCTCTTTTAATAACTCAGTATCATCGAATTTAAAGGCTGGAGGTAATAACCCAGCATCAATAAACGCCAGTCTATCTTTGTTATGTTGTAAAGGTTCTATTAACTGCTGAAAAACGGATTGACCTGCAGATTTTTTCTGTTGAACGTCTTGAAACGACTTCTTCAGCTCATTAGCGATTTCTTCCACAGATTTATTTTCAAGTAACTTCTCTATAAGACCAATTTCATTGGTAATTTGCGCACGCTTTTTTGAATTGGAATAAATAAAAAACAGGTTTAGTGTGGTAAAAATAATCAATATTATTGTGATTATTTGATATGGCGTTGGTTCGTTAAGCATCGTAGTAGCACCTTCCATGGTCATTAAGATTTTTACCTTACTAAAGTATTCAGATAATTGCTTCTAAATATTACCTTTTTGAGAAGAAGGATTAACTCAAAATAAGATGATTAAATCTAATAAAGTTATCCTATTTAGAGTTTGGAAACTTAACTCTGTGCGCACATCTGAGTCTTTTCAGCTTTAGTTAACTCAAGCCCCAATCAATTTTTGGCAGATGCTCAATAAACCACTCAAATCCGCGGCCTTGATGCTCTTTATGCCAGGCAAGATACAAGCTCTGGTTAGGCCGTGGAATTGAGCATTGTTTTTCAATTAACTCACCACTGTCAAAATAGCACTGCACCATGTGTCGCGGTAAAAAACCAATCCCCAAACCTTGGCGCTGTGCCGCTATTTTGGTTTCCATGGTGTTCACTTTAATCACTTGCTTGCTTTTAAACAGACCACTGCTGCGAGTCGGTAATACTTGTGCAGTATCGGCCACCACAACCGAGGCATATTCGGTGAGTTTGTCGGCTTCTAATACGCCATCAACAAATGCCAATGGATGATGTGGCGCCACCGCAAACACGAATTCAATCTCGCCTATTTTATGGGTTTGATACACACCTCGAGGTAACTCGCCAGAAGCGCCAATGACAATATCGGCGCGGCGACTGTGTAAGGCATCCCAGCCACCGCCCACGGCTTCAACATCGATACTAATATCTACCGAGTGTTCGAGCTGATTAAATTGCTCGATTAACTGAAACAACGGCGCTTGAGGAATAACCGTATCGCGCGACAATCTAATTTCAGTTTCCCAGCCCGACTCTAATTGCTGCACAGAATCTATCAGTCGATTCGTGGCCAACAAAATATCGCGGCCATGCTCTAACACCAATTTACCCGCAGGGGTGAGCTGTGCCCGTTGTTTGCTGCGGTCAAACAACGCCGTGCCCATGTCGTCTTCAAGTTTTTTGATGGTGTAGGTTAATGCTGACGGCACTCGATACAACGACGCCGCTGCAGCTGCAAAACTGCCCTTGCGCTCAATGGCGTCTAGGGCCCTTAGTGCATCGATGGTAATGGCATGGTGCATGAATTTATCCTTATTCAAAAAATTTGAACTATTAACTCAGTTTATTCCGATTTTTTATTCAATCAAGTCCCAATATACTCATTATCAATCGCTGAGACAGGCTAAATAAGCCTTTAGTAAGCATCACAGAATAGTTTAAAAATATTGAGGATATACACAATGAAAGCACTCGTTAAACGCATTACACACTCTACTGCAGGCTTTAGCACATTGGCATTGCGTGTGCCTGTCGGGATTATATTTATGGCTCACGGCGCTCAAAAATTATTTGGTTGGTTTGGCGGTTACGGCCTAGAAGGCACTGGGCAATGGATGGCGTCAATGGGAATGGAGCCAGGCGTGTTAATGGCCTTTATGGCAGGCAGTGCTGAGTTCTTTGGTGGCTTATTTATTTTACTCGGTTTACTGACTCGCCCAGCCGCTGTCGCACTGGCTTTTACCATGGTGATTGCCATTGCCAGTGTTCACCTAAGCAACGGCTTATTTATGTCTAACAACGGTTATGAGTATGCTTTGGCATTATTAGCGGCCAGCGTGTCATTGGCACTGTCAGGTTCAGGCAAAGTCGCAATCGATAACGCTATTACCACTCGATTAGCTAAGTAACCTCAGATCAAATTAGCAAACCCAAATTTCGTATATACCAATCAGATCAAAACACAACTCTGATTGGTATAAACGTATATTAAGCGATAGGAGAACATCATGATCACTTTACGTCCGGCAAGCGAGCGCGGCACCGCCAATTTTGGTTGGTTAGACAGTAAACACAGCTTCTCATTTGGCAGTTATTATGACCCAGAGCATATGGGCTTTTCAGCCCTGCGAGTCATTAACGATGATAGCGTTGATCCAGGTGCAGGATTTGCCACTCATGGCCATCGCGACATGGAAATTATCAGCTATGTGTTACAAGGCTCCATTGCCCATAAAGACAGTGAAGGTAATGTTGAAGTGTTACCCGCAGGTGAGTTTCAGCTTATGTCGGCCGGCAGCGGTATTACTCACAGTGAATACAATGCGTCTAAAACCGAGCCATTGAAGTTTTTACAGATTTGGATCCAGCCCAATACCTTAGGTAATACGCCAGGGTATCAGCAAAAAAACTTTGGCCAGGCTATAGGATTAACCACCATTGCCACGCCAACAGGCGAAAATGACACCCTGCACATAAAGCAAAATGCGACCTTATCACAATTGATTTTAGCGCCGCATTCAGAGCTGACTTACACCATCGCTGCGGGGCGAAAAGTCTATGTGCATCAAGTTGCAGGTGAGCTAAAAGTCGAGTCACAAAGACTCGCGGCCGGTGATGGTGCAAAAATTACTGAGCGACAAACTATCACCTTTAAAAATCAATTAGACGACCAGTCTACTGCACTATTATTTGATTTGCCTTAATGCCAACACTCGTGATGCCTGTGATAATGCTATCGCAGGCAAACGTTTCGTTCACCTGATTAATTAACAAGCGGTACACCAAGCTTTTCTGGAGTATTAACGTGCTGCGCGCCTCTTAGTTTTAGCGCACTAAACACGCCAATAGCAGCCATTAAGCCCATCGCAACTTGCACGCCAATCACTGCAGTAAAGCCGTTTTGCCACAGGTGAATAATCTGCTCAGCAAACATCAGCCAATCGGCTATCAATGTTATTAATAACAGTGCACTAGTAAGCAATAATAAGCGGCTAATATGGCGTTTAACATTGCCAATGTTAATACTCACTAACATGGTCGCTAACAAAGCCAGTACAAAGCAGGCAACAAGCCAATCACCGCGGGCTGGCAACGTGGCAGGTAACACTCGCTCACATAAAAAGCCAACCGCTGTGGCCACAATAATGCCACCACATCCACCCATAGTGACGGCACTTGCAATGGCAATACTGCGCGGCGAAGAATGACGCTGGGTGCGGCGTTTATTAATCCACAACATATTGCCTGCCACAATCATCGCACTAATGGCGATGGCTAAAATGAAGTATAAAATCCGCACATCCATACCGGCAAAATTACCAAAATGCAGCGTCACTAACACATCGCGTCCCTGGCGGAATACATTGTATTGTTCAGCATTGACCTTATCGACCACGGCACCATTAGCAATACGATAAGTCACTTCATCACGCTGGGCAAAACTGGCGGTATCACTACCACGAATTTGCACTAATGCATTGTCGGCGCCGTAATGATGAAAAATCACATTACGTAATTCAAAATTGTCTTGCTGCCGCGTTTGCTCAATCAACTCAAAAGCGTTGTCCATTATCATCGGTGTTTGGCTGCGAGGCTCAACCACTCGTTTAAAGCCTGCATCATTAAACAAGGCTTGTTGATCGCCTTGGTAAATAAACATCGCAAACGCCAATTGAAACACAATGGCTAAATTTAACACCAAGCCACTTAAGGCATACATTAAGGTCAACGGCAGCGTCATGACGCCGACCACAGTGTGTAAATCTAATAACTTATCGCGCCGCTGCTTATCCACTCGATACTGAAAAAAGTGTTTGAACAGTTTGCGGGCATGAATAAACACCCCAGAGATTAGGGCAAACAAAAACACTAATGTCACCATCCCGATGAGGTAGCTTCCACCGGGTAAATGCAGGTTGTAATGCAACCGATAAATAAATTGCGATAACAAGAAGTCATCTTTACCCGCAACCGTTTCACCGGTTTTAGGATCCACCAGAATGGCTAAAGATTGACGGCCACTTTCTGCGGCATCGTCGAGCACTTCCATATAAAAAATATAATAAGGTACTAATGCGGTGGGCATATTGATCCGAAAACGCCCTTGTTGATCAAGCGGATATTCTGCCCGCTTTTGTTCAACTAAGCTGCCAAGCGGTATGTCTTGCTGACTACTTTGCACTGGGTGATGTGGCGTAATGGCCCACTGTGCGATTTCGTCATGGAACAGTGTAATCGCACCGGCCCAAAATACGATAAACAGTAATGGCGAAATGATAAGCCCAAGCCAACTGTGGGCTTCGACGAGGTTTTTAATCACTTTATGTGGGGCGTTAGCGCGAGGATTCATTACAGGCTTCATTAATAAACAGGAATATAAAACAACAACACATTGGCAACAGCAGTGACAACAAACCATTTACCACAAACAATACTGGCCGCTTTAGCAGTATTACGGCTGTAGCAATACGCCATCACCGCAACCCATAAACAAAAGCCTAACAGCATGCCAATAAACAATTTGGTATCTACCGCTAACGGCAACAAACGAAACACTATTAGCACCAGGCAGACAGCCAGTAATAACCCCCAACCAAAAGCTGCAAGCGACTTTAACCACATTTGATTTAACCTTACTGAATCCTGAGCGACGGGTTATTTAACGCCAACCAACATAATGCTGACAAATAATGCGAAACCGAACGAACTCACCCACATACTGCGGCCTTTGAAGTGAGCTGCGAGCAACACCAACATCATCCACATGGTCATGACGCAAATGATCACTAATAAACTAGCCACCAGCAAACTGTAGGTATGACTAAAACCCCACACAGCAAATAGCATAGCGGCACAACCTAGGCTCCACGCGAGTAGTTTAGGAAACGGCAGGCTAATAAGTTGCTGCTTATCAGACGCTAAATAAGCAAACAAACACCCTACCCATAAAGAAGAAACGCTGATGAGTTCCATAATGACTTAACCCGCAAATGCAAATGATAATAGTTTTCATTCATTATCATAAATAACAACAGTAAATACAAGCAGAATATCGGGCCAAACTTACGTTATTAGGCTAGGCCAACATCGAATAGCGCTATCGGCCATGAATGTCGATAATAACCTCATTAATTTGCTATTCAACTTGCTGTTCAAATAAGCGATAACGTTAAATGAGCAACATTGCTTAAACGAAATAAAAAGATTATTAAACAAAGAATTAACATGATCGTTGCGATTACAAAATCTCATGTATTCCAGTTTTAGCTTGCTGTATTATTAATAACTAATTTACTGACGATTGATTTCTTTACAAAGCAATAAGCATTGCTTAGGCTTAAATATTAACCAAATATAAATAAAGATTCGAACAGGGAGCGTACGATGAGATATTCCCTTATTTATTGCACTTAACGTGTAGAAAATAAGGCAACCTAATAGGCCAAAATCCATCGAGAACAACGTATGTGGCGTAGTAATTTTAGGTTAAGCAATGATATCGGCTTGGCAATTTATGATAGATCTCGTCGCCTTTGCCAGGCACAGTCATGACTCATCAAAGTTTATCCGACCAAGTAACACCTTGGTTGCGCTGGGTTACCTAAATGATCAGTGAGCTAAAGACTAACCACTACTGACATTTGCTATTGCAGCGCATTGAGATGATCCAACTCCCCTTAACAACGTAATACTCGATAGAGTTAACAACCGCCATGCGTCCCATCGTATTACGATGAGCGGTTTCGTGATGTATTGAGCGTCAACCAGCTGGGGAAACACCTAGTCAAAACTAAAAAGTGGGCGAGATAGTTATCAAGCCCAAGTTTGAGCATTAATTCACTGGAGAAGTGACCAATGGCAAAATTTATTTTAAACGGCAAACCGATGACTGCCGACGTAGAAAGCGACACCCCGCTTTTGTGGGTGATCCGCGATGAACTCAACATGACCGGCACTAAGTTTGGTTGTGGTATTGGTAGCTGCGGCGCGTGTACCGTACATATTGGTGGCCAAGCAACACGCTCATGCATTACCCCAATATCGTCAGTGGAAGGCGCTGAGATCACTACGATTGAAGGCCTATCTGAAAAAGGCGACCATCCGCTGCAAATCTCCTGGCAAAAACTGCAAGTGCCGCAATGTGGTTACTGCCAATCTGGGCAAATTATGCAAGCCGCCGCTTTATTAAAAGACAACCCAGCACCGACCGACAAAGATATTGACGCGGTTATGGGCGGAAACCTATGTCGCTGTATGACCTACGTGCGTATTCGTAGTGCCATTCATGAAGCTGCAAACTCAATCAAGGAGAGCAACGATGAGCAGACTGCCTAAACGTGGATCGGCTGGCATGACCCGCCGCGGTTTTTTAATTGCCATGACAGCAGTTGGTGTCAGCTTTGGGTTTCCTCGCCACTTAATGGCAGCCATGGATCCCGCTAGCCCAGACGGCAAAGTACTACCAAGTGAAGGCGACATTTATGAGCCGTCTTTATGGTACTCAATCGACACTGCCGGCAAAATTAAAGTCAACATTATGCGCTCAGAAATGGGCCAGCATGTGGGTACGGCTATTGCGCGTATTCTAGCTGATGAGCTTGAAGCTTCATGGGATGATATTGAAATTATCCACGTAGACAGTGACCCTCGCTGGGGCTATATGGTCACGGGTGGTAGTTGGTCTATTTCACAAAGCTGGCCTGTGTACCGTCAAGCGGGCGCCGCCGGTCGTACGGCATTAATTGAAGCGGCCGCTAAAAAGTGGGGCATTGCACCTGCTGACTGTAAAGCCAGTAACGGTAAAATCGTATCAAGCAAAGGCGAATTGTCGTTTGGCGAATTGGTCAAAATGGGCTTAACCCGCCAATTTACCGAAGAAGAACTCAAGCAACTGCCGCTTAAGCCCAATGCCGATCTTAAGTTGGTTGGCCAACAAGTCACCTCGCTTGATATCGCCAATAAAACCAATGGTAAAACCGTATTTGGTATCGACGCTAAAGTTGATGGCATGGTGTACGCCAACCCCATTTTGCCGCCAACGCGTTATGCCTCAAAAGTGGTTAAATTTGATGACTCAGCCGCCAAAGCGGTTAAAGGCTATCAACAAACAATCGTGTTAGATGATGCCAGTGGCAGTGTACCGGGTTGGTTAATGGTTATTGCCAGCAGCTTTTTTGCCGCACAAAAAGCCTCAAAACTAGTCAAAGTAACCTGGGATGCAGGCGAAACCGCTAATGTGTCTGAGGCCGATATTATTGCTCACGGTAAAACGTTACTCAACGACGCCAGCAAAGGCGGCATTTTAGATACGGGTAATGTTGAAACTGAACCAGCGTTTGCCAGCGCAAAAAGTACGATTGCCGAAGAGTACATCACCAGCACCGTACTGCATGCGCAAATGGAACCGTTAAATGCTTTGGTATTTAAAAATCCAGATGGTGTTTGGGAAGTGCATTCAGGTTGTCAGTGGCAGTCACTTACCTTGCCTGTATTAGCGACAGCATTAGGTGAAGACGAAGCTAACATCGTTATCCGTAGCTATATGCTGGGCGGTGGTTTTGGTCGCAGACTCAATGGCGACTACACCATTCCTGCAGCATTAACCTCTAAAGCATTAGGCGGCAAGCCAGTCAAAATGGTGATGATGCGTCCGCAAGATATGCAATTTGATAGTGCGCGCTCTGCTTCAGTACAGCAATTAAAAATGGCCTTTGATGATAAAAAAGCCGTTACCGCCATGGAACATCACGCTACGGCAGGTTGGCCAACACAAGTATTAGCACCCGGCTTTATGCCTAAAGGGGTTAATGGTCAGCCATTTGATCCATTCTCAATTGCTGGTGCCGATCACTGGTACAGCGTAGGCGCACAAAAAGTGCGGGCGGTGTCTAACGACTTAGCCATTGCCACTTTTAGACCGGGTTGGTTACGTTCAGTCGGACCAGGTTGGACAGGTTGGGCGGTTGAAAGCTTTATGGACGAAGCCGCGCATCATGCCGGTAAAGATCCACTGCAATTTCGCCTCGACATGCTAATTGCCGAAGGCCGTAACGCGGGGACCACACCTGTTGCTGCTGGCGGCGCTGCTCGTCAGGCTGCTGTACTGAAAAAAGTTGCTGAAATGATTGAGTGGGGCAAACCACAAGCCGAAAACACCGGTTTAGGCATTGCCTCTACCTTTGGTCAAGAGCGCGATATGCCTACCTGGGTGGCTTGTGCCGTTCAAGTGCAGGTAGACAAAGACAGTGGCAGCATCGAAGTACAAAAACTGTATATCGCGATTGATGCCGGGATTATTGTTGATCCTAATGGCGCTGAAGCACAGTGTCAGGGCGCGGCGTTATGGGGCTTATCAATGGCTATTCATGAAGGCACCGAGATCGTTAATGGTCAGTATAAAGACTCAAACTTTAGTACTTATACGCCAGTACGTATCTACCAAACGCCAGAGATAAAGATTGAGTTTATCCCAAGCACTCAACCACCTTCAGGTTTAGGTGAACCAGCAGTAACGCCAGTAGCGCCAGCTATAGCCAACGCAATTTATAATGCGGTTGGTGTGCGCATGCGTAAGCTGCCAATGAAGCCAAACGATCTTAAAAACAAACTGACTAGCATTTAATATGCTTTAGTTGTTTGAATAAGTCACACCCAATAAGCCCGACGATTTTCATCATAGTCGGGCTTTTTTTATCTCCGCTATACTACTTTTATCAACCGTAATACCAACCCTCTCAACCATAAGACTGACAAAAAATAATTTATTCATATTGTGACTTTTTAAAAAAGCCAATAAAAAACAGTTACAAACAACACCCACCACAAAGCAGCACTATACTAATCTAACCTGAGATCGGGATAAGGGATGAACTTATGCTATTTAAAATCAACATGTTACTCCTCCTAACTTTCAAGCTTGTGATTTGTTCTGCTAAGAAGGCGAATTGACGCGTCAATAGCTAGCCTATTGTAAGTCGATTCAACGCAGTTAGCAGGGCAAAGGACTGTTTGAAAGGAATTTATTATCCCGATCTCAGGTTAACTTACTAATTGTTAAAAAAAAGTGACGAATTTAACTTATAATTATGAATAAGCATTGCCACATCCTTGAGTATTCTATGCCAAAAAGTATACCTGCAAATTTAGAAGCCATACTTCTAGAAGGAATAGAAATTTCGCCAAACTGCTTAGGCGTAATCAACAGTGACAAGGAAGTTATATACCCAATCAACTTGAAGATCCGTGTTTCAGAGCTTCACCGTGTTTTCAATACTAGGCGCGTTAATGCGGTAATGTAGGTACCTTATTAATTAGCGCAACAACGTAGTGGGAACACGGTGAAACTCCCAAAGGGCAAGTTTTACACGCGTTTATGCTGCGTTATTGATTTTGGAAAGGGAATAACCATTACCCGCAATCAATGCCTTGTCTAAACGCTTGTAAATTCTTGCTGAAATCGAGCATCTTCAGGTTGTTTGGGTATATATTGCAATCAACATTTTGCCAGCATATTTGGTACTACAGTACAAAATGCAACGGGCAAAAAGTCTGCCGATTTATTGCGCAACGCTTGGGAAACCAAACAAGGCGTCATTATCAACACCGACAATTTTGAGCAATGGTTGGCAAACCTGCATAAGCTGCATTCAGACAAAGCGCTTAATCAATACGAAACTGACTTAACAGATGGGCGCTGGTTTAAAATGACCAGAATTAATCTCGACAGTGGCAATACCATCATTATGGGCGTTGATATTACCGAATTAAAAAATGCCCAAAAAGCATTAGAAGATGCCCACCAACATATTGAAAATCTGGTCAATACCGATCAACTCACCGGTGTACACAATCGCCGTTCATACAATCAAATCGCCAAGCAAGAATGTGCCCGCGCGATTCGGTTTAATCAACCACTCTCTTTGTTGGTTATCGACATCGATTACTTTAAAGCGATTAATGACTGTTATGGTCATATAGGCGGTGACCAGATACTCAAAGAGTTTGCCCAAACCTGCGATAAGTTATTGCGCCAATCGGACTCGTTATCACGCATTGGTGGTGAAGAATTTACCGCGATTTTACCGATGACAGATCAAAATGAAGCCAAGGTGATTGCCGAGCGAATTAGAGCGCAAATAGCTCAACATTCATTTTATGTGGCACAAACCAGTAAGGGGATTAATATTACCATATCAATTGGTTGTAGCACGCTCACCGAGGGTGACACCTCAATGAACGAGCTATTTTGTCGTGCAGATAAAGCCTTATATAGCGCCAAACATGGCGGCCGCAATAAAGTGCAATAAACACAATATAAACAGATTAGCGACCGCAAGATTAACGCAAAATGTATTTTTATAGACGTTAATGACCTTCGGCAAACAGGTAATTTAACCAACCTTGCATTCTTAACAAGACTTTCCGCATAACAGCGACATGGCTAAAGTGATCGGTATAAACCGCTGCCTGTCCGGCCACACCAGCAGGTAATGACTCCCTTAAAGCATCATCTTCGAGCTCAATCAACACTAACACTCGGCCCCGTTGAAACAATCTATCAGACGACTGTAAATTACCACTAAATTGCAACTCACCTTCAGCCATTGCCGGTAAAACTTTAGACACTTTGCCTTTAAACACTCGCCCAGGCATTGCATCAATAATCACTTCAGCGTCATCTCCCTCTTTTAACCTTAACAATGAGTTTTGCCAAAAAGCGCCAGCAAAGTAACGGGTTTCAGCAGGGATAAAAGTCAACGCTGGGCGTAAAGGTAATGGCACAGCCATGGCACCTTCGCGCAAGGCAAGTTGTGTTACAACACCATCAGACGGGGCTCTCACTACGGTTTGCGCTAAGTCATACTCAGCTTTAGCTAAGTCAGCCTGAAGCCCTGCAACCTTGGTATTGACGCCATCAAGGTTAGACTCATAAGCTAAGCGAGTACGTAACGCTTCGGCACTTGCGGCATTAAGCTGTGCAGAGGCCGAAACAAACAATTGACGACGATTATCGAGTTCTAACTCAGTAAAAGGCGAGTTACGCCCGCCTTTTTTATGGCCCTCTTCATAACGTTTATACGCAGATTCAGTGCGGTCTTTATCTGCTGTGGCCTGCTCCACTTTAGCAGCGGCTATGTTAAATGCAGCTTCAAGTTGCGGCACTTGTAACTCTGCCTCTTTTAACGCTGCTTGTTTTTGCTTAACCACCGCAAGGTAAGGTGTAGGGTCAATTTTAAATAGCACATCGCCCTTTTTAATCGGCGAATTAGCTTTTACATTCACCTCTGTCACTAATCCTTTAACAGCTGGCACAATAGGGATAGTGACAAAGTATTCTCGGGCAAAACGGGTGTATGGGTGGTTATAATTCATCAACATTAATAAGGTACCGATTAACACAATACCGCCAAGAATGGCTGTCGGCACGGTCCATTTAGTTAATGGGATCTTAAATATTTTAAAAATCGCGATACAAATGGCGGCATAAGTCAGTATGAGTAATAAGTCCATGATTATGCCTCTTGTGGTTTATCATCTGATTGGGGCGGTTTGCCCACTGCGACGGGTTGCTCTAACGCCGTTAAGCGTTCGTTTAACGCGCTCACATGCTGAATTAACTCTTTTACCTCTCCTTCTAGTATTAATTCTCGTTTGCGAGAATCACTAAACCCCCAACCTCTATCTTCACGATATAAGGTGGCCCATATCCATAAAAATGGCCAAATTGCATGCAAGGTGAATAAACTGACCCAGCCGGCAATATGTAAGGCGTCTTGTTGGGGGTGATTGCGTTTTTTGGCAATCTCATAGGGAATATCGTGGATGGCAATAATGCCGTAGAAAATAAAGATGATGACAAAAAAAAGCACACCTAGCGCAAAGTAGTCTAAGAACATGTATCCTCCCAATTTCCGCCGTAAATCCTTGTGAGTATAAAAATAAGTTTGGCGGTATATTGAGTATAAGACTGTTCAAAAAAAGTACACTTCAATCCAATAAAAAAACAGAGAATATTCACACTTACATAAAAGAGAATTGCTCATTTCGAAATATGATATTCACTTTGAGTTTACAGCAAGGTTAACTGACATTAACGGGTCAGTATTTTTACACCTATTCATTAGCCATTTTTTGCAAAAACTCTAAACGCTGCATTTCTTGCTCGTCAGGCTGCCAGGGCTCATCAGACAGTTGTTCAACAGCAAATCCCCCTAACTCATAGCTCGACTCATTACTGCGACCATAACGTGTTAACTCCCCAGGTACTGCTGGGCGGCGCTCCAACACAAAACTCCCCAGAGTAAACTCACCATCTTGCTTAGGCAGCACGCCTTTGTAGGCTTTGAGCTCCATTTCAACCTCACCTTCAGACAGTTTTTCAGAGGCGGTTAACAGCGCTACAGGCTGTTGATTTGTAGTATATAAATTGGCCCTTACCCGATAATAACCGGCTTTTTCGACCGTGAGTTTTAGTGGGATTAACATATCACTCCCCTCAGCCCGCACCTCACCGACACCGGTAATGGTCGCTGCTGGGTAGCTATATTCAATGCCCGTCGTTAAGGTCTGCTTTTTACCTTTAGCGCTAAAAGTAACATTGACCGACATCGGGCCATCCCATTCTTCTGTGGCATCGAGTTGCACTGTCCAGAGCCCGTTTTGCCCCGTCATCTCATCTTCAGTCAACACCGGTGCGCTTGCATCGGTTTCACTGTTAATCGAGGCGCTGACACCGCTAATCGATAAACCATTAACCTCTAACGTCACCGTGACGGGTTCAGGAAAACTAAAGCGATATTTAGGCATCACTATACTCGCGCTGGCCCCCCCTTCTAACATCACAGGTTGTGGCACATAACGATTAGGGTTTAACAAATGAACATCATCAATCCCAAGCGGCACCGAATACGCAGGCAAAGAAAGCTCTTGTGCATAAGCTTTAGCAAGCAATGAAAAGCGCTCGCTCACCGTCTCGGGTACGGTTTCTTTTACGGTAACTTGCTTAGGCTTCATCGGCTTTACCACACTGGGTTGATGAGTAGCGATTTGAGAGTCTTGGTTTGGAACAACTGCCTGGGCCAGCGTGGGAGCTGGCTCAGACAAGAGATACCAATATCCTGCACATCCGCTGAGCAGGGCAACAATACTGATAATTTTTTTATGTTTCATAATGGCTTAACTCGCATTGAGTTGGGACTAATTTGCGGCCTGATAAACCAATGACGACATGCTGGTTCTCTCTGAGTTACTTACCACTCTATAACGCGAACTAAAAATCCACCAGCCACGTTTTTCGTCATAGGCAGTAAACTTGATGTTGTCGCCATTTAAGTAAGCCGAACTATTATTGGCGGTGGTCACTTCATCTTTAGCGCTGCTGCCAATGGTGTCGTTGTGGCTATAACCTTCACTCATCAACATAGGATAATGGTAAGGCATAAATGCACTTGGGCCACTAACCGAGGTTAACTTGCCGTCAAATGCAACACTGCGCGAGCAACTGTTATAACCGCTGGCAGATGCCGCACCACAACTAGAATGACTTGCAACTACACCGTCATCTTCGCCTGGCAAAAAAGCCCCAGTTGTTCCTAAAAAATCTGAACCTGCGCCAGCAAAACGTAAGCGCGGTACTCTGCTGTCGGGAAATGAAGCTAATTGACGTGCGGTATTCACTCGTAAATCATTTAACACCCCAATGTTAGATGATGACGGCGTAGCACCGAGCCATAACGACACCGCGAGTTTGACAGCGGAATTAATTAAACCCGAACCATTAGCCACATTGACTGCTAAATCAGCTAACTCAACACCGCCACCAGCACCCGCGAAGTCGAACGTTGCCACAATATTAAGCGGCTGTAGGCCAGCATTTTGCAACCATAATGCTTGGTTATCGATAATATATCGCGTCACTAAGTCACCTGTTGAATGGCTCACAAACACACATCCATTAGCACAGGTGCCATCGCGCGACATCTGTTGCAGTTTTGGCCAAACATATTGGCTAGTGATTTTATCGGCTACTCGCTCTTGCGACGGCCAATCAATACGCTCGTCGGCTCTGTCGCGCCAATATTGCGCCCAATAATCAGCACCATTATTGCTCACCTGTGCCCCAGTAGGTTTGCTTTGTAAGTTATCCGGCTGAAAGCCATGCACCAATACCACTGGATAGCCACTGACTGCCGCTTGTGCTGCGCAACTGAATAAACCAGCTAACAGCAACAACATCGATTTTTTCATGGGTTGTCCTCTTTTTATCTGCTACAGCATCAAATTTGCTGTTAGCAATTATTTATAGTTTTGTTAATACATCCATGTGTTTTGTTACAACTCCGCACTCAACATAGAGCAGATAAAAAACATTGCAAGCCTTAATAAACAGGCTAAAAACCTTGTTACAGGCCGACAAAACAGCGCGTTGTTTGAATTAACTAAAGGCGATAAAAAGAACAGTGGCGAAAGCTTTTATCTGTCGGCTGCTATAGACAATTGTCAGCTGACAAGGGATTCAAAAAGCTGTTTTAAGCTTTTACTCCAACTATTTTATTTAAGCAGGTGTAATGTTGGTAAATCAAAAATTAACTATTGGATTAAACCGTGACCCACTCGGTATAAACAAAGCAAATTGTGTTCAATTTATGCTTATACTAAGACGTGCTGCAAATGAGCTCGCAACGGATTGGTGAAAGGATGATGGATGCATTACTAAAAAGAACACCTACATTGTGCATATGTTTTATGCTGGCAATGTGTTTATCTGCAGGAGTAAAGGCCGATACGCTCGAGCTTTCAACCATAGAATGGCCACCTTTTACTGGCAGCGCTCTCCCCAAGCATGGCATCAACAGTGAAATCATTACCCAAGCATTGAGTTATCAAGGTCACACGCTCGCCATCGGTATTTTGCCCTGGAACCGAGCATCCCGAACTGTAAAAACAGGTCAAGTCATCGGCTATTACCCCACTTACTATAATCCCTCTAGCGAGTTATTGTTTTCAGAACCCATAGGCGCCAGCCCTATCGTACTGATAGAACGCAAAAGTAACCCGATTATTTGGGACAAGGCCAGCGATTTAAATCATTATGAATTAGGAGTACTAAAAGGCTATATCAATACCGTTGAAATAGACGACATGATTGCCAATGGCAGCCAAAAGTTTGAGACGGGTATCGATGAAAAACAAAATATTTTAAAGCTGGCCGCTGGCCGAATCGATGCCATCATTATGGACGTTAACGTGTTTGAATATCTAAAGTCTGATCCACAAGTAGCAAAAGTTGCTCCGCTATTACAAGTGAACCCCAAAATCGTGCAAGATAAAACGTTGCACATCACTTTTAATAATACTCAGGAGGGTAAAAAGTGGTGCGATACTGTCAACCAGGGCTTAGCGCAATTTGACGTTCAAGCTATGCAGGATGCGTTATTAAAGCCGGTAAAGTAGCAGTTTAACGGCACTCGTAGATATCAAGCGCTATCTATTTTTGTCACCATCCCTGCTTATGTGTCGACCGCTATAGCTGGTATTTCACCCACAATTTATAGAACACCGCATTGCACTCGGGGTTGCTGTCCATTTTACCGTCTCTATCACAATCGGAGCCGGTTAAGGTTTTCATTACATCAGTGCCATAATTGGCAATATCGTCTGCTTCAGGCGCCACGAACACTGTGACCTTAGGCGAGTGCTCAATAAAATCAGCGACATTTTCATAAGACAAAAACTCCTCTTTAGAAATAATCTCACTGATATCACGGGTCGGTAATTCAGACGCCACAACAGACACAGACATCAGCATTAACACTGCACCTAAACACACATTGAACCCATTCACTTCTCTCTCCATCACCTAGCCGAGGTAAATTAACTAAATAGCAGCTAAACCGTATTATTGATGTTCAGTTAAATATTGTATGGCTTTTTTATTGCCCGCTTCTGCGCTTTTTTTAATCCACTGTTCACCAGCAGCTTGTTGTTGATTGGTAATTAAGCCTTGCCCTAAAAGATATTGGGCATCATTTTGTCCTCGCTCTGCCGCTTTAGTTAACCAACTTATACCAAGCTCGCGATCAACCTCAACACCTTCACCATTTAAATAAATTTCACCTAAATTTGCCATGGATACCACGCTACCCCACTCAGTAGATGCCTGGTAAAGTGAAATCGCTTTATCAATGTCTTTAGCCACACCATGGCCTAATCGGTACATTTCGCCTAGGTTATTGGCGGCTTGACTTTGATTATTGGCGACCGCCTTCTCATAGTGAAAAAGGGCTTTTTGATAATCTTGATCGACGACTTCACCAAAAAAATATAAGTTGCCAATAAGCTCATCGATGTCGTATTTTTTTATTTTGGCGTACTCATGATACAGCGCTAACCCCTTATCGATATTTTGGGGCACGCCTTTACCTTGTAAATATAATCGAGCCAACCTCATGCAAGAATATGAATTTGAAAGGCCTTGTTGATACCAATAAACGGCCTTGTCAATATCATGATGCGCTGGGCTCTTGATTTCATAAATCCAGCCTAAGTAAGAGGCTGCATCTTGACGACCTAACTCATAAGCCTTTTCAAAATATGAAATAGCCTTATCAAAATCAGGCGTTACAGAAGGGCTTTTTGAGTAAATGATGCCGATATAAAAAGCCGCACTTTCATCATATTCAGTAGACGCTAACAAGTAAGATAATGCCAATTCGTCGTTTTTTTCTGTGCCGGTCCCTAGGTGATAACTTTGACCTAATTGAAAATATGCAGGCGTAAAACCTAAGTCGGCGGCCTCTTTATAGTATAAAAAGCTTTGTTTATCGTCTTGTTCAACACCATTGCCAAGGCGCGACATGGTACCTAAATTAGTTAATGCATTGGGGCTACCCAATGCTGCAGCTTGATAAAACAACGGCAGTGCAATGTCTAAATCTCGCTCAACCTTGTCACCGCGCAAATAAATCGCGGCAATATTATTGAGCGCAATGGCATTACCTTGCTCTGCCGCTAACGTATAAAGTTGTAACGCGGTATTAATATCTTCAGGAACCAGCTCACCCTCTTCATACAGTAAGCCTAAATTGACTTGAGAGTCGGCATCACCCAACTCTGCCGCTTTATGGTAAAGCTCTACCGCTGCTAATTTATTTTCAGCAACACCCCAACCAAAATCATATATTTGAGCCAAATACCCCACCGCCAGTGGATAATTTTGCTCTACGGCAATAGCCAAATACTGGTGGCCAAGCTTAGGATTTTTATCTATTCCAGTACCGTTTAAATACTTTAACGCGATATTGTACTGAGCAATTGCAGAGTCACTGTCAGCCGCTAATTTGTACCATTGAAAAGCCTTTATTTGATCATTTACTTCAAAGTCATACAAGTAAGCCAGCCCCAAGTAGCAAGAAACTTGTGTTGACTCAGCTCCCGCAAGAAAGTAGCGCTCAGCTTTGTGCAAATCTTGATAATTGGGTTCATCTAAATACAGGTAACCTAACTCACAATTTGCCATAGCAAACTGTTGATTAATTGCTTGTTGGTAATATGACACTGCGGTATCAATATTTTTATCGACAAACTCACCCTCACGGTAAAAAGACGCTAAATTAACCATCGATTGTGGATCATTTTGTTTCGCCGCTTCTTTATACCAATATAACGCGAGTGCATTATCTTCTTTAACGTCTAGCGCGCCCAAATCGTAAATCAATCCCAGCTCGCCCTGAGCTCTTGGGTGACCTTGTTTAGCCAGTTGTTGGTATAGCGCTAATGCTTTTTCAAGTTGGTTATCGTTGTAGTATGACTCGGCCAAACGCAGCTGTTCATCTCCATGTTGACGCTCAGCAGGTGCCATAGCGGAGCTATTATTGGTTGATGTCGAGGCGCAAGAGGTGAGCATTACCACACTCATGAAGATGAAAAGTAAGCGGTACATGTTATTCCTTTAACGATTATTTATCCTTTGCGTATCATAACGGTTAATAGATAAAAATAAAGCGCTAAGCCATTAATCGCAATACTTTAAAAGCACTGATTATCATTCTATTTAAAAGACATTCAATCATCCGCCTCCCACTTGCAATACAAGTGTATTGCAAAATTAAAATTTGACTATACACTCGTAATATAAATTTAGCGTTGAGCAGAGAGAATTATGAAAATTATCCTTAGTTGTGTGCTTGGAGCCATATTGTTAATCGCCATATTTGGTTTTAACCCTTGGGCGACCAGCGCAAAAAGTAAAACGCTGTTATCTACAACTTACACTGAGCTCGAAACAGGAGTAGAGCGCAAGGCCAATGGCATATACGAAGTGAGAGCGTTAACCAGAATGCCGGGCGTGTCGGCTGATATGGTGCGTTGGTGGTTTGCCGATTACTTGCAAACAACAGCGCATTATCAACGCTGGCACCCCAAGGCACATGTGTGGATGGATTGGGAAAACAAAGTCCCAGGTGAAGTGATTGGCGCCAGCCATTTAGTGCATGAATACATAGGTAAAGATCTTCAAAAACTGCGGATACAATTTGTTGATCCAACTGAGATTTTAGGTGAATATACCTCGCAGAGTGATCGCTTTATTATCTGCGCTAGAGCGGGATTATTAGAGCAACCGATTAATGGCGCCCAAATGTGTCATGTGGTACAAAACACTGAGTATGGCGCACAAATGCGTTCAGTTTTTTGGCAAGGCTATGTTGAAAAACGTCGTGGCAATGACACCGTATTTTCAATTGAAGGGCTACTTGGCAATACCGCAGTAGCAAGATTAATGCTCACAAATAAACAATCCGCTATCGATTTAATGACCCATGCCATTGAAGAGATGAATATTTTAGCAGGCTTCTTGCCTGAACTTTATCAACAACAAGGCCCAAAAAGTGAGTCCCAAACGAGTGAATAGTGGACGTAAAAAGGCTGTTGAAGCCGAAATAACCCGAGATCACATCTTGGTGAGTGCATCGACTCTGTTTTCGACTAAAGGTTTCGATGCTACCTCGCTACGTGAAATAGCTCAGCTTGCGGATGTTACTCACAGCACCATTACCCATCATTTTGGTGCTAAGCAAGATATCTGGTACGCCATATCCGATAGAAATATTGCCGACTACCAACAACAGTTGGCCATGTCGTTGGCGCAGGTGATAAAAAATGAACATGAACCATTAGCCGTGTTTAAAACTGCGGTGGAAGTGCTGATTGATACGTTATTACGTCATCCACAACTCGTCCGTTTAATCAGTATGGAACACGACATTAACAGCGAACGTGCAATATACCTTGATGATAAGCTTAACCAAACACATCACATGGTATCGAACCTATTTGACCAGGCCAAAGCCGTTTCGCCGCGGCTACAGCCTTTTAATGCAGACACCTTTTTAGTTGCATTACTGGGGCTTATCTCAGCGCCAGCACTGTTCCCTATTTTGCAAAAAACATTAACGCAAACCGACATCACCGACGCCAATTTTATCCCACACTACAAAGGGTTAATTATTAACATTTTGTTTGGCGAGTAACCCGTGATGAGTACGCCAATTTACCCTAGGCGCTATAGATTCAACATTGTCGGCCTCAGCGCCCCCTTGTTCGTTTTAACCTAAACTCGGGTTATTTAATGCCACTATATTTACATTATCTCTACAGGAAATACTTTATCCTGAAGATGCTCGATTTCAACAAGAATTTACACGCGTTTAGGCAAGGCATTGATTACAGGTAATGGTGTTCCCTTTCCAAAATCAGCTAAATTAACAAAAGCCGCAGCATAAACGCGTGTAAAACTTGCCCTTTGGGAGTTTCACCGTGTTCCCTGATTATTAAATCAAGAGCGTTGTTGCGCTAATTTATAAGGTACCTACATTATCGCATTAACGCGCCTAGTATTGAAAACACGGTGAAGCTCTGAAACACGTATCTTCAAGTTGATTGGGTATATACTGTCACCATTATTAAGTGAAATCTAAAGCAGCAAATGATGTTACCAACCGATAAAAACAACCCGCAACCACGCTTTGCAGGCGTATTACTAGTGATGGGTATCTTACTGATTGCGGCTAATTTACGCGCGCCGTTTACCGGCATTGCCCCTGTGTTAGAACAGATTATTGATCACTACACACTAAGCGGTTCACAGGCTGGTTTTATCACCACACTACCGCTTATTGCTTTTGCGATTATTTCCCCTATGGCAGCCATGTTTGCCAGAAGACAAGGCCTAGAGCAAAGCTTATTTGTCGCATTAATACTGATTTTATTAGGCATTTTAGCAAGAGTGTTCGACTCATCAATTATGTTATTTGTAGGCACTGCGGTTATTGGTGTCGGTATTGCCATTGCAAACGTGCTATTACCGAGTTTAATCAAACGTGATTTCGCCACAAAAGTAGCACTCATGACTTCTGCTTATGTCCTCACCATGGGAGTGGCATCGGGTGGTTTTTCTGCGTTGGTGTTTCCGTTGAGTCAATTAAATGGTTTGGGTTGGCAATTAGCATTGGGCTCGTCGGCAATATTAACTGTTGCCACTTTAATAGTGTGGATAGCCCAACTGGGTAAGCACACAAAACCTGCGAGCAGGTCGCAATTTGCGCCATCATCAAAAAGTGTATGGCGCTATTTATTAGCGTGGCAAATTACCTTATTGCTCGGCTTAAACTCATTTTTGACTTATATCATCATTACCTGGCTGCCCAGCATATTGACAGAAACCGGCCACTCAGCGGTTGAAGCTGGGGCATATCATGGCGCCTTTCAAATTGCGACAGCGCTCCCCGGCCTGGTATTAATCCCACTGCTGGCTAAGTTAAAAGATCAGAGTGCGCTGAGCTTTATTTTGGGATTACTCAGCGCCAGCTCCGCAATCGGGCTGTTATACATGCCTGACTTAGCGTTTTTCTGGACGATTATGTTGGGATTTTGTTCTGGGGGCTGTTTTATCTTGGGGCTGTCGTTTATTAGTTTACGCACAGATGACCCGCATCAAGCGGCTTCGCTTTCTGGTATGTCACAAAGTGTCGGTTATTTATTAGCGGCAATAGGCCCTATGATGGCGGGTGCTCTGCATACTTCAACAGGCAGTTGGAAAGGGCCACTGTGGTTATGCATTATTGCTGCGCTATTGTGTGCATTGTGCGGCTTCGGTGGCGGCAGAAATACCACGTTAAATAAGTCGGTTAACTCAGTCGGTTAGCAAACAAATACGTCCACATAACAAACTACGTTACCCTAAAGAATACCAACCCTTATTCGCATTTTAGCGAAAAGAACAAATTCGAATGCGGGTGGCTATAGCATCAATTTTATTGATAACCATCGTTAAGGCTTTTTATGTTTATTAAAGACAGCCCTGTCACTGCTGCATTTGCTATCGCCATCGCATCCATTTTGTGGGGAACAACCGCTACTGCAGCGAGCTTTGCACCTAATGTCAGCCCATTGGCTACCGGCGCATTTGCCATTGGGGTTGGCGGGGTGCTGATGCTATTGCGCTCAGCAAAATATTTGTTCGATTTATTACTGGCTCAGCCCAAAACCCCAATCATTGGCGGTTTGTCTGAGTAACAAGCATAAAAAATGTATGGTCCGCCTCGTTATTGCAAATGATATTTTCGATAACGAGGTTGGTTTGCGCTAATGTATTCGGAGTCTTCATTAGGTGCTTTACCACCCGCTCCACGATGAGTTCCGCGCTAGAT
>NZ_BMQV01000054.1 GCF_014648295.1 Shewanella saliphila
TAATCTACTTGGTGGATTGATTGCATATTGTTTAAAAGACGAGAAGCCATCATTAAATCTAACAGCTCAAGAACTTGAGCTGTTAGATAGCACTAATATCGTGTTTGCTTAACCAGATCTGAGGTTTATTAGGATCTGTTTTTGATGTTAGACCCATTCGTAGCTCAAATCATTAAAGCAGAAAACTTTGATAAGTTCACAACAAGTGATGTCCGCTCTGCATATTTTGCATTAAAAAAAGATCCCTCTTTGGATAGCGCAGAGATCAGAAGAATGATTTATGCAGAATTAATGAAGTTAGTAAAAAAAGGCTGGTTAGAGAGGAATATACAAAAGCAAAAGGGACAGACTAGATTCAAAAAAACAGTTCATTTTGATGCCACAAACCTTCCTGTTAAGCCTATGGCTTTATTACCTATTTCTGATATTGAAGGCATTGATAAACATAAGAAATTGAGCGCAAAACTAAACTACTATAAATCAGAACTATTATTGAGCTTAGGTGAATCAGAGGCATATAAAGAGATATACTTAGAGCTGCCTGATTTAGCTGAAGAGTTACAACCCAAGTACAATTTAGCGAGGGAAAATAGCACTAAATTGTTGGGGAAAATCAAGGCCATTGAAGCGATCATCGAACAGAGAAATATATGAGACTTAGACGTTGGCAAAATGCATGTATAGATTCGTCATTAAAACAATACCTTAATGGACAGTCTCATTTCTTGGTTTTAGCGACGCCTGGCTCAGGAAAGACTCTGATGGCCTCTGTTTTATCAAACCATCTATTGAAGAATGACCTTGTTGATTTAATCTTTTGTTTTTCCCCATCTTCGATAGTTTCCATGGATTTTGCTGAGTGCTTACAATTAAGATCGAATGAACGTTTTGACGGGCTAATTGGTTCAAAGGGCAGAGCTTATACTTATCAACATTTGCAGTACTTAGATGGTGCTTTTTGGGAGCTATTTGAAAAATATCGAGTATTCGTTATTTTCGATGAAATCCATCATTGTGCAGGATCTACTGTCGATAATGCGAATTCATGGGGAGAGCATATAATTCTGAACATTCAGAACAAAGCTCGATTCACCATGGCATTAACCGGCACGCCTTGGCGCTCAGATACGGCCCCTATCGTTTTTGCTAGCTACGCCTCACCAGATGGTGAAATCTCATGTGATTACGTCTATGGGCTTCATGAGGCCATTTTAGACGGTGTTTGTCGCGTACCTCAGATAATCGCTATTGATAACAATCATATTTCAGTAATAGAAAGTAATGAAACCGTCGTTTTCGAAAGCTTTGATGACCTACTGTCTAACTCCCAAGTTGCATACCAGGACGTAATCGAAAATGAGGATGTAATAAAACATATCATCACTTCGGCTAGTAAAAAGCTAGATTTTATAAGACTTGAAAACTCTAATGCCGCTGGCTTAATCGTAGCGTCATCGATAGAACAGGCCAATAGAATTTCAACATTTGTAAAAAAATGGCTTGAAGAAGAAGCGGTTGTAGCTACCTATAAGGAAAATGACCCGACAGCCATTATTCAGCGATTCAGACATTCAGAATCCAAGTGGATTATTTCTGTTGGAATGATTAGTGAGGGAACTAATATCCCTCGCCTACAAGTGTGTTGTTATCTCTCAAACATAAAAACTGAAATGTATTTTAGGCAAACACTAGGACGAATTCTTAGAGTTACAGACACTACTAATCAAGAAGCAATTCTTTATATGCCAGCGGAACCCAAGTTACTAGAGTATGCTTATAGAGTTAGACATGACGTGCCTGTTGAGGCTGATGTTGTAAAATTTGAAACAATGCAATCACTGCTCGTCGGCGATGAGACTAATAGTCAAAACAAAACAATTTCGTTGAAAGGGCCAAGTATTGATTTGGCCGGTAATGAAATTAAACTAAATGATTTCAATGAAAACATTGATAGCTTGTTCGATGAAGATTTTTTATCAACTTCATATGACCAAGTGATGAATATATTCGGTCGCTTCAAACAAGAAACCATAGGCCTAGGGTTAGGGTTAGGAGAGTTGAAGTAACTTTACTTACTTCAATCTAGATTATTTATCATTATACAACTTGATATCGTTACTTAATCAAGATTTTGAAACTGGATTAACAATAAAAGTTATTTTTTGTGGTTTGTCCTGAAGAGATCGAATAAAAATAGGTTCGGACTTCACTCCTGAGTAGTTTTTATCTATCATTTCACAATCATCTAAATGTTTAATTAAACTTTTTATAGCGTCTTTGTATTTTTCAGGAACCCGCATCACGACTGTTTTTTCGTATTTAGTTTTTCGACCTGCACCAGTTCGAAATCCGCCATGTTTTACCTTGTGCTCAGCTTTTTCTTCAGACATGTAAACTCCACCTTGGTTTTGTTACATAATCAAAATACCTTGAATAAATTACAGAATCAAGAGGGTCTCAATACTTTTAATGATGAGGGATGGCTTTGCATGCTTTT
The DNA here is from genome assembly GCF_014648295.1 of Shewanella saliphila. Taxonomy (GTDB): domain Bacteria; phylum Pseudomonadota; class Gammaproteobacteria; order Enterobacterales; family Shewanellaceae; genus Shewanella; species Shewanella saliphila. Next base: position 2,498 of record NZ_BMQV01000054.1, read on the forward strand.
AAATTAGGAAGATGGAGGTAAATATTTATGTATGGCTGTAATCTTTTGAGAATTGCACATTTATTGCGCTAACAAGTAATCGTCCGATATGAGTACTCTTTAATCCCATCATTGGAAAAAAACTACGATAAATAAATGCACTTTCAATACCGTTTTTGAGTTTATTTTTGATTCATCTTCAAACACGCTTTCTAATGTACATCAGTATTAATAGGCGATCTGGCATGCAAAATATTAGAACCGACATCAAAGCTTCAAATAATCAAAATCAAACACTGTTCTCAAATTACATTGTCCATAACTACGGGACTTATTTGAGGAACAATGATATTTACCTTAAAGATTATAGAGAACACTACGTGTATGAAAGTAGTAATTAGCGGACTTGGTCACATTATATTTAGCTATTTCTCTAAAGCTGTCTTATAAAGTAGCAGCTGATATTTTTTAGCCACTACTGTTAGTGATCTAAAAAAAATCATAAAACACCCTTATGTTTGTACCCCCTGGTTCTAAAATACATTCAAGATGAATTTTTTTGTAAACGTAGATATTGATAAGTTATCAAATAACAAGTTTTTCAACTTTAATCATCTAGACATATTTTTCATGTAAAATTGTAAACCCAAGCACATTAACACGACCTGAATTTACAATTACAATATAATTATTAGGGAATTAACATTTGTCAAAAGCATTTACAATTTTTAAAAGCTGTAAGTGAATTTCGTTCTTAAATCTGTAGCGTCTTTTTGATTGTTTTCATAATCCAATATTGAAAAATCAATTGATATACCGAAATTTTCGAGTTTACCATCCAATTGATATGCAAGGTTAACCGTCCATTCATTTAAATCTTTTCCAACTATGGGATTGTCAAAAGATGTATAAAATAATTTACCTTTAACATTAGAGATAGTAGAACCTAACCCCAGTTGATACGAATTTGTGCCCGCTTCAAATGCAGCAACACCCGCAGTTTTAGTAGTGGCAGTAAACTGATAATAAGCTCCTTGACCTATGCCTCTAAAAACTCTATTTTCTCCTTCATTTCCTCCAGCTAATGTATAACCAGCGAAAAAATCTACTCCTCCCTGACTGAAACCTATTTTAAAGCCCAAAAGATCATTATCGACTAGCTCATTTTTATCCCACTTAGTTTTGTAATATTGCATTGCAATATAACTGTTAAAGTTAGTTGGCAATGTATATTCTACATCCGCATAGAGAGCTTGGACTTCATTTATTACATTTGCGTACTGTGAGTTAATTTTAACTTTTTTAGCTATCCGTTTATTAACTTGTGCGAAAAAGACGCCATCATTGCCTATTTTATAAAAGTCGCCAGGGGAACCAGAACCATTATAATCAAAATCAACAAATTCATTATCAACATAAAATGATTTATCTGTTCGAGTCTGATATTTAGTCACATAACCAATCGAAATATCAGTATCCTCAAAATGACTTGAAGATACCTGATACATTTCAAAAGACTCTTTTATTAATCTTGAACCTGAGTTAGCGATCAAGGGTGATGAAAAGTGTTGCCTACCTCCAGAAAACACCGTATCACCAAACTGATACCTCAAAAAAGCTTCCGATAATACAAGACCTTGTGCGTTTATACTGCCCGCAGTTCTATCATCATCATCATTGATGTTACTAACGTATGATCCCTGTACTTCTCCTCCCAATTTAAACCCATTAAACTCTGATGTATTAAAAGTAACATTACCACCATTCACCCAAATCGAGCTATTCTCTGCATTTGAATCGTCAAAATCTTGTTCGAAATAGTACGATTTCGCTGTACCTCCAACATTACCATTGTGTATCCATTCAGAAAAACTTTCAATATCACCATTAGAGAATGCATTATTACTCATTGCTAATAGCACCAAAACATATTTATTATATTTAAACATATAAACCTTATTAACGTTAAGTTACAAATAAGAAACCATATTAAGTAAAACTAAAACCAAAGATAAACAAATAAATTACAAACCCAATCGATAATACAAACTAGAGCATTTTTAACAGTGATCTATTTCACAACAAAAAATATCAAACCGACATAAATATTAATTTAAAATAAGACATAGGTTTAAAACCCAAGTTAAAAACTTAGGTAGAAAAATTAAAAAAGACGCAAGTTTAAAACCTGAGTTAAAAACCTAGGAGAATAGAGCGTTAAAGCATATATTTAAAAAACAAAAAAACAAACGACCAAAAATATCAGGCCGACATCAATAATGTTAATTAGATCAATATATATAAAACCACAAACGTTACAATAAAAATAAGCGAGGCACGTTTAAATAAAAATATTTTATACACTATATAGGAAAACTCAGACCATGATTAAAAAACACATTCTATTAGCACTTATAGTTGCATTTTCAAGTCAATCATATGCTACAACGATAGATTCTGAATCATTCAAAAAGTTAGATTACAAAAGTGCTGTCACGACAGCTCATACACTATACAAAAATAATGATGGGATAATGATAAAAGTTCTACCCAACAAAATAGTTGCAACTTTCGCAGATGGAAAAAGTAGTTCTGTAGCTATACCAAAAGATCAATTCTTTCTTTCAATAGCTCCTTACATTAATAGTTCTCACCCATGTACCAATCATGTTTTAACAGGTTGTACCGGTGAGATAAAAAATCAAACAATGAAAGTTGTCATGATTGATACTGACACAGGTGAAACATTAATAGACAAAAAAATGACGACACAAAGTGATGGATTTATAGACTTTTGGGTTCCAAAAGATAGCAATTTAGCATTTAATATTTACTATGAACCAAAAGACGGAAGCAAAAGAGTGGCGAGAGAAGTATTGTCTACTTTCAATAACGATAGAACTTGCATTACAACTATGAAACTTATTTAAAGTTAATATTTAAATATGGCTTGTAAAAGGACTGGAATTATTCCGGTCTTTTTATATAAAAAATGGAAATCCTTTTCCATAAAATATCATGCATTAACATGACCTGAGTCTTTGTGGTTTTCTTGGGAGCACCTACAAAGGAACTCAAGATAATCCTTTATCTGGTTGATGAAATTGTTATTAGTTACGACCAGTGCACGTGGGTTATTTTCCAACTACCATCCACTTGTTTAATTAACACAAGCGTTTCCATGGCCATCGAGTCAATACTTTTACCCTTATATTCACCTTGGGCGTGACTTATTGACGTTGAAATGGCAACGTCACCCGTAATCGTTATTTGGTGTTCTTTTGGCGTTATGGTTAACCCTTTTAAGTAGGCCATATCCGCAAGCATATGATGATTGGCATAATCTGTAAGTGAACGCTCTACTTTTCCACCTTCATAAATTTGAACATTGGCTGCTAATAACTGCCTAACAATAACCTCATTGCCCGTTTGTAATGCAGCATGAAATTGTTTGACGACATTGCCCGCGGCGGAATCAACACCGATAAACGCTTTTTGTTCTATAGGGTGAGTTTCATCACCATGGGCAAAGCTCAATGAGCTTTGTCCTGCGGACATCAGTAATATCCCGGTGGTTATGAGTATTGTTAAAGGTCTATTTTTCATTTTTATCTCTCTGTCAATTTATAGTGATTATCCAAGACTCATAGGACCAAGCACGCTCGAAAGTACCGCTGTTGTCGCTAATATCAGTACTGCTATTAATGCTTCTAATCCAATCGATTTTTGTAGTTTTTGTTTTGCAAATGATGGAGGCGCAATCGTTAATTTCGGTACTAAAACCAATTTATGCCATGCTGCTATAAGCAAAATGATAGCCACCAAACAGAGCTTGATGGTGACCGCGATACCATAATCGGAACTGAATAATTCAGTGGGGCTATCAAACAACATCCACACCATTCCCATGCCTGAAAGCAACACTAGAATGACAATCACTATGCCTAAACGACCAAATGTATCCATGACATTCTTTATGACGATGTTGTCATCGGTGCTACATAATTTCCATAATGGATAAAAAGCGCCTATCCAACTGCCAATGATCAAAACGTGTATCAATATCAAGCCTTGAGCAAGCAATCCCAGTTCAGTGCTATGGCCAATAAGAGTAAACGTGACAGCAATTAACAGACTGCTGATAATGGCTAATACCGCAGAAAACGTTTTGAGATAGCGGTTCTTATGTAACAGTAAACCACTAGCCACTAGCATTAACCCAAAACCGATTAAGCGCCAAAGCACAGTTTGCCCTACCTGGGTTGGCCACAGAAAAGCATGCATCTGCGCATCGAACATTCCCATCAAGCCGTTTTCAGCAAAAGCCCCTATTTGCGCAAAATAATTGATACTAACGGCAATCAACCCCAAAACAGCACCTAGGCCGGTATATTTTGTAACGCTAATGCCTAGGTTCGGTTGGCCCTTAATGAGATATTGCATCAATGTGCCGCCAATAACGGCGGCAACACTAAGATAAATAACCCATTTAGATATCAACACCGATATGTCAAACACGGTTAATATCATGTTTACTCATCCACTTATTGATGTGCAGTGTGCTCGCTAGTCTCATGCTCCATTGTCATAGGCGTTGCACTGCGAGTGTTCATACCAGAGTTATGTAGCATAAAGCTCATGTTGCCTTTCATCTTATGACCGTCGTCACCCATGATCATCCAGTTAACTGTGTAATTAGCTGCGTTTAATGCTGGTAGGGCGAATGAAAATTCAGCTTGACTGGCCGCACTTGAAGGTAATGTTAACGGTACGCTTTGCTGCTTCTCATCTTGCATTGTTAATTTGACCAAACGTACCGGAGCCGTAAAGGTCAGTTCAAGCGTTGTTGGGGCTTGACTTAGCATGGCACCGTTAGCGGGCATAGAACTGCTCAGTCCGACATGAGCAAATGCTGAAGCACTCAAGAATAGACTTGTTACGACTAAAACGTTGTTAAATAATTTCATGATATTTCCTTTTATATTGTTTTTAACGATCGAAAACGGTTTACATAAATGATTAAATATTGGCTGAGCTAACATATTGGCACCAAGCTTATAACTCAGTGTACGAACGAGGTCTTAGAACCACGCTCTAAAACCAATAACAAACTGGGTTTCTTGTGTATCTTCCCCTTCATTTCGGCTGTATTCGGCGGTATTACCGAGTTTCTGACGCCAATCCACACCGATATAGGGTGCGAACTCTCTAACAATCTCGTATCTCAATCGCAGCCCTGCACTGACGTCAGATAAGCCAGAGCCTATTCCAAGTTCAGCATCGTCCTTACCAAATAAATTAACTTCTACTTCAGGTGTGAGTATCAACTTTTGAGTGATTAAGAGTTCATATTCCGCACTCAAGCGCATAGCCGTACGGCCTTGGTCACCTATAAATAAGGCCGCGTCAATATCAAAGAAATATGGCGCTAACCCTTGAACCCCAATCACAGCCCAATTACGAGTCGGCGTCGGTTTGATATCGGTTTTAATACCGAATTGTACATCCCAGTATGGTGCGATGGGCTTACTGTAAAGAGCCTGAATTTCAAGATCTTGCTTATCACTATTTGAATATTCACCTTCAGTTTTAAGCCACAACTTATTCAAATCGTAACCTAACCAGGCTTGTGCACTAAACTGGGTGGGATCTTGCGGATCCACGCCTTTTTCAAATTGATCCAGCATGACTTTTGTTAATAGAGGGTCATCATTACCGCCGGCAAACACAGCTGAGCTAGTCAATGTGGCGCTCAGACTCAACAGTCCCAAGGCCATTAAATTCGTTTTATTCATCTGTATTCCCCTTATTTCACCACGACTTTTCTGAACATGCCTGGCATGTGGAATAACAAGTGGCAATGATATGCCCATTGCCCTTTTGCATCGGCGGTGACTAAGTAACTGATCTTAGAACCCGGCTGAACTAATACAGTGTGCTTACGGGGAATAAAATCAGGGTCGCCTGTTTCTAACTCACTCCACATACCATGCAAATGCATAGGGTGAGTCATCATCGTGTCGTTCACTAAGGTGATCCGCAGTCTTTCTCCGTATTCAAACTCTAATGGCGCGGCGTCCATAAATTTCACCCCATTCACAGACCACATATAGCGGTTCATATTGCCGGTTAAATGCAGTTGAATTTCGCGGCTAGGTTGGCGTGTGTCGTAGGTAGGATGTAAGCCTTTAATGTCGCCATAAGTTAATACTTTGCGGTTAAATTGCTGTTGATGGTCACGCAATCCAATCCCGGGGTCGTGTAAGCCACTTTTTGGGGCATCGGCACGCATATCCACTTGTGGGCCGAACTCGGTGTCAATGTGTTTAATTTCATTGTTACTGCCAAAGCCTGCAAGCCCTAGTCCTGAGACTGTCGCTTTCGCAGCGTCCATTGCCATTTTGCTGTGTTCCATCCCTGACATATCACCGCCACCCATAGCCATCTTGCTGTGATCCATGCCTGACATATCACCGCCGCCCATAGCCATCTTGCTGTGATCCATGCTTGACATATCACCGCCGCCCATAGCCATCTTGCTGTGGTCCATGCCTGACATATCGCCGCCGCCCATAGCCATCTTGCTGTGGTCCATGCCTGACATATCGCCGCCGCCCATAGCCATCTTGCTGTGGTCCATGCCTGACATATCCATGTCACTCATGTCCATACCCATATCACTGTGGCCAAGGACAGGCCTTGGATCCATTGGGGGAATAGGAGAATGTAAACTGGGATCTGAGGTAAGGTTACCTACCGTAAAACCGGTGCGGTCGATACTCTGAGCAAAAATACAATAGGCATTATCAACCTCTGGCTCAATAACCACATCATAGGTTTCAGCAACACCTATTCGAAATTCATCCACAGACACCGGTTGAATGTTCTGACCATCACTGGCAACAACAGTCATTTTAAGACCCGGTATACGCACATCAAATATGGTCATCGCAGAACTATTTATAAAGCGTAAGCGCACTTTATCACCTAGTTCAAACAACCCTTGCCAGCCCTGTTGCGGAGGATTGCCATTCATTAAATAGGTGTAAGTTGAACCCGTAACATCAGATATGTCTCTGTCACTCATGCGCGCGTTATTCCACATCGAACGAGCGTTCCACGTATTGGCTAAACCATTTTTATCTACGTCAGAGAAAAAATCCATTACCGTACGCTCACGGTAATTATAGTAATCGGCTTGTTTCTTTAATTTGGCATAAATGTTTTCAGGGGCTTCGTCAGACCAATCAGACAGCATGATCACATAGTCACGATCATATATGACCGGATCGGGGGTCGCAGGATCAATCACAATAGCGCCGAATAAACCGGTTTGTTCTTGATAGCCTGAATGACTGTGATACCAATATGTGCCACTTTGCTGGACGGTAAATTGATACTCAAATGTTTCACCTGGTTTAATACCATCAAAGCTAAAGCCAGGCACACCGTCCATTTCAGTGGGTAAAATAATACCGTGCCAGTGAATAGAACTATCATGGTCGAGATTATTTTTTACTCTTAAAGTGACAGTTTCACCTTCTTTCCAACGTAATAACGGCGCGGGCAGTAGTTGGTTGACCACAGTGGCCCGAGCAGATTTTCCGGTAAAGTTAACCATTTTATAGTCAATTGATAAGTCAAACACTTTGCCAGAGAGCTGGCTCAACGATTGGCTTAACGCATTGGCAATGGCATTTTTAGGGTAAGGGATCGACATCAATGCCAACATGGCGGATGCACCAAATACAAACCGGCGTCGGCTGTGGTTGGGGTCACTGTCTGGCGTTTGAATCATCGGTTTTATCATGTATTGCGAATTCATTGCACAGACTCCTCAAGAGAGTTCACTTGGGCGTAAACTTCACTACTGCCATCTTTTTTCAACAGTAAGACTTGATATGGCATAAATTTATCTTGGTATTCCATGCCAGGGCTGCCCACTGGCATAGCGGGTACGGTTAAGCCGATAGCATCTTTAGGAGGGGTGGCTAAAAAACGACTAATCAATTTTGCAGGGACATGTCCTTCAAACACATAACCTTGAGATGACACTGCGGTATGGCAAGATTGCATTGAAGCAGGAATGCCCTTTGACTGTTTAAACTCATAAAGGTTGTTAATATTGTGGGCACTAACACTAAATCCACGCTCACTAATATGCGTTAGCCATTTCTCACAACAGCCGCAATTAGCATCTTTATAAACGGTGAGTAATGGCTCCGTAGTGCCGGGCTCTGCTGCACGGGCAATTAATATCCCTCCCATAGTTTGCAGAATAAAAATAGTACCTATGACACGAAAAAAACTAATAGAATTGCGATATAGAGCAGACATAATATTGCCTCCAAATCAAATTTCGTCACATTAAACAACGCGGTTTAATGTCAGTTTATTAACCAAAAGGTTAAAAAATTGAAACTACATGATTGGCTAGGACAGCTAGCAAAAAAAAGGCGTAACTGTGCCTATGTTAGGCAAATATTGGAGGACGGTATAAAGAAGAACGATACTGAGGCATTAGTGCTGAGGTAAACATTGTTGCGGCATTAACTAAGCTGACTTCTGATTTAAGCGTTGGCATCGCCATCGTTAAAGCGACTGATAAACATGATCCGACAGGACAATGGCACGCTTGGGCGCAGCAACTATCATCCGCATCATCACTCATATCCATGTTCATGTTCATTTGCATACTAGCGTCATGACATGCTTTGCCATTTTCAGCAGGCATATTTGAAGTCGTCATTGAATTCATTGGCATAGTACCAGGCATAATCACAGACGCAAAAGTTTGACCGACAAACGTCAGTAAAACAAACATCATGATTAAGTGGATTCTACGCAAAATATATCTCCAATGATTATCAAATAATAGTAGTGAAAAATACTGCATTTAGCAATGAAAATTTATTTGAAAAACATAATTTAATGAAAATAAAAATAACATTTTAAAATAAAAAATATGATAAAAATCAATCTAATATAAAATAACGATGCAAATTTTTATCTGCATCGTTATCCTAATCAACTAAATATTATCATTCCTCATGTATCAATTTAGTACGACGCCATAAAAAGAATACAACGGGGACAATTAATAGTGTCAGTATGATTGCACTAACCATTCCGCCGACCATTGGTGCAGCAATCCTACTCATCACCTCGGAACCGGTTCCAGTACCATAAAGGATAGGCAATAATCCAGCTATGATTGCTGCTGCCGTCATCATTACAGGACGTACGCGCATACCTGCACCTTGAATAACAGATTGAGTCAACTTTAGTTCATCAAATTTTTCTAGCTGCTGTGAACTATGATCAATCGCTTCTCTATAGGCTTGGTTTAAATAAACAAGCATAATGACGCCGATTTCGACAGCGACACCCGCCAATGCAATAAAACCGACTCCTACTGCAACTGAAAAATTGAAACCTTGTAAATACATTAACCAAATACTGCCCACCATGGCAAAAGGCAATGTCCCCACAATAATTCCAACTTCAACAACATTGCGGAAATTCATGAACAATAAAATAATGATAATAAATAAAGTAAATGGTACTACGTAAGTAAGCTTTGCTTTAGCTCTTTCCATATACTCATATTGACCAGCCCAAGTAATAGAGTAACCGGCAGGTAATATCAATTTATCATCCACAACTTTTTGTGCTATATCAACATAACTACCAATATCAACATCCTCAATATCAATGTAAGCCCAACCATTAAGGCGAGCATTTTCACTTTTGATACCCGGAGGTCCATTTTCAATAATAACGTCCGCAACGTCACCCAAAGAAATTCTCAAACCTTGCGGAGTCACTATAGGCAATAAAGCTAATGCTTCAGGTGAATTGCGATAATCCTGAGGATAGCGTAGGTTAATGGGGTATCGCTCTAACCCTTCAACGGTTTGTGAAATACTCATACCACCAATCGCTGTGGCCACAACCTGTTGAACATCCGCTATATTCAAACCATATCGAGCAGCATTCTCACGCTGGATATCAACTTTAATATAACGTCCGCCTGCAACTCTTTCAGCATAAACTGACGAAGTCCCCTTAACATCTTTAAGGATTTCTTCTAACTGTTTACCAATTTTTTCAATTTCCTTGAGATTAGGTCCAGCAATTTTAATGCCTACAGGTGTTTTGATCCCTGTCGCCAACATATCTATTCGGGTTTTAATTGGCATTACCCATGCGTTAGTCACACCTGGTAACTTAACTAATGAGTCTAGTTCTTGTTTTAAACTCTCTGTAGTCAGGCCTTCTCTCCACTCGCTTTTGGGCTTAAGTTGAATAAACGTCTCCACCATTGTCAGAGGTGCAGGATCCGTTGCGGAGTCTGCTCGACCAACCTTACCAAATACAGTTTTAACTTCGGGCACAGTGTAAATTAACTTATCCATTTGTTGCACTAATTGGCGTGCTTTACCAATAGAAATACCAGGGTAAGTTGTCGGCATGTACATTAAATCACCTTCATCTAATGGAGGCATAAATTCACTACCAATTTTATTTAGTGGCCACACACCAATCAACAACACAAATAATGCAAATAACAGCGTTATCTTCGGAAACGCCAGTACTTTTCTCAACACAGGCACATATACTGCTGTTAAAAGTCGATTAACCGGGTTTTTGTGCTCAGGAAGTACTTTTCCGCGAATAAAGTAACCCATTAGCACTGGAACTAATGTTATAGCTAACGCTGATGACACAGCCATTGCGTACGTTTTAGTAAACGCAAGCGGTGAAAACATCCTTCCCTCCTGTGCTTCGAGGGTAAATACCGGTAAAAAACTAACAGTAATAATCAGTAAACTAAAAAATAAAGCAGGGCCAACTTCGCTGGCAGACCGAGCTACAACCTGCCAACGGTTTTCTGGCGTCAATGGCGTTCGTTCCATATGTTTATGCATATTTTCAATCATGACAATGGCGCCATCGACCATGGCACCAATTGCAATTGCAATACCGCCTAAAGACATGATATTGGCATTCAAACCCTGCAAGTGCATAATAATAAATGCCGTTAAAATACCAACTGGAAGGCTAACAATCGCCACAAGTGATGATCTTACATGCGCCAAAAAAACCATACAAACTAAAGCAACAACTAAAAATTCCTCTAGCAGTTTAAACCCTAAGTTTGATACAGCTCTCTCAATTAAGCCACTGCGGTCATAAACCGTCACAACTTCCACGCCCTCAGGAAGGCCCTTTTTTAATGTCTCTAATTTAGCTTTAACGCCATCAATTGTCTTTTGGGCATTTTCACCAAATCGCATCACAATAATGCCACCGACCGTCTCACCTTCACCGTTTAGATCAACGACGCCTCGGCGCATTTGCGGTCCAGTCCCGATATCCGCAACATCTTTTAGCAGTAATGGGGTGCCATTATTGTTCACGCCTAATGGGATATTGCCGATATCCTCTTTATTCTCAAGATATCCTGTAGCACGAACCATATATTCAGCTTCTGAGAGTTCGACAACAGAGGCACCAATTTCTTGATTACCACGGTTAATCGCCATTTGAATAGCATTTAAAGGTATACCAAAGGCACGCAACTTATCAGGGTCAACCTTAATCTGATACTGTTTAACCATCCCCCCTAGAGCGCTCACTTCAGAAACCCCTGGGACAGTTTGTAATTCATACTTTAAAAACCAGTCCTGTAGACTGCGTAACTCACTAATATCGTGTTTACCTGTTCTATCTACGAGCGCATATAAATATACCCAGCCCACACCTGTTGCGTCAGGTCCTAATTGAGGCTTTGCATTATCAGGTAACGTTGAAACGACTTGGCTAAGATATTCCAACACACGACTACGAGCCCAATATAAATCGGTTTCTTCATCAAAGATGACATAGACATATGAATCACCAAAAAAAGAGAATCCCCTGACCGTTACCGCACCAGGCACAGACAACATAGCCGTAGTTAAAGGGTAAGTGACTTGATCTTCAACTACTTGTGGGGCTTGACCTGGATAACTTGTTTTAATAATTACCTGAACATCAGATAAATCAGGCAAAGCATCAATAGGGGTATTTTTAAGTGAAAATAAACCCGCGCCGACGAGAATTGCACTGGCGAGCAAAACAAAAAATCTGTTTGCTACAGACCATCGTATTATTGATTCAATCATGGTTATTCTCCCATCTCCATTCCTGAATGATCTGCTTGATGTGTTGTATTAGATACATCATCAGTAGCTTTGGGATTGTGTATATTTACCACTTTGACCAAGCCGTCTGATGTTTTTTCTAATTCAATATGAAGCACAGCACCAACGGTAAATACAGAGAAATCCACACTGTCATCAACAGTAAAGTCCATGGTCATTTGTGGCCATTCCCATTCACTGATAGCTTGATGGTCCACATTAATCATTCGATGTGCAGCCATTAAGCTATTTACTTTTGCTTCTACCCAAGCAGTTTCTGGACTGATGGCTTGAATATTTTCTTGCTCATCGTCAGGTGCTCTCATACGTTTAAGGTCAGAGGTTTTATTTGATTCAGAATCCAATAGGAATTGTGCTGACGAGACAACAACATCTCCGTCATACAGGCCTGATTTTATTTGAATTTTATCATCATCGAATCGCCCTAACGTTACTGCTACAGATTTATATTTACCTTCACCGAGGGCAAGTACTACTCGGTCTGAGTTTCCTGTTCTAATCACTGCTTCCCTTGGTAGCAGTAATACATCCTCATCACTTCGTGTTTTTATCGACACTTGTGCAAACATATTCGGTTTTAATGCAGCATTGGTATTATCGAAGCGCAATCTCACTTTTAGCGTTCTTGTTTTACTATCTAATGCGGGGTAGACATAATCGACTTTTCCTTGCCAAGATTGACCAGGTAAATAATCTAATTTCATTTCAACTTCTTGCCCAACTTTAACCATGTTTGCTTGACGTTCAAAAACTTCAGCTTCAACCCATACTTGTGTTAATGAACCAATTGAAAACATTGTCATACCCGGCTTTACAAACGAGCCCTCCCTTACATTCAAATTATCAATAACACCACTTTGATCAGCGTAAAACGTAATATTTTGTTTAACTATTCTATTTTTTCGTAGCGCTTTAATCTCCTCGCTTGGTATTAATAATGCTTTCAACCGAGCTTCAGAAGCTGTAATCAAACGCTGATCATTTCGATTTAAAGCTAATAACATTTCTTCTTGTGCATTAACTAAAGCAGGAGAATAAATCGAATATATAGGTTGCCCTTTAATAACCGGATCACCTGAAGCTTTTACATAAAGTTCTTCAATCCATCCTTCGACTCTTGGATTAATATGAATAAGTTGATCTTGATCATATTGAACATATCCAACTGTTTTAATGCTTGTTTGTAGTGTGCCAAACGTTGCTACGGATGTCCGCATACCAAGTTTATTAATCACTGCAGGTGATATTTTAACGGCACCAGGTCCAAAATCTGTCGAATCGGTGCCATCTTCGTATACAGGTATAAGATCCATACCCATTGGTGATTTCCCTGGTTTATCACTACGATAATTAGGATTCATAGGTGCGACCCAATATGATGGCTTAGCTTTTGCGCTGTCCTCTGAAGCTATTTCATTCTTCGGTGTATATAAGATTGATGCACTAATACCAGTAAGAATACCGATAACTAATATGCTGATCATTTTTAAATTGTTGTTCATTTTACTTCTCCATCAACATAAGATTTATGTGAGATGCTAACTGGACCCACATTGGGGGTAAAAAAATAGTTCAATTGAACTTTAAGTTTCTGTAAATCAACGTTAATAGCCAAAGCATCTAATTGAGTATTCAATTGAGCAATGAGGGAGCGAACGACTTCAGCGAAATCTCCCTTATCATTCGTGTAAGCCGTTAGTGACGCATCTGCTTGATCTTGCATTTGAGGTAATAAAAAATCGTTATAGAGTTTCTGACGTTGTTCCAATTTAAGAAATTGCGCTTTCGCAGTACCGTATGACGCCATCATGTTTCGAAGCAGTAACCACTTTTCTGTTTTAATTGACTCTGACTGAGAAATAGCGGCTTGAACTTGCTTATCTTGCTTTGAAGAAGTAAATATTGGTAAATCAAAACTCACACCTATTGACAACAAATCATCGCGAGAATTACCCATAGGATCATCGCCTCGATAACTATATCCAGCGTTTAGCCCCCATTCAGGCTTATATAATTGCTTTGTTAACTCTACACCTTTCCGGCTTGATTCAATTCTTTGTTCCAAAGCTAATAGAAGTGGATGGTCAGAAAATGCTTCATATAAAGATTGTTGATAATTTGGGCTTTTTTCCTCATCTAGATATAAATTAGAATTAATTAGCTTAATTTGAGGAAGTGTATTTGGGACGGTAAACGTCGAAAATGACAACTCATAGTCTTGTTCATACTCTCTTCTATACTCACCAACGAATGCCTTACCAACCCATTCAGATAATTTCTGCTTAAGCATATTTTCTTCCTGAGCTAAGACGGTCAGCTTATCTTCGAGACGGGTCACCTCTAACTGAGCACGAATGATGTCCTGCTGATTAGATTTACCAAGAGCAGATGAATATCCTGCTTTTGCGACATCAGATAATTGTTCGAATAAGTTCCGATTACGCTCAATCAGTGCAATACTCTCTTGCGTTTTATATATATCAAACCAAATTTGAGCGGTGGTGACACTTAACTTAGCTCGTCTATCTTGTCTTAAAAATGGGTATTGCTCCGCCGTTAACTCAAGTTGCTGTTGGCGTAAACTTAAGCTATCCCCTCGCGGAAACATTTGAGTGACACCAATTTTCAATTGAGTCATTGCTTCTTGTCCAAAATCAAAAGTGTTTATGGACAAATTCGCTAAACCAACACTGATTTTTGGATCTGGTAAGGTTCCTGCCGCTATGCTTTCAGAATTAATAGCATCTTGTTGAAATTGATTACTGACTAACCAAGGATCGTTCGTCTGAGAAAGATAAACGGCTTCTTCCAGTGATAATGTCTGTACTGGTTCTGCCGCATATACCGCAGCGCTAATACCAATAAAGGACATCACTACGATTAGAATATATTGAGTGTAAATTTCACCCAATTTCTTGTAAATTAAAGACATAAAGCCTCCAAATTAGTTACCAATGCTCGAATTGAATTCGAAAAAAGGTAATATCTTGTTAATTTATTTTAAAAAAGATAAATGAACAGGAAGACGATCAAAAATTGATCAAGCCTTTCCTATCTAACAAGAAAATATTGGAGGACGATATAAAGAAGAGTTATATTGCGGAGTTGTATTTTGAGTCAAACCAGATATAAAACTACTCAAACTTGAGATGGTTACTGATTGGACAATTTTCATTTCAAGGGCAATTGAAAAGCAAGTACCTATCGGACAATCACATTGATTATCACAACAATCAGGAATGTCAGCGGTAGATGTTTTAACGGCATCAACATCTGATGTTAATTGGTGATGGCAAGCGTTAGTCGCAGCGGTATTCACTGGATTTGATTTACTTAACATTGAATTCATATCAGAGGGGCATGGCAAAATCACAGACGCAAAAGCTTGACTGACAAATGTCATCAAGATAAGCATCACTGTGATAATTCTCATACGATTCAAGACAGACTCCAACATTATTAATTGTGTTAATTTTAACTCTACTTGCCTAAATAATCCTAGTTAACTGTAGTGTTTTTTCACTTTAAACCACTGATACTTGACATAGATCACACTTCAAAAGCTCTAACTAAAAGATAGTCAGTAACGATAAAAATTAACATCTAATTGTCTTAACTTATCTTGGATCCTGGTGGGGGTTTGTGGCAACTATGTGGTTGATGATTTGCATTATCTTTGATGTTTTTATCCACAAATTGGTAGTAACTTTCCTTCACATGAGTCCACCAATCGTTATGAATATTAGCACCATGCTTTCTGATAACCGCTTCAATACCTTCTAAATTGATATGGCTGGCATCATAGGTTAGATAAATAACTTCCGATTTTTCATTATAAGTCACGTCATCTATGCCAAACGATTTGACTATATCAGTCTTTAATGTTTCTAAATTTTGATTATCAACTCCAGTTAATCTTAGGTTTCTGACAACTAAAGTCGCTTCTTTAACGCCCGGTCTATGTTCAAAATCACACATAATCTCTCTCTTAACCATTAACTCATCATTTCTCTGAAGTTTTAGATAAAAAGTAATTAATATAAAATGGCCAATTTTCTAACCTAGACCGTAAACAGCTTAGGTTAGAATCAAGATATTGATGGCAAAGTTAAAAATGCTCATTTTAATACTGCTATTATATTCATCACTGATACCAAAATATTGAAAAGTACGCATAGATATCTAGTGTTTACTCAACAATCAATACACCCTTATACATTTGCATCTGGCAATGAAATGGATACTCACCTTTTTCCAGTGCCGGTAAGGCTATCGTCGTCGTTTTATCAAGCGATAAATCTTGGCTAATCTCCAAGTAGGGTAGCAAGACAGTGGCTGAACATCCGGATTTATCTTGGCGTAAAAAGGTTATCTCTGTTGGTGTATTAGCCGAAATTTTAATTCGTGCTGGCGTATACACACCGTCTTTAACCAGTATCAATGTACTAGCGTCAACACTAGAATCGTTTGCCGGTTTATATAGCCAAAACCACCAAATGATAAAACCGATTAATGCGATACACAGTAAATTAATTAACATATTATGCCTCCTAGTGTTCCTTGGCTTTAAACAAACGTAAACGGTTAGCGTTACTCACTACGGTAAGTGATGAAAAGGCCATCGCAGCGCCAGCAATCACTGGATTTAGCAAAATACCAAAAACAGGAAAAAGCACACCTGCTGCTAAGGGAATACCCGCGACGTTGTATATAAACGCGCCAAACAAGTTTTGTTTAATGTTGCGCAGCGTTGCTTTACTAATGGCTATCGCATCGGCTAAGCCATGAAGTGATCCGCGCATTAAGGTCACATCAGCGCTTTCTATCGCCACATCAGTGCCTGTTCCAATAGCAAAGCCAACATCGGCTAACGCTAATGCGGGGGCGTCATTAATCCCATCGCCAGTCATGCCAACCACTTCATTTTGTTGCTGAAGTTCAGCTACTTTATTGGCTTTATCTTCTGGCATGACTTCTGCGAAAAAATCATCAATACCAACTTTTTTAGCCACTGCTGCTGCGGTCGCTTTATTGTCCCCGGTTAACATAATCACTTTGATGCCATTGAGTTTCAGTCTCGCAATCGCTTCAATTGAATCAGGCTTTATCGGATCTGATACCGCAATAATGGCCAGTAATTGCCCTGCAAGCGCTAAATACATTGGTGTTTTAGCATTTTCAGCTAACACTTGAGCCTTAGCTTCGTGAAGGCCAATATCAATGTGTTTGTCTAACATCAGTTTTAAATTACCAAATAGTAATGTCTGGCCATCCATTTCAGCTTCTACACCTTTACCTGAAATGGCATTGAAGTGCTCAGTGTCAATGGCTTCTATACCTCTATCATTCGCACTTTCTACAATAGCTTGCGCGAGTGGATGTTCGGAGTGACTTTCGATTCCAGCAGACAAGGCAAGTACCTGCTCTTCACTGTCGGCATTAACCAAAATAATATCTGTAACTTGCGGTTTACCTTCAGTAATGGTGCCGGTTTTATCTAATATCATGGCGGTTATTTTAGACGCGGTTTGCAATGCTTCACCGTTACGAATAAGCACCCCCGATTCAGCGGCCTTACCAACGCCAACCATCACTGACATTGGCGTTGCGAGACCTAGCGCACAAGGACAAGCAATAATTAATATTGTTGTTGCAGACACGATGGCAAATACACTTGACGGCTCAGGGCCAAAATTAAACCACACCATGGCACTGACTATAGCGATGATCATAATAGCGGGTACAAAGTAAGTGGCTATGACATCTGCTAAACGCCCAATCGGCGGCTTAGAGTTTTGCGCCCGTTTGACCATACTAATAATGCGAGCCAGTGCGGTATCCTTACCTACACGAGTGGCTTTAAATATGATTGAGCCTGATTTATTCAAGGTGCCAGTGACCACATCGTCACCTATCACTTTTTCAACAGGCATTGGCTCACCGGTCAACATTGATTCATCAATGGTGCTGTTACCTTCAAAAACCACCCCATCGACTGGAATTTTTTCGCCAGGGCGAACTTTTACATGATCATTAAGTAATACATGAGCAATATCGATGTCGAGGTCTTTCCCATCACGGATAACCCGAGCAGTTTTAGCTTGCAAACCAATGAGACGCTTAATCGCTTCAGAGGTTTTACCGCGCGCTTTAACTTCTAGTGCTAAACCAAGATTAATTAAACCAATAATCATTGCGGTCGCTTCAAAGTAAACATGTCTTGCCATCTCGGGGAACAATTGTGGAAATGAAACAATCAACATCGAGTAAACCCAAGCAGTACCGGTACCTAAGGCAATGAGGGTGTCCATATTGGCATTATGGTTTAAAAATGATTTCCAAGCGCCGATATAAAAATGCCTACCTGATATAAGCATAATTGCCAGAGTCACCACACCGACCAGTCCCCACACAGTTTGCTCTAATAGGGTTGATACCGTCATTTCGCCAATAAAAAGTCCATAAATCATCAACGGGATACCGACGGACAAGGCGATAATGGTATGGCGTAATAAACTTTTATAATGTTGTAAATCAGCCTGTTCTTTCTCGTTCATGGCATCTTCTGCCGACTCAGCCTGTATTTGAGTGGCATTATAACCAGCGCTTTCTACTGCTTTTATAATCAACTCGGCAGATGCGTTACCCGAAACAAGTACTGTTCTGTCGGCAAAGTTCATTTCGGCCGAATCAACGCCTTGCACGCTGTTAATCGCTTTTTCAATTTTGCCAACACAACTCGCGCAACCTGCGCCGAGGATATTGAGTTGTATTGTAGTATGGCCTGTTTTAGTCATCACTTAATCTCCATTGAAGCTTTATCAACATAATGGGGAACTCCTAATTCTTCTGAAACTATATCCTCTTGATTTGTATTCTCTATTAAATGGCAAATCATGTTTCCTGTGGGTATGTTGTCAGGCATTTGAGACCAATCTTGTATCGCCTTAGAAAGCTTACTTCTTAATTGCACCATTTCGTTGAACTGTTGCTCAGTTTCAAGCAGCTTTACTTTAATTAATTCGCGTACAAGTTGACATGCACTATCCCCAAGATCAGTCTTAGAAAAAATAACTTTAATATCTTCGACAGAAAATCCTAAATTTCGAGCACTCAAAATAAATTGCATCCTCACCATATCTTTATGGTTGAATGTTTTATAACCATTATTGGGAGATTTGCTTGGATTGAGTAATCCAATTCGAGTATAAAAACGCACAGTATCAGCGGATACACCCAATTTATTAGCGAGTTGAGCCACTTTCATACAACCTCCAAACCATCATAAATAACTACGATAGTTCAACTATAACTCTGTGTGTAACACACAGCTCAAGAAGTATATTAGGTATTGATAGGGCGCTATGATAGCGCCCTATTAATCCAATTAATGATTCATCATTTTACTGTGTTGTTTCATAATGATAGACATTAACTCTGCATGGTTAACCAGCTTAACTGATTCGCCTTTTAAGCTAGCCGTGTCTATTGTGATCTGAGGGGAGTCGATAAATTTGCGAGCAGATTTTGTAGTGAAAATATCCTTAGCTCTAACCTGAATATCTTCGTTCTTAGTTAAATTCAAACTCCAATATAATGCATCAGATTTTACAAAATTAGTGTCATCTGCTCCCGTTGAGTAAACATCATAAAACTGAAGTTCAAGCAAATGCTGACCAGGTTCAATGTCAATCTGTCCCTTATTAGCCACAGACTGGCCATCAACGGAAGTAAAAATAAGATAATCAGGTAATGTAATAGTAGCAGCCATTGAAACTGTGCTAGCTAAAGATAAAAGTGTAATTGCGATAAATTTTTTCATAAGAAACTCCAGAAGCTTTATGATGCTCATAAGTAAACGAGCAACAAAAATCTTTATAAATTAATAGTAAGTGATTAATTAAAATAAAGAATTAAGCAATTGGAGGGGGATTTTGACTTCCAAGCGAAGCCGGAGTTGATATCCATAAAGTCGAGTCAACTTTAGAACTTGTGAATAGATTGTTAATTAAATTTGAGCCCGATAACAAAACAAATGCATTAGCGACTACATGGCAATGGCTAATACAGTGGCTTGAATCTTCGGCACAACAGTTATCGTCATCACAATCATTGTCCATCATAACTGAATGTGACATAGAGTTAGATTGCATACTTGATTCAGACATATCGCTAGACATAGCATTACTTGGCACTAATAACTGTGTTATTAATGTCAATATAACTGCTAAATTTAGCAAAATCTTAATCATGCTATTATACTCAATTTAATCATGTGGACTACGTTAGCAAATTTTAGAATCAAATTCCATGATGTAAGTCACAATCCTAGGTCTATTAAACTATTCAATGAATCCTTACTTGACATAACACTGGTGAGATGCAGACCTGGGCGGGATATGTGCTCAGTACTATTTAGATATACCCAAGGGATATTGCAGAGAGCACAGAACTCAGGGCCACCGAGAGAATAGTGTTAACAATGCTTATGGAAATAACTGTTATGATGTTATGCAATAAAGAAAGCTGCTTTAGTAAAACGTAGAATGGGCAAAGGAGTATTTAATTATTAAACCTACCGTTTGGATTAACCCTGGTGTTGTCACAATATATGGCTCTAGCATAGATGCTGACGCTCATATGCATCATGCAATACAAGTGATATGGCCCTTCAGTGATTCGCGTTGTAATTTGAATGGAAGAAAGATAACAGGTGTAACGGTAATCGATTCAAAAGTTGATCATCAACTGGAAATGGTTGAAGGTTGGGTGTTACTTATTGAACCGAAAAGTAATTTGGGACGGGAGTTGGTTACTAAATTAATGGGTCAACCATTTAAGTCATTTAGAACAACTTTTTCAGAATCAGTTAATAAACCGTCTCAAACAGACGATTTTATTGAATTTTTAACACCTGTATTTGACGAATTAAAACTTACAAAACAGTTCTTAGTTGTTAATAAAAGCACAGTGGAAGATAGACGCATTCAACAATTGTTAATTGAATTAGATCAGTGTCTATATGGCGATTGTATCAAACCTACTAATTGGCGAGCTTCTGAAGTCGCTAACCAATTAGCTTTATCTGAAAGTCGTTTTCTTCATTTATTTAGTATAGAGTTAGGTATTGCGTGGCGACCATATTTATTATGGCGAAGAATGATCTGTGCTATTCAAGCGTTAATTAATGGTAACTCTGCTACAGATGCTGCTCATCTGGCTGGTTTTTCAGATAGTGCTCATTTAAGTCGAACATTTCGAAATAACTTCGGTATGACAATAAGGCAAGCTCATACTCTTTTCAAAAAAGTTAGCTAGTTTATTCAAGTTTTCTGTTGAGTGGTTGGTTATTCTAGTACAAACTCATTGAATAGGAATTTCTCATGAAACTCAAACTAAGCAGATCTATTTTAATCATCGTTGCATTGATAATCGTATTGGCAAGCTTAATACACGGCATCATTGCTGATATATCGATTTTTCATGGTCTGATTTTACACCCCATCTTTTTTTTAGTTGGACTTTCTTTGGCAGGGGCTGATTACACTTTTTGACCAGCGCCAAAAATAATATCTTCCCTGAAATCATCACTCCAACAAGCCCTATTGAATTTCTGATTTTGGCTTGTTTTAGCGGGATGTAGCTTCACTAGATT
>NZ_BMQV01000055.1 GCF_014648295.1 Shewanella saliphila
CGGTAAATGAGCGCATCGAAAGCAACGATAAGAGTGAGAATGTTGTACAGAAAACTAAGGCCAAAAAGCCTTCGGTGAGCAGAGTATTGTCTTGACTCACCGGGAGCGTCCATATATGGCCATGTTAATTATACTAAGGCCAAAAAGCCTTCGGTGAGCAGAGTATTGTCTTGACTCACCGGGAGCGTCCATATATGGCCATGTTAATTTATTTTGGGTGGCCATGTTAATTATATCAAATAAAAATTAACCCACCACCAGCCAAACCTTAACTGAAACTTAATCCAACCTTAAACGAACATTAATTTAAGACAATGATTTAATTGATTTTTATAAATATCAATAAAATGAGACATACCTCCAAAGTAATAGGCGCTAATTTGATCTTAATCAATTAATTTACATTAGATTAACAGCAGAATCGCTCCCGAGCCGACATTCAATTTGAGCTCGCATAATAAAATATAAAACCAATTATGGTTAATGAACTAAACAAAGTTTAATACCATAAAGAGTCCAATATTCTGTATTGGACTAAACGGAGAATCATGATGAAACGTTTTAAATCTAAAAAACTAGCATATCTAGTCGCATTAGCGCTGACTAGTTTGTTAATGGGTTGTGATGGGGATGACGGTGCTGCTGGTGCTGATGGTGTTGACGGTGTTGACGGTGTTGACGGTCAACCTGGAGATTCTTGGACATTACCAGTGGTAACCAGTTCAACCGAAACTAATGTGAAAGTAATAAACTATACACTTGGCGAAGGTTCTATTAGTTACGAATTTGAGGTCACTAACGAAAACGGGGAACTTGTTAACGGGCTCATAGATGCTGAAGGTAAAGTTGCGGCTCTTACTGATAAAGGTTTTATTAACAACCGTAATGAAGATCCCATCAATGAAGTAGCAGATAATGTTCATATTGGTGGTGCAGTAACGATGAGCACTGAAGGGGCAACATTAACCGCTCTTGGTGACGGTCACTACCAATTTACAGCACCTATGTTAGGTGTAAATACTGGAACCGAAGGTATTGTATGGTTGCGTGTTGGTGGTAATAGCGAATCAGGTATTGCTCGCTCTGATGAATATGTACTTAACAAGCCAGAAGGGTCAATGTCGACCACTACCGAAGCTTGTTATGCCTGCCACGTTGACTACTCAACAAGTCCAAATAAACATGCTAGCTATGTTGCTCAAGGCATGGACGGTGAAGTCACTTTCGTTGAAGGTTGTTTAACTTGTCATGGCTCTGTTAGTCGCGAAATGGTGAATGAAGAAGGGTTTTCAACAGGTAGCTACGCACGTAATACGCTGTCTAAAATTGGCCACATTAACCACCAAGAGTTCGAAACAGGATTTAGTGTCATGAACTGTAGTTCTTGTCACACTGAACCAACTATCAACATCAATGTTGCTGGCCCTGGTTGTATTGATTGTCATGACACTGGTGGCATTGCAGGAGATATCATTCCAGGTAACGGTTCTGATGTTCGCTTACTTCATGAAGCAAATGCAGGCATAGATACAGATAAAGCAATCAACAACTCTTACAAAGTGACTGGCACACCAGTAGCATTAAATAGTGCCAATCAATGGTGTACAACTATGTCACTTTATAAAGTTGAAGGTGATACAGAAACCTTACTTGATCTTCATTCTATGTTTGAAGAACAAACTACCGCTCATAACCCTGAAAAACCAATCAACTATGCCGGTTCTTACTTACACGGTGTCTACAATAACTCAATTGTAGGTCGAGTCGCGCGTTTCTACGATTACAGTTATGAAGCCGATGGTAGTAAAACAATGTGTTATACCGATGATGATGTAAGCCTTTGGACAGGCGCCGGTCTAATGTCATCGTTACGTGTGAGCTTCACCTCAGAAGATTATAATGGCGACGAAAGTGACGTAATCACCATTCATGGCTACACCGATGTTACAGACATCGCAACTGAAGAAGTCAGTGCTTATGATCGTCGCCATGCCGTAGGTAATGACAGTTGTACAACATGTCACAATGATGAAAACAACTTCCACAAAAATGGCAACTTTAGTGATGGTGGTTTAGGTTGTGTGGCTTGTCATAACAATGGTCAAGACCGTAAAGCAGGTTATTCAGCGCCAGGCTTTGGCCCAATGGTCCACAGTATGCATTGGGGCGTTGGTAGCATTAGTTTAGATGCAGATAATGAAGAAGTGTCTAACGCAGCTAGCGTTATTGCACCTCAAACGAGTTGTGTTGCTTGTCATGATAGTGGTGTTGTTGACTTAACCGCAGTTCCTAATCAGTTTATAAAAGCAAGTGCTTATGGTGTAAATGACAAAATGGCCAGCCCTATCACGGCGAACTGTTATGCATGCCATAATGAGGATTATGCATTAGCTCATATGGTTCAAAACGGAGGTACTACTACTGAAGATGTACCTGCTACTGAATGGTATAAGTTAAACGCAAGTGAGTCATGTGCAACGTGTCATGCTGAAGGACGAAGCTCAGGTATTGAAAAATACCATAACTTTACACGTTAATCCTTAACGGATTGAACTAAAGTTTAGCGATAAAATACATCCCCCGTAAACAAAAAGGAGTCTCCTGCGAGACTCCTTTTTTATTTATCTTATTGGCGAGCATTAAGCAATACAACCAACAAAGTTGTTTGTCCCCTTAATGAACCTGAAACTAACTGTGCATAAAGTACACTCTGACTTGAATCGTGCCGTCTTAGGATTAACCGATAAATGTCTCGGCTTTGGCACCCTCGTCGCTCTACCTCTTAAATCCATTTAGTCGTAGTGCCCCCTAGCATTTCAAAATATTAGCGTGCCACCCATTTTTATGATAATTAACTTAACTGCTTTTAGGTTTGATAGCGATAATATTCTGCACGATTCAAATGTATAAATTGAATGGAAATTATCAACAAACTGAGCGCTAAATGGATAGTGGTGAGCAAGGCGGCAAATTCAACACAGCACTAGTGGCTTGATTGATATCAAGCTGGTAATCTGGTTATTGATTTAGTGTTAGACGTTAAGCCTTAAGCACACAACCAGCGCTGGCAGTTTGATGCACTTTGTCGTCGCTTTCGCTCTAGATGTTCGCAATATTCCGTTAATGCAGGTAAAGCTCCTACTGCACCTTTGAATAATGACCCAAATTCGGTAGTGATTTTTAGCCAGTTGTCAGCAGGAATATTGAGTCTATTGAGAATATCTTGGCTAGTTGAGCTAATTGCACCGCGTTTATCTTCTCGAATAATTCGCCCGGTATCTTCCACCAGCACAATATAGTCTTTAACGCTGAACATCAGTCCATTGGGCATATCTAGCCGTTCATTACCAACAAAAGGCAATAATGCTGTTGGTTGCTCACCTTTTATCGCTGAGGTTATTCGCCGTTGAATACTGGTGTAGTCTGAGGTTTCTGGTGTCGTTGCCATTTTGGCACGAATAGGGTTTAAATCGACATAAGCCATACAACTCAGAACAGCTGCTTCGTCAAGTAACGCTTGGGATTTGAATCTTCCTTCCCAAAATCGGCCCGTACATTTATCTTCTTTATTGGCCATTCTGGCAATGGGCTCACATAAGGAGCGCATAAACCAACTAATATCAATTAACCTTTGTCGGTATTGAGTCACACAGTCATTAACCGTTTTATGCTCAAACTCGTTTAAGTCTTCGCCTTTAACCAATTTATGGGTCAGCAATGTGCCTTTAAAACCTTTATGCCACTGTACCAGCACCTCTTTATCTGACCAGCCTTTTGCTTTGTCTGCATCAATCTTCAAAACAACATGCAAATGATTACTCATGACGGCATAAGCACAAATATGAATGGCAAAAATGGTCGCCAACTCAAGAATGCGCGAATCTACCCACTCTCGCCGATGTTCAAAGTTCTCACCTGTCGAGTTATCTATTCCGCAAAGAAAAGCCTTACGTACAACACGGGAGCAGCAGTGATAGTAAGGCGTATCGTCTAAGCTAACGATAGTTTGTCTTGGTCTGGCCATCTTCAATTACCATTTAAAAAGGGTAAATAAAGCGTAGTTTACTGCTCGTTATTTAGCCAATAATCGTGGGTGGCCATGTTAATTGGTTTTTTTTAAACTGCTCTTTACAGTAGTCTACAAATTTCTCATTTTTAGCTGCATTGCAAATAGTTACTAATTCCTTGCCTGCCTGAGTATATAAGGCTTGGCCAATTCCAAATTTGTTATTTTCTTCTTCTGGAAACTTTAGAAGAGTTTTCTGACCAAAATAAAAGACAACACCTTTCTTAGTTACACCTTTTTTTGCATAACCGGAGACTGATTCAAATGAAATTAAGCCAATGGCATCAAGATGCTTTAAATCAGAAAAAGTAATTCCAGCAGAAGAATAAACCTCATCTGTAATATCAAATATCATCGGTGTAGGTTCACCGACCATCCAAGTAAACTGACAAAACCGCGTAAACAAGTCAGCGTCTTTACGATCCATTGATGCAACTAAGTCCACAGTTCTTTTTGAGTAAGTACCAGGCTTAGTCGCTTCACCACTTAGCAAGTTTGACCATAGAGATTGCATTTGTTCATTGGATATTTTGTCACACTTATCAAAAAAGTGTGTAAGCCAATCATCTTCAATGTCCTCAGGTTTAGCATTGGGTGGCAAATTAACGGCAGCCTGAGCAGTGATTTTTTCTATATTTTCTTGTTTCTTGCTTTCTTGCTTTATATGTCGCTCTATTGCTCTTTGCTCTATATCACTTAGCTCTATTCCTGCTAGTGCCTTAATTTTTTCAGCTTCAGCCTCCGCATGAGCTTTTTTAATAACCCTTCGAGGTTCATAAAGCACGCCCACTGCATTTGAAATTTTCTCAATGAGTACAGTTGCGGGTTTTGCTAAATCACCAAAATTAATAATTGAGCTTCCATCTGCCATGATTTCTCCTTAGGCTACTTAACGCCCCAAGCAGGGGATTTTATGAGCGTTGTGCAGCGAGTAAAATTCCCGCTGACTTGGCTTGTTATGTTTTAAAATACTCAATTTAATATCCCAGCATTTACAATTTTCAGGTAGCCGCTTATTAATGTGTTGTAGGCAGCAAATAAGCAAATACCAATAACTAAAATAGTTTTACTCCATGAGCTAAAACACTTTGATTCTAGTTTATGTTCCTTAACGCCCATCACAAATAAAAAGATGGCGGCAACGACAAATAGAACTCCAAAAAAGAATGTAGCGATGGCAGTTATTTGCTCCAATGTCCGATTTCTACCTTAAAACAATCGTGGTAGAGCGGGCCATTACTGACCCGACCCCACACAGATCCGGACGTGCGGAACTACCGCATCCGGCTCTTCAGTTATATATTCACTCGTGTAAAACACGACCCTAGTACCAATCAATCAGCACTAGACGCTTACTGACTTTTGGACTCTCAATTCTAAAATACTCTAACATCTTCTTGAAATTACTCCAGTTGTAACTTCGTCGACCACTGCGTCTGTTCAACCATTTGTACAAGTTATGCAGAACATAATCGTATACGTAACTCAGGCTTCGGCTGTTGTCGGGAAGACCAAAATAGTTTCTAAACCCTGTTAATTTACGTTTTAACTGTGGAAGCCAAATACTCAGTTTTAATGAGCGCTTGGCTTTAATCCATTGATAATACTCGCTCAACGTCGCCTTCTGCTTCTCCACAGCGGTTCGTCGTCTGAGTCTTGCTTTACCTTTCGAATCTCTGCCCCAGTAAAACTCAAATCCAAGAAATACAAAATGACGTTTTCGCCCAATATGAAAGCGGCTAAATCGCATCAATGATGTTTTATCTTCTGCGACGTCTAGGTTGAATTTCTTTAATCGTTTCGGCAAAACCTTATAAAAGCGTTCAGCATCATGTGCAAACTGAAACGCACAAACAAAATCATCCGCATAACGGATCATCATTGCTCGGCCTTTCATCCTTGGCTTCACTTTCTTTTCAAACCAAAGGTCTAGCGCATAATGCAAATAAATATTAGCTAACACAGGGCTGATAATGCCACCTTGTGGGCTACCACTTAATGGCTTAGTAAAGACACCATCAGGGGATTTTATCCGTGCTTTTAACCATTGGTTTATTAAATTAAGTATCGCCTTGTCATCAATTCGTTGCTCGAGCATAGCCATCAGCCATTCATGATCAAGGTTGTCAAAGAAGCCCTTAATATCAGCTTCAACAATATAACCATAACCTTTAAATTGCAGATTGAGCGTTAAACTATGCACCGCTTGATGCGCACTTTTATTCGGGCGATAACCATAGCTATTACGCAAAAAGTCTTGTTCCCAGATGCTTTGCAGGATCTGACTGACACTTTGTTGCACTAGCTTGTCATCTACCGTTGGTAGCCCTAAAGGGCGTAATTTACCGTTCGATTTAGGAATGAAGATCCGTTTGATGTCATTAACTCGATAACATTTCTGTTTGAGTTGCTGACCTAAACGGTCGATATTTTCTATCAGCTTATCTCGGTACTTAGGCATGGTAATGCCATCGATACCAGGCTTCGCTTGCTTATTAAGT
Source organism: Shewanella saliphila (assembly GCF_014648295.1). Classification (GTDB taxonomy): domain Bacteria; phylum Pseudomonadota; class Gammaproteobacteria; order Enterobacterales; family Shewanellaceae; genus Shewanella; species Shewanella saliphila. Next base: position 6,568 of record NZ_BMQV01000055.1, read on the forward strand.
TGCCCCCAGCTTTGATACAGGCTGTCAGTATTTAGCAGTCCATATAAATTCTGAAACCTGTGCTTGGGGTGGGTTTGTGCTTTAAATGCGATGGCATTAAGTGTGGTTATCATAGTGTCCCAGCCCTACTTTGTCCGGACTATGTCTCTGCTTAATACCTGATATAACTGTCAGCTCCTTTGCCATGTACAAGGCTTTCCCCTGCTCAGACTACTACGGGCTGATCTGACTTCCAAAAGGTCATCGTTCGTCTCGCTTTTAACTAGACTTCTCTACCATCGTCCTGATGGAACACCTTTGGATCTCTCAAGTTCCTGAAGCATCTCTTTATGCATGCCACGGCTTGATAACTCCGCTGACTCGCCACAACCTCACCCTTCATTTACATGAATAACGGCTGCTTTGCATGGACTTCGATGGCGTTACAAACCTCGTCAGTCAGTTCTAGTATTTATCGGAGCGATACCAGCACTTCAGGATCACGACAACCCCTATGGCCTACATAATTCTCTGTGTACGCTTCACCAATATTGTTCGCGTGATGCAGTCCTCACTGCTGAAAAGCATCTGCTAATCTCACACTCCGCCAAAGGTGCAACACTCGATACAGGTGGTTGGTTAAACCTTACCTGACAGGGACTTACACCCTGCAAGATGCATCAAGCTTTGCTTGACGCACTAACGCCACATTAAGCGGCAAATTACAGTTGGCTAAAATAAGTGAGGCACGAACAAAAAGCCAACTGTAATTTGTCCGTTTGAATGCCTTGTTAGCTTTATTTACACCTTAACTTTTTGCTTTTTAAAGTACCAAACCATAATAGGTATCTCTATTGCACCATATGTGGCAAGTGTAAACCAAAACCAATTAGTAGTAGTGATTAATAAACTGAATTCATGACCACTACCCCAATAATTTAACCCTACAACTAATAAAGCAAAGCCTGATGCGAACAGATCATAAAATGAAATTTTATTAAAATCATTTCCAGCTAGTTTAGGATATATAGAAAGGTATGCTATTAAAACGATAATAAGGTTTAATAATATAATTGATAATTCTGGTGATTCCATTTACGTCAAAACTCCTGATAAAGCTAACAGCGTATTAGCGAGAATCCCGATAAACATCCTGAGGTGTTCACCAAAACCCAACATCCATACGACTTTAATTATTAATAATTTTAGCAACTTATCAGTTTATCCTTCATGAATCAATCACCCTTTTGGCTAGGTGAAACCGAGAATTTTAATAACCGATAACGCTTTGGTCTCTTTATGTAAAGAGACTTGCGAACAAAAATCAACCAATTCAAATAACTAGTTTTGTTCTTGAGATAAAAACGAGAATTTTGGTGATTACATAACGAGACCAAGACTGGCTTTTTTAAATAAATGAATTATAACTGTATATGCATACAGCGTATTGCTAATTCGAATAAAAAGGAGTTGATATGTCCACATCACCATTTCTCGAGTCAATTCGCACTGAACTGCGAACGCGCCGTTACAGTATCAAAACTGAAAAAGTCTATTTGTATTGGATAAAGCAATTTATTCTCTTCAATGACAAAAAACACCCTCAAGACATGGGTAACATCGAAATAGAACGTTTTTTAAACCATTTGGCCGTAAACAGGCAAGTTAGCGCTGCAACACAAAACCAGGCTTTATGCGCCATTATTTATGTCTATAAACATATCATTCGACGGGAAATATCTGATTTACGTTACTCATTTACGAAGCGTGAACAATCTATACCCACGGTACTCACTCACGAAGAAGCTAAAGTGATTATTAGCCATCTTTCAGGCCAATATTGGTTAATTGCCTCACTGCTATACGGTGGAGGATTACGAATAAATGAAGCATTAAAACTAAGAGTTAAAGATGTAAATATACAAAATAATACGTTATTTATTTTTAGAGGAAAGGGCAAAAAAGATCGTTACACTTTGCTACCAAAATCCCTAAATTTTGCCTTAACTCATCAAATTGATGCAGTAAAAACTCGCCATCAACAAGATTTAAATGAAGGTTTTGGATTAACGTCACTGCCACCTGCTCTTTTGCGAAAATATGGTAATGCCGCTAAAGATTTATCTTGGCAGTATGTGTTCCCGTCATCGACTCGCTGCACTCATCCGTATGATGGATATATGTGTCGTCACCATATTCACGAAACGACATTTAGGAAGCAATTACGAAAAGCGGTATTAGCGAGCCAAATACCCAAGCAAGTAAAAGCCCATACTTTTAGGCATACATTTGCGACCCAATTGCTACTAAATGGAACCGATATTCGTACTGTTCAAGAGCTATTAGGGCATACAGATCTAAAAACAACTGAATTATACACCCACGTTATTGGCTCTCGTTTTGGCTATACGACCAGCCCGATGGATAGATAGCCACAAAAAAAGGCCCTTGCGAGCCCTTTATCAATTCTTTTTGTGCTTGGTATGTATTAACTTCTTAATCCAATCCCACGAGATATCAAATAATAAGCAACAAACCATAAGCTGGCACAAAAGCCGACCATAATGGCAATAGATAACGGCACACTAAGATCGGCAAAACCTAAAAATCCGTAGCGGAATACGTTAATCATGTACACCACTGGATTTAAGGCCGATACCCCTTGCCAAAAAGGTGGCAATAACGATAACGAGTAAAACACGCCACCTAAATAGGTAAGCGGGGTGAGAATAAATGTTGGGATAATACTGATGTCGTCGAAGCTTTTGGCAAACACGGCATTAATTAAACCACCTAATGCGAATAACACTGAAGTTAAAAACATAGTGAGTATGACCAAGCCCACATGATGTAAGGTTATATCGACAAACATCATCGCCACAGTAGTGACAATTAAGCCAACACACAAACCACGTGAAACCCCGCCGCCAACATAACCGGCTATCATCACATAATGCGGTACTGGCGCAACCATAATCTCTTCAATGTTACGTTGAAACTTGGCACTGTAAAACGACGATGCCACATTAGAATATGAGCTGGTGATGACTGACATCATAATTAAACCAGGGGCAATAAATTCCATGTAACTCACGCCGCCCATTTCACCAATACGGCTGCCAACCAAGTTACCAAAAATTAAAAAGTATAACGTCATGGTAATGGCTGGCGGCACTAGCGTTTGGATCCAAATACGGGTAAATCGATTAATTTCTTTGGTTAAAATGCTTTTAAAAGCCACAAAATACAGGTGATTCATTATTTTGACTCCTTGGCTTTTTCGACCAGTTCTACAAACAATTCTTCTAGGCGATTAGCTTTGTTGCGCATCGATAGCACTTCAATATTGGCGGCGCTCAATTGAGAAAATAAGTCATTAATATTGTGCGCTTTCGCCACGTCAACTTCTAATGTGTGTGCATCGGTTAAGCGGCAATTCATATTGGTTAATTGCGGTGCTGCCTCTAGGTCGCGGCGTAAATCGAAAATAAAGGTTTCGACATCAAGCTTGCTGAGCAAGGCTTTCATGGTGGTGCACTCCACCAGCAAACCGGTGTCGATAATACCAATGGTACGGCAGAGCATTTCGGCTTCTTCAAGGTAGTGGGTGGTTAAAATAATGGTCACACCTTGTTGATTGATTTGCTTTAAAAAGTCCCACATTGAGCGGCGCAGCTCAATGTCTACCCCTGCGGTCGGTTCATCTAAAATAAGCAGTTTTGGCTCGTGCATTAACGCGCGCGCAATCATTAAACGGCGTTTCATTCCGCCAGATAACTCGCGAGCTTGGGCGTGACGTTTTTGCCATAAATCAAGTTGAGATAAGTATTTCTCGGCGCGTTGCAATGCCACGTCTTTAGGCACACCGTAATAGCCTGCCTGGTTAACCACAATCTGTTGTACGGTTTCAAACTGGTTAAAGTTAAACTCTTGTGGCACTAACCCAATACATAACTTGGCTTGTTCAAGTTGTTTATCAATATCAAAACCAAATACTGATACCGAGCCTGAAGTTTTTTGCACTAACGAGCTGATAATGCCGATAGTGGTCGATTTACCGGCGCCGTTAGGACCAAGTAACGCAAAAAAATCACCCTGCTTGACCGTTAAACTAATCGATTTAACGGCTTGCACACCACCTTTGTAGGTTTTTTTAAGGTTGTCGATCACCAATGCATTGTTGGTGTTACTCATTGTCATACCTCTAATCAATAACTTGCGCATTAAACACTTTTTATTACATGTATCTAAAGACGTTATAAAAATGAAAAAGACGCAACACTTTTGCCTACCAAAACAAAACTCCCGCCTATAGCGGGAGTTTATCGATTATATCAAAAAGATCTAATCTAATGGCACCACTTTAGCGATGTAAGGCAGGTTGCGATATTGCTCTGCGTAGTCGATACCATAACCCACGATAAACTCGTCAGGAATGGTAATACCGATAAAATCGACAGGCACGTCAACTTCGCGGCGTTCTGGTTTGTCGAGCAAAGTACATAGCGTTAAGCTTTTAGGGTCGCGCAGCAATAGCATTTCGCGCACCTTATTTAGGGTGTTACCTGAGTCGATAAGGTCTTCTACAATTAATACGTCACGGCCTGCAATGTCAGACTGTACGTCTTTAAGTACTTTAACATCGCGAGAACTGTTCATATTGTTGCCGTAACTCGACACAGCCATAAAATCGATTTCGACATGGCCTTTAATACGACGACACAAATCGGCCATAAACACGACAGACCCTTTTAATAGGCCAACCATTAATAAACGCTCACTGTGCGCATAATGGGCGTTAATACGTTCGGCTAACTGATCTAGGGTGTTATTGATTTCTTGCTCAGAAATCATCATTTCAATTGTGTGCTTCATAAATATCTCAATTGTCGATGTCGTTTGGCTGGGTGTGTCCGTATCCCCAGCGACTCGTAAGGTCGTGCTCGATCCCTAAATGATCAAGGATCCGCGAAACCATGAAGTTTACCAGATCTTCTACCGATTGGGGATTATGATAAAAGCCTGGCGCGGCTGGCATAATGGTCGCACCATTGCGGGTTAGGCTTAGCATATGCTCTAAGTGTATGGCGCTAAACGGAGTTTCACGCGGAACCAAAATCAATTGGCCGCGCTCTTTTAATACCACGTCTGCTGCTCTTTCGAGCAAATTGTTGCTCATGCCTGTTGCTACTGCCGCTAACGTGCCGGTTGAGCAAGGGCAAATCACCATTTGCTTTGGCGCGGCGCTGCCTGAAGCCGGCGGCGAAAACCACTCATCTTTGCCCAGTACCACTAGCTCACCGCTAAGAGGCGCATCTGGGTTATCAAGCTGTTCAAGCAATTGCGCTTTGGCTTTTTCTGGGTTGGCACTAAGCTGTAAACCATGCTCGGTGGACAGTACCACTCTAGCGGCACTCGAAATCATTAAAAATACTTGGTAGTCGTTCGCCAGCAAACATTCAAGTAGCTTGATGCCATACGGCGCACCCGAGGCGCCGGTCCAGGCGAGACTAATTGCTTTGGCTTTTTTGGCGTAGGCCATCTTGTATCCTCTTGCGGCTGCGCGGTTTACGCTAAAGCCTTAATTATTTTTTGATGAATACCATTAAAGCCACCGTTACTCATAATCACCACGGTATCGCCTGCTTGGGCGGTATTGGCTACGTTAGTAATAATGTCTTCAATGTTATGAAAAACTGTCACAGGTATCGGCGCATTGGCCATGCTGGCGGTAATGTCCCAGCCAATATTGTCGGCCTGATACAAATAACCTACGTCGGCTAACGCCATTGAATTGGCGAGCGTGTTTTTATGAACACCGCTTTTCATGGTGTTGGATCGCGGCTCTAACACCACAATAATATTACCGCTGCTGTTGTCACCTGCACCAACTTTGGCCCGTAAGCCTTGTAATGTGGTGGCAATCGCTGTGGGGTGATGAGCAAAATCGTCATACACTGCTACGCCATTCACGGTGGCTAATAACTCCAAACGGCGCTTTGGCGGACTAAATTGCGCTAGCGCTTCAATCGCGTGATTTGGCGCAACACCCACATGCCGTGCTGCTGCAATGGCCATTATGGCGTTTTCAATATTGTGCTGGCCAATTAGGCCCCAATTGACAACGCCTTGCGTTTCACCATTAAACAACACTTCAAACTCATGACCATCGTCGGCAATAGTACGCGACTGCCAGGCACTTGGTTCACCCTCATTCTTTAACAAACTGCTCTGGGTTGAATACACTTCTTGCTCGCTCCAGCAGCCCATGTCAATCACTTGCTGTACGGCTTCAACCTGTGCAGGCCAAATCACCTTACCCTCTCCGGGTACAGTACGAATAACATGATTAAATTGTCGCTGAATGGCCGCCAGATCGGTAAAAATATCGGCATGATCAAATTCTAAATTATTGATTACCAATGTGCGCGGACGGTAGTGAACGAACTTAGAGCGTTTATCAAAAAAGGCGCTGTCGTATTCGTCGGCCTCAACCACAAAAAACGGAGAATTACCTAGGCGCGCTGACACGCCAAAGTTTTGCGGTACACCGCCAATTAAAAAACCTGGCTCGTAGCCGCAATACTCTAACACCCAAGCGAGCATGCTTGAGGTAGAGGTTTTACCGTGGGTACCCGCTACGGCTAACACCCAGCGGTCTGGCAATATATGTTCGGATAAAAATTGCGGCCCAGAGGTGTACTTCATGCCGCGGTTTAATACCGCTTCAACACACGGATTACCCCGGCTCATGGCATTACCAATCACCACTAGGTCGGGTTGGTTTTCGCCTTCTTTGCCCAATTGAATTGGGTCAAATCCTTGGATTAGCTCAATACCTTGCTGCTCAAGCTGAGTGCTCATGGGCGGGTAAACGTTGGCGTCGCTGCCGGTCACTTTATGGCCCATTGCGCGGGCAAGCAGGGCTAATCCGCCCATAAAAGTGCCACAAATACCTAAAATGTGTACGTGCATGATTTCACTCTATTGATCCAGTATATGGCGCTTATTCTAATCTATTGCACCTGTGAATGTCAGTTAACAATTATTGAGAATCATCAATGGGGTTAGGGTTAATACAAAAAGAAAAATAACCCCATGCTGAGCACAGTGGTCAGCAAGGTATTGCGGGTAATATAAGCTAGCACCGTGGCCACCAGCGCACAGGTTAAGTAGGGGTTGTACAGGCTGATGGCCAGCTCACCTTCTGGCACAAACACAATGGGCGCTAATATGGCAGTTAACACTGCTGGGGCTGAGTAACTTAAAAAGGTTAAGGTGTTTTTGCTTAACCTAATCGGGATTTTGGGTTCTAACAGCAAATGCCGACTCACAAACACCACTGCCGCCATCGATATAATAATTAACCATGTCATAGGGTGTCCTCCTTGGTGGGCGCAATATCAGCACAAGGCGTATCGGTAACGACAACGCCTTCATTGGTGAGTTTGGCATAAGCCATACCCGCTGCCATGCCCGATATGGCGGCAATCAGAAGCCCTGCTTGAATGGCAAACACGGCACACACCACCGCTAACGTGAGTGACACCAACACGCACACTAATATCGATGGTTTTTTTACTGTTGGCACCACAATGGCGATAAAGGTGGCAGCAATAGCAAAGTCGAGTCCGAGTTCGCCTAAATTATCGATAGACTGGCCAGCCACAATACCGAGCAAGGTGGCGATGTTCCAACCTATATAAAAAGTTAAGCCGCCACCCAAGGCATACCAGCGATCAAACTGATGCTGTGCGGGCGTATCGCCGCCATGGGCTTGGTTGGAGATCGCAAATAACTCATCGGTGAGTAAAAAGCCCAGCCCTAAACGCCATTTAAGCGGTAATGGGCTAATTTGGCTGCGCATGGCCATGGCATACAGTAAATGCCTTGAGGTAATGAGTAAGGTGGTAATTAAAATACTGCCGATACCAATACCGGCTTTTATCATCCCAAGGGCAACCAATTGCGCGCTACCGGCAAAGATAATCGCCGACATGGCCTGGCTTTCTACCGCGGTGAGGCCAATTTCTAATGCGAATGAGCCAGCTAAAATGCCCCAGGGGATCACGGCAATGGTCAGCGGCATAACCGCAAGCGCGCCAACTAAGAATGATTTACTTTTTGTGGTTTTAGAAGAAGTTAACTCTGCGGTGTCCACACCATATCCTTATTTACTGATAACGTCAGTTTCCCCTACACGCAATAGGGTAATTCGAGGATTAGCTTAACGTGAATATAATTATAAAGCCCTTGAAAAATGATCATCCATGCACGCTTATATCTATGATCAAACCAATTCTACTGTAGTGGTCAATGAATCGATAAAAGATATGTATTCACTCATTGTCAGAGGTTTGCATTAAACATAGCTTTTCATGGCTTAGCTCAATTTTTTGAGGTTAAGTAAGCCAACTATACAACTCGCAGATAGTCATATTAGTTGTTAATAATCCCCTCAGATAAAACAAGGGAAATAACACATTAAAATCAACACTTTGAACCATTTACCTTTAAGACGGTTAACTATAAATGGTCAATTACGATTAATGCTTAATAATATTATCTGAATTCATCCTTCTCGAAGAAACGAACCATAAAGCGACTCATTCTACATTAGCTTAAGCTTTTGTAGCATTTCTGAAAAAACAACTAATCTCTTATTTGCTGACTCAAAAAATCTTCAAAAACATTTGTAGATTTTTATATTTTTCATTTGCATTTATCAAATATTAATAGTGTTGGAAAATATTTACACAAAATGCTAAATTTGAAATTTCACTTAAAACATATATGCAATTTACATATTCATGGATTGAATTTTACGAAAATGTAGTTGAATTTAATTGCTGACTTACATGCACTGAACCTTAAACATTAAGACCTGCAAAAAACCCAACTAACGTCATGTCTTTTCTAGATTTTATCTGTTGTGATTTTTGTGCACTTGTTGTTATATAGCACACTGCCCAATCTATCCTTTCTGTTATTTCTGACCAAGCCCAATGAGAGATACACTCAAAGATTGGCAGTAGCTAAACATCAACATTCGTTGCCGCTTTGAACAGTGAAACAAAAGGCATGATGCACATCGCGTTACTGTGGCTGATGATAAGCGCCAGTAGGGTGCCCATACTAGGCCGTCAACTATCGCTTTCTATTACTTAAACAACTAATTCTAATTGCGTTTAAAGTAGCATCAAGAATAATTAAAAAATGAAAGGTGATTACAATTTTATTTAAACTATAAATAATTAAATTTAAATTGACTACCGAGCTAACTTTAACTCTACGAAGTGATGGCTAAAGTAGTCAATAAAATGAATCTTTGTGTAAAGTATAACATTAACAATGTCTATTTCATGTCTTGAGAATTAAACTTTAGTTTTAGTTATATCAAACAAGTTCGCGAGTTAGCTCCCGAATTTGCTGTTTTAACCACATAGTATCGTCATTATTTGCGTCCGGATGAGTGACTAATACAAGTTTTAATGGTGCTGATACTTCAAAAATGCGATTAACCTCATACTCAGATAGTTGGCAAGCATGTAGACCAGAATCTTCGTCTATCATATCGTAAATTGTTTTATATGATGTAAGAGCGAGTGATTGACTATTAGAAAGATAATCGAATAATGAAGATACATTAGTAATTGTCATCTCGGTATTCAAGGGTAAGCTTTTGAAATGACAATAATCTTGAAAAGGATTAACCATAGGCGCTTGAGCCCCCATAATCGTATTAACATAAGGATACTCAACAATACTTTCGAGATTGATTTCTTTCTTTAAAATAGGATGGTTTCGATCACATAATAAATATTGATGCTCTATTTTGACCAGTTCTTCAACTTGCAATCGCTGATCAAAACAATGGATATCCTCTGAATTTTTACAACCACATACAACGATACAATTAGGATCATTAGAGACACTTTCTAAAGCATGTTTATCCCAGTTATTTACATTGATATGAATATCTTTGCGATGTTCTTTAATGGCCTGCATCAACGTCCGTGGGAAAGCATGAGCTATCATTCCAGGGATTATCAACTCAAAATTTCGACTATGTAAAGACTCAGCTCTATTCATGCGATTAAAATTTTTAGAACATTCTACAATTTCTTTTGCAATAGGATAAATTTTCCCAGCATAATCATTCGGTACTAATCCATACTTTCGTCTGATAAAAAGATCATCACCAAATAATAACCTTGCAGAATGCAAACAACGACTTATCTTAGAAGCTGGCACATCTAATATTCTAGATACATGAGTCGCAGATTTATTTTCATAAAGACTGACCAATATAGATAGTGTCAATAAATCCAACTTATCTAAATCTATTTGCTTCATCGAAAATACTCCTTTTGAGGTATACGCTTTATATCTGTATATTACTCCTTATATTTATACTTCATATAATTTAATTAAGTATTTAACTAATACTTATTCTAGATCATAAAAATAAACTATAACTAGTAACATATGTCACAAATTGAGGATAATTGAGCGATAAGAAGCTTTTCCCCAAAAAAGCTTCAATGCAAAAATACCAAATTACCAATATCAAAATTACCAATACCAGAACATAAAATTTACACGTTAAAATTGCAAACAATAAAAATGCTGCTTTTTAATTACTAAATTTTAATTTATTAATATCCATATTGATAAATTAAAAAAACAATAAAAGACAATAAGATCTAAATCATAACTATAATCAAATAATTAAAAATCACTTCATTTATTTGACTGCGATCAAATAATAAATGAAATATCAGGATAATATTAATCATGCGTCAACGGCGCATTAATTAATGCATAAAAGAATAAATTCAAAATTAACTTTGGAGAATTGTTATGATTACCTCAGTATTTTTAAGTTATGCGTTTGTGTACTCAGTTCTGTTTATTGCAGTGCCTTTTATCATTGTCATGTTTATTATGACATGTATTAAGTTCTTTAAAACAGATCACGAAGAGCACACTATCACGCTCAAAAAAACGCTTTTTGACACCCAAAGCTTTGATTTCATGAAATCACTACAAGCAATGGTGGGAGGAAAGTACGACGTTTGCTGCAATGTTCCCATGGAAAATGTGTTTGAAATGGATGCCCATACCGCAGCCGAAAACCACACGAAACTCGATTACGTGGTCATAGACCATGATTCATCAGAAGTGAAATTGATTATCTCTGATTTCAGTAAAGAAGATGACGCTAACGCGAAAAGTTTATTCGAGAAATTCAATGTGAAATTGGTTGAAATGGCTCGAGGCAAACCTTACGACGTGCAAATGTTACAAGGCGTGTTACCTGCGTGAAACCCCTGTCGGGTGGCAGCTTACTACTCTCACCCGACATTCTTGTGATTCAACCATTGTGGAGAGGACTGATTATGTCCCGTATAAACTGGCTACTGATGTTAAGTGCAAGTGTATTATCGCTTGCCCTTATGAGTCAGCAAGCATATTGCAATGACTCTACTGAGCAAATTAACAATGACTCGTGCATGAAATGCCATAAACGCAATGGCAAAATGCAGGGACACCACGCCCTCGATGAACTTAATTTAAGCTGCAGTTCTTGTCATGGTGAAAAAGGTAATCACCCTAAAAAACCGAATGATTTAATGGTGTTTTCAGCCGACAGTGACCTTGCGGTTGCGACCCAAAACAATGCCTGCTTAACATGCCACATTCCTAAAAAGTTAGCTGATACTGAGTGGACTCATAATGTACATGCGGAAAAAGTTGCGTGCAGTGCATGCCATCAATTGCATCCGCAAGCAGACAGAATAATGACCTTAACAACCAAACAACGTAGTGATGAATGCCAACGTTGTCATAGTGTACAGAGGTAATAAATTATGGAAAATTCAAGAAGAGATTTCCTTAGAAGAACCTGTGCATTAGTTGCGGGAGTGTCGGTCTCTCCTTTCGCGGCCAATGGCACCACAGATACTGAGACTGAACAAGCCATAAAATACGCCATCATTCACGATGAAACCAAATGCATTGGCTGTAATGCGTGTGCTGAAGCGTGCCGTGAAACCAACCATGTACCTGAAGGCGTAAGCCGTTTAAGCATCGAAAAAACAGGTCCTTATGGCGAGTACCCTAATCAGTATTACCACTTTACCCGCCACTCTTGTGAGCATTGTGAAGATGCACCTTGTGTCAATGTGTGCCCAACAGGTGCAGCTTATATCGATAAAAAAACCGGTATTGTGTCGGTAAAGGCTGATAAATGCGTTGGTTGCCAGTACTGTCTTTTAGCTTGCCCATACGATATACGTTTTATCAATCCGGTGACAAAAGCGGCCGATAAATGCGATTTTTGCCAAGAGACAAATCTTAAACAAGGTAAACAGCCGGCCTGTGTTGAAGTCTGCCCAACCAATGCGTTGGTGTTTGGGAACCTTAAAGATCCCAACTCATTATTGGTTTCAACCCTCAAGACTAATGCGACTCAACGAAACAAACAAGACTTAGGCACCCGACCTAAACTATTTAGAATTACCGCCAAACCAGGGGAGATTTCAATATGAGTGCCTTCCACTTTGACTCGTTAGTTTGGCATTGGCCAATTGCCATTTACCTATTTTTGGCTGGAGCGTCTGCTGGCGCGATGTTTTTTGCTGTGCTGTTAAAGCATGCGTGCCTTAAAGACCAAGCTTATCGCTCTGGTTTTGTACAAGCAGCTTGTATTGTGGCCCCGGTTGCGGTGTTGGCAGGGCTGGGTATTTTGGTACTCGACTTAACCAAACCTTTTGAGTTTTGGAAAATATTAATTTTTTACAACCCAACTTCGGTGATGTCCCTAGGCGTTGTGGTGTTAATGATTTACCAAGTATTTATGTTTGCATGGATAGCCATAACCTTTCGTAAGCCTATTGAAGACTGGTGCCGACCTCGGTTTGCATTAATCACTAAGCTCAGTGAAAAGTTAGCCCGCTATGAACCCAGTGTAACCGGGTTGCTGGTTATTTTTTCAGTGGCATTAGGCGCGTATACCGGCTTTTTACTCTCGGCCCAACCTCGGTTTCCAATGCTGAACAACCCAGTGTTGCCGTTACTATTTTTAGCATCTGGTTTGTCGTCTGGTGCTGCGTCAGCACTGCTCGGTGGCTTGCTACTTAAAGGTAATCCTAACGGTAAAGAAGTGCACTTTATTCACCGCGTTGAAATCCCGTTAATTTTAGGTGAAATAGTGCTTATGTTTACCTTCTTTGCTGGGCTTATACTCAGTGGAGGCCAAAGTAAAATGGCGGCCTTTACTGCCATTGGCGAAGGATTTTGGGGATGGGTATTTTGGTTCGGTATTATGGGATTGGGATTGTCTGCGCCTTTAGCCATGAACCTGTTTATGACTGCCACCTCAAAACGTAAGTTTTCATACGTGGCCGGTACAGCGTGTTTAAGTTTACTTGGGGTGATTTTACTGCGTAACTTTATTCTTTACACCGGGCAGATGACGGTAAGCTAATAAATTAAAAACAATATATTAAAAACAATAAATTCAACAAGATCAAAGGGCGTATATTGACAAAATATACGCCCTTTTTGTCATGTTTATAACTGGGTAAATTGCCGAATTAAGTTGTGATACACATTGTGTAAATTGTCGAGTTCGGCGCGATCAGTTTTGTTGGCGTTAATCAGCTTTTGAATACTTTGGTCAAGTTGATACAAGGTTTGGCGTAAGCTTGTATCTGCCACCATGCTTTGCATCCAGGTAATAGCAGCAACACGTTGGCCGCGAGTGACCGCGGTGACTTTATGTAAACTGCTTGATGGATACACTACGGCATACCCGGCTGGCAGTTTAATTTGCTGCTGACCAAACTCGGTAGAGATAACCAATTCACCGCCGTCGTATTCTTCTGGCTCACTTAAAAAAACCGTCATCGACACGTCGCTGCGGATCACCTCGCTGGTATGTGGAATACGCATAATCGCTGCGTCCACATGGTAGCCATACTCTTCGGTTTCGCTGTAGCGGTTAAAACACGGTGGGAAAATTTTATGCGGTAATGCCGCTGAAACTATTTTAGGCGTGTCACCAATACGTGCCAACAACTGATTAGCCAGTTGTTGTACATTGGCGTCTTGTGCATCAGCTTGGTGATTTTGTTTAACAGACGCTGCCATGCCCATTGCAGTTTGACGACCGTCGCCCCAGGGACATTGCGCCAGCCGCTGACGATAAGCGCCGACTTGCTCTTTGCTGAGCACTTTTTCTATAATAACCATGTACTTATCCTTATTAGAATATTATCTATTTTAGGCGAATTTATCAGCGCGTTCTTCTTTGTTAGCCTTTCTTAACGTAGCGCACTATGCCCTCAAAAGGCTGCCGCGAATACCACACTGATAACTTTCGCTAAAAGAGCAAATTCTAATGCGGATAAGTATGACTTCCAAAATCAAAAAACCAACGCTTAACGAGAGGTTAAGCGTTGGAGTGAGTGGTTAACTAATCAATGGTTAACCGTTTATTGTGAACAACGGATTAAAATTCGTATGTCATCGACAGTCTTGAGTTACGCGCATCACCTAGGTACATAAATGCACCTGAACGGTATGCTGCTGTCCAATACTCTTCGTCCATTACATTACCCACATTTAAGCGGAATGTTAAGGCTTCAGTTGCATTGTAGCTGGCAAATAAATCAACCACTTGATAGTTCGGAACCACAATGCTGTAACGTTCATTGGTGCTGTCGTAACCTGCCGCAGAATCTGGTTGTCCGCCATACATCTCGCTTTGATAAGTGTAGCTACCGCCGATAACAAATGATTCTGTTAACTGGTAACGTAACTGTAAATACGCGCTTTCGTCGGCAAAATTACTAAGTGCTAAACCAATATTTGCTGGGTCGTAAGAATCCAATACTTCTGAATCCATTTTAGCCGCCGAAAATTGTATGCTCAGCTTGTCTGTAATATTACCGACCATGCCAAATTCAATCCCCTGAACCCGGTTTTCACCTGTGTTTAGCGTACCTAGAGTTGCATAGTCATCTTCGCCTACACTTTCCATTACGTCACTTTTTGTGATTTGAAAAATAGACGCTGAGAACATCATTTTATCGTCAAATAACATCCACTTGGTACCAAGTTCAATGTTTTCTACAATTTCAGCATCGGCTTCACTGGCTTGATCTTCTGTACCACATACACCGCCATAACCACAGTTGCCGCCTAGGTCAGACTCGCCACCATTGATGTTGGTTGCTGTACTGTAGTTAGCATAAATATTGGCATCTTCAGACAGGTCGTAAACTAAACCGAAGTTAAAGTTATACATGGTGTCTGAATATTCATATAAGGTGTCGCTGGTTTGGTTGCTGTAATCGAAGCTGTCGAGTCTTAAACCATAAAACATCGACAGTTGTTCAGTCAGTTCAACGTTATCCATCATGTATGCTGCAACTGTTTGGATGTCGAAGATGGCATCTGACTCACCTTTTACATAAGTGCGCCCCATTAACTGGCTAATGTTATCTACGGTGTTACCATCGCCATCAATAATACAGTAAGACTCAGACACGCCACGGCGTCCATCCGTTGAACAGTTTGTTGGGTTGTTGTTGGTAATGTTATACACACCGTTATCAACGTTTTCGTCAGTGTATTCCAAACCAAATACTAGCTGGTTGTTAAAGCCAAAGATTTTGGTGTTCCAGAATAAGTTGAACTGGGTGCTAAAGTAATCAACATCTTGATTACCTTGGTGAGTACTCAATGTCAGTGTATCTTCGCCTGGCGCAGTTGCATCGGTATCGGCGCGAGTTGTGCCACTCATACCGGTAGTAATGTAGCCGTTTTCGGTATGGCCCACACGAGTCGCGTTATACAGGGTAATGTCACTATTAAGCTCGTATTCTGTACGCAGAGTAAAGGTGGTCACCTCTGAGTCTAAAAAGTCACCGTCTTGCGCATAGACTGGAATATCTTCTAATGGCTTACGAGTGTCCTGGTCAAAGTAGCTGCCTAAATCGGGCACGTCTTCTGCGTTTAAGTGGTAAACGTCTGCGGTAAATGTGAGTGCATCTGTAGTTTCATAAACACCCGATAACTGTACACCTTCACGTTTGCTGCTAATGCCTTCACGACCTGGCTTATCTTCTTCTGCAGTTAAACCGTTTAAACGTACTGCGACTTTATCAGACAGCGGTAAGTTGTAGTCAATGGTGATACGGCTGTGATCGTCAGTACCAATGCCTAAATCCACCCGACCAAAGTCATAGGCGACTGAAGCTTTTTTGGTGACGGAGTTAATCGCACCACCTGATGAGCCACGGCCAGCAAAGGTTGAACTTGGGCCTTTGGTAATTTCAACACGTTCTGTAGCAAAGCTTTCACGGGTTGTCATGCCAGGATCGCGCAAGCCATCAACAAACACGTCGCTGCGCGCTTCGTGGCCACGGATAATATAACGATCGCCAAACGCGTTACCGTTTTCACCGGTACCTAAGGTGACACCCGCCTGGGCTGACAAAATGTCTTTTAAGTCGGTGTTGCCT
This sequence comes from Shewanella saliphila, assembly GCF_014648295.1. Lineage (GTDB taxonomy): Bacteria > Pseudomonadota > Gammaproteobacteria > Enterobacterales > Shewanellaceae > Shewanella > Shewanella saliphila. The sequence continues at coordinate 23,082 of NZ_BMQV01000055.1, forward strand.
GATTCTTGAATTTGGTCTTGAGTTAATACCGTAATAACCTGTGGGGTATCAACTAACTCTGCCATGCGACGTTTGTCGGCCGAACTGTTAAACATGTAAACAGAATTTTGCACACCATGTACACGAATGCGTTCGATAGCCTCGTCAGTTTCTGCTGGCTTACAGTTGGCTAATATGTCCTTATCGCAAGTTTCTTTAGTGGTGTCAGCCGCATCTGCCGCATAAACTGCTGGACTACCAAACACTAGTGCCGCGGCAACGGCCTGTGCACCTAACAACAACTTACTGTAACGATTCGATTTCATGTCTAACATCATCCTATTATTAATTAGAGTTTATGAAAGTTCATTTATGTGACGCACTTTACAGAAATGCGATATAGATCACAAATACAAATCATTATCATTTGTGTAAAGATTGCAATCTTAGGTGTGAATTTATGCTGCAACTGATGACAATTAACAACAAGGTAAAGGTAACGTTGACACAAAATAACCTAAGCACGCTGCCAACAATGGCTTAGGCAGCGTGAGTATAAGCACAATGAAAGAGTAAGAAGTTGAGCAGTGACGTGGGGAGAAAGCCTGTTAAGCTGTTTGGTATAACTCGAGTGGCAAGCCGTCAGGATCGCTAAAAAAAGTGTATTGCTTGTGGGTGTACTCATCGACTCGAATAGGCTCAACCTCTACACCCTGTTGTTGTAAATGCTGTACCACTTGGTTGATGTCATCGACTTTAAACGCTAGGTGTCGTAATCCTTGCGCCTCGGGGAAACTCGGTCTTGGCGGAGCCCCATTAAACGAAAATAATTCTATTTGGCTACCGTCTGGCAAGGCAAGATCTAACTTGTAAGAATCGCGCGCTTGGCGATAATTTTCGGCGATAATCTTCAGCCCCAATACTTGGGTATAAAACGCTTTTGAGCGAGGATAATCGCTACAAATGATAGCCACATGGTGAATGCCTTTTAGCATAACGCTCCTGTTTTTAATTATACGTTGATAAATAATACGCTGATAAATAATAAAACCCTGGTAGCACAAGTCTATCAGGGTTTTAATTAGCGGTTACAGCTTAGGGCAACTAATGAACCTGAGCTTCGGATAAGAAATTAGCTCCCCAAAGGAACTAAATGCTCGTTCCTTGATCCGATCATTCGACCAAGAGTGATTAGAAAAAGGAACGAGCATGAATAAATTAGTTGAAACCTACTGT
>NZ_BMQV01000056.1 GCF_014648295.1 Shewanella saliphila
CTTCCTTCAGACCCTGCCGTTGGCCAGCAACGCCCTTGCCATTCGGATTATCTTCCCCTCAGTCGGGGTGATTCAGGTTTCTTTCAACCTGACGGGTTTGCCAGCTTCGCTGGGCAAACAAAAAAACAGGCTACTTGAGCCTGTTCTGTTAAATCACGTCAATCTCATTCACTAGTATGCAACACTAATACGTTGGTTAATATGCTTAGCATTTTCGGCTTCATCAACCATAGCTTTGGCAAAATCGACTACTGATACACGGCTTTGACCTTGTGCATCGGTAAAGAACTCATCGCCGCCTAGACGGTATGGCGCTTCAGACTCACCCGGAAAAATAATCGCTGCAGGGCTCACATAAGTCCACTTAACAGCAGAATCTGTACTGCGAAATACAGCTAATGCCTCACCTTGCGCAATGGCTTCGGCTTTGTACTCTTCTGGAAATTCAGGGGTTGATACCAACGTCACCCCAGGGGCAACCTCTAGGCTACCTGCCCCACCACCCCACAACAAACGTGGTGAGCCAGCTTGCGGTAAATATTGCAATAACTGCTGTGCGGTTTGCGCAACGATTTGATGATTTTGTGCGGCGCGGCCACCAATAGAGGCGATAACCACATCAACATCTGCAAACGCAGTCGCAACATCTTGTGCTGACATTTGGGTAATATCAAGGGGACGAACAGGCACATCTTGGCTGACTTTATTGGCGTCACGTACAGCGGCTATAACCTCATGACCGAGGCTAATCGCCTGTTGCATGATAGTACCGCCAATCCAACCTGTTGCACCTAATACTGCTAGTTTCATTTTTCTGTCTCACTCTGGTCATTAACAATGAAGCCAGTTTATAGATGACAAATTATGAGATAAGCAGTCATTAATGCGCTTAATTGTTTCGCTTTCGATACTAATCGGGGTGTAAAAATAACAAATAAAGCAATCTAAACGGCTAAAAGTATCGTATTTGATTTGAATAAGGGTTAGTTATCCATCACGAGGCTTTAGGTTCATGCTCAATAGCCACAAACAAGCAATCAATGTTGTCTGGTTTAAACGCGACTTGCGCTTGTCTGATCACCCGCCGTTAGTTGATGCCTTTAATCATCATTTGCCTTGTTTGCTGATATACAACTTTGAGCCATTAATGCTGGAAGACTCCCATTATAATGATCGCCATTGGCGCTTTGTGTGGCAGTCACTACAAGATATGAATCAACAACTTAGCCGCTATGATGGTCAGGTGCATGTGTTTGCCATGCCAATGCTAAATTTACTCGAAAAGCTGGCTGAAATATTTACCATTAACACGCTATTTAGCCACCAGGAAATCGGCCTAAACAACACTTTTGAGCGCGACAAAGCCGTGGCCAATTGGTGCCAGCAGCACGCTATTCAATGGCAACAATCTCCGACAGGCGCGGTTATTCGTGGGCGTCGACATCGCCTGGCCTGGGATCAGCATTGGCAACAAGTCATGGCCAGCCCTATTGCAGTACCTAATTGGCAGCAGTGCCAATTTCAGCCCTTTACAGATAGCCAGGTCATTGAGTTCAAGGGCGAAATAACCGAGCCAAACGATAACTTTCAACCCGGCGGCCCTAAACAAGCCCGAGCGATACTGAACAGTTTTTTAACTCATCGCGGTAAAGATTATCAACGCAGTATTTCAAGCCCGAGCCTGAGCCGAACCCACTGCTCGCGCTTATCACCTTATTTAGCATGGGGTAACATTAGTTTAAGACAGGTTTATCAGGCGACAATGACTCGTTATCAAGAGGTACAAACCAGCAATAGAGCCTGGAAAAAACCTCTGCTAGCAATGATGTCTAGATTGCATTGGCACTGTCATTTTATGCAAAAGTTTGAAAGCCAATGCAGCATGGAATTTACGCCTGTTAATCCAGGTTATGAGGATTTCCCTTATCGTGATGATGACGATGTCGAGCGAGATATTCAGCGCTGGGCAGAAGGGCAAACTGGCATTCCAATTATCGATGCGTGCATGCGCTGTTTACGTCAAACCGGTTATATTAATTTTAGAATGCGCGCCATGCTCGTTAGCTTTGTGACCCACCATTTAAACATTCACTGGCAGCTAGCCAGCTTGCCATTAGCCAATTACTTTCTCGATTTCGAGCCGGGTATTCATTATCCACAGCTGCAAATGCAAGCCTCGGTTACCGGCATTAATACCATTAGGTTGTATAACCCGATAAAGCAATCTCAAGACCAGGATCCACGCGGCGATTTTATTCGTCAGTGGTGTCCAGAGCTTAACAATTTACCCAATGAATATATCCACCAGCCCTGGTTACAGCCGCCAATGGAAGCAATTTTTAATGACGTGATGTTAGGTCGAGATTACCCCGAGCCGATGATAGACATTACCTTAGCCTCGCAAGCCGCTCGCGATCGTTTATGGTCTTATCGCGATAAACCGCAAGTACAACAACACATTGCTGCGGTGCTAACTCGCCACGTGCGTCCAAAGCCTAAACGCACAAGGCTACAGCATGGCACATAAAAAACCACATCTTGAGCATAAAACCTGTCTGGTGTGCCTGCACCCGTTTGCATGGCGCAAAAAATGGGCTAAAGATTGGGAGCATGTTAAATATTGCTCCGAACGTTGCCGCCGCCACAAAGCTGATTTAAAGGAATAAAATGACAACCGTTTACAACACTATTTCGGCCTCACTGTCACCACAAACTCACACATTGCGGCTCATTTTAGGCGACCAACTCAATGCCTCCCACAGCTGGTTTAAACACGTCGACCCGACTGTGGTGTATGTGATTGCCGAGCTCAAACAAGAAACTGCTTACGTTAAGCATCACGTGCAAAAAGTGTGTGCTTTTTTTGCTGCCATGGCGCAGTTTGCCGACGCTTTAGCTCACAGCGGCCATCAGGTGATGCACTTAACGTTAGATGAAACTCAACCATTTACCGAACTGCCAACACTGCTTGAGCATATCTGCACTCAGCACCAGCTCAATACCATTGAATATCAACAGCCTGATGAATACCGTTTAGCAAAACAATTAGAAGAATTATCATTACCAGGCATTAAAAGTACCTGCCATGACAGCGAACATTTTTTGTTGCCTTTTGACGATATTAAAAGTGAGTTTACCGCCAATAAGCACGTTAAAATGGAGTTCTTTTATCGCCGCATGCGCAAGCGCTTTAACGTGCTAATGCAAGACGATGAGCCCTTAGGCGGCCAATGGAATTTTGACCAACAAAATCGTGAGCATTTAAAAAAAGCCGACCTTAATGATATTCCAGCGCCTTTGTTATTTGCCAATGATGTGAGCAACATTATTAGCCGGCTCGAGCGGCATCACGTCGCCACGATAGGCAAAGCTGAAAACCAACTATTGTGGCCAGTTAATCGTCGCCAATCTCGGCAGTTACTTGATTATTTTTGCCAGCATTTATTAGTTCGCTTTGGCCGTTTTCAAGATGCCATGACCGAAAATAGCCAGGCAGATTGGAGCCTGTACCATTCGCGTTTATCGTTTGCCATTAACGCTAAAATCATTTCGCCAGGCGAAGTCATCAATAAAGTCATTAGCCATTGGCAAGCCAATCAAACCGAAATATCACTGACACAAGTTGAAGGATTTGTGCGGCAAATCTTAGGCTGGCGTGAATATGTCCGCGGGATTTATTGGATCAATATGCCAGGCTACGTAACTAAAAATGCCTTACAAGCGCAAAGGCCATTACCTGGGTATTTTTGGACTGCTAACACTAAGATGAACTGCATGCACCACGCCATTCAGCAGTCACTAGACTTTGCCTATGCCCACCATATTCAACGGTTAATGGTAACGGGCTGTTTTAGTTTACTCGCAGGGATTAATCCAGACGAAGTCGATCAATGGTATTTAGGCATTTACATTGATGCTATTGAATGGGTAGAAATGCCTAACACCCGCGGCATGACTCAATTTGCCGACGGCGGTATTGTTGCCACTAAACCTTATGCTGCCAGTGGTAACTACCTCAATAAAATGAGCGACTATTGCAAAAGCTGTCATTACAATGTCAAACTTAAAACAGAAGCTAACGCCTGCCCTTTCAATAGTTTATATTGGCACTTTATTCAGCGCCATCAGCAACACTTTGGCCGTAATCCGCGCATGACAATGGTGTATAAAAACTGGCAAAAGATGAACGCTGACACCCAACAAGCCATTATCCATAAAGCCGAAGTGCTGTTAGCCAACCTCGACAACTTATAAACTTACGCAAACCAAACACCAGGAGAGTCATGGACAAGATATCAGCCATACGCAGCTTTGTTGAAGTCGCCAACTGTGGCAGCTTTACTCAGGCGGCTGAGCAACTTGGGTTCAGCCGCTTACAGGTGTCCCGGCACATTAAAGACGTTGAGCAGTGGCTTGCGTTACGCTTGTTTCACCGCACCACTCGCCGCGTGAGTTTAACCCTACAAGGCGAGGAAGCGCTCAACGCCGTGTACTCCACCGACAAACAATACGGTAGGGCACAACGATTGCTGCTGACCAAGTTCAATTGCGGTTACCGAGAGTTTTTCACCCCGATAATACAAATCGGCCAAAGATTGATGCCGAAATAAATGCTGATGTTGGGCGATTAAACGCTTTAACGTATCGATTTCGAAACAATGTTCAAATGAAAACTGACCCATTCACTCTCATTCGTTGGCGACATAATCGTGACAAGTTAACTCACCTATAAGACAGCTTAATGACATTAGCATAAGCTTGTTTTGTTCCAGCTAAACAACTGAGTTACATCATTTACAAAAATAAAACAAAACAATATAGATCAAAGAATTACAAAACAGCAGGTCTTTATCGATCTAGTTCACATCACTCATAACACTCACTATTTATCATATATCGAGTTCCAATCATCTACAGGATTGTTTACATGAGCACAATAGAATCGATCACCTTAATGCTGGCGCTGGTTTATAGCACTAGCCTGTTGTATTGGAGTGGCAAAAAATGGGGCGCTCTGGTCAGCGGAACATTATTAGTTGGCGCCACCCTGGCGAGTTTTTTTTGGCCTTTATTGTTAATCTTATTAGTCTCAGTATTGGTTGTCACCGCTGTGGGGCAATACCGACCCGCCTTTGCAACAGCCGAAGCTAGACCCAATACCATTAGAGAGTTCAGCCAACATTTTTTTGCGCTTTCAATGCTGTTAGTTGGTGTACAGTATGCCATTAATGCAGGGCTATTGTACGCCGGTGAAACGCCCTGGTTAATGCGACCCGATGTGGGTGATGCCTTTTTACCGATTGCAGGCGGCATTGAGTTAAAAGCCATTTTAACCTTAGGATTGTGGGACCAAAACCACCCTGCTGCCGTGGTGATGTTGTGTGTGGTATTGCTTACTGGTGTGCTGTGTAAGCGCGCATTTTGCGGTTGGGCATGCCCATTAGGATTAGCAGGAGAGTATCTTTACAAACTCAGAAAACGCGTTATTAAGGCAGAGCTATTACCACCAGCATGGTTAGATTGGCCATTAAGAATGCTTAAATACCTGCTATTAATCGCGTTGTTTGCTTTGGTTATTTCAATGCCTTCAAACAGTATTCCACATTATTTGTCAGGTAATTACCACAAAGTCGCCGACCTTAAAATGGCTGCCTTTTTCCTCATGCCATCAATGGTGGCGTTAATCTGCTTTGGGGTTATATTTGCCTTAGCCGCATGGCGTCGTCAGGGATTTTGTCGCTATATTTGCCCATACGGTGCACTGCTTGGCCTGGTGAGCTTTTTAAGCCCGTTTAAAATTCGTCGTGACAGCCAACATTGTTTAATTGAAACAAAAGGCATGAAATGCGACAAATGCACTCGCGCATGTCCGGCTAATCTTTCGGTGCATACTCAAAAAGATATTCGCTCAGATGAATGCCAGGCTTGTATGCGTTGTGTTTCAGCCTGCCCTAAAAAAGAGGCATTACAACTGAGTACTCGTAATGGTATCAACCTGTCTACTAGAGGATTATTGATTATCTTACTGACGGTGATGTTTATGGTGCCGCTGTTTGCTTACGTGGGTGGATACTGGCACAGCCAAACGCCTGACAACATCAAAATGGAGCTTATCCAAAAGCTCGACCGTATCGGACATTAACCTTAATTTTTAAAATCAATAGGTTAAAAACAACGAGTTTAACACAACAAAAAGGGCTGCAAATTGCAGCCCTTTTTATAAATAAAACTCTTAAGTTATTATACTGCGGCAGCTTTACGTTTGTTATGTGCAATCAACAAACCAATGAATGCCACTACACCAACAGCAATACCAACAGGCTGGCTTAACTCTTGTGGTAAGCCAAAACCAATACCGGCGGTCATAATGTACGACACAGTTACACAGGTACCAATAATCGCTGGGATACTCACAATCCAATGAATGGTGCCACGGTCAAACAGGTACTTAGTCGCTAACCACAATACGCTGGTAGACAACAACATGTTTGAGAACGCGAAGTAACGCCAGATCAGCGTAAAGTCAATTTTCGTCATAAAGTATGCAATGATCAATACTGGCACTGCCACTAATAAACGGTTAGAGATACTTTGTGGGATCTTAAACGCATCAATGATGGTAAGACGAAGCGATCTAAACGCAGTATCACCCGAGGTAATTGGGAATACGGCTACAGCAATAATCGCCATAATACCACCCGCAACACCTAGATAAGTGGTTGCCACTTGATTTACAACCATACCAGGGCCACCTAGCGCAAGAATCTCCTTAAGCTCAACATAACCACCAGGGAACGCTGCAATACCGGCTGTTGCCCATACACATGCCACAATACCTTCAGCAACCATTGCGCCGTAATATACAGGGCGTACGTATTTTTCGTTGGTTAAACAACGCGCCATAATCGGTGCTTGCGTTGAGTGGAAACCACTAATTGCACCACAGGTAATGGTAACAAAGAGTAATGGCCACACTGGTAACCCATCAGGGTTAGGCTCTAACAAGTCATTGTTGTAATGGCTGTGGTCAAAGTAAGCAAAAATATCGCCAAACTCAGGTAACTGAGGGGCGTTAATCAATAATGCCACGGCAATTGAAGTGGTCATCACAATCATTAAAGCACCAAAAAATGGATAAAGCTTAGTGATGATTTTGTCAATTGGCAGTAATGTCGCGAAGAAGTAATAACCTAAAATCGCGACTACCCAGAAGGTGTTGTTAGCGAAGATAGTGTCTTTAAAATAGTCTAGGTTACTTAAAAGACCCGCTGGACTCATAATGAATACGACACCAACAAAAAACAGCAGCATTGCGGTAAACAACAACATCGCGGCTTTGAAGTAGATGTTAAAATAATGGCCGGCGATTTCAGGTAAGCTTTTACCGTCTTCTTTGATACTCATCACCCCAGAGAAGTAATCGTGTACCGCACCACCTAAAATGTTACCCAATACAATCCAAACTAATGCGATTGGGCCGTATAATGCACCTAAAATAGGACCAAAAATTGGACCAACACCTGCCACGTTTAAAAATTGAATCAAAAACGCTTTTACAGGATGAACAGGGACATAATCCACACCGTCATCAAAACGCTTTTGTGGAGTAGGTAAGTTAGGATCAATGCCAGCTTGTTTCTCAACAAACGGACTGTAGAGCTTGTATGCGAGAACTAAAAGCGCAATACAAATGAGGAAAATTAACATGGTTTTATCATCCCATTAACGATTGAATATATTCAGTGCTGAGTTTGTTGCAGTTACTGGTGTAGGTCAAGCCGCAGGGCATTATACTAAAGTAGGGGTTGCTAACTAAAAAGTCTTATCATTCTTAATGCTTTTTATGTTTTTATACATTTTAATTAATGGCTTAGTTCGTTATTGCTAAAAAAGCCAACTCGTTGTTTACAAGTTGGCTTTTTTTCATTGGGGCGATTAATCTCGTTGGTAATTCAGTTCTGTGGTCGATTCAAGTGCAGCCTGAATGTCTGCCTCGGTAAATAGCAGCGGGCGCAGCTGCTTTTGGCTCGAGTAAAATTCACTTTGATCGTTAAAGCTTGAGCTTAATGCATTACTCGATTGCGAATAACTCAATATGCCTTTTGCGACCGGACCATCATCAGTAAAACTCACCGTCATCATCCAGCTAGAACCATAGCGAATTTGATAGCCTTGCGCGGTTAAACCTGATGCTGCAGCCTTACCCGATAATACATCCATTACCGCAGCATAACTGTGCTGCGGAATTAAGGTATCGTCACCCGACAAGCTCGTCGAAAACACATTAAAGCCGCCTTCGGCATTATGGCTGCCCGGCCAAGGTAATTTAACCCCTGATGCGGTGACATCTGGTAGCGACTTTTCAACAAACTGCACTTCACCAAGGCTTGCATCAACACTAAAACCTGCGGCTTCTAGGTTAAGGGCTGCATGAGCTAGTGCAACAAGCGCACTACCATCATTGGCAAGTGTGTTGGGTGTAGTGGCTGCATTGGTGTAATCAAATGCTTGGGTCAACATGGTATCTTGATCAAACTGATGCGCAAACTCGCGAATTAACGCCCCGCCGACACTGTCGTTATCTTGTTTACCATTCCACGCAGTTAGCGCAGCGCAAGATGCACTAAGATCTTTAGATAACGTTGCACTGACGACCACGGGAGTATCACCTTGTTCTGCACATTGGCTCAGTAAATCCGTTAATACTAACTCGGCTAAATAGGCACGATTAGACAATAAAGCGCTCTCTAACTCGTCGACAGAAAACTTACCGTCATCGCCAGCAGCGTCATCCATTAAGGTTAACCCCATACGAGTACGCAACGACAATTGACCGCGCTCAGGCCCGTATAACGGCGAGAAGTTTTCTAATGGTTCCGCTAAGTTAGTTGACCAAAAAGAGTTGTTGGAGTTTTGCACAAAGTCAGTTCGCTCAAGCTTTGGTGCGCGCTCGTATGGCATAGGCTCGCTAAAGCTGAACGTTGAAGTGTTACCCGGCAATATAGTAAATCCAGCTTGGGCTTTAGCCGCAATAATATCTGGGGTGGTTTTAAGGATACCGATAACGAAATCAGAAAAACCCGGTACCGTTGAATCATCGATATAAAAGGCATTACCTTCTTTGTCGGCATACATGGTGTTATTAAAAATCACCCCATCGTAATTTTTAAAGGCCTGCTGAAACTCATCAAGATTGCTGGCGCGGTTCATGGCTAACCAATGGTCGAGTGGATCTTTATTGGCCATGTTGGCATCTTGGATCATAAAGGCTTGGCCGTCATCCCAGCCAAAAGGAGCTAACGCTGGCGGAGCTTCAACCATTGGGCCTTTCGCCGTGGTGTAAATGTCTTTCTCGGCCACTAACATCCCCGCAGCCCCTGCATTCACTAATACCGAAACGGTTTCTTTAGTGATTGGCATGGCTTCGCCGTCGAACATATATTGCAATCTGTCGCCCGCCATCAACTCGAGGTTGTACATGACAAAGTGTTCAGCCGTTGAAAAGGTATGTGTCCAGGCGACATCGTTATTAAAACCAATATTCACTAGACCTGGCATGCCCACTAGCGATCCGCCCATCACATCAATTTGCCCTGGGATCGTTAAGTGCGACTGCCAAAAACGTAAATTACCGGTATGCGGAAAATGTGGATTGCCCAATACCATGCCTTTACCATTCTCGGTTTTATCTTTGCCTAGGCCCCAACCATTTGAACCTAAATCACGTGGGTTAGTGTCAGGAGTGGTGATATTGGCAGCTCGAGCAATGAGTTTGCGGTTCATGTCGCTAACAAAGGCTGTTTGCACTGATGAGCCAGCAGGACCAACAATCCGCGGTAAGTATTCTTCGCCATCGCCTGGGTTGGCATAAAAGATTAAATCTAAAAAGTTAGCTGCACCGGGAAGCAGCGCGACCGAAAATAAATAGTTAGCGACATCAACACCAGTGATGGGTTTAACCCAAGGTTGACCAGCACAAAAAGGCTCTGCGGTTTGCTCGCCAGCTTCAACGTCGGCTAAAAATTGATTGTAACCGGCGCTGAAACCTTCCATTAACGCGCGCGAATTATAACTAAACTGGGTGTATTGCGTTTCAGCAAGCTCTCTGATTTTTAATGCCTTGTAGGCAAAATCAGAAATTAAGTTGCCGTTATCTTCACTGGTAGGTAAGCCGGTCGCAAAGTCGATTGAGGCATGTGGGCCAAAATACATTGAACGCTCTGAGTTAGCTTTAATAAAACCATCGGCTATCACACACAGATTATCTTGCGCTTGAGCATAACCGCTACCAAAGCCCAAACTTTCTAAATTGTCGGCGGTGATGTGTGGCACACCATATTGGGTACGGCGGATCTGTGCTTTAAGCGCGCCATTAGGTGCAAAAGCTTGTAAAAGCGGTGTCACTTCAGGTTCAGGGGTGGGTTGAGTGGTTTTACTGAAATCGGTGTCATCGTCGCAACCGACAATAAAAATCGTCGACGCCACGCCCATTGCGAGCAGGAGTTTATTGAAATTCATTATTATTATCCTTGTTGTTACCCAATCATTGGGTGAGGTATTTAATCCTTTATGCCTCAACTTATGTCGCCCATGCAGATAACCCCAGTTATCGCAAAATTAAGTAACATAAATACAACAAAGACATATATACCCAAACAACTTGAAGAGACGTGTTTCAGAGCTTCACCGTGTGTTCAATACTAGGCGCGTTAATGCGGTAATGTAGGTACCTTATAAATTAACGCAACAACGCTCTTGATTTAATAATCAGGGAAACACGGTGAAACTCCTAGAGGGCAAGTTTTACACGCGTTTATGCTGCGTTATTGATTTTGGAAAGGGAACAACCATTACCCGCAATCAATGCCTTGCCTAAACGCGTGTAAATTCTTGCTGAAATCGAGCATCTTCAGGTTATTTGGGTATAAGATATTTAATCAATCATTCAAACGCGTGTCTACCTTTTATCATTCTTATATGCTAGAAGGCTGTATTTAGGCGCAAATAATCCCAAAACATATTATATCTGCTGGCTCACAGGGTAGATTACTTGCTAAGTAAAAAGTATGATCGATATTAATCAAAGTTATTAACATTTCGACACGCGTTACGTTTATCCATCCCGAGGAATTACATTGAAGATTGATACAAGACTGCTGTTAATGATGCTCGTTTCACCTCTGGCAATCGCAGAAGAGCCCCTTAGCGATTTAGACCTTGATCTTGACTCGTTGATGGCAATGGATGTTCAAGTCACTTCAGCAATGAAACGTGCTCAATCAGCATTTGACACCGCCTCTTCAATCTATGTGTTAACCAAAGAACAAATTACTCGCTCTGGTGCAACGTCAATCCCTGAAGCGCTAAAAATGGTGCCAGGCCTTGCAGTTAGGCAGCTTGATAATAACCAATGGGCCATTACATCACGCGGGGTCGCCTCGCGTTTTTCTGCCAAATTATTGGTGATGATTGATGGCCAGAGTTTTTATACGCCTAAGTTTGCCGCTGTTTATTGGGAAACCTTAGATGTACCGCTTTACGACATTGAGCGCATTGAAGTGATACGCGGTCAAGGCGGTTTATTATGGGGCAGCAATGCCAGCAATGGCGTGATTAACATCATCACTAAAAACAGTATCGATACCCGTGGGGTCTATGCCGATTTAAGCAGTGGCACACAAATTAATCACGATGCTAATTTGCGCTACGGTGGTGATCTTGGTAATCAGGGCAGCTTTCGGGTTTACGGTCATGTAAAAGATGGCGATGAGTCTGATAAAGGGATCTCGCTCGAACCCACCGATTATACTGAACAATATTCATTAGGGGCGCGATTTGACTTTACCCCTAACGATGAATGGTCTGGATTGATCCAAGGTAATATTACTGAGTCCACTTTAGGACAAAACTTTCGTGGTGTCATTGACGAGACCAATCGTAATATCTCTTTTTCTGGCCATTTAGATCGCACTGACTCGCGTATTATGGCGCGAATAGAAAACCGCATCTCAGACGATGCCAATCAAATGCTACAAACCTCATGGTTAAAGCAATCGGGCAGCCAAACCTTTCTGCAAGAAGATTTTTCATCTTTTGATATCGATTATCAAATGAACTTTTTGTATGGCGATCTTAAATTCGATTGGGGATTAAATTACCGCTATAACGATATTTCGTTTGCAGAAAGCTCCTTTGTGCGCAGCGATGGTGGCTACAATACTTTAGAGCAATATGGCGCATTAGTGCAGGCGCAATATACAATAATAGACAATGAGTTAGATATTATTCTTGGCGCCAAAGTTGAGCATAACGATTTAACTGGCTGGGAAAACCAACCCCTTGCAAGATTGGTCTGGAAATTACAGCCAAATCAAGTACTTTGGACATCAATATCTAAAAGCGTTCGAGTGCCCTCGTTAATTGAATTTAACGACGACTTTACGATTGACGGCCAACGTGTAGAAGAAGTGTCGCCTATTACCACTGGCATTAACATGATAGACACTTACTACATCAGAACATACCTAAACGGCAATAACAAAGTAAAGTCTGAAGAGTCAGTGTCGTATGAATTAGGTTATCGCTTGTCTCAAGGCGACTGGGGTGTTGATGTATCGGTTTATCATACTGAGGTGAGCGATGTATTAGCGGTTGAAGTTAATGCCAACTCAGAGCAGTTTCTGCCTATTTTCGCCTTATTACAACAAGGCGAAATAGAACTGGCGATGCAAAGCCTAACCAGCACATCAATAAACTTTGACTTAGTTTCAAATGCTGAGCTCGACACCAATGGTGGCGATATTGTTATCTCTTGGCAGCCCACTGATACCTTTAGCGCAGAATTAGGTTATAGCTACAATACGTTCGATTATGACCTAGCAGAAAACACATTTGAAGCCATTGGGTATGACTCAACGAGTCGTCAATTTTTTGCTAAAACAGATATACAATTATTTGAAGACCATCGTTTATTTGCCTCATTACGAGTCGAAAACAGCAATGCCTATGACACGAATAACTACACGGTATTAGACTTAACATGGCAATGGGCGTTTCACCCAAATTGGTCTGTGGCGGTGATGGGGAAAAACTTATTTGCGGGTTCTCATATCGAATACAGCAATAATGGAGAAACCTTCACCTTACCCAACTACATCGATGAAAGCATGACCTTTAAATTAACGGCTAAGTTTTAATAGAGCTAATGCCCATGATAAATAAATGGCTTTTAGGTTTACTGATTTCACTTTGGCTTATTCCAAGCCAAAGCGTGCAGGCTATTGAAACCGAAAACGCATTAAAGGCAGGTTTTTTATTTAACTTTGCCCGTTATAGTGAATGGAGCCGCGCCCAAGATACCCAAACCGAGTTTGTACTTTGCAGTCCAGATAGCCACTTTATCGATGTCGCGTCAGCTGTTTTAGCCAAAAGAATGGTTAACCATTTACCTATTCACAGTATAATCGTGAACCTAACAGAAACGGATTTAAGCCAATGCCAGGTCTTGTTTATCACTTCTGACACCCTCTCATTGTGGCAGTCGGCAGAATTAACACCGCTAAACAACATCATGGTGGTAGGAGAAACAGAAGACTTTATCGAACAAGGTGGGCATATTCGATTCTTTTTATCAGGTGGTAAAATTCGTTTTGAAGTGTCACCCGCTAAACTCACCCAAGCCAACATCAATATGAGCTCAAAAGTGTTGCGTCTTGGTAGAGTGGTGGATAATTAGTCCTATGAAAAACATATTTAGCTTAGACACTATCAGTAAAAAATTACTCTTTATTTTGATGAGTGTTGCGCTTGTTTCAACGGTGATCGTCACCTTAGTGTTTAGTGCTTATGAGCTGACTTCAGCCAAACGCGAACAAGTGCAAAGCTTACAAAGCCTGTCTGACATGCTTTCGCCTAATATTACCGCCGCAGTGTTATTTGATGACCAAGAAACGATTAAAGAGCTCATTAAGCCTGTACTGCTTCGCTCTGATATTTTGTCTATCAATGTCACCAACATAGAAAACCAAGTTTTAGGACAATTGTTTGCCACAAATGTCAGCAAAGACACACTAAGCAACAATGAAAATCTCACCAACATAACCACACCATTAACCCTTGATAACCAAGGTTATGGCTACTTAACCATCATTGCCGATGACAGTTATATTGAGGAAAGGATCGCGTTTTACATCAAGTTTCTGTTGTTTCTATTACTATCAACCTTTGCGGTCAGTTTGTTTTTATCGCTATTGTTACAAAGAAAGTTTTTAAGCCCCATTTTATACCTTGCTGAAACCGCAGATAAAATCACCACATCACATGATTATAGTTTACGCGCAAAGCAACATTCCAAGGATGAAATAGGCCAATTGGCAACGTGTTTTAACAGTATGTTAGACACCATCGAGCAGCGTGAAAGCGTGCTTGAAAGCCAAGTAAAATCACGCACAGAAGAGCTCGAAAATGCCAATATTCAATTACACGAGTTTGCATACCAAGACGGGTTAACTAACCTGCCTAACAGGCGCTATTTTTATAAAAAACTACAATCCCTGCTTGATATCGACGGCATGCATTTTGCACTAATCTTTATTGATCTTGACGGCTTTAAAGACATTAATGACACATTAGGTCACGACCACGGCGACTTACTGTTACATCAGGTGGCAAAACGCTTACGTAACTGCGTGCGTAATCATGATACCGTCGCGAGACTTGGCGGCGATGAGTTTACCTTGATCATTGAAGGTATTAACGATGTTGAGCGAGCCAGTGAAATCGCAGAAAAAGTCAAACAAAGCCTAATGCAATGTATCACCATCAATGGAGCACAAGTCTATGTTACTGGCAGTATTGGTTTAACATTTTACCCCGCTGATGGGCGCAGCGTTGAAGACTTAGTTAAACATGCAGACCAAGCCATGTACTTGTCAAAAAGCAAAGGACGTAATCGTTACGAATTTTTCTCTTATATCATTGAAGAGCAAGCAATAGAGAAGCGTCGTATTCTTGAAGAAATCCGCGTTGCACTTAACGAAGATCAGTTTGTTTTATATTACCAACCCATTTTTGACCTAGACGGTATTAATGTTAGTAAAGCAGAAGCGCTTATCCGCTGGCAGCACCCTCAGCATGGGTTAATCGGCCCTAATGAGTTTATCCCTATGGCGGAGCAAAACGGCCTGATTGAAGATATTGGTAACTGGGTGAGAGAGCAAGCAATTCACGATGCTGCGCAATGGTATTATATGTCGGGCCAAATAATGCAAGTCAGTGTCAATTGTTCACCACTGCAATTTGATCGCGCCGGACAATGGGTAGACGATTGGATTTTAGCCTGCAATAAACAAGGTTTACCAAGAGACACTATGGTGATTGAAGTCACTGAAAATACCTTAATGGATCCAGAGTCTCCTATTCAGCAACAAATGCATCGATTGAGCCATAACGGTATCGACATTGCCATTGACGATTTTGGCGTGGGTTACTCATCTTTGGCTTATTTACAACGACTAGATATCGATATTTTAAAAATCGACCGCTCTTTTATTCAGCACATGGAAACCAATGAAAGTAGCATTGCATTGGTCAGAGCGATTATCACTATGGCCAGTCACTTAAAAGTACAAGTGGTGGCCGAAGGAGTTGAAACCACAGGGCAGCACCAGATATTACAACAGCTGTCGTGTGACTATTTACAAGGGTATTTGTTCGCTAAACCTATGCCTAAAGAGCAGTTTACCGAGTTATATATTACCCCTTTAACCTCAAAAGTCAGCTAAACCATTACTGCTCAACGTGCATATCACTATCGATATTAATGGGCCAGGTAAAGCTAAAGCAGGCCCCTTTGTCCTGAATGACTTCAAGACGAATGTCACCGCCCATGGCAACGACTATTTTTTTCACAATAGCTAAACCCATACCGCTGCCTTCAACTTCATCACGGGGTTTTAAGGTTGTGAACATGGTAAATACTTTCTCTGCATACTGCTCAGGGATCCCAGGTCCATCGTCTGACACAGTGAACTCATAAAATCGCCCTGTCGTTGTTACAGATACCGACACAGTGCCACTGCCTGTATGGTGATGTTTTATCGCATTATTGATTAAGTTACGCAGCACTTGCTCTAACGGCACACTCGCAGTAATGATATCGCCAACGGTTGAGTTAAAAACCAACTTAAATCTATTTTGGGTATTACATAAATCAAACACATTTTCGACAACATCTTTAACGTTAACCGCATGAATAGCATCTGCTTTTTTACCCGCTCTTGAATAGGTAAGTAGGTCGTCGAGTAGCTTCTCCATACGGTTAATTCGGCCGCGCATTAACGTTAAATACTCTGCATCTTCATCGCTAAGCTTGCCTTGTAAATCTTCTTCTAGCCAACTGGCTAACTGATCGATACCACGTAAAGGCGATTTAAGATCGTGTGAGGCAACATAAGCAAAATTATGTAATTCAGCGTTACTTCTCGATAGCTCTTCAAGGTAGTATTTACGCTCTGAAACGTCTTGAATTGTGCCAGCAAGCCTAACAGCTTGACCATTTTCATATTCAATAGTACCCATCACTCTTACCCAAATAAGCTTGCCATTGGCTTTCACAAAACGCACCTCAACATCCCAGGTTTTACCGGTTTCAATTGCTTGCGCAAGGGTTTGGCGAATAATAGGTTGTGACTCTGGAGTATAAAACTCAATGGCTTGCTCAATGGTTAATGACGAATCTGGCGATAAACCATAGATACGGTATGTTTCTTCTGAATAAAACAGCGTCTGAGTGGTTAAATCGAGTTCCCACCCCCCTACTCCAGCCATTTTACTGGTGCGGTCTAGGGTTTCACTGAGTTTATTTAACGCCTGTGTTTTACGCACATGTTCAGTTAAATCTACAATCGATGAAAGCAGCTTTTTACCCTTAAGCGTGTCTAATGTGCATAAGCCAATGGATAACGGAAACACGCTACCGTCTTTGCGTAAACCGTTAATGTCATAGCGCTCATTATCATCCGCATTTTCTGTAGCGGTAAAAAATGATTTCCGCCATGCTAAATGCTGCTCATGAAAAGACTCAGGCACCAACATATCTATCTTATGGCCTAATAACTCTGCACGAGAATAACCAAATAACTTTTCTGTCTGTTTATTTACCAACTCAATAACGCCGTCATAATCCACTAATAAAACGGCATTGGGTAACGCGTCGACAACGCGTTCAAATACTTGCTCGTATTGTTTTCTTAATGAAATATCAACAATGCCACAAATGGCTTGTAATTCGCCTTTGTAGTCAATCACACTTAGGCCTATCTCTAGTGGCACTTCGATACCGGTTTTATGTAAACCGCACACCTCGCGTCCACCTCCCATGTATTTTGTTTCTGGCTCAGCAAAGAAAGTGTGCATCAAATGGGGGTGCATTTGAGCAAAACTGGCGGGTAACAACACCGATAAGTTCTGGCCTAACAACTCCATTTGAGCATAGCCAAAAATACGTGCTACCTGGGTGTTAGCTAACGTGATAACACCTTGGCGATTCACCACCATAATCCCGCTGGGAGCATGGCTTAAAATGGCATTAAGCTCTTGCTCCATTGTAACGACAGTATCTAAATGTTGTTGCTGAGCCTTGAATTCGATATCTTTTTTAATGTTCCTAAAAAGTAGTATCAATATTCCTATCACCACCCAATACCAAAATACCATTAACGCTGTTTTGATCATGGCTTTATCATTGTTTGCCACCGCAATCACAACGAGGTTGTTGTGCTGATGTTGAGCTGCGTAAATACTTGCCTTAGAAACTAAAGAGGCATTAAACCAGTGTAATAAGTGCTTATCGTTTGTGTTTTTGTAAACACCATCAGCAGCTGCAGTAAATTCATCTTGAAAGGTGTACCGATGGCCGAGGTTAAACCCAAACGTTTTGCTGTTATCTGGATGAAACAAATAATCGCCATGAGCATTAGTGAGATACATCTGAATATCAGTATCAAGATTCACAGGGTCAATGGTTAAATGATCAAACAAGGATTGAGCTAACACATTAACGACTATTTGGCCTGCCGCCTTTTTAGTTGATTTAGCTGTAACTAAAGTGCTTACACGAATAACCGGCAGATAAGGTAATGCAATCTCACTATTTTCTTGGTTTAAATTAATCGGTGACACATAAACATCGCCGTCGGTTAATTTAGCGGTTTCGATAAAATAATCTCTGCTGCTTTTTTGCTGTAAATACGCTGGAGCAATAGTAACTAAATCGCCTTGGCGGCGATCAACACGTATCGTTTCAAAGCCGCTTTGGTTATCGATATAACGCAGTTGATTGAGCGCTGGTATGCTGTGCATATAATGCTTGAACACATCTATTAACGCATCTTTATGGCGCTTTAATTGTGCTTGGTGCTCAGGTTCAACGACTGATTTTTGACTTAACGTTGCAACAGCCTTAGTGTCTACCAGCTTGGACAAAAATAATGTTTCGCGCTTTAGGTTTTCAATATGCTCACGCAATAAATTCGCTTTCGCATGAGATACATTATCGAGTTCATGTTGAATGATGCGCACTTGATGCCAGTAAACAACATGGCACAGAGCCAACATAAGCATCACGGCTAATAGGAGTACCACCGATAATGAATGCAATTTAAACTTAGACAGTAACGAAAAGTGCTTTAACATAATAATCTCGATGAGTTTCAGCAAAAAACATTAATGACCTGTTATTTAACTAAATACTGGGACTCAAAATCATGGGCACTAATCGGTTTTGAGTAATAATAGCCTTGTATTAAATCGCATCCCTGAGCTTGACAAAACGCAAGCTGTTCAGCGGTTTCAACCCCTTCTGCAATAACAGATAAACCGAGATATTTGGCAAATTTGATCATGGCTTCAAGCACTTTATCTTGCGATTTTTTTTGCTCATAAGCGGCAATAAAACTCTTATCCACTTTTAATGAATTGATCGGAAATAGGTGTAAATGCTTAATCGATGAATAACCAGTGCCAAAGTCATCCAAGGATAATTTGACCCCTTTTTGAGTCAACTCAATGAGTCTTTCAACAATGTTTTCTGGGCTATGGATAATCGAACTTTCCGTGATTTCTAACTCCAAGCAACTTGGCGATAAATCACAAGACGTGAGCACATCAGAAACCAGATTGAGTAAATTGATATCTTGCAATTGAAAGGTGGATAAATTGACCGACATGGTTAACTCATCATCATTTAGGTGATATTGGCGCTGCCAATGCTTTAATTGATGACTGGCGGTATGTAATACCCACTGACCGATATTGCCAATCAGGTTTAACTCTTCGGCTAGCTCAAGAAACGAGTCAGGTTTTAGCAAACCTTCGGTAGGATGTTGCCAACGCACTAGTGCCTCAACCCCTTTCACTTTTTGTGTTTGAGTACAAATCTGTGGTTGGTAATGCACCACAAACTGATTTAGCGAAAGTGCTTGATGAATGTCTTGCTCTAATAAGTTTTTTCTTTGTGTTTCTTGATGCAGTAGATGGTTATATAAACACACTTTATTGCGACCGGTTTGCTTGGCTTTATACATTGCAATATCGGCACATTTCATCATGGTTTCAGGTGTTGCGGCAAATGTCCCTAAAATGGATACCCCAATACTCGCGGTGACTGAAAAACTATGATTCCCAACAAGCAAAGGCTCACTGAGTGCATCGATCACTTTATTAGCAATAACCTGTGTTTGCTTTTCATCGTTAATATATTGCGCCAAAATAACAAATTCATCGCCACCGAGTCGTGCTAAGCAATCACCTTCGTTGACAACCGACGCCAATTTAGCGGCTACGGTTTGCAATAGTTTGTCACCTACGGTGTGACCCAAAAAGTCATTCACTTTTTTAAAATTGTCTAAATCAATAAAAAATAGCGCGATATTAGAGGCAGTAAACAACACCCTGTCACAAGCATCTTTGAGCGTTTTTTCAAAGGTATAGCGATTAATTAATTGGGTTAATGAATCTCGTTTAGCCAGCCATTCTAAGGCATTATTTTTTTCACGTACCACACCTTCAAGCAGCTGACGATGCTGTGCCTGGCTTATCGTCCGGTTTAGCCGGCCAGAGTTGACTTCTGATTTTAATATAAAATCGTGCGCACCCACATTAAGGGCATTCAATGACAGAATTTCATCTTCATGCTGACTCACCATAATGATAGTTGCATCGGTTGTCTTGCGCATTAATAGCTTTTTAATCAAGGCTAAACCATCAATGTCTGGTAAGCGATAATCTATTAATAATACATCGACTTGATGTTTATCAAACTGGCTTAAGCCTTCTTCGCCTGTTTGCGCTTCTATAATAAAAATAGGCCGCTGGCTCGACATTAACGCCCGCCGAATTGACTTTCGGTCGATGGCATCATCATCAATGATTAACAGGGTAATGGGTTGCTCAAGATTAGCTGCAGTATTATTCATAGACAGGTAACTCCACCACTCGCCAGTAATGACCGAGCATATCGACAATATTTAAAAATGACTCGCCAACTTGTTTTTTAACCATATAACCGGCCACATTTTTTTTATAAGCGAGGATTTTATCTTGATCGTCACTGGATGTGGTTAACATAAACACTACGCTGTCAGAGAGAGCCTCGTCGGCTCGGATCGTTTTTAAAAACTCAATACCCCCCATACGAGGCATATTAATATCGAGCAAAATGATAAAAGGCTTGGGGATCGCTTTTTTGTGGAGTAAATCGAGTGCTTCGATACCATCACGGGCTCGAATAGTTGGATTGGCTATTTTAAGTTTTTTAAGGGCTCTTTCAATCCCGATGACATCGACATCGTCGTCGTCGATGATAAATATTGTCACATGCTTGTGTGGCAGTTCGCATCCATTCATAAGTTGCTCTCAATCCTTGAAATACACTTTCGGGGTGTTGCTTTTGACTATAACACCCACTCAATAATCAGTTGAGCAAGTGTTTAACAATTCTAAACAGGCACTAAAAAACCAACCTAACATAGCAGACTTGCAAAACATTATAGTAAGCGCATTAGGAGTTATATTATTACGACAGCTGTTCAGTATAGCTGTTGTTCAGTATAGCTGTTGTTCAGTATAAAAGGCTATTCTAATGAATAAGCCCACGCTTTAGCAATGGGCTTGATATAATCTTCTATGCAAAATAAGACGAGCTTATAAGATAAAGTTCTTACTCTACTTTTGCCTAACGATTTACATCGACCACAACACGACCGCGCACTTTACCGTCCATTAAGTCTGTCGCGACACTTTGCGCTTCAGCTAAGCTCACTTCTTGAACAATATCGTCAAATACTGAAGGTTCAATAATGTCAGCTAAACGTTGCCATGCCTCTACTCTATCAGCAATAGGTCGCATTACGCTGTCTACCCCGGCAAGAGTAATACCACGTAAAATGAATGGCGCCACGCTTGCTGGTAAATCCATGCCTTGAGCCAAACCACAAGCTGCAACCGTACCGCCATATTTGGTACTGGCACATACATTGGCTAATGTGTGGCTACCAACAGAATCTACCGCGCCAGCCCAACGCTCTTTGGCTAAAGGACGACCTGCTTCTGATAACGTAGCTCTATCAATAATGTCACTGGCACCCAGTTTTTTCAGGTAATCGCTTTCATCTACACGGCCTGTAGATGCAACCACTGTGTAGCCAAGCTTAGCTAAAATAGCAATGGCAAAACTGCCTACACCACCATTAGCGCCTGTCACTAAAATTTCACCTTTGTCTGGCGTGACACCATTTTTTTCAAGGGCGATAACACACAACATTGCGGTATAGCCTGCCGTGCCAATAGCCATCGCCTGGCGAGGAGTAAACGCACCTGGCAATGCAATTAACCAATCACTTTTTAAACGGGCTTTAGTCGCTAAACCACCGCAATGGGTTTCACCCACGCCAAAACCATTTAACAACACAGTATCACCAGCACTAAATTTATCGCTGTCACTGTGCTCAACAATACCTACTAAATCGATACCAGGCACCATAGGGAAACTACGTACCACAGGCGCTTTACCCGTAATAGCAAGTGCATCTTTGTAGTTTAATGTGCTGTAGAGCACGTTCACGGTAACGTCGCCTTCAGGCAGTACTGACTCATCGACATTTTTAACGGTAGTGCGATAACCTTGGTCATCTTTTTCAATTAGCATTGCATTAAACATGATTCACTCCTAATTTAGACTGGTCGTCTATTAATAGTTAAAAAATTTTACGTTTACATTTCTTTTGGTAAAGCTGCCATAAATAAATCGCAAAAATTATCCAGCGGTGTGCCACTCTCAACCAGCTTAGCTCGGCTGACAGCGCCTTCCCAACCCACCCAAAAGTTCTCAGCTAATAATTGGCAATTAGCATCAGCAGTGATTTGCCCCTGTGCTACGGCATCTTCAAGACATTTTGCTAAGCAATTTTGCCAGCTGGCAAATATCGCAATTAATTGCGGCCTAAAACTCTCAGGTAATACTCCAA
Source organism: Shewanella saliphila (assembly GCF_014648295.1). Classification (GTDB taxonomy): domain Bacteria; phylum Pseudomonadota; class Gammaproteobacteria; order Enterobacterales; family Shewanellaceae; genus Shewanella; species Shewanella saliphila. Next base: position 22,524 of record NZ_BMQV01000056.1, read on the forward strand.
CCTCTTGCCCTAAGTTACCAACTAAACAACCACGTTTAAAATCATGGCGAGTCATCCCCGCTTTAGCGTCTGCCACAAAATGACGGATCCGAGTTAACGGCGGGTGAGCATCATCGTAAAGATGGGTGGTTAATTTAGTTAAAAAGTAATCAGCATAGTTTTGCAATACAGCCTGACCAAACGCTTCTTTACTGGCAAAGTAATGATAGAAAGAGCCTTTAGGTACCCCAACCTTTTTTAAAATAGGCTCAATACCTGACGAGGCAAAGCCTTGTTCGGTAAGCTGTTCAAGGCCGCTACGAATAAGCGCAGCCCGAGTATCTAATGCCGATCGTTTAAGCGACTTGAACGATCTTTTCTAGGCTTCATAATCGGTCTTAGATTTATTTCTGAGGCCGATTTTTTTATGTCTGAATTTTCTCTAGAGTTACAAGCGACTGCTGAATT
>NZ_BMQV01000057.1 GCF_014648295.1 Shewanella saliphila
GCATACGAGCATCTTTTTCTGACTTTGATAATTTAACGAGTTCAAAAGCTGTGTAGTTTTTCAAAGAATAAAATGATTTAGAAATGATGAGCACATTAGATCACAATTCAATGCGGATTGGTATAACTTATACCGCCCCTTATAGAATGTGATCTATTTTAGGCTTTGTCACTAGAGGGCCTAGACCCAGTACAATGAAAATAACTGCTGGTGTAGTCATCTGCATCAAAGGCATTTAAAACGGTAATGGGGGTCGTAACACGGCCCCGACGGGCAAATTTATCAATGTGGTCTTCTTTGTTCGGCTTTCTTAAAGTATGACTACAGCATGCTGGAGATAGAAGTTGTCAAGCACACATGCTCTCTAATAGGCCATCAAAAGGCTGCCGAAAATACCGCACTGATAACTTTCGCTAAAGGAGCAGATTCTACTACGGATTGATACCCATACAGCCATTAACTTAGGGATGAAACTTCTGGATCAGTTTGCTCTAACCAGTACATGACTTTGTGTAAAAAAGCGCCTTTATCAATAGGTTTAGAAATAAAATCATCCATTCCCACGTTAAGGCAAGCCTCACGGTCACCTTCCATGGCATCGGCGGTCATCGCAATAATGGTCACTTCAGCCATTATTTCACCAGCCTCACCGCGCCTAATTAACTCAGTCGCCTTGTAACCGTCTAATATTGGCATTTGGCCATCCATTAACACCAATTGTAACTGGCTTTTGTGCTCAATATTATTGAGAAAGTTAATTGCCTCCTGACCATTATTAGCAGTATAAACAGTCACGGGTAACTCTTCTAATAACCCCTCAGCCACGATACGATTAATTTGGTTATCATCAACAACAAGTACGGTGTATTTTTTATCGCTAGTTGCTCGTGTAAGACTCGCATAAGCGAGTTTTGCATCTGTTCTGTCGGTATGAATATTAATCAATTTCGAATATGCATCAATAAGCTGCAGTGGTAGCACAGGTGCAATAAGATGCTTGCAATGAGTATTTTCAGGCACTGCGACACCCAATTCATCTCGACTCATCATGACTAATAAGGAGCCGCTTTCAGCTTGGTAGCGTGTTAACCACTGCTGGGTTTCGTTGACCGCTAAATGATTATCAATAATCACAACATCGGCACATGGAGAGTTTGGTTGTGCAGCCAACTCTTCATACGAGTTAATTAGTGTCACCTCAGCAGACCACGACTCACAATGCTTTTGCATGATATTCGCCGTTAAGTGATCGTCAATAAATATCAGCACCAGCTTATCTTTAAATGGATTATTTAACGGCTTTAAGCTGGTATCGCGATTATACTTAGCCACAATATTAAAAATGAATGTGCTCCCATTATCAAGCACACTACTCACACCAATATCACCACCTAATAACGTCACCAGCTGCTTAGAAATAGACAAACCTAAGCCTGTACCACCAAAGTCGCGAGTTATCGAACCATTCGCTTGAATAAAGGGCTTAAAAAGCTTTTTCTGCTGTGCTTGCGAAATGCCAATACCATTATCGGTAATTGAAAACTCCACATTGATATTATCTGACTCATCTGCGCGTGTACCGACCTTAACGATGATATAACCTTCGGTTGAAAACTTAATCGCATTGCCAATCAAATTCACTAACACTTGTTTAATACGATAAGGGTCACTGATTATTTTACGATGAGTTAGCTCGACATTATCAAGTAATAAAATAAGACCTTTCTCTTCAGCTCTAATGGACATCATATTAATGACACCACAGACATTTTCGAGCAAATCGAATGCGTCTAACTCGACTTGTAAATTGCCAGATTCAATTTTCGACAGATCTAACAGATCATTAATTAATACCGTTAACGTCGCAATGCTATTTTTAGCCATGGCTAAATAGCCTAATTGCTTCTCTGATAGGTATTCACGTTTAAGTAATTCAACCATGCCCCCGATCCCATTTAGCGGCGTGCGGATCTCATGGCTAATATTGGCAACAAATTCACTTTTTAATTGGTTAGCAGAAATGGCCTCTGTCGTCGCAGTTTCTAACTCTTGGGTACGTTGAATCACCTGTTGCTCTAGGGACTCATTCATTTGCAGGATTTTAGTTTCACCTCTTCGCGAGTCAGTTACATCTCGAATAATGGCTGAAATACTGCTCATATTTTTATTGTTCACCGCGATTACAGGCGACAAATTAACAGACAATACTTTATTTTGAGCACCATGGGACCGCGATTCTAATGTCACAACCATATGTTCTTTAGCATCAAATACTGCGGTAATTAATGCGCTGTCTAGCACTTTTTGTTCACTAACCTCATCTAATACTGCCAATAAGTTAGTATTTAGAGCATCTTGTTCAGATAAACCAAATAAAAAGGTAGCCGATTCATTCCAGCTCAAAATCATCCCTTGGCGATCAATACTGACAATCGCATCAGACGAGCCTGCAATGATCGCCTGATATAATGACTGGTTATCATAGAGCACCATTATTTTAGTAAGGTATTTTTGATATATCAGCACAACGGCCACCAGCACTGAAAAAATCACCAGCATAAGTAACATCATCATATTACGTTGTTGTACCCATAGCGCATCAACAGCCTGAGCTGGAAGCAAACCAATTAAGACTAATTGACGATCTTCATGCGATGATAAAAAGAATGTTTTGCCGATGGCCCAAAACGGTTGCTCGCCCAAGCTCACTTGTAAAATTTTACCGCCTACCGGCAAAGATGCTTGATGTGTTTGTGACTGCCATGTTGAGTCTGGAATGTTTAAATCAAAGCCAAAGTTGAGTGCAGGATCGGGGGCGATAATAAAATAGCCACTCGAATTTAAAATGGCTAATTCAAATAACGAATGCTTAAAATCTCGTTGTAATTGATCTAATAAAAAGCTGGCATCAATGTTTACAATAACAAAACCGAAATATTCACCTTGTGGGTCATAAAAAGGTTTTGCCACTCTAAACGTTGGCCAAATAGGGGTTTCAATCTCCCCATATTCTCGGTTTAAACTAATATCTGAAATATACTCTTCATTCGATTTAAGGGCGGAAATGGTAGAATAATATTCGCTGTTGCCTTTCTCTTGTAACAAGCTATCTGTTATGACAACAATCTTGTCGTTACGGCGCTCCACCCTCACAACCTCTCGGCCATTATTTAAACGACTAATAAAGCGAACTTGACGTACTTCAGGGTTGGTTTGAACAAAAGCACTGAACATGTCTTGCAGTCGACCCTGCCATTGCTGACGAGTGGTAGCATCAATAGGATCAATGCCATCATGTTGCAGCGCACGGCTTAGGCCATTAACAGAAGGGGTAGCGTGTAAAAACAAGATTTTATTAGCGTAATCAGTAAACACCTTACCCATTTCTTGCGCCGCGGTGTGGCTCAATTGTACTAAGGTTTTTTTATTACTCTCAATAATGGTTTGCTTGGCAAAAGTTGAATAGACCAGAAAGAAAAGTAAGCAGCAACAACCAATGGCAAAATAGCCCAAATAAGACAAGGTTTTATATCTGGCCTTATTATCACTATTCAACCATTGTTTGATCATAGATCCCCTTAAACTCAACTAAGCCTTATGCTGTAAAATAAAGGCATTAAAGTCGATAGCACTGAGCGGGCGACTAAACAAATACCCTTGTCCCATTAAGCAATTGAGTTCAAGCAACGCTTGCCGCTGTTCGTTAGTTTCCACACCTTCGGCAATCAGCGCTAACCCCATAGACTGCCCAAGGGAAATTATGGTTTTTACAATTTCATAATCATGCTTATTGTTTAACATGTCCTTAACAAAAGACATATCGATTTTCATGACATCGACATTAAACTTTTTCAAATAAGCCAAACTAGAATAGCCAGTGCCAAAATCATCAATAGAAATCTTTATTCCTAAAGACTTAAGTTGATACAACTTAGTTTGCATGTCAGCCGCATCAATCATCAACGCTGTCTCAGTGATTTCTAACTCAAGTAACTCAGCAGGTAATTGGTAATCATGGAGCGCTTTTTCAATAATATTGGCAAAATGAGGGTCTGCAAATTGTGCCACTGCCACATTGACCGAAATAGGAATATTTAAGCCCATATCTAACCAGGACTTAGCCTCTTGGCAAGCTTTGTATAACACCTGTTTACCCAGTTTAATGATTAAGCCGGTTTCCTCCGCCAAAGGAATAAACTCATTGGGTGAGATAAAGACCCCTTCGCTATCGGTCAGTCTAACAAGGGCTTCTGCTCCAATAATTTCATTGGTGGCTAAATTTATTTTGGGCTGGTAATGCACAAATAACTCATCATGAATAATGGCATTTCGCAAACAAGTCTCTAGTTGATGACGTTCGCGAATTGAACTCTCTAAATCATGAGAAAAAAAACTAAAGCGATTTCGGCCTTCTTGCTTAGCACGATACATCGCCACATCAGCATGACGCATCAACTCTTCAGCATCGTTAGCGTCATTAGGAAATACACTGATCCCGATACTGATAGACACACTGAATTTTTGTCCTGCCAAAACAAAAGGTTCATGCATTGCTTCTACTAATTTTGTGGCAAGTACCGACGACGCTTCAACAGAATGTGCATCGCTCATTAAAATAACAAACTCATCGCCTCCCAGTCTTGCTAACGTGTAAGAGGGTGGAATTAACGAACGCAGTCGCTGCGCCATTAAACAAATCATTTCATCACCCAGCTGATGTCCAAGCGAATCATTTAAATATTTAAAATGGTCAATATCCACCAATAGCGCCGCAGCTTTATTGCCAAATGACTCAGCCGCTGAACAGGCGACACTTAATCGGTCTTGCAATAAAATACGGTTAGGTAAATCCGTTAATTGGTCATGGTTTGCAAGGTGACTCATTTTCATCGCCATTGCCATTGCTTCACTGACATCATGAAACACCATAATGGCACCAATGACTTCGCCATTTTCATTACGAATAGGTGCTGCCGAATCTTCAACAGCAAAAACTTGTCCACCTCGGGCGGTTAACTGGCTATTTAACGCCATAGCAACAATACGCTGCTCTCTCAATGCAATGTACAAAGGGTTAAGCAGTGTGTGGCGTGTATTAGAGTCACGCAATTGCATAACGGTTTCAATTTTTTGATGCAATGCATCCTTAATCCACCAGCCCGTCATACGCTCAGCAATCGGATTCATAAAAGTGATTAACCCTCTGGTATCGGTGGCAATAACCGCATCGCCAATTGAGTTAAGCGTGACGCGTAAGCGCTCTTTCTCTGAGTACAAAGCCTGTTTGGCATGCTTTACCTCAGACACATCTACCAGCGTGACTAAGTAACCATCAATACCCGCCGCCGATTTCATTTTTGACTGAAAGACTTCGTAAAAGCTCGTACCAAGCTGATTTTTTACTGTGACGATATACTTCAGCGGTTCAGAGGTGGTTTGTTTTTGGTGTCTCAGTACTGCTGCGCTTAATTCAGGTGGGAAAATAGTCGAAATATGCTGGCCATCGATATGCCCGATTAACGTTTCAAACCAAGCGCCAGAGTAATCATTACTGAATAAGTTATTGCCCGAAGAGTCCCAATAAGTGATCAGCATAGGGACTTGATTGACTAATTGTTGTAATTCTTCTTTCGCTTTAACAATAAGATGATTTTGCTGCCTAAATTGAAGTTGCGTATGCACACGTAAGCAACAAATAGAAGCGTTAAACGGTTTGGTAATAAAGTCTACACCGCCACTTTCGAGTGCCAAACGTTCAAACTCAGGCTCTGTATGGCCTGTAATAAAAATAATGGGGATATCACTGTAACGAGGATCTGCTTTAAGAGCGCGACAGACTTGCCAGCCATCCATATCGGGCATTTCGATATCAAGTAGAATGACGTCGGGTTTGATTTTATCGATTAACGCAAATGCATTACTGCCCGATTCTGAAAAATATATATTGCCAAGAGGAGATAAAATATCTTCTAAAACAAATATATTTTGAATATCATCGTCAATAATTAAAATACGATATACGGTATTTGTGTAACCCGATAACAACATGATGCGGTAACTCCTTTTTCTTAAAACAACATCCATTTACACAGAACATATGGTGCAGGCTTTTTCACTTTACTGATTTTTACATTGAATTAACCACTAAAAAACAGTTAGGTTAACTAAGTTTAGCTGTGTAAGCACTTTTATACAGCGAAAGTTCATTATAGGTAGCAGAATGTTTAATCGTTTAACAAAACAAACGCAAATCAAAAGCTATAAATGGGCAAACTTTACGTCAATAATACTCTTATTAACAGGATTATTCATTGCTGTCATTCTTAAAAACAACATTGAAATACAGAACGGCGCACTGATTAAATTAAATTTAACTCAGCAAAGTAAACAACTAAGCCAAGAGGTTAAACAGCGGATACAAAAATTTGAATACGGTTTACAAGGATTAAGAGGCGCCATCAATACGACAGGCTTTGAGCATTTTAATTATCAGAAAAATTTAGCTTACTTTCACAGCCGAGATTATCCAAGAGAATTTCCAGGTGCACGTGGGTTTGGAGTGATAAGTGTTACGCCAAAAGCGCAATTAAATGCATTCTTGCAGCAGGCGAGTCAAGATCGTCAGCAAGCCTTTACCTTAAAACAGCTTAGTACCTCTCAAGACCCACTTTTTATTGTTAAATACATTGAACCAGAACAACCTAACATTGAATCTTTAGGGCTAGATATCGGTTCTGAGCCTAATCGCCGCAGAGCGGCATTGTCTTCAGCGGTGGCCAATGCTGCAGTACTGACGGCTCCAATTACCTTAGTGCAAGTAGACAATGAAATAAATCATGGTTTTCTTTTATTGCTGCCCTTATTCGACGCGAAAAACATTTCGAAAACGTCATCAGCGGAACTATTAGGCTGGGTTTATACGCCACTACTGATTAACGACATTTTAAAAACCTTAACCGACCAACAAAGTAATTTAAAACTGACCATTAGTGACATCGGCCCAACAGACAAAGTGCCGTTTTTTACTTCAAACAGCCGTAACAATACTAATGAACAACTCGTATTTGATGATAACCACGCCGTTGAGAACATCATTGAAATTTATGGCCGTCAATGGGCTGTAAAACTAACACCGTCGCAGCAGTGGATCGCAACACTGCATTTACCGAACCCGCAACAAGTATTCGCTATCACCCTGAGTAGTACTGTGCTGCTCATTATTATCCTACACATGTTTTTGCGCTATATCACTCGAAGTATGGATAGTGTAAGGCAAAAGATATCGCTGTTTTCGTTTATTGAAAACTCATCAGAATGCTTAATCGGTGTGGACAGTACTTTTACCATCCTTAACTGGAATCAATCTGCAGCCACTATTTTTAACCTGCAAAAATCAGTTTCAGAAAAGCAGCCTATCATTAATTACCTAAGTGATAGTATTAGCACCGATGTTTTGATTGCCTATTTTAAAAAAGTCGCTCGAGGCGAGCGCGTCAATAACATTCAGTTTTCTCATCAAGTTCATGGCGACACTGAAGCGCGCTCATTGGTACTAACGATTACGCCTTTACTCAAAGACAACCTATTTTTAGGTGCCAGCTTCACCATCAACGACGTGTCTGAATTCAAAGCCTTACAAACTCAATTACAACAACACAATACTGAGCTTAAAACCAAAGTTGATGAAAACACCATCGAAATAGAACAGGCAAACTTATTTCAGCAAAATATTCTCAATAGCAGCAAAGTGGCTATTATTGCGACTGATTCAACGGGGACGATTACTTTTTTCAGCAGCGGTGCGGAGCAACAACTTCGTTATAATGCAGAAGAAATACTAGGAAAAAACTTAACCAAACTCATGACTGGGGTCGCTCAAACAAAAAGCGACTTACCATCAGATACACAAAAAAACGACCCCACGCGACTAATTGATGGTAAAGATAACAATCTAATCAACTATATAGAGCAACAATTACAGCAACAGCAACACTTCTCTTTTACATGTCGATTAAAGCAAAAATACGGCGACTACAAACAGGTTAATTTACATGTTTCTGCGATGAAACAACGTCGCTTAGGCACCACAGAGTTTGTTTTTGTTGCAGAAGATTTAACCGAAAAGAATGCCTTACGAAAACAACTTAACTTAATCAGCGCAGCAGTTGAACACTCCCATAATATTTTGCTTTGGTTAACCCTAGATGGGGTGATTGTCCGTAGTAATCCATATGCCAATAGCGCATTAGGATACAGTGCTAACGAGATGCTTTGTCAGCATATCAACAACTTGCTCATGCCAAATACTGCACAAACATGGGAAGACACTAAACTCCAACTGTTGAACAGTCATCATCATGGTTTCGAGTGTCAGCTCATTACCGTACAAAAAGACATTCTATCTGTGCATATTTCAGCCAACATATTAAGCAGCGACAATACTGAATACATTTTTATTGAAGTACAACAAAAGGTTACCCAAGATGACCGTTCAGAGGCGCAGCCAAGCAGCACTGAATCGCTCAGTGGTCTTGAATTAATCGCAGCGCCAGGCATGCCAGTCACCACAACAGCGCAAACAAACTCAACAATAACCCCTTTAGCTCAGTTAACGTCTAAACACGCAGTAACAACTGAAACGCCGATGCCCCCCAAAACCATGATTATGTCATTTTGCCACAAACATCATATTGATTTTGCTAAAGCCCTCACTCGTCTCAGCGACAACAAAACCATCTACGCCAAAGCGCTAGCGTTATTTATCAATGACCTTATTGAATACACAGCAACCGAGGCATTAACAGTTAAAGGTGATCCTGAGCTAAAAATCATGTTCCATACCTTAAAAAGCTCTGCGGCAACCTTAGGCTTTAATGCCCTAGCTCAGTTTGTAAGCCAACAAGAAAGCATGATTAAAACGGGCGAGCAATTTAATAAAAAAGAGATGATTAACGAGTTCGTTCAACAGGCTAATATGGCGCTTCCTATTGCCAAGGATTTGTTACTGCTGCAAAGCAAATTGCCGCAAAAAGCCCCCATGCTGCAGGCTGAATCCACCCTAAAAGTAACCGAAGAATTTTTAGCCACATTTCAGAAATTAACAGAAGAAGTGAATATCTTTAATATGAATGCTTCGACTACTTTACTCAAAATAGCACCGACTCTTAATGTCATCGCACCTGAGCAATACTTGGCGCTTGAGTCTGAGATGAAAATATTAAATTATCAGCAAGCAGAAGTGATCCTTAATGAACTCTACCCTTTATTAATTAAGCATATTGATCAATGAATTAAGTGAGAGCCTGTTGATCTTTCAACGTTGTTTTTGCAGCGAATTGTTAGCCATTACTCACAAATACAACTGCGCGGCGGAGGCTTTGAGGTGAAGTGATTCTACATAAAAAGTCGATAAGGCAGTAAAAATGGTCAACAATCGCTGCCCGGAGGATTCAGCTAAAACGTTTTACTCGAACAAAATTCAACCAGCAAAGATCAACAGGCCTTAAACACAACCACCTTGCCATTAAAAGCTGTTCAAAAATCAACCACCTCACATTTGTGTTAATACTTTTGATTTACAGTTAATACACAGAGTACGGATAAAGTTGAAATATTCACAATATTTATCTCAAAATTATATACACTCACTACACTTAACTTACTGTCCCCTAATAAACTGTATTTAATGACGACACTGCTTACGAGGTTTATATACATATTGTTTATGCTGAGCATCATAGCCTGCTTAACCAGTTGTGAGCCTTCAAACAATGCATTCACATCAAAAGCATTGCAAAAACCAATAAAAATAGCCGTATCAAACACGCCGTTATCGGCGCCATTATTTATTGCACAACAGCAAGGTTATTTTGACCAGAATAATGTAAACGTTGAATTAATCAGGTTTGACGGTGGCGTAAAATGTTTTGACGCCATGGTTAATCGTGAGGCAGACTTTGCCACCTCGTCAGAAACTGTTGTGATGTTTAATAGCTTTAAACGCACCGACTTTTCTGTAATTGCAAGCTTTGTTGAATCAGATAATGACGTCAAGTTACTCAGTCTTAATCCGCAAAAATATAAGCACCTAGATAATCTAGCTAATGCTCGCATTGGGATAATTAAAGGCAGTTCGAGTGAGTTTTTCTTAGACAGTTTATTAATTATGTACAATAAAACTCAACAGCCAATCCAACGCGTCTATTTAAAATCAGACCAACTTTTACCCGCATTATTAAATGACAAAGTGGATATTATTTCGGCCTGGGAGCCACTGAGTTACTTACTCTCTACACAAATGTCGCGCTCGCCCGAAATCATTAACAGTCGTGGTTTGTACCATTTATCATTTAATCTTATTGGCCTAAAAGATTCTCATATTGAAAAAGATCAAAAATTGGCATTACTCAAAGCCATTAATCAAGCCACTGAATTTCTCAATAAATCTCCCAAACAAGCGCAACAGAATATGAGCCAAATTCTCGAAGTAGACGCCCAACAATTACAATACTCATGGAGCGACTATACTTTTAGATTGTCACTGAGTAATGCTCTGTTTTCCAATATTCAAACTCAAAGCCAGTGGGCAATAGACAATCAATTAGTTCCGCGTGAAAACCGTGTCGATTTTAGACTCATATTTGATAGAAAACTTCTTGAAACCTATACAAACCAAGAGGCTGGCTGGTAAGTTATGATGTTATCTAAGCGCCTTAAACTCACCGCGATGCTCTGCTCAATACTGACCTTTGTTGTTGGACTGTCGCTAGTGCAGGTACATAATTATCAACAACAAATTTATCGTCAATTAAACTACTCAATGAAACTGCAACTCAGTATTGACAGTTTGCGCAGTCAACTTTGGCTGTATCAAGAATACACAGATGAACAAGGATTGACTGAGCTAAACAATCGACAAGCTGAATTAGCCGCTGAGTTGTCGCAAAACATTGATTGGGATCCACAGCAAAAGCTCATTATTCAGAATATTAATCGGCTTAATACCAATGTGAGAACCTTAATTAATACCCAAAATAATTACCATAATCCGCAAGCCGCTCAACCAATCACACTGGCAGCAGAACGTTTATTTAAAGCCAAATACAGTATGGTCATTGAAGAGATGACCGAAGAAATGTTCCGTTTACATCAATTCTCAGTCACCCAGGCCAAAACCAAACAACAAACCCTATTATGGTTAGTCGGAGCCATATTATTCATACTCGCATTGTTAGTCACTGTATGGTCATTTATGACCTTAACCCGTTTCAAAAAAGGTTTAGCTTCGTTAAATAGCGGCATGGAAGCTCTTGCCTCGGGTGATTTAACCAGCCGCATTGTATTTAGCGATGCCGATGAGCTGTCTGCACTGGCCCACAACTTTAATTTAATGAAACAATCACTCACTCAAATCACTGTAAAAAAAGACAGCCTTAAACAAGAGGTTGACCGCCAAACCCACAAACTGATTGAACAACAAGAGCGGCTTATTTTCTTAGCGGAGCATGATGAATTAACCGGCATATATAATCGCCGCGCCTTTATAAAAAAAATCGACAGTGCCATTGCCAGAGACTTACGCTCAGATGATCAAGCCGCTTTATTGTTTATCGATCTCAATAAATTTAAGCAAATTAATGACTCACTAGGCCACAGCATTGGTGATGAAGTCATCGTCACTATCGCGCAACGCTTAATAAAAAACCTCAGGTCAACGGATATAGCCGGCAGGCTTGGTGGAGATGAATTTGTAGTATGGCTCGATTTAATCACTGAGCCGATTAATATCGATCAAAAAATTGAGCAGCTATTAAAGGCGATTCAAAAACCCATCAAGATTGCAGATCATACACTGGCAGTAGGAGCGAGCATTGGTGTTAGTATATTACCCAAAAATGGACTCAGTAGCCGCGAGCTTATTAGCGCCGCAGACACCGCAATGTATCAAGCCAAAGCTAATCATAACCTCGACTATTGCTACTACGCAGGCGATCACGGAGTCACGATTTTAGCAACCTCGTAAGTTTGCGTATTCCAATCAAAATAATATTCAACCCCTTGCCATTCGTAAACCGTGCCATTGTCGGTTTGAATCACTTTGGCGTTTTCAGGTAAGCGACTCAAGCCACTGCTCACTTCAGTGTATGTTGTAGTTTGCTGCGGCGCAGCATTAACCGAAACAGGCTGCTCAATCGTGCGATATTGAGTACTTGGTATCAGGCTTATTGCACTGTATGGGTAAACACCACGATAATTATTGATACCCCAACCGTAATTAAAGTGGCTATTAATGCCATTACGCCAACTAATACCAATACTTGGGCCCCAACCGTAATTGTTCCAACCCAGTCCCCAGCGCCAAGGATTGTATCGAGTGTGAGATTGATGATTAGGGCGATGATGCTGCCCTCCCATTGAGTGAGACTCACGATTAAGTCGTTCATCATTCAGCGGTGCTTTAGCCTGTACAGGTAAAATGGCACAGACACACAAACAAGCACAGGCAACAGCAGTGCTCAGTAATACTCGGGAATTGTTTATGTTCATCACTCACCTCTCACAAGCGCATCTATATAAGTTATTTTACGCTAAGTCTAGATAAAGTCGATATCCACCATTTTGCTTAACCCTATATTAGAAAAATGCTATAGTGCGCGCCATGTTGGATTTGATATTCAGGCGGTAACCATGAGTTTTAAGGATTTACGCAGCTTCATCGAGCATTTAGAAGCCAATGGTGAACTCAAGCGCATTAGTCACCCTGTTGACCCTTATTTAGAAATGACTGAAATTGCTGATCGTGTTTTACGATCGGGCGGTCCCGCGCTGTTATTCGAAAACCCAACCAATCACACCATGCCGGTATTGGCCAACCTATTTGGCACCCCAAAACGTGTTGCCATGGCATTAGGTAAAGACGACCCCATTGCACTGCGTGAAGTGGGCGAGTTATTAGCATTTTTAAAAGAGCCTGAACCACCAAGTGGGTTTAAAGACGCGATTGCTAAAATCCCGATGTTTAAGCAGGCATTAAATATGCCGCCAAAAACGGTACGCAATCCGCCTTGTCAGCAAGTGGTTAAAACCGGAGATGAAGTAGATCTCACAACTTTACCTATCCAACATTGCTGGCCTGGAGATGTTGCGCCATTGGTCACCTGGGGCTTAACCATTACCAAAGGCCCACGCCAAAAACGTCAAAATTTGGGGATTTATCGTCAGCAATTATTAGGTAAAAACAAACTCATTATGCGCTGGTTAGATCACCGTGGCGGCGCGTTAGACTTTAAAGACTTTAAGCAACAACATCCTGGCGAACGTTATCCAGTGGTAGTGGCATTAGGCAGTGACCCTGTCACTATTTTAGGTGCCGTAACCCCTGTACCAGACTCAATGAGCGAATACGCCTTTGCAGGTTTACTGCGCGGCGAGCGCACCGAAGTTTGTAAAGCCATTAGCTGCGATTTAGAAGTGCCAGCCACCAGCGAAATCATTTTAGAAGGCTATATCGACCCGGATGAAACCGCGGAAGAAGGCCCATATGGCGATCACACTGGTTATTATAACGAAACCGACTCATTCCCAGTATTTACGGTAACCCATATCACTCACCGTAAAGATGCCATTTATCACAGTACCTATACCGGCCGTCCACCTGATGAACCTGCCATGTTGGGTGTTGCATTAAACGAAGTGTTTGTGCCGATTTTGCGTAAGCAATACCCTGAGATTGTCGACTTTTACTTACCGCCAGAAGGCTGTTCGTATCGCATGGCAATCATATCCATTCGCAAACAATACCCAGGACATGCCAAACGGGTCATGATGGGCGCGTGGTCTTTCTTACGCCAATTTATGTACACTAAGTTTATTGTCATTGTTGACGAAGATGTCAATTGCCGTGATTGGCAGGATGTCATTTGGGCCATTACGACTCGTATGGACCCAACCCGCGATACCATGCTGGTTGATAATACCCCAATTGATTATCTCGACTTTGCCTCGCCAGTGGCAGGCTTAGGGTCAAAAATGGGCTTAGATGCTACAAACAAATGGCCAGGTGAAACCACCCGCGAATGGGGCACACCAATTGTGATGGACCCTGAAGTGAAACAAAAAGTGGATCAAATTTGGGATGATCTCGGCATAGACGACATACCTACATTATAGCCAAAGTGATCCCCCTCAGAGGCGATTAGCTATAATGAAGTGATTGAAGATATTTAAAAAAGGGCATAAAGGACGTTAGATGAAAACCATTCGTTGTCAGATTGAAAAAGTCACCCCGTTTAATGACGCGGTTTACCAAGTATTGTTAAAACCAGAAACCGCCTTTGACTTTAAGGCTGGCCAATACTTGAGTGTGGTCATGGGTGAAAAAGACAAACGTCCTTTTTCTATTGCTTCTGCACCTAATGCTGCATTAATAGAATTACACATTGGCGCGGCAGTAAGCGAAAGCTACCCAATGCAAGTAGTAGAGCGTCTAAAAACCTCGACGCATATCGACATTGAAGCCCCAGCTGGTGACGCATATTTACGTAGCGACAGCCACAGACCACGCATTTTAATTGCCGGCGGCACGGGCTTTTCATACATTAAAAGCATTGTTGAGCAGCAAATAGCTAACGGTGAAACCGTCAATACCAAGTTTTATTGGGGTTGCCGCAATGAAGATGCCATGTACTATCAAGAAATTGCCCGTAAATGGCATACAGAAAACGAATGGCTAGAGTTTATCCCAACCATCGAAGAAGTCAGCGATACCTGGCAAGGTAAACAAGCTAACCTGCTTGAACAGATTAAGCATGATTTTATCAGCCTAAATGGTTACGACATTTACATCGCAGGCCGTTTTGACATGGTAGGCGCTGCACGCGAACTCTTTCGCGAACTTGGTGTTGAAGAAGCCCACTTATACGGCGATGCTTTCGCATTTATTAAATAAGTCTTGAGCGTCTGTAACCGCTCATGACGCCCATAAAAAACCGGCAACCTTGTCGGTTTTTTTATCGCATTCAATTTATTATTTTTAGACATTTTTACGATTAAGGTAGCCCGATGAAACTCAGCCAATTAACCCAACCTATTTTTAACCACCTATACCGCGATATCTTTGAGTTTCGCAGCACCTTTGATTTACCCGTTAACGATTCAACAAGCCTTGATGATCAGGCCGACACCCTGCACACCTCATTAATTATTGAAGAAATGACTGAGTTGGCAGAAGCGGATTCGCGTATTGAACAAGCAGATGCAATCGTAGACTCTGTCTATGTCTTAATGGGTCGCCTAGTGCACCTAGGTGCCGCTCAGGTGAGCGATCGTATCGAGATCAGCTATCTTATCGATTTACTATTAAACGTAGCTAAAAACCGCGAAATCGATTTCATTAAATGTTGGGATGAAGTCCACTCAAGCAACATGAGTAAAGTGTGCCGCAATGAGCAAGAACTTGATGAAACCATAGCCCATTACGCCCAACAAGGTGTTGAAATTGTTGGCAGCAAAAAAGGCGAGTTTATCATCGCTAAGTGCGCTAAAGATGTCGACATGGGGGGTAAAGTGGTTCGCCAGGGCAAAGTGTTAAAGTCGGTTTATTACCGCCCAGCAGACTTAACGAGCCTAGTGCAAAATTAATAGAACTCATTTACCCCATAAAACATGCGCTTATAATGCGCATGTTTTATGGGTTTTATGCCGCTTGCGATAATTTAGCGCTATTGAGCGTATTCATTAACTGCTGCGGCTCATCAACACTCAAATGTATCACTGTCATCGGTTCGGGTAACTGCCCCATACCGCCATGGTAAATAACAGGGCGATTTAGCTTAATAGTGACGTTACTTTGCCCGCCACCAATACTTATCGTCTTAGCATCCTCCTGATGTATTTCGGCTAACGGCTGATTTGTGACCTCGGCAATACCAGTAAGATTAATCACCATAAAGCCCCACAAAGAATTGTTAATCACTAAGTTATCTCTCATTAAATACAACGAGTAATAACGCGACAATCTGTGGTTAGCCACCATAGACATTAAGGTGTAGCCAATAATGCTCGAGACAATAATCGCCACCCACTCGCTCCACGACACCAATAAAAAATAACTGCTACAAGATGCAACAATGCAGCCGGTTAACATCAACCACACATGCCAGCGCGCGGCACTCTTAAGGTTAATGTTGGCAATGGCAGGCGGATGATTGCGTGAAAACCACGGAATAGCATAAAACCAGTTTGTTGCTTCGCTCGCCATAATCAGCGCAATCGTTAAACTTTTATCATCGCCTTCACGATAGGTTTCAACGGCGCCCACTCGAGGGTCGCCCTTAAGCTTGCGCACCTTAAATAATCCACGCACGACACTCACAATCAAATACAATTCAATAATGAGTAACACGGCAATGATGGGGTAGCGTAGCCAGGCAATAAACTCAAAATAGTGCGCAATTTCAGTAGGAAAACTCAGCCGTGCAACCAGACTGCTTAAGCTAAAAATGACAATTAACTTCCACAGTTTTTGGGCACCTTTTTTAATAATGCAATACCAATAACTCAAAGGCAGTAGCACAAAATACAGCGCAGAAATAAGGTACAAAGCACGCTTGTCAGCATCGCTAGCTAACGTCTCTGGCGTCCAGTTAACACCTATCACGAAACTGAATATCATTAAGACTAAAAAAACTAACCGGTACTTTATTGTTGCTCTCATTCAATACTCATCCTTGGGCTATTTTAATCACATTAATACTCTGTGCTACGTATTGATATTGGGGCAATATAAATTTAAACAAGTTGTTAACATAACAATAAACCCGCCCTGCCACGAGGTAGGTTACATACTAAGTTGTTACAAGAAATGACCGATAACTATGAGCTCGCCTAGCTTAAGTTAATCAGCACGTTTAAATAGCCACGACAAACCGTGAATCGCTGTCGTTGGAAACGCCATTGAATGATCTGCTTCTGGGATAACTAACAGCTTTAGCTGCAATGTACCCGCGTTAACAGAGGGGTGAGAATGAAGAGTTTGATAAAATGCCTGCGCGTCGCTCACCATTTGATGCTTATTGTGGGTATAAGGCGGTCTTTCTAATTCACCAATACCAATAAAGACCTTAGCGGACAAGGCTTGCATTTGGTTAAAATTTTGAATAAATCGCTGTAATAAGTGCTTATTATCAAACCACAATGAAGGGCTGCCCAGCACATAGTTGGAAAATAATGTAGGTTGCTCCAGTAACACATATGCACCAAATAACCCGCCGAGCGAATTCCCCATAAAGGTATTTTGTTGAGTATCAACTCGATATTGATGTTCGACAAAAGGCATGACAGTGTCGCGTATAAAACGGAGATGTCGCTTTGCCTCACCCGTGTTGAGCTTCCAACTAGAGTCATGGCTTGGGGTATAATCTCGAATACGACTCGAGGCCCCTTTACTGCCCTTTTGATAGCCAATAGCGACCAAAATCGCCTGATGCATCACATTGCTATTCATGGGGAATCGCGTTGCGCCAGAGACCACTTGCATACTGTACATACCATCTGTCATGTAGATAACAGGGTAATGGTGCGTGCTATTTTGCTGATAATTTTTAGGTAATTTGACCATCAACTGATAGTCACGACTGTCATCTTTAAGAGTAAATTGCTGGGTGCGGGGAATATTAACTACAGCAGCTGACGCATATACTTCGGCCCACTGACTGGCAAGTTGTGATGGTACATTGTGGCTGTTTTCAGCATTAACAACCAAACTATAAAGTGATAAATAGCCACAACACAACAAGCCAACAAAATGGTATAGCGTATTCATCATGTTCAAGCATCCATGCCCATATCAGTAACGAACTAAACGAGATAATCTAGCGACAGTGCGCTAAACAGTACCATCCCAGCCCAGTTATTATTTAAAAATGCCTTAAAACAAGGAGCACGTTCACGGCGGTAAATTAACCTTTGCTGATATACCGCAAAACCAATAAAGCTCACAATACCTAAAGCGTAAATCACGCCACGCTCAGCCATCAACCCAGCCATCACAAAACAACCTAAAGCCGCTAATTGAAACAAGCCGATAATCTGTCGATCAAAACGGCCAAATAAAATCGCGGTAGACTTAATCCCCACCTTTAAATCGTCATCACGATCAACCATCGCATACATGGTGTCGTACGCGACAGTCCAGCACCAATTGGCCATAAACAGCCACCAGGCTTCAACCGGTACTTCACCAAGTTGCGCGGCATAAGCCATCGGAATTGACCAACTCCATACAATGCCCAAAAACATTTGTGGCATGTTGGTTACCCGTTTCATAAACGGGTACATTATGGTCAAGATAATGCCCACAACCGATAGCTGTACCACCAGCATATTAAGCCAAAGCACCAAACTAAATGCCGCTAAACCAAGCACAACAAATAAGCTTAATGCCTCTTTGGTACTGACCTCACCTGACACAAGTGGTCGCATATTAGTACGCTCAACATGGGCATCTAAATTGCGATCTGCATAGTCATTAATAATGCAGCCATTAGCGCGCATGATCACCACACCAATAATAAAGATAATCAGCACTCTGGTATCAGGCATACCTTGGGCAGCCAACACCAGTGCCATTAAACATGGCCAAAATAAAAGTAGTGTGCCAATGGGCCTATCAATGCGCATTAATCGGGCGTAGGCCCGTAATTTGTCAGATAATGACATCGATGTTGTCTCTCCGTGATATTGCACACTCACTCCTTAACAGCGTTCTAACTTAGCCAGTGACACTAACAACCATTTACTGCCAAAATCACTAAAATTAACTTGTACGCGGGCTTTTTCACCAGCCCCTTCAAAGTTAGTCACAACCCCTTCGCCAAACTTAAAGTGTTTCACTTTTGAACCCACTTTGTAACCCGTTGAGTTGATCCCACTTGGCGCATTAGATGCGCTGCTTGAACGCGCAGGAAAACGTTGGCTTATTGACGGTGCAACCTGGGCTCGTAAGCGAATTTGCTCAACGTACTTTTCAGGGATTTCATTAATAAAACGTGACGGGCTGGCATAATCTTCACGGCCATAAATGCGCCGAGATTCAGCATAACTAATGTAAAGTTTCTGCATTGCGCGGGTCATACCGACATAACAAAGACGGCGTTCTTCATCTAAACGATCGCCTTCATCAAGGGCCATTTTGCTCGGAAAAATGCCTTCTTCCACACCCGCCATAAACACCATAGGAAACTCAAGGCCTTTGGCCGAATGCAACGTCATTAGCTGCACCGCATCGGTAAAGGCATCAGCTTGCCCTTCGCCTGCCTCTAGCGCCGCGTGCGACAAAAAGGCATTCAACTCACCCATGTCTTCAAGCTCTTCTGGCATTTCAAAACTACGTGCGGCGGTGACTAATTCATTTAAGTTTTCAATTCGCGCCTGGGCTTTTTCACCTTTTTCTGCTTCATACATCGCCCGCAAACCGGAGCGCTCAATGACGCTATCAGCCATGCGATACAACAACATATCGGCCGTGTCGGTGCGCATTGAGATAATGAGTTCTAAAAAGCCATTCACGGCATTGGCAGCGCGGCCAGCAAGGACTTTTTCTTCTAACAAGCGCACACTGGCTTGCCATAAGGTTAACTGATTCTGTCTGGCGGTTGAGCGCACAATATCGAGAGTACGGCCGCCAATACCACGGGCAGGCGTGTTAACCACACGCTCAAATGCGGCATCATCATCTTTGTTATTAATAAGACGCATGTAACCCATGGCATCTTTGATTTCCTGGCGCTCGAAGAAGCGAAGACCACCGTATATACGATAAGCTAAGCCTTTATGTAAAAAGGCTTCTTCTAACACACGAGACTGCGCATTTGAGCGGTATAAAATCGCACATTCGCTTAAGCTGCCGCCCTTTTCTTGCCAGTCGCTAATGCGCGCAACAATAAATTTAGCTTCGTCCATTTCATTAAAAGCACAATAAACTGAAATAGGTTCGCCATCTTTATCTTCGGTCCATAACTCTTTACCTAAACGGTCAGGGTTATTGGCAATTAAAGAGTTAGATGCATTAAGAATATTGGCACTTGAGCGGTAATTTTGCTCTAAACGGATTGTCGATGCGCCGGGAAAATCTTTTAAAAAACGGTGCAAGTTTTCAATTTGTGCACCACGCCAGCCGTAAATAGATTGGTCATCATCACCCACAATCATCACATTGGCAGTATTACCGGCTAATACACGGATCCATGCATATTGAATGGCGTTAGTGTCTTGAAATTCGTCCACCAAAATATGACGGAAGCGTTCTTGATAATGGGCTAACAAATGCGGTTTATTAAGCCATAACTCATGAGCGCGTAATAAGATTTCGGCAAAGTCGACTAAACCAGCACGGTCGCAAGACTCTTGATAAACCTTATAAATATTTAATAAATTTTGCTCAATCGGAAAGCCACCCGCATCAATATGCTTAGGGCGTAAACCTTGGTCTTTTTTACCGTTAATATAACCTTGAGCCTGACGTGGAGGATATTGCTTTTCGTCTAAATTAAGGCTTTTTAGAATACGTTTAAGTAAACGCAACTGGTCGTCAGAATCGATAATCTGGAAGCTTTGCGGTAAGTTTGCATCTTGATAATGAGTGCGCAATAACCGGTGAGCAAGGCCATGGAAAGTACCTATCCACATCCGCCCCATGTTAGTACCAACCACTTTTTCCACACGTTCACGCATTTCTGCAGCCGCTTTGTTGGTAAAAGTCACCGCTAAAATAGAATACGGACTTTGTTGCTCCACTTGCATTAACCACGCAATACGGTGGGTTAACACACGGGTCTTGCCACTGCCTGCACCCGCTAACACCAACATATTTGAAAGTGGCGCGCCGACTGCCTCACGCTGCTTATCGTTTAGGCCGTCTAATAATGATGATACGTCCATTCTTCCTCCCAGAAATCTGCGAGGCATTATATATCAATTAGCCCATAAATGGCGTGCAATAGTTTGCCTATTTGCACATTGACTGCGCAGATACATCAATAACTAAACCCCCTATGACGGCCATCAGCATTGCACTAAATTGACAATGACAGACACCAAAATTACTATACAAATGAATATACTGACTTAGGCTGACACATTGAACATCAAAGATTTAGAGCTGTTTATTGCCGTGGCAAAATTAGGCAGCTTTTCTAAGGCGGCCCAATCGCTCAATACTCGCCGTGCACTGGTCAGCCGCCGTATAGCCGATCTTGAAAAGCAACTCGGCGCCCCTTTGTTTACCCGCACCACCCGAGTGATGACATTAACCGCATCGGGTAAACGCTATTTAGCCCAAATAACCCCATTGGTTCACCAACTTAACCATGCTGGAGATGTATTTAAGCATCGTCATGATGACGTTCAAGGTAGGTTGACCGTTGGTTTACAGCCGTTTGTTGATAAGTTAATCGACCGACACATTGCTCATTTCATCCATACTTATCCGCAAGTGCAGTTAGAAATAATGATTGTGCCTGGCCATCATCAAGACATTAAACGCTTAAATTTAGACTGCATGATTAATACCGGCGATGTCAGTAACGACAATATCAGTAAACAAAAGCTCATGACTTTTGAGCGAAAAATGTATGCAAGCAGCGTGTATTTAGAAAAATCATCGGTGATTGAAACCATTGATGATTTACACTATCACTCCTTGCTGGGTTATCGTTCTGCCGAAGGTATTTTAGAGCACCAATGGCAGTTTCAGCATGCGCAAATCAGCGCAAATTACAAAGTCATATGCAGTGATTACAACTCCCTTTACCATTTTTGTTTAGGTGGCGCTGGCATTACTCTACTGCCAAAAATCATTGCGGTTGATGCTGTAGAGAACCAACAATTAGTCAACGTATTACCTGAGCTCAGTGCCGGTTTTACTGACATTAATATTCTGTATCCAAAAGACAATCGCTTGTCTGCTGTCGCCAAAGTGTTTACTGAGCACCTAACCGAAACCGTTAAATTAGCTTAAACGCCGCCACATATTCTAGCGCCAACCAATCGCCATCGAGTAGGGTGAGGCGTCACCGCCCCATCCCTCTCACAGAACCGTACGTACGGACCTCGTATACGGCTCATGCATACTTCCATTCAGCATAGTTGCTGAACACATACCCTGTCCTATCATGCG
>NZ_BMQV01000058.1 GCF_014648295.1 Shewanella saliphila
ATTTGGCTTTAGCAAATTCTAACGCGATAGCAGCTTGTGGCTGCACGAATTCGAGCTGAGTCACTTGGTGCTCGGTGACTTTGTGTTGTGAGATTTGGGCGCAGACGAAAGCGCTTTCAGTCAATGTAAGGCGCTTTTTGTGAGCATAAAAGCTCGATGTCGATAATTTATGTTTACGGCAATAAGAGCTGATATTTAAGCCGCTTTGTTGCTGAGCGAGAATGAGCTTTTGCCACTGCTGTTGATCACGAAAGGTCTTCATTATGTGTCTCCCAATAAAATAGGGGAACAACATAAATCAGCCGCTTGGTGAAAGGTATGTGCCTTTTGCTAGACGCTTACGAAACAATAGCATTAATTAATCAGAAATAACGATATGTAATAGATAAGTAACACAACGAAAAAAAGACATAAAAAAACCGAGCCTAAGCTCGGTTTTTAATTAAGTAATTAAAAATTACTCTGCAGCTTCAACTTCAACAGCTTCAGCAGCTTCAGGGCGACCTACTAACTCGATGAAAGCCATTGGGGCTTTATCACCGGTACGTAAACCACACTTAAGAATACGAGTGTAACCACCAGGACGTTCCTGGAAGCGTGGACCCAATTCAGTAAATAACTTACCTACGACTTCAGCGTCGCGAGTACGAGCGAAAGCTAAACGGCGATTTGCAACGCTGTCAACTTTAGCAAGTGTTATTAGAGGTTCAACTACGCGACGCAGTTCTTTCGCTTTAACAACAGTTGTCTTGATAATCTCATGACGAACTATTGAACATGCCATGTTACGAAACATAGCTTGACGGTGACTGCTGTTGCGGTTTAGTTGACGACCACTCTTACGATGGCGCATGACCTAATCCTTATAACCTAAATCTGTACTAACCTGAGACTTATAGGTCGTCTGCTAAACTAGCCGGTGGCCAGTTTTCAAGACGCATACCTAACGACAGTCCGCGAGACGCTAAAACATCCTTAATTTCAGTAAGAGATTTCTTACCTAAGTTAGGGGTCTTAAGCAACTCAACTTCAGTGCGTTGTACCAGATCTCCGATGTAATGAATCGCTTCGGCTTTTAAACAGTTAGCCGAACGTACAGTTAGCTCTAAATCGTCGACAGGACGCAGCAAAATCGGATCGAATTCCGGTTTCTCTTCTACGACAGCCTGCTCAGTAACATCACGTAGTTCAACAAACGCATCTAGCTGTTCAGCTAAAATTGTTGCAGAACGACGAATTGCTTCCTCAGGATCAATAGTACCGTTAGTGGTCATATCAATCACAAGTTTATCTAAGTCAGTACGCTGTTCTACACGAGCGGCTTCAACATTATAAGCAATGCGGGCTACAGGTGAAAAAGAAGCATCAACCAACAAACGACCGATTGGGCGATCATCGTCTTCGGTTTGTGCACGAGCCGAAGCAGGCACATAACCACGACCACGCTCAACGCGGATACGCATGCTGATATCATTATTACCAGTCAAGTGACAGATAACATGATCAGGATTCATAATGGTAACATCACCATCATGCGTGATATCTGCTGCTGTAACAGGGCCTGTGCCGGACTTGCTTAATGTAAGCAAAGCCTCGTCTTTACCCTCGATTGTCACTGCTAATCCCTTAAGATTAAGCAATATCTCAAGGATATCTTCTTGTACGCCTTCCTTACTGCTGTACTCATGCAGTACGCCGTCAATTTCGACTTCAGTAACTGCACAGCCTGGCATAGACGACAATAGGATGCGACGCAACGCGTTACCTAAGGTATGGCCAAAACCACGTTCGAGTGGCTCTAGTGTAACTTTGGCGCGAGTTGAATTAACCTGCTCAATATCAACGAGACGCGGTTTAAGAAATTCTGTAACAGAACCCTGCATTGTGTCCTCTCTTGTTTGTTAGCTTTACTTAGAGTAAAGCTCGACGATCAGCTGTTCGTTAATATCCGCAGACAAATCGCTACGTTCTGGAATACGCTTGAAAGCACCTTCCATTTTCGCACTGTCGACTTCTACCCATGTAGGCTTTTCGCGTTGACCAGCCACTTCTAAAGCCGCTTTAATACGAGCTTGAGTGCGTGACTTTTCACGGATGCTTACAACATCATTCGCAGACACTTTGAATGACGGAATGTTAACAACACGACCGTTAACCATAACTGATTTATGGCTTACTAGCTGACGTGATTCTGCACGTGTTGCACCGAAACCCATACGATAAACAACGTTATCTAGGCGGATTTCTAAAAGTTGTAATAGGTTTTCACCAGTATTACCTTTTAGACGTGCAGCTTCTTTGTAGTAGTTACGGAATTGTTTTTCTAAAACACCGTAAATACGACGAACTTTTTGTTTCTCGCGTAATTGTAAACCGTACTCAGATAAACGTGGCTTACGAGCGCCATGTTGACCTGGTGCAGCTTCAAGCTTACACTTCGAATCGATTGCTCTCACACCGCTTTTTAGGAAAAGGTCTGTACCTTCTCTGCGGCTGAGCTTGAGCTTAGGACCCAAGTATCTTGCCATGATCTTTCTCCAACTATCCTATATACGTAATGTTATACACGACGTTTTTTAGGTGGACGACAGCCATTATGAGGGATAGGCGTCACATCGGTAATGTTGGTAATTTTATAACCAACAGCGTTCAGCGCACGAATGGCTGATTCACGACCTGGACCTGGACCCTTCACGAAAACTTCAAGGTTTTTAACACCGTAGTCTTGAGCAGCAATACCTGCACGCTCAGCAGCAACCTGTGCAGCGAATGGCGTTGATTTACGTGAACCACGGAAACCAGAACCACCTGAGGTAGCCCATGACAACGCATTACCTTGACGATCTGTAATGGTGACAATTGTGTTGTTGAAAGACGCATGGATATGAGCCATGCCATCTGCAACCTGTTTACGTACGCGCTTACGCGGAGAACGTGACGGAACTTTAGCCATTTTGGTTTACCTTCCCGTTACTTTCTGATTGGTTTACGTGGACCTTTACGCGTACGCGCATTGGTCTTAGTACGTTGCCCACGAAGAGGCAGGCTACGACGATGGCGGAGACCACGATAACAACCAAGGTCCATAAGACGCTTGATGTTCATTGAAATCTCACGACGCAAGTCACCTTCTACGGTGTATTTGGCGACTTCTTCGCGTAGGATATCTATTTGAGCTTCGCTCAATTCCTTGATCTTAGCGTCTTCAGCAATTGACGTAGATGCGCAGATTGCTCTAGCGCGTGTACGACCAATACCAAAGATTGCAGTCAATGCAATGACTGTATGCTTTTGATCAGGAATGTTAATGCCAGCGATACGGGCCACTATGCACTCCTTAAAGTTAAAGGCCATCTGCGAAAAGCCCGAAAGGATACTCGACAGACGACAGATTTGCAAACAATATTTTTGGTCAGCCCATTATTGAGCTGACCAAACTTCTTTCTTAGCCTTGACGCTGTTTGTGTTTTGGTTCAACACAGATAACGCGCACAACGCCACTACGCTTGACGATCTTGCAATTACGGCAGATCTTCTTCACGGAAGCTCGAACTTTCATTTCATCACTCCGTCAAAGTAATCTTATTTTCCAAAGCGATCTAAATTCGCTTTGTTAACAAGATTAGCTTTCTTCATCACAGACTCATACTGATGAGACATCATATGGGTCTGAACCTGAGCCATGAAGTCCATGATTACGACTACAATAATTAGTAGTGAAGTACCGCCAAAATAGAACTGTACTTTCCACGCAATTAACATGAACTCCGGAATTAAGCAGATAAAGGTAATGTATAACGCACCCGCTAAGGTTAAACGTGTCATTACTTTATCAATGTAACGCGAAGTCTGTTCTCCGGGACGGATCCCAGGAATGAATGCACCACTCTTTTTCAAATTATCTGCTGTTTCGCGTGGGTTGAAAACCAACGCAGTATAGAAGAAACAGAAAAAGATGATTGCTGTCGCGTACAATAATGAATACAGCGGTTGTCCTGGTGACACAGCTAAGGCGAAATCGCTTAACCATGACATAGACTCATTTTGACCAAACCACTGAGCCAGTGTGCCTGGGAACAAAATAATGCTGGATGCAAAAATTGGTGGAATCACACCTGCCATGTTCACTTTTAACGGTAAGTGGGTGCTTTGCGCTGCGAAAACCTTTCGGCCTTGTTGACGCTTAGCGTAGTTAACGACAATTCGACGTTGACCACGTTCCACAAATACCACTAAGTAAGTTACTGCAAATACGATAACCGCGAGCAACAGTAGTACCAATACATTCATGTCACCTTGACGCGCCTGCTCGGCTGTAGAGCCGATGGCCGATGGTAAACCAGCAACAATACCTGCGAAGATTAATATCGAGATACCATTACCAATACCACGTTCGGTAATTTGCTCACCTAGCCACATTAGGAACATTGTTCCCGTCACTAAGCTCACAACAGCAACAAAGTAGAATCCAAACCCAGGATTGGCCACAAGACCAGGCATGAGATTAGGTAAACCCGTTGCGATACCGATAGACTGCAATGTACCCAACACGAGTGTGCCGTATCTTGTATATTGACTAATCTTTTTACGTCCTGACTCGCCTTCTTTTTTCAATTCAGCAAGTGCAGGATGCACAACAGTCAATAATTGCATGATAATCGATGCCGAAATATACGGCATGATACCTAATGCAAAGATAGAAGCACGCTCTAAAGCACCACCCGAGAACATGTTAAACATGCCCAGGATGGTATCTTTTTGCTGGGCAAATAGTTCTGCCAATACAGCTGCGTCAATACCAGGAATTGGTACAAACGAACCGGCTCTAAAGACGATAATTGCACCAATCACGAACAGGAGACGAGTTTTCAGTTCAGATAAACCGCCTTTCGCGCTTTTTAAATCAAGTCCTGGTTTTGCCATCGACGTATTATTCCTCGATCTTGCCACCGGCAGCTTCAATAGCTGCACGAGCACCTTTGGTTACCTTCAGACCTTTTACAGTCACTGGGCGGTCAATGGTACCTGAAAGAACGATTTTCGCAAACTGGATGTTGCGAGTAATAACGTTCGCATCTTTCAGTGCATTCAAATCGACAACATCACCGTTAACTTTTGCTAGTTCGAGTACACGAACTTCAGCTGTTACCAAAGCGCGACGCGAGGTAAAACCAAACTTAGGTAGACGGATCTTAAGTGGCATTTGACCACCTTCGAAGCCGACGCGAACGCCGCCGCCTGAACGAGACTTCTGACCTTTATGGCCGCGACCCGCTGTTTTACCTAAACCTGAACCAATACCACGGCCTACACGCTTAGGAGCAGATTTAGAACCTGCTGCTGGAGATAGAGTATTTAGACGCATTATCTTATTCCTCCACCGAAACCATGTAGTACACCTTATTGATCATGCCACGTACAGAAGGAGTATCTTCTACTTCTACAGTGTGACCAATACGACGCAGACCTAAACCGGTTAGGGTAGCACGGTGTTTTGGTAAACGACCGATGCTGCTTTTAGTCTGTGTTACTTTTAAAGTTTTAGTAGCCATGGTGCATTACCCCCGAATTTCATCAACATTCAGGCCACGTTTTGCTGCGATTTGAGCTGGTGACTTCATGTGCACCAACGCATCGACAGTTGCGCGAACGATGTTGATCGGGTTAGTAGAACCGTATGCTTTTGACAGAACGTTATGAACGCCTGCAACTTCTAATACGGCACGCATTGCGCCACCGGCAATAATACCGGTACCCTCTGATGCTGGTTGCATATAAACTTTTGAACCAGTATGGCGACCTTTAACAGGGTGATGCAAAGTACCTGCATTCAACTCCACGGTTACCATATTACGACGGGCTTTTTCCATTGCTTTTTGAATAGCAGCCGGAACTTCACGCGCTTTACCATAGCCATAGCCAATCTTACCGTTACCATCACCCACTACTGTTAGTGCTGTGAAGCTAAAGATACGACCGCCTTTAACTACTTTAGAAACACGATTAACTGCAATTAATTTTTCTTGCAGATCGTCTTTTTGCTGAGCTTCTAATTTAGCCATTTTATAACCCCTTAGAATTTCAGGCCAGCTTCACGAGCGGAATCTGCTAAAGCAGCTACACGGCCGTGATACTTGAATCCAGAACGGTCGAACGCAACAACAGCTACGCCCTTCTCGATCGCACGCTCAGCAACAGTTTTACCTACTACTTTAGCCGCATCTACGTTTCCGGTACTCTTTAGTTGCTCTTTAACTGCTTTTTCAACAGTTGACGCAGCAGCTAACACCTTAAATTCAGGACTGATCACCTGAGCATAGATGTGACGCGGTGTACGATGTACAACCAGACGATTCACGCCTAGCTCTTGGATCTTCTTACGTGCACGCAACGCGCGACGTAAGCGAGATGTTTTCTTATCCATATCGCGTTACCTACTTCTTCTTAGCCTCTTTACGGCGTACAACTTCGTCGTCATAGCGAACACCTTTGCCTTTGTAAGGCTCTGGTGGACGGTAACCACGAATGTTGGCTGCTGTCTGACCTACTAACTGCTTATCAACGCCGGTTAGGACGATTTCAGTTTGGCTAGGACATTCTGCAGTAACGCCTGCGGGTAGTTTGTGTACTAACGGATGTGAGAAACCTAATGTTAAGTCTAAGTCACTACCAGCAATTTTTGCACGGTAACCTACACCAACTAATTTAAGTTTTTTCACAAAACCTTGAGAAACACCAAACACCATGTTGTTTACTAATGCACGTGCAGTACCAGCCTGTGCCCAAGCGTCAACAACGCCATCAACAGGTAGGAACTTGATTTGTGCATCTTCAATAACAACATTAACCGCTTTGTTGATTACTCGAGTCAGACTTCCTTTACCGCCTTTGACGGTCAAAGTCTGTTCGTTCTTAGTCACCTCTACGCCAGCAGGGATAGTGACTGGTGCCTTTGCAACACGAGACATTACTAACTCCTTACGCTACGTAGCAGATAACCTCACCACCCGTGCCAAATTGGCGGGCGGCACGATCAGTCATCAAGCCTTTAGAAGTGGACACAATTGCGATACCCAGACCGCCCATAACCTTTGGTAGTTCGTCTTTACCTTTGTAAATACGAAGACCAGGACGGCTTACGCGCTGGATAGTCTCAACGACTGGTTTGCCTTGGAAATACTTTAATGTAATTTCTAATTCAGGCTTAGCTTCATCTGCTACGGCGTAGTCAGTAATGAAACCTTCATCTTTAAGTAATTTCGCAATTGCTACTTTTAACTTAGCTGAAGGCATCTTTACAGATACGTGGTTAGCAGCTTGGCCGTTACGAATACGGGTTAACATATCCGCAATAGGATCTTGCATGCTCATATTAGCTTACTCCGTGACAAGTGCTTACCAGCTGGCCTTACGTAGACCAGGAACTTCACCGCGCATAGTTGCTTCACGTAATTTAATACGGCTTAAGCCGAATTTACGTAAAACGCCATGTGGGCGACCAGTTTGATTACAGCGATTGCGTTGACGCGATGCGCTTGAATCACGTGGTAGTGCTTGCAACTTAAGTACAGCATCCCAACGATCTTCTTCAGAAGTCTCTGGATTGCTGATAATAGCCTTAAGTGCTAGACGCTTTTCAGCATACTTAGCTACGAGCTGTGCACGTTTTGCTTCACGTGCTTTCATAGATGTTTTAG
This sequence comes from Shewanella saliphila, assembly GCF_014648295.1. Lineage (GTDB taxonomy): Bacteria > Pseudomonadota > Gammaproteobacteria > Enterobacterales > Shewanellaceae > Shewanella > Shewanella saliphila. Next base: position 7,698 of record NZ_BMQV01000058.1, read on the forward strand.
CCATTATGCTACCCTTATTTCTTAAATGGGAAGTTAAAAGCGGTCAACAAAGCACGACCTTCTTCATCATTCTTCGCAGTAGTAGTGATAACAATATCCATACCACGAATTTTATCGATTTTATCATAATCGATTTCTGGGAAGATGATCTGCTCTTTCACACCCATTGCGTAGTTACCACGGCCGTCAAACGCTTTAGCGCTTAAGCCACGGAAGTCACGAATACGTGGAATTGCAATGTCAACTAGACGCTCTAAAAATTCCCACATACGCTCACCGCGTAGGGTCACTTTACAGCCAATAGGGTAGCCTTCACGGATTTTAAAACCAGCAACTGATTTACGAGCTACAGTTACAACTGGTTTTTGACCAGCGATTGCAGTCATGTCACGAAGCGCATGCTCCATAACTTTCTTATCTGCAACAGCTTCGCCTACACCCATGTTTAGGGTGATTTTTTCAATCCGAGGGACTTGCATGACACTGCTATAACCGAACTTTTTAGCTAGTTCAGCGACTACAGTCTCTTGATATTTATCATGCAGTTTCGCCATCGTTTACTCCAAATTACTTAACGAGTTCGCTGTTCGATTTAAAGAAACGGACTTTTTGGCCGTCTTCAAATCGGAAACCAACACGATCTGCCTTGCCTGTGGCTTGGTTAAAGATCGCAACGTTTGATGCTTGAATCGGTGCTTCTTTCTCGATAACGCCGCCAGTCACGCCCAATTGTGGGTTTGGCTTCTGGTGCTTTTTAACAAGATTGATGCCTTCAACAATTAATTTACCAGTAGGTAGAACTTGAGAAACCTTACCGCGTTTACCCTTGTCTTTACCTGCTAATACTACTACTTCGTCTTCACGACGGATTTTAGCTGCCATTTGAAGCTCCTTACAGTACTTCTGGTGCCAGCGAGACAATTTTCATGAATTTATCATTACGCAATTCACGTGTCACTGGGCCAAAGATACGAGTACCAATCGGTGCAAGGTTTGCGTTAAGCAATACCGCTGCATTCCGATCGAAGCGAATGACAGAACCGTCTGGACGACGTACGCCTTTCTTAGTACGGACTACCACCGCGTTATATACATCACCTTTCTTCGCTTTAGCGCGAGGAATTGCTTCTTTAACAGAAACTTTGATGATGTCGCCGATACCGGCATAACGACGATGAGAGCCACCCAAGACCTTAATACACTGAACTCTGCGTGCGCCGCTGTTACATGCGACGTCTAGAGTCGATTGCATTTGGATCATTTCAAGTGCTCCGCTATCGTTACTACACAATCCCACTATGGGAGTATATTTGAACCAAATTTAAGCAATAATTTACTCAAAAATGGCGCGCAAGTATAACACCACATTTTGCGAATGCATAGCAAAAAAAACAAACGGCCCCAAATTCTGGAGCCGTTTACGTTATCCTAATGAATATTAGGCTTTTGTTACTACTTCAGCAAGGGTCCAAGACTTAGTCTTAGATAAAGGACGACACTGACTAATAGTCACGATGTCACCTTCATTACACTGATTAGTTTCGTCATGTGCATGGATCTTAGTTGTACGCTTAATGTACTTCCCATAAATTGGGTGTTTCACTTGGCGTTCAATAGCAACAGTAATAGATTTTTCCATTTTGTTGCTAATAACTTTACCTTGCAAAGTACGGATTTTATCAGACATTACGCACCTGCCTTAGAAGTAATAATGGTCTTAACACGTGCAATGTTACGACGCACTAGTTTCAATTGATTCGTTTGAGTCAACTGACCAGTAGCGTGTTGCATACGCAGGTTAAACTGCTCACGCAGCAGACCAAGTAGTTCAGCGTTCAATTCCTCAACGCTTTTTTCTCTTAGTTCGCTCGCTTTCATTACATCACCGTCTTAGTTACGAAGGTAGTCTTTAAAGGAAGCTTGGCAGCAGCTAGAGCAAAGGCTTCACGAGCCAACGCTTCAGGTACACCATTCATCTCATAAAGAACCTTACCAGGTTGAATCTGACATACCCAGTATTCAACGTTACCTTTACCTTTACCCATACGCACTTCAAGAGGCTTAGAGGTAATTGGCTTGTCAGGGAAAACTCGAATCCAAATTTGTCCTTGACGTTTAATATGACGTGTCATGGCACGACGTGCAGATTCAATTTGACGAGCAGTTAAACGGCCACGGCCGACTGCTTTCAAACCGAAAGTACCAAAGCTAACTTCAGTACCGTTCGCTAGACCGCGGTTGCGGCCCTTGAACATCTTGCGAAACTTCATACGTTTAGGTTGCAGCATTAAAGTTTCTCCTATTTACCACGAGGCTTACGCTTAGGTTGCTGCTTCGGCTCTTCAATCGCTGGTACTAAACCGTCAAGAACTTCACCTTTGAAGATCCAAACTTTAATACCGATCACACCATATTGCGTGTGACTTTCAGCAGTTGAATAGTCGATATCAGCACGTAGAGTATGCAAAGGTACACGACCTTCACGATACCATTCAGAACGTGCGATTTCAGCACCGCCTAAACGGCCGCTCACTTCAACTTTGATACCTTGAGCACCAATGCGCATTGCATTTTGTACCGCGCGCTTCATAGCACGACGGAACATAACACGACGCTCTAACTGCTGAGCAATAGAGTCAGCAACGAGCTTAGCGTCTAATTCAGGCTTACGGATCTCAGCGATGTTGATTTGAGCAGTCGTGCCAGTGATTTTAGACACATATGCACGTAATACTTCAACGTCTTCACCTTTCTTACCAATCACAACACCTGGACGGGCAGTGTGAATAGTAACGCGGATGCTCTTCGCTGGGCGTTCAATAACAATCTTAGATACTGATGCGGCTTTTAACTTTTCAGTTAAATATTGACGCACTTCCCAGTCGCTGTTCAGATTTTTTGCATAATCTGACTTATCTGCGTACCAGGTAGAGATCCAAGGCTTCGTGATACCCAGACGGATACCATTAGGATGTACTTTCTGTCCCATTGCTCTCTTCTCCTAGCGATCTGATACAACCACAGTAATGTGGCTGGTACGCTTCATGATACGATCAGCGCGGCCTTTAGCACGTGGCATGATACGCTTCATTGTTGGGCCTTCATCTACGAAGACGGCTCCAACTTTAAGCTCATCAATGTCAGCACCTTCGTTGTGTTCGGCGTTTGCGATAGCTGAGTCAAGTACTTTTTTAACTAGTACGGCGGCTTTCTTTGGGCTGAAGGTCAAAATTTCGAGTGCCTTAGAAACAGGCAGTCCACGAATTTGATCAGCAACTAGACGGGCCTTCTGCGCAGACGTACGAGCAAAACGATGTTTAGCTAAAACTTCCATCTTATTCCTCCCGTATTAACGCTTCTTCGCTTTCTTATCTGCAGCATGGCCGCGATAAGTGCGAGTTGGTGAAAATTCACCAAGCTTGTGACCGATCATTTCGTCAGTTACGAACACAGGTACGTGCTGACGACCATTATGGACAGCGATGGTCAACCCAATCATGTTAGGGATGATCATTGAGCGACGAGACCAAGTCTTAATTGGCTTTTTGTCTCCCGCTTCCATCGCTTTCTCTACCTTCTTCAGCAAGTGCAGGTCAATGAAGGGACCTTTCTTGAGAGAACGTGGCATGGCGAATCCTCTTACTATTTATTACGACGACGTACGATGTACTTGTCAGTGCGCTTGTTGCTACGAGTTTTATAACCCTTAGTCGGCACACCCCATGGACTCACTGGATGACGTCCACCAGAAGTACGGCCTTCACCACCACCATGTGGATGGTCTACTGGGTTCATTGCAACACCACGTACTGTAGGGCGAATGCCTCTCCAGCGCTTAGCACCTGCTTTACCTAACTGGCGTAGCATATGCTCGGCATTACCAACTTCACCAAATGTCGCGCGGCAATCTACTGGAACTTTACGCATTTCGCCAGAGCGAAGACGTAGAGTTGCATAAGCACCATCACGAGCAACAACTTGTACATAAGCACCAGCTGAACGTGCGATCTGAGCGCCTTTACCAGGCTTCATCTCAACAGCGTGTACAACACTACCTACAGGAATGTTGCGTAACGGCATAGCGTTACCAGTCTTGATGTCTGCATCCAAGCCAGATTTGATTGCATCGCCAGCTTTCATGCCTTTTGCAGCAAGAATATAACGACGCTCACCATCTGCATACAGTACTAACGCGATGTGCGCTGTACGGTTTGGATCGTATTCAAGACGCTCAACTTTCGCAGGGATACCATCTTTATCGCGTTTAAAGTCGATTAGACGGTAGTGCTGCTTATGTCCACCACCAACGTGGCGTACTGTGATACGGCCAGTATTGTTACGGCCACCACTTTTAGATTTTTTCGCCAACAGGCCAGCAAAAGGTTTACCCTTATGCAGGTCCGTATTCACCACTTTAACTACGTGGCGACGACCTGGAGAGGTTGGCTTACACTTAATAACTGCCATGATAATTCTCCTTTGCTTACTCAGCGCCGCCGACGAAATCGATGTCAGCACCAGCAGCTAAAGTAACATAAGCTTTTTTCCAATCGCTACGACGACCAACACGGCCACCGGTACGTTTAGTTTTGCCTTTGTTAACTAGAGTGCGAACTGAATCTACTTCAACTTCAAATAGCTTCGCTACTGCAGCTTTGATCTCTGCTTTAGTCGCATCGATTGCTACGCGGAAAACTACAGTGTTGTTCTTCTCAGCAACGACAGTACTCTTTTCAGAGATGTGCGGAGCTAGAATCACTTTTAGCAAACGTTCTTCGCGGATCATGCTAGCATCTCCTCGATTTGCTTCACTGCATCAGCAGTAACAAGAACAGTGTTAAACGCAATTAGACTTACTGGGTCAAGACCCGCTACGTCACGTACGTCAACTTTGTATAAGTTGCGAGCTGCTAAGAATAAATTCTCATCAACTTCAGCAGTAACAATTAGAACGTCTTCTAGGTTCATTGCTGCTAACTTAGCTTTCAACTCTTTAGTTTTAGGAGCTTCAACGCTAAATGATTCAACAACGACTAAACGTTCTTGACGTACCAATTCAGAAAGAATGCTCTTAAGAGCACCACGGTACATCTTCTTGTTAACTTTTTGGCTGTGATCTTGTGTTTTAGCAGCGAATGTTACGCCACCGCCACGCCAGATTGGGCCTTTAACACTACCGGCACGAGCGCGGCCAGTGCCTTTTTGGCGCCATGGCTTTTTACCAGAGCCAGTTACTTCCGCACGAGTCTTTTGAGCACGAGTGCCCTGACGTGCGTTTGCAGCGTAAGCTACAACTACCTGATGAACCAGTGCCTCGTTAAAGTCACGGCCGAAGGTAGTTTCGGAAACTTCAAGAGCGCTTTGCGCGTCTTTCAATACCAATTCCATTACTATCTCCTCAGACCTAAGCTTTAACTGCAGGCTTAATGATTAGATCACCATTGGTAGCGCCTGGAACTGCGCCGCGTACTAATAACAAGTTACGCTCTGCATCAACACGTACCACGTGTAGATTTTGAGTAGTTACTTGCTCAGCACCCATATGACCTGACATTTTTTTGCCTTTGAATACACGACCAGGCGTTTGGTTCTGACCGATAGAACCGTTCGCGCGGTGCGCCAATGAGTTACCGTGAGTCATATCTTGAGTACGGAAGTTCCAACGCTTAATACCGCCTTGGAAGCCCTTACCTTTTGATTGACCAGTAACATCTACTTTCACTACTTCAGCGAAAATATCAACATTAAGCTCAGCACCAACTTCAATGCCTTCGCCTTCACCATCTGCTAAACGCAATTCCCATAAACCACGACCGGCTTCTACGCCGCCCTTGGCAAAATGACCTGCTTCTGCTTTAGTGATGCGATTGGCTTTTTTGGTACCAGTAGTCACTTGAAGTGCACGGTAACCGTCAGTTTCTAAAGTTTTCACTTGAGTTACGCGGTTGCCAGCGACTTCAATCACTGTTACAGGGATTGACGTACCATCTTCAGTGAAGATGCGAGTCATACCCACTTTACGACCAATAAGACCGATAGCCATCTCTCAAACCTCTTCTAAGGATCTCAATTAACCTAAGCTAATCTGAACGTCGACACCAGCCGCAAGATCTAAACGCATTAATGCGTCTACAGTCTTTTCTGTTGGCTCTACGATGTCAACTAAACGCTTGTGAGTACGAATTTCATACTGGTCACGAGCGTCTTTATTAACGTGCGGAGAGATCAAAACGGTATAACGCTCTTTGCGTGTTGGTAGTGGAATTGGACCACGTACCTGCGCGCCTGTACGCTTAGCAGTTTCAACGATTTCCGCTGTAGACTGATCAATCAAACGATGATCAAAGCCTTTCAAGCGGATACGGATTCTTTGGTTCTGCATTGACCAGAGCTCCTAAAATGGACACATAAAAAATCACCCTCTAGCTTTTTCTTTATTAGAAAAGCAGAGCGAGATGATTTAACCGTTCGACTCCCAATCGGAGTCGCTATGAAAATGAAAAACCCTATTGGTTTAACATTATATTTAACGCTGCACATGTCAGCGAGTGGGCAATTATACAGATCTTTTATTGGAGATCAAGCCCATTGTGTAAATAGTCTTCAGAAAGTCTGTTCACAATCAATTGCCGCGCATTTTACACAAATTATGTATTTATGCCACTAGATTGTTATGTTTTTTCTAAAAACAAAAAAGGAAGCCGAAGCTTCCTTTTTTAGTGTTCACTAAAGTCGCTATTACGCGATGATTTTAGCTACAACACCAGCACCAACTGTACGGCCACCTTCACGGATAGCGAAACGTAAACCGTCGTCCATCGCGATTGGGTAAATCAAAGTAACAACCATCTTGATGTTATCACCAGGCATAACCATTTCTACGCCTTCTGGTAACTCAATTGTGCCTGTTACGTCTGTTGTACGGAAGTAGAACTGTGGACGGTAACCTTTGAAGAATGGAGTGTGACGTCCGCCTTCTTCTTTTGATAACACGTACACTTCTGATTCGAATGTAGTGTGAGGCGTGATTGAACCAGGCTTAGCTAGTACTTGACCACGTTCTACGTCATCACGCTTAGTACCACGTAATAACACACCACAGTTCTCACCTGCACGACCTTCGTCAAGCAGCTTACGGAACATTTCTACACCAGTACACGTTGTCTTAGTAGTCGCGTGAACACCAACGATTTCTACTTCGTCAGATACACGGATGATACCACGCTCAACACGACCTGTTACCACTGTACCACGACCTGAAATCGAGAATACGTCTTCGATTGGTAGTAGGAATGGCTTATCGATGTCACGCTCTGGCTCTGGAATGTAGCTGTCTAGTGCTTCTGCAAGTTCGATTACTTTAGCTTCCCATGCTGCATCGCCTTCTAACGCTTTTAATGCAGAACCTTGGATTACTGGTAAGTCATCACCTGGGAAGTCGTATTCAGATAGAAGTTCACGAACTTCCATTTCTACTAATTCTAGTAACTCTTCGTCATCTACCATGTCACATTTGTTCATGAATACGATGATGAAAGGTACACCAACCTGACGTGAAAGTAGGATGTGCTCACGAGTCTGTGGCATTGGGCCATCAGTCGCTGCTACTACTAAAATTGCGCCGTCCATCTGTGCAGCACCAGTGATCATGTTTTTAACATAATCGGCGTGACCAGGACAGTCTACGTGTGCATAGTGACGTGTTGGTGTGTCATATTCGATGTGAGAAGTATTAATAGTAATACCGCGCTCACGCTCTTCTGGAGCGTTATCGATTTGAGCGAAGTTACGTGCTTCACCACCATAAGTCTTAGACAATACTGCAGAAATAGCTGCAGTAAGAGTTGTTTTACCATGGTCAACGTGACCGATGGTGCCTACGTTTACGTGGGGCTTATTACGTTCAAATTTAGCTTTTGCCATGGTATTGCCTCAATCCAATAGTTTGGTGATGAAAACACAGATATAGTAAAAATCCGATGCATAAATATGACATCGAATCAATTATCGTTTAGGCGTTAGAATAATGACAGGCTGGTGCTGATAGGCAGATTCGAACTGCCGACCTCACCCTTACCAAGGGTGCGCTCTACCAACTGAGCCATATCAGCAATCAAATTTTGGAGCGGATGGCGGGAATCGAACCCGCGTTATCAGCTTGGAAGGCTGGAGTAATACCATTATACGACATCCGCGCAACCTAACATAGGCTACCTAACTACCTAGAAAAAATGGTGGAGGGAGAAGGATTCGAACCTTCGAAGGCTGAGCCGTCAGATTTACAGTCTGATCCCTTTGGCCACTCGGGAACCCCTCCAGTAAAATGGTGCCGGCACCAAGAGTCGAACTCGGGACCTACTGATTACAAGTCAGTTGCTCTACCAACTGAGCTATGCCGGCGTGTCATTTCGGGTTCGGATATTAGGTAAATGTGCCCAGGAGTGCAATAGATAAATGCTAAAAAACGTAAAAAAAGTTTCAAATGACGCTTTTTTGGCCTCGTTTTTAAAAAAAAAGCACAATTTCTAATCGAATATATTCTACATGACCACAAATCAATATCAAAGTATTGTCGGTCATTATTCGATAGTGTAATGTGCCTGACCAACCTAGAGGAATGGTTATGACTTCAATTAACTCAATACAAGATGCACTCTACTTTGCTTTTCAGCGCGAGCATTGGGCTGAACTTCGTAAATCAGTGCCTCTCACCTTGAGTCAAACTGAACTCGAAAACCTTCGCGGTATGAATGAAAAACTGTCTCTTGATGAAGTGACCGACATTTATCTACCTCTTAGTCGCTTGCTAAACCTATTTGTAGGCTCTAAACAGCAACGAGGGCTGGTTCTTGGAAAGTTTTTAGAGCAACAAGCTACCCCAAGCCCATACATTATCAGTATTGCTGGTAGTGTTGCCGTCGGTAAGAGTACCACTGCACGTATCCTGCAAACTCTCTTACAACGCTGGCCTGAGCATCCTAAGGTCGATCTTGTCACTACCGACGGATTTTTATACCCGCTTGCTGACTTAAAGCGCAAAGGGTTATTACAGCGTAAGGGATTTCCTGAAAGCTACGACATGAAAATGCTTGTCGAGTTTATCTCAGCAGTAAAAGCAGGTGATAAAGAAGTATTAGCGCCTTTATATTCACATGTGACTTATGACAGACTCCATGACGAGCATCAGGCTATTCGGCAACCTGATATTTTGATCATCGAAGGCCTTAACGTACTACAAACTGGCCTGGATACTCCTATTGATACTAGAAGACCTTTCGTTTCTGATTTTGTCGATTTTTCTATTTATGTCGATGCAGATGAATCATTATTAAAGCAATGGTACAAGCAACGCTTCTTACAGTTTAGAGGTGGCGCATTTAGCGAACCAGAGTCTTTCTTTCATCATTATTCATCGTTAACAGATGATGAAGCCAATGCAATTGCCGCCAATATTTGGGATACCATTAACGGCCCTAATTTAAATCTTAATATTCAACCAACACGTGAAAGAGCTCATTTAATTTTACAAAAAGGCCCTAACCATTTAATGAGTAAAGTCTTGTTACGTAAGTAATATTTCAAAAACAGCGATACTAATTTGTAATTCATAAAGTTATTTTATTGTGCTGCCCGCAAGCTTATTTCACCGCCCACAAATGCATTAATACCTTGCTCATTCTCTAATAAAATAGCCCCTTGACTATCAATACCTCGACAAACCCCAGTAACAGAATTAGGTGACATCATGAGTGTCACTTCACGATTAATAAATAAATCATGTTCATTCCAACGAGTAGCAAACTCAGTCAAACCATGTTGTTCAAATAGCTGTAAATCACGTTTCAGCTGTGAATGCAGCTTTATTAATAATGCCGTTTTATCTGGCATACTCGCCATAGTCGATAAGTCGCTCCATGGTTGATCAATTAATTCACCTTGTTCGGCAGACATACTCATATTGATACCGAAACCAATGACTAAATCCGTATATTGTGAAGATGTTTGGCTCACTTCTATCAAGATCCCAGCCAATTTTTTATGATCTAAGTAAATGTCATTTGGCCATTTTAATCCTAAATCTTCCACACCAAAATCTTGTAACGCTTTGACGATTGCGCAGCCGACAACCAAACTTAAGCCACTCGCCTGGGAAATATCCTGAGTAAAACGCCAAAATAGTGATGCATATATATGATGACCATAAGGAGAAATCCATTGCCGCCCCCGACGGCCGCGACCTGCTGATTGATACTCTGCAACGCAAATATCGCCTGATTTAAATTCAGCGGCATGACTTAACATAAACGCGTTGGTGCTATTGGTATCATCAAAATAAAAGCATCGATTGTCTATGGCATTAACCAGCTGACTCTCAACAACTAACGAAATAGGATTAGCTAATTTGTAACCTTTCCCCTTAACACTGTAAATTTCAATACCGTAATCTTTTAAACCGTCTATGTGCTGATTAATCGCAGCTCGGGTTAGTGACAAATTCTTTGCAATTACCTCTCCGGAGACAAAATATTGATGAGTTAAACAATTGAGAATTTGCCGTTTACGTGACCAATGATCGTTCATTTAATTTCTACCTCTCCTTGAGATCCAATAATTCTAGGCTCAGGATGCAAGACCACCGTAAACTTATCATAAACGGCATCAATTATTTTCCGCGCTAATTGACAGACGTCCCCCCCCGTTGCAGTACCAAGGTTAACCAGTACTAATGCCTGTTCTTGATGCACTGTCGCTCCACCGACCTTAACACCTTTCAACCCAGCCTGATCGATAAGCCAACCGGCTGCTAGTTTGAATTGCCCATCAGCTTGCTCATAGGCAATTAAATTTGGAAATGACGCCTTCAATGTTCTGTAATGCTCAACAGAAATCACAGGATTCTTAAAGAAGCTGCCTACGTTACCTAATTTTACTGGATCGGGTAATTTAGACTGTCGAATCTGACAAACACAATCAAAAATTTGCTTTGCCGTTACAGTAGAAGAATCAAAGTGTTGTAATGGACCATAGCTGATAACAGGCAACCATTTTTTTGCTACTTTCAGTGTAACTTGAGTAATCACCGCTAAGTTTCTTAAACGTTGTTTAAAGACGGACTCGCGGTAATCAAACTCACATTGTTGCTTGTTATATGTCGTCAATTTTCCTGTGTCTAACTGCAAAAATTCTACCCGATGACAAAATAGATTGAACTCAACCCCATAAGCACCAATATTTTGAATCGGAGCAGCACCTACCGTACCAGGTATCAGCGCCATATTTTCTAAACCATAAATCTTTTGCTCTAAACAAAATTCGACAAGCTGATGCCAATTTTCGCCAGCTTGAACAGTCAGATAATAATGCGTGTCATCACTTGTTATTTCGATACCTTTTGTTGACACTTTGACGACAGATCCTTGATAGTTTTCAGTGAAAACTAGATTACTCCCACCACCAAGGATTAGCATGGGAAAATTCTCTTTATACAGCTTATTGCAAATTGCTATGAGTTCGGCCTTAGACTTTACATCAATAAGGGTGTCACAATCTTGCTTGAGACCAAAAGTATTAAACGGCGTAAGTGAAATAGTCATAGAATGATTACGTTTCTAAACAATGTTGTTATTGTACATTAACTTGCATTATTCCCATTGCTTACCTATGCATTAATTATGGCAAACACTAGGGTAAAACGATAAACGTTTCACTTAGTCGATAATGTAAAGCCATTATCTCATTCTTGATGTTATAGATTGATACTAAAGCTTAGGCACAAAGCTCACATTCCAAACGTAAAAAAAGCCCGTTGCGTTAGCAACGGGCTTTTCACTACTCCTTCGAGTAAATTAGGCGTCTGGAAATGACCTAATCTCACATGGGCATATCGACCACACTGCTATTTCGCCCATCTTGATAAATAAAGATTGATGCACAAAACTCAAATTCCAGACGTAAAAAAGCCGTTGCGTTAACAACGGGCTTTCATACTTATTTGGCGTCTGGAAATGACCTACTCTCACATGGGCATATCACCACACTGCTATAATGCTAATTTTGATAAATAAAGATTGATACACAAAACTCGAACTCCAGACGTAAAAAAGCCCGTTGCGTTAACAACGGGCTTTCATACTTATTTGGCGTCTGGAAATGA
>NZ_BMQV01000059.1 GCF_014648295.1 Shewanella saliphila
AGATGAAAAGAAGATTTGCCTAAATCGATCCCAATTACTTTAATAGTAGACATGATGGTTCGCCTCTTTGATTAGCCTACCCTAAGTTTAGCTTAGCTTAGGGGTGAGGCGGACCATCTAATTAAGGCACTTGTGAGTGCCTTTAACTAGAGTTCATTATACGGTTGGACAAAGTTGCGCTTTAAGTTCACCCATGGCGGTATAGCCGCGATACCCTTTAATAAGCACGCCATTTTCATCTAACAAAAGTAAAATGGGTGTAGCTGGGATCCCGCCCATATCTTGCACTAAATCCGAGGGCGGCCGGTAGGCTTCAAACGGAAAATTAAGCCGAAACAGAGCGCGTTTTAACCTCACATTATCGCCGTTAATACCTAGTGCAACCGGATGCAGCTGTTGCTCGCATTCTTGATGTAGCTTCTTGAGCACTTTTGCCTGCTTGATACACCACGGACATTCAGGCTCAAAAAACATCATCGCGACCGGTTTACCATGTAAATGCGCAAGATTACTGGTAGTTTGCCCGCGCAAGTCTTTAAATTGGTAATCAACCGTTAGCTGCGCCGCCGATAAAGGCGCGGCGCATAACAGTATTATTAAACAGGCTAGACGTAACATTAGAATGTGTACTTCATGCCAGCGTAGATTTCTCTACCGCGAAGTGGCCCATAGATATAGCCCACATCATAAGCGCCGTCTGCATCATAAAATAACGGAGTATCTTCATCACCTGCTTGGGTGTAATCAAGTAGGTTAGTCACACCGCTATAAAGTGAAAGGTAGTCGTTAAGCTCATAACTGACGCGCAAATCAACAGTAAAGTAAGACGGTGCATCGGTGCTCTTTTCAGAGTCAGGGTCAACTTCACCAGTGCTCAGTAGTCGGTTATAGCCTTCGTAGCCATAGTCAGATAAGTCACGGCTGCCTACCCACACCACATTGGCGAAGAAGTCCCATCCATTGATGTCCCAATCGGCAGATAATGTAATACGCTCTTCTATTGGCGCTACAGCATAAGATGATTGAAATACTGAGTCATAATCGAACATTTCACCGGTTAGGTTCAAGGTTAGGTCGTCAGTTAAACGATACCCTAATGCGATGTCAGTGGTGACAACACTGGCTTTTTCATCAAGTTGAGTCAGCAGTGGAATACCTTGGTCATTGGTGGTTAATTGCGCCAAGTTTTCAACTTCGGTCCACGCAAGTGAGGCCGTAGAAGTCAGTCTGTCACCTTCATAACTCAAGGCGTAGTTAACTGAGTTTGAACGCTCTAATTCGTCAATATCAATATCAAAACCCAGTGAGCCATCTAAAATACCATGGTCTGTTTCAAAGAATGATAACGGCGCACGGTACCCACGTCCGGCTGATAAACGCGACACCCACTCATCGTTGTGACGTAAACGAATATCGACTCGAGGAGAGAGAATTGACTCGTCAAGCTCTGTTCCTGGTTTGTTAGGGTCTATAAAGTCGGCGACAACGTTGTCGTAGCGTAATGCCATTGCAACTTCAAGTTCATCTGTGACTTGCCAAGTATCCTGGACATAAATCCCCGTCACATCATAATCAAATGAATCTGAAACATAATCAGGGTTTGCACTGCCAGAGCGAGAGTTTGAACGCATTTCTTCAGTACGGTGGTCCATACCAAAAGTCAGTAATTGGCTGTCGTTAAGTAAATAGTTAAAACGTGCATCAAAGAACCACATCACGTCATTGGCGGTGTAATCAAAGCCTTCGTAAAAAGAGTCTTGGTCATGCTCTGCATAACTGGTCGCTAAGTGCATATTCCATTCGTCATTTAACTCTCTTAACCAAGTTAATGAGGCTTCGTTACGATCGGTTTTAATCCACTCAGACGTTTCCCAGGCTTTACCAGTAAAGTCATTGCGCACGTCACCGTCTTCAAATAATGCTTGAGCCGCGGTAGCATCGTCGTCATAACCTGATAACACCGTGCCAGTAGAGCTTGCAAGACCATCAGCATAAGTACCATCTAACATTGGGCCGCCAAAAATTTCAGATTGAATATTGGCAATGCGCAGTACAATGTTGTCGGTGTCGGTTACATCGTGTGACACTCTTGCGGTAAGGCTGCGGTTTTCTTGTTGTGGAGATTCATTCACGCCATTGTCGTCAGCGTCATACTGGTCTCTATCATCATATTGGGCAACTAAAGTGGCGCGTGTGCGGCCATCTTCACTAACACCTTTACCTAAGAAACCCATCTTTTTGTAGCCATTTTCACCAACTGACACATCAAATTCTGCGCCGTTATCAGTGGGTTCATAACTAATAATGTTGACTGTACCGCCAATGGCCTCTGGGGCAATTAATGACGCACCTGCACCGCGGGCCACTTCAATGCGGTCTATGCCGGTCGTCGGAATCGCATCAACAGCATAATAACCAGAAATCATAGTGTGTACCGGTAAGCCATCAACCAGAATGGTTGTTTGCTCACCTTTCATGCCATTGAGCATGATGCGTTTTACGCCACACATAGAGCATTCGTTAGAAACTTTTACACCTGGAGAGTTATCAATAGCTTCTGATAAGTTAACGGCATTTTTATTTTCGATAGTGCCAGCGCTTATCACTTCGGTTTTCATGATGGTGTTAGCTAAAGTTCCGGCTTGCTCAAGTCTTTGCCTTACCCCCATCACACTTACACGTTCAATATTTTCCACATCGGGAGTAGAGGACTCTTCAGCCAATACAAATTGCGGACTAAGAATTACGGCTAATACTGCTGCTATGTACGTTGGCTTCACTCTGTTTATCTCCATGGGATATATTATGAGCGAATGGTAATGGTAATGGTAATGAGAGCGATTATCAATTGAGCTAGATCATGTTTTTGACATTTAACTAAAACTAACATTACTTGTTTTATGAATACCAAACACAAAATGGGTCAATGTTACTAGCCTGTAGCAATCATTCGCACTTAAACAATAAATAGCTATTTAACAATAATTTGCGACCTCTTCCGACTGTATCTAGATCATTGTTTATAGCCATTTACGCACCCATATCGACAAAATTGATACTCTCAATCACCCTCTGTATTCACGTAATGACACATTAAGCCATTTCCGCACGACTGCTCATAAAACAACCTACCAATTTGCCTTTCTAGGCTTATTTCTATCTAAAAAGGGCAAAAAAGGCCGGTTTCCGTCCAAATTTATATCAATTTAATTGATACTTAGCTTAATAAAGACTCAATATTATTTATGATTTTAATGTGTATTCTGAATATAAATCCAACGTTTAGAAAGCACATTAAGGAGTTATCAATGTATGTAAGCAACAATCGAGTCACGCCACGATTGGGAGCCTGTAACACTTTACGGGGCACGTCATGAAACAGTTTGACGCCCACGAGGCGACTCGACCTGTTAGCCACCTTGCAATTGTAGATAGCTCGGCAGCAATGAGCCCATTTGAAAAAGCCGCTGAATACGGACACGCCAAAGTGACAAAGCATATTGCACAGTCGTTTGGCTTATCAGTATTTGCTGGCGCCTTCATTGCACTGGCCTTTGTGTTTTATCTCACCGTGACCACAGGTGCTGCACCTGGTTCGTGGGGGTTGGTGCGGTTTAGCGGGGGTATCGCGTTTAGTTTAGGCTTAATTCTGGTTGTGGTACTCGGAGGAGAACTGTTTACCAGCACCGTATTAAGCGCAATTGCCTGGGCGCAAAAACGCGTCACCACCAAACAATTATTAGGTTGTTGGACAAGGGTGTATTTAGGCAACCTTTGTGGCGCAATGTTGATATTGCTATTAGTGATGATGTCTAAGATGTATGACCTAAACGGCAGCGCTTGGGGTCTCAACGCCTTACATGTCGCACAACATAAAATTCACCATGATTGGAGCCAGGCCTTTGCGCTAGGCACCTTGTGTAATTTGTTGGTGTGCCTAGGAGTGTGGATGACCTTTAGCTGCAAAGACGCCTTAGCCAAATCAATATTATTGATATTGCCAGTGGCGATGTTTGTATCAAGCGGCTTTGAACATAGCATTGCAAACCTATTTATGGTGCCACTGGGGATTTCTATTGAGCACTTTATAGGTAGCGAATACTTCATGGCACTCGGCGTGGTTCCACAAGCATTTGCTGACCTCACCATTAGCAATTTTATCGTGCATAACTTAATTCCGGTCACCCTAGGCAACATTGTTGGCGGCGCAGTATTTGTGGGCCTTGGGTATTTTTGGATTAACGATCGCAACCCAAGCAGCAATCACGTTGCACAACTGCACATTAGCCCTATTGAGCAAGGCCACACTCGCCAACATGACGGAACTAACGTGCAGCAACAGCCACAACATTTATCGGCATCAGCACAGTTTCAGTCTTCAACTATTACATCAACTCACTCTCATTCAAGTCATAAGGACTTAACCATGAAAACCAAAATTGACAAACTTATCGTTAGCGAATTAATGGACACTAACCCTGGCACACTTAACGTTGATAACACGATTTATCAGGCGCTAGATTTACTCGCCGCACAAAGCATTCGCAGTGCGCCAGTAGTTGACCAAAATAATATGTTATTGGGCTTTGTTTCAGAGCAAGATCTACTGCGCTCGTTATGGTCAGAAGAATTTGCCGCCAGCTTACCCACAACAGTAAAAGAGGTGATGCAAACTAAAATGCTCACCGTAGCACCAACGGAAAAAGTCGCCCAGTTGCTTGAGTTTATGGTGGTCGATAAGAAGAAGCTTTTCCCAGTAACCGACTCAGGCATGTATATCAGCGGCGGTTATCAGAGTTATGAAGAGCGCCTACGTGAAGCCTCAGCAGCGGTTCCTAGTGTTTACCCTGTCGTTGAAAACGGCCGCTTATGTGGGGTTATTCGCCGCGAATCACTTATGCAGATGTTTGCTAAGCTGTATCATCCACAACATGACGGTAACGCCCATCCTGTTGAGCAGTCTGTGGCGTAAATAGTGGTTACTTGAGAGTTTGTTAACAAGCTATGGTTAAGCCATAGGGTAAAACCATAGCTTGTTACGTTTTATCAATACGTTGAATTAGGTGTGCTTTCAGGGTTAATGTCGCCGTAAACCTCTTCTGGGTCGACATCATTGATCAATAACATTTCCCTGACGGTTTCAATATGATCTAATATTTTTTGGTAGTCATCGCCATATTCATACTTAGTGACTTCAATTGCTTTAGGCATGTAAGTAAACGCAATTTTCAATGCCTGCAATGCAGACTCACTCATTTTGTCACTCATATCACACTCCTTGATGTTAAACCATATACAGCCAATATGTTTACCCAAAGAATATATCAATACAAGTCATTCGGCTGACTCAGCTGTTACAGATGGACTGATCTTTTACACAGACCACCAGCGGCGGTAACTATTTTAGCTTGCTAAAAAGCAAACAAAACCCAAGCTTTAAAAACCTGGCGATGTTGGTTAATTGGGATGGGGCGGTGTTGCTAGGATAAACGCTATCAAGGTATTGTAAGATTTCTTTGCGACCAAACATAGAAGCCCAATCTCTTACATCCATATTGGTTTTGTTTTTAAGTGTTAAGCTTGCGCCGTATTCCAACAGCAATTTTAATATATCAAGGTTACCTTTATACGCTGCGGCCATTAGCACTGTGTTGCCAACAGCATCTGTTGAGTCAACATTGGCACCGCATCTTAATAAGGTTTCACAAAAGTCGTTTTCACTATTATAAACCGCCAACATTAATGCTGAATAACCGCGATTATTTTTAGCATCAACATCTAACTCACCATGCTGAGACAGCATGTTTGCTAGGCCTCTAAGATCGCCAACTCGCGCAAAATCAAAAATATCAGCTTCTGCACGATAGGTTTTTTTATACTCTTTCCAAGCTGTCATAAAATGCCTTTAATAGCGTTTATACTCAATGACATAAATATAAAAAGCAGGCCTATATCGACGCATCATAGGCCTGCATTACTGTAGTGGTGAATTACACGATTTCTGTGATGTCTAGCCCTAACGCCACCGCAACGCCTGTGCCATAAGCTGGTTCAGCTTTATAACAATTCACAATATGACGATGCTTAACCTCTAATGATGCAGGAGCAATACTTCGTGCTGTATTGTCAAATAACACTTGCTGTTGTTCTGCAGTCATTAAATTAAACAAGTTACCAGGCTGAGTATAGTAATCACTGTCATCTTCGCGGAAATCCCAGTTATAAGCATCACCTTGCAGGTGCAATGGTGGCTCATTATGTTCAGGCTGCTGTTGCCACAATCCTAAGCTGTTAGGCTCATAGCCTTTGGTGCTACCGTAATTGCCATCAACGCGCATGAAACCATCTCTATGATACGAGTTTACCGGGCATCGAGGTTGGTTAACGGGAATATGCACATGGTTAACACCCAAACGATAGCGCTGCGCATCACCGTATGAAAATAATCGTCCTTGCAACATTTTATCTGGTGAGAAACCAATCCCAGGAACAATATTGGCAGGGTTAAATGCGGCTTGTTCGACTTCGGCAAAATAATTATCAGGGTTACGATTTAGCTCCATCACCCCAACATCAATTAACGGATAATCAGCATGTGGCCACACTTTGGTTAAATCGAATGGATGAAAACGATAACTTAATGCGTCTTTTTCAGACATGATTTGCACTTTTAGATCCCATTTAGGGAAGTCGCCTTTTTCAATAGACTCATAAAGATCTTGTTGATGGCTTTCGCGATTTTTACCCACCAACTCTTCAGCTTCTTGATCGGTTAAGTTTTCAATACCTTGCTGAGTTTTTAGATGGAATTTAACCCAAAAACGTTCATTATCAGCATTAAGAAAACTAAATGTATGGCTACCAAAACCATTCATATGGCGATAAGTACGAGGAATACCACGATCACTCATGACCACTGTGACTTGGTGTAGCGCCTCAGGCAACATTGACCAAAAATCCCAGTTAGTATTTGCACAACGCATGTTAGTACGAGGATCACGTTTAACGGCATGGTTTAAATCTGGAAATTTTAGCGGATCACGAAGGAAGAATACCGGTGTGTTGTTACCAACAAGATCCCAGTTACCTTCTTCGGTATAGAATTTCATTGCAAATCCGCGAATATCACGTTCAGCATCGGCAGCACCACGTTCGCCAGCAACGGTAGAGAAACGCCAAAACATCTCGGTTTTTTTGCCGACTTCAGAGAAGATTTTTGCTTTGGTATATTGCGTAATATCATGAGTAACTGTGAAAGTACCATATGCGCCAGAACCTTTCGCATGCATACGTCTTTCAGGGATCACTTCTCTATCAAAATGGGCCAGCTTCTCTAGAAACCACGCATCTTGCAATAACATTGGACCACGAGGCCCCGCAGTTTGAACATTTTGATTATCAACGACAGGCGCGCCGTTACTTGTAGTCAGTTTATTTTGATTTGTCATTCTTTACTCCACTTACTTAGTCGGTATGTTGTTAAAGGTTAGTGATTGATAAAACATATCAAAATTGCTAACTACTTGAATGTTTGGCAGAGTTTGAGCTGTTTCATTTTCTAGTGGTGACATTATTTGCTTGGCTATCAAGGTTTAAATAAAAAATGAAAGCACTCAGTCAAAATATCGCATTGTCAATCACGGTTAATCATCTATCCGTTATGGCAGACATTAAAAATTGGTATACCCAATACGGCTAATTCAGAAAGCGTATGCTCGTCAAAAGAGCTTAAATAGATAGCATCACAATGTGTATATTGGTTCCCAGCGTTAAAATAAGAATATCCCCATGAAAGATTGGTATACATTTGATCAATATCATCAAGTGGAAAATACCCTCGACTGTGTTTAACAGCCCCAACAAACATTTATCTTTCCAGAAAGGTATATTTTAAAAGAATACTCCTCCAGAAAGGTATTTAGCAAGTAAAATTGGACTGACTAAGACTGTCTTTTACAAAAATTTATTGAGTTAATGTAGCGTGATTTTTGTACACTTTTTGGTAACATTTTGCTCCACCATGAGAGCGGTGGGGTTCAGCACTGGGATATTGAAGGGAAAGTTGAACGGTTAGAGGCTTTCAAAACAGATGTTGCGTTAGATTATTCCATTGTTATACAAGGTAAAAAACAAATTTTGCCGTTATTTCCCAAGCAATCTAGACACGATAAAAACCACAGTACAGTAACGAGCAACAATAAACGCATACGGAAGGATTTAACCAACAAATGATAACTCGCGGCTTTAGATTGAAGCGCTGTAACAATGATGTTAATTTTAAAAGCTATATAGTTCATTAAAGCGGTATAGTTAATTGATATCGCTCAGTAAGGATGGATGCTCATGGCAAAAAAGAGTGATATACCAACCCATCATTACGATGAAGCCATTCATTACATTAAGCATCCAGATGAGACCTCGCATCTGTCACTCGATCCCCAAATGCCTTTCGTACTGGCTAAATTTGAGTTAATGCAAGACATAGCGCAAGCAAACTATCCCCATCGCCACAATTGCTATCAAGTGTTATACATTTCAGAAGGCGAAGGACCCCATACCATTGATTTTGTTGCCTACCCTGTTGCGGCGCCCACTCTGTTTTTTTATCAAAAGAACAAGTGCATTACTGGCAACTCAGCAAACCATTAAAAGGTTATATTTTACTGATCCCGGAGGAGTTCTTAGGCTTTCCATCATCAAAGGTCGTCAGAACACATGACTTTTCTGTGTTTAATTATGTTGGAGATAGCCCGCACTTACCGCTCGATAAAGAGCACTTCACAATGATTAATGGGCTTTTTGAGGCAATAGCCGATGAGTTTTACCGCGACAAAGACAGAAGCCTTTCGGTTTTAAGGGCTTATTTACATATCTTGCTCACCAAACTTCACCGCCTATATATGATTGAACATCCCAGCGAATGTTCGGCGATATTGTCACCCTTAGTGCGACAATTTAAGCAGTTAGTCTCTGAACACTTTACCCAAGAGCACTCAGTGCAAGAGTACGCCAGTAGAATTGGCGTCAGCACCAGTCACCTCAAAGACACCGTTAAAGCCGTCACGGGATCAGCCCCTGGCAGGATGATCAGAGAAAAACTGATCCTAGAAGCCAAACGCTCACTTGTGCATAGCGATGCCACAGTGGCAGAAATTGGTTACAGCTTAAACTTTGAAGATGCCTCCTATTTTGGACGTTTCTTTAAACGAGAAACAGGCATAAGCCCAATAGCATTTCGCCAGCAATACCAACAAAAACACCCAACCACCGCTAAGTAACCCTAGCAATCGTTAATAATAGCGACCTGCGAAAAGTGCCATTATCCCCGCGTTGAGTGTCTTAACAAGCTAAGACATTAAGTCGAAAATATATTCCAAGCGAACAACAATTTTTACCTATATATCGCGGTAAACGCAACGTAATGATTAGAACATTCAGGTCGCACCATTAATTCTTGCGATGCAGATGCCAAATGAACCGATATCGCAACTGTTAAAACTCAGTTTGCCGCTCGCACTGTTTACTATCGTTTTCTTAATGCCAATCAACTATCTATGGTGGCTTGTACTCGGTTGGATTGGTTAATAGCCCTCACGCCAATTCATTAATAATCGAATATAGTCGAGCAATCATTAAAATGCCTAAGGCCATAAGCATCGTATGCTCGCCGCTAATGCTGGCGGTTTGACATACTCAACGAAGGAATGACTGCGACAATTACAGAGATAACCATGATGATGCCAATGACATACAGTGGATAACACATAAAAATGACAGTGTGATAGCAAATTTATCCGTAAATGCTTGTATGGCTCTCATGCTGGCTAAACCTTTATCTTTTGCTCGATAATACAGTCTTTGAGTGATAGTAAATCTTGAGGGCTATGACGCTGTTGCTAAACATTCATTACAGATACAATTGATTTCTAGCTGCGGGCTCACTAATTTAAAACCTGCTTGTTCCACGCTCTGGTTAAGCTCATTAATCGTTGATTTATTAACGGTAATTTCCTTTACCGCATTACACACACTACAAATTAAAAACTGTGGCACACCATGCTCATGCTTGCAGGTGATGTGCGAGCAAGCAATATACTTATTAGCCAATTTAAGCTTATGGACTAAATGTTCAGCTTCTAAAAAATCAAGGATTCGATACACCGACATTGCTGGAATTTTTTCGCCATTTTCTTTAACAAATAAATCAATTAAATCGTACGCAGACAACGCCTTATCTGTCTGAGCAAGCAAAGATAAAACTTGTTTTCGCTTTGTGGTTAGGCGTGAACCATGGCTTTTACAATTTTGTTCAGCATGTTCAATAATAGTGTCGATGTTATTCATTGCGTTATCTCAAACTAATCATGTTGTTTTTATCGCTCAGCGTCACCGCACCTTGTTGAGTATCGGTAATCCACATAGAGCGTATCTGGTGAATACGAGGAAAAAGTGCAAATACTGTAACAGTAATGCTCGAAAGCTCAGACATTTTTTCACAATTAAACCGATAATACGCTGTCACATCGCTATGTAATTGTTGAGCAGTATGTTCATCTAGATGCTCTTCGATGGCATCATGGTGATCTAAGTGCTCAACACTCATTGCATCCACAGTGTGAGACACCAATTGGCAGGCACCACCATTAAGCACAAACAAATCATCCACCTGACCAAGCTGTGTGTTCATCTGCTCAAACGCACGCTTATCTGATTCAGCGTTAAGTGTGTGCTCAAAACCCACCAAGTCAACTGTCGGTGTTGTTAATGTGACCTCGACAGTGTTGTTATCAATCGCAATGGTCATCGTCGACATGCCATGAGTATGAACATTTGCAGCATGAACTAATGGGCTGCTCAAGCTAAGCAGCACCGCACTCAAGCAAGTTATGCATAACGCCACACAACCAACATTCATTTGCTCATCCTTTATAGCAGGCTAAACCGAGGTGTCACTTTATTGAATAAAGTCTAAGGTTAACAATAAACGAGACTCACCCTCTGCCAGAGGTGGCGAACGATGAACCAAACCTGCGCCTTGTTGTTCGTCCCACATTTCACCTTTTAGCAATGCAACATCACCACTATTAAGTTGCTGGATTTGACTACCATCTGGCATCAAACCAGACTGTTCATCAGGCAAACCCTGGCTTCCTGCGCCTAATTTAGTTCGATTTAAACCGTCATGCTGCAACCACTGAGTCGCCGCCCCCTGATAAGTGGTGATCAACCGACAAGGAATGCGATCAACATGAAAACGCGGACACATTGCATGCTCTAAAACCGTTAACCGCAGTCCGGCATATTCAATTCCAAATAAACAGCAAAACATCCCCACTAATTGCGCGATATCATCGGCAAGTACCTTTACAGCATCCGTTTGCTCAAAAGCTTCATACAGCTGCTGGTGCACGTCTTGTTCAGACACTTTCAAAATAACTTGCTTTTTAATCGACGTTTTCAACAATTCGTCAACCGCCGATGTTAACTGTTCAGGCATCTCACGATGCCAAATGGCGATATTAGTTTGTTGTTGATAAATAGCTGGAAATACATCAACCGACTCCCCACTCACAGGCTGGCAGATCATCGTATTGTCTTCATTAAGTGTCTCGACAGATGCAAGCATATTAAGCCTCCCATTGAGGAAAAGGGTCACTTAACGTGCGCCAATAGTCTTTTCCTCTAAGTAGTTCGTCATCAGATAACAAGCAATCATTAAGCGCCTGGATCATGCCGGCTTTATCTAATTGCTGGCCAATAAACACTAACTCCTGGCGCATGTCGCCAAACGGCTCCTGCCATTGCTCATTAATTGCCGCTAACGACTCTTCATCTGTTGGCCAATCTTTAGTGGGCACAGCTTTCCAAAACATGCCAGAAATATGATAGTGAGCAATTCCACCCGCTTGATTCCACTGGCCAACAAACTGTGGCTGAGTGGCTAACCAAAAGTAACCTTTAGAGCGCACTAACTTACCAAAGGGTTCGGTGTTGTGAAGAAAGTGATGAAATTTTTGCGGATGAAAAGGCCGCCTCGCAGTAAAATTAAAGCTACTGATGCCGTATTCTTCGGTTTCTGGAATGTGCTCGCCACGCATTTCTTTAAGCCAACCGGGTGCTTGTTGAGCCTGTTCAAAATTAAATAAGCCCGTGTTCAATACCGCATCAATATTAATGTTGCCTGCGGCAATCGGAATAATCTTCGCTCGGGTATTAAGCACCTTAAGAATCGCCGTCAGCTTATTTAACGCAGTCTCATCAACTAAGTCGGTTTTACTGATCAGCAACACATCGGCAAACTCAACTTGATCAATGAGTAAATCGGTAATGCTCCGATCGTCTTCTTCACCCAAAGACTCGCTGGTTGTCTGTAAATCTTGCGCTTCTTCGTAATCTTTTAAAAAATTCACCGCATCAACCACCGTCACCATGGTATCTAAGGTGGCAACCTCAGACAGCGACACACCATTTTCGTCGGCAAACGAGAATGTTTCAGCGACAGGTAAAGGCTCAGAAATCCCAGTTGATTCAATAATCAAATAATCAAATCGCCCCTCTTTTGCTAACTGACTCACCTCTACTAACAGGTCTTCACGTAAGGTGCAGCAAATACAGCCATTACTCATTTCAATCAGTTTTTCATCACTGCGATTGAGAGATATCTCATTTTTAACCACCGACGCATCAATGTTAATTTCGCTCATATCATTAACGATAACAGCCACTTTTTTGCCTTCACGATTATTAAGAATATGGCTTAACACCGTGGTTTTACCAGCACCTAAAAAGCCAGAAAGCACTGTAACAGGGAGTTTTTTAACTTGGGTCATGATAATGATCTCGAATAACGGGTATTGAATAGCTGGTATCGAAAACGGGTTTCAAATAGCTGGTTTCGAATAGCAATTAGCGAGATGTTACAACATATCATTTATGTTTTCTAGTTAATTTATGTCATCTGGTTTTTTGCGGTTCACCACTGCTTTACATGCTCGCATACATTCTGAGCACTCTGGTTCGGCGTTGAGTTAAGGTGTTTAAAGAAATGGATACTCTGATTTGGAAAAGCCTGTTAACTTGACCATGACACACAACCCGCTCGTCGTCCCGGCAATGCTTTTAGCTTGGATCCAGGTGTTTGTTTTGTACTTTTGTACTTTTGTACTTTTGTACTTTTGTAATTTATGGCCTGCGGCCACTAACGATTACGATCGCAAGGTTCCATCCTGCACGGACCAAAAGCCTGTTGAAACCTGCTCGTCGTCCCGGCAATGCTTTTTAGCCGGGATCCAGGTGTTTGTTTTGTACTTTTGTACTTTTGTACTTTTGTACTTTTGTACTTATGCCAGCTCACGTATTCACTTGTAAAGAGTCTAGAAACGATCTCAATTTCAGAGTTGAATTTGGACATTTACAAGCGAAATTCAACTTATTAATGGACACAAACGATTTGTGTAAGCTGTTGTTAAAGTTTAATTTTTGTAAAGTTTACTCTGACCCAACTAAATTAAGAAATGGATACTCTGATTTGAAAAAGCCTGTTAACTTGACCATGACAAACAACCCGCTCGTCGTCCCGGCAATGCTTTTTAGCCGGGATCCAGTGTTTGTTTTGTACTTTTGTACTTATGCCAGCTCACATATTCACTTGTAAAAAGCCTTCAATGCAATCAGAATTTGGACATTTTAAAGAAATTAAAATTCCCCCCTCAAACAAAGAAAAGCTGCAAACCATTGTTTTAATAGAGCTTTTAACCTCAACCTATCCCAGGGGATTTTTAAGCATATAAAGTCTCTGTAAATGAGGACAACTTTAATAATGATGAGGGATAACGTTCAACAATGACTATCGATAGCAAACTCTATTTCGTGCTTGCTCGGTTAGCAAGAAAGCTCAACGTAACAACAACAATACTGAAGCCAACAACACCTACCCAACCTGTAAATTCAAATGCTTGAATACCTGCAAATGAACCGAATGCACCACCAAGATAATAGCCGAGCATATAGATACCATTGATTCTACTCTGAGCTTGTGGATCAATGGAAAATACTCGAACCTGATTTGATACTTGAGCGCTGAACACACCAAGGTCGATAAGAATAATACCCACTATTAAGCCAATTAAGCTGTCAGCAAAAAGACCAGAAATAACAAAACCAGTAACAATAATCGCCAAAGCCATACTAATCATATTACTAGAGCCAAATTTACTCACTAATGAGCCCGAAACTTTTGCTCCTATGACACCAGCTAATGCAATAACACCAAACATACCCGCTTGTTGTGTATTGTAGTTAAACGGTGACTCACTAACATGAAGAGCAAGCGTTGCCCAAAGAGCATTAAATGAAGCAAACCAAAGTGCACCAGTTAAAGCTGAGTTACGTAACGTCGCGTGTTGCTTAAACAGTGTCACCATGCTCGCCACAAGCTTAGGGTAAGAGATCTTTGATGTTGGAGTGTTAGTTGGCAAAAAGACATAAAGCATAATCCCAAAGATGGCAGCGATACCTGCTGACATCATAAATACGGCACGCCAACCAAACTGTTCACCAACAAAACCACTAAGTGTACGAGACAGCAAAATACCAACAGTCAACCCAGTCATTAGAGTACCGATAACTTTCCCTTTCGTTTCTGGTGTACTGAGTGATGCAGCAAATGGAATCAGTTGTTGGGTAATATTGGCACTTAAACCAATAGCAAAACACGCTACAACCAGAACAATCAAACTGGATGCTGAAAATGCGACCAAAGATGAAAACACCAAAAGCACTGATAAGATTGCGATTAGACGTTTACGCGGTAGCGTATCCCCCAACGGAGATAAGAATAGTAATGCAGCGGCATAACCTATTTGACCCGCAGCAGGAACCGAACCGAGTTGCTCACTTGTTAAACTAAGCTCTGCTCCAATTTTTGGAAGAATGGGTTGGTTGTAATATAGGTTAGCAGCAGTTGCTGAAACTGCGCTCGACATAAGGAATAGGCGTCCTGTAGTCAGAGGGGTTGTGGTCGCTTTAGACATCATCACACCTTAAATTTGGCTCATCACTTTAATGTTTAATCGGAATGAACAAATTTTAGAATATGTGTTCAAATAACAAAAATTATCATTTACTTTAGAATCCATACCAAAATCGTATAGATGACGTTTATTTCATTCCTAGCATTATCTTATCAACCTCGCTTTCGATTAAGCGCGAGCATGCAAGTGTGGTCGGGATTGGGCATGTAAGCTATATGTCATGACTAGCGGCATACACACATCTATTGATTTAAGATTAATAAATCGACACCCCTCACTGCGCAAATATCGTATTGCATATGGCACAACAGATACTCCGAGTCCTGATGCAATTTGAGTCAAGAACGTGAAAAATGCCACCCATAAGAGAACGTGAAAAATGCCACCCATAAGAACGTGAAGCGTGAAAGAACGTGAAAAATGCCACCCATTATTTGAGCAAGTGACTTAACTCGTTTTCATTGCTTTGGCGAGAACGTGAAAAATGCCACCCATTATTTGAGCAAGTGACTTAACTTGCAACGTGAAAAATGCCACCCATTATTTGAGCAAGTGACTTAACTCGTTTTCATTGCTTTGGCGAGGGTTATACTTGATGTACTCAAAAGAACGTGAAAAATGCAACGTGAAAAATGCCACCCATTATTTGAGCAAGTGACTTAACTCGTTTTCATTGCTTTGGCGAGAACGTGAAAAATGCCACCCATTATTTGAGCAAGTGACTTAACTCGTTTTCATTGCTTTGGCGAGGGTTATACTTGATGTACTCAACTCATCAATTTATATCGATATGACTAAAATATTAACGTTAAATGAGTGGTTTACCTGTCATATCCAGAATTCTGCACAACAGAAAATCTTGATATCAATCAAGTATAAGAAGAATTGTAATTTGATTGGGGATGATGACTTAAGCGCACAGCCAGCGCTGACAATTTGCAGCGCCTTGTCGTCGTTTTCGGTCTAAATGCTCACAATATTCGGTTAATGCGGGTAATGCTCCTACAGCGCCTTTAAATAATGCACCAAACTCTGTGGTGATTTTAAGCCAATTCTCTGCGGGGATATTGAGTCTATTCAGAATATCCTGACTGCTTGAGCTAATGGCGCCACGCTTATCTTCTCGAATTACCCGGCCGGTATCTTCAACCAGTACAATGTAATCTTTCACACTGAACATGAGCCCGTTAGGCATATTGAGTCGCTCATTGCCTACAAACGGTAATAGCTCTGGAGGTTGTTCACCTTTCATTGCTGAATTGATACGGCGCTGAATACTGGTGTAATCTGAGGTTTCAGGAGTTGCAGCTATCATAGCTCTGACTGGGTTTAAATCAACATAAGCCATACAAGCGAGTACTGCTGCTTCATCAAGTAGTGCTTGAGATTTAAACCTCCCTTCCCAGAATCTTCCGGTACATTTATCTTCTTTGTTGGCCATTCTAGCAATTGGCTCACTTAAAGAACGCATAAACCAACTGATATCAATTAAGCGCTTACGGTATTCGGTAATGCATTCATTAACCGTTTGAAGTTCAAATGAGTTAAGGTCTTCTTCTTTTAGGTATTTTTGTGTAAGTGACGTGCCCTTAAAGCCTTTGTGCCACTGTATAAGCACTTCTTTATCTGACCACTGTTTTGCTTTGTCAGCATCAACCTTTAACACCACATGTAAGTGATTACTCATCACGGCAAAAGCACAGATATCAATAGCAAAGATATTCGCTAACTCAAGAATGCGTGAATCAACCCACTCACGCCGATGCTCAAAGTTCTCACCTGTTGAATTATCAATTCCACATAGAAATGCTTTACGCACCACACGCGAGCAACAGTGATAGTAAGGCGTATCTTCTAGACTAACGATTGTCTGTCTTGGTCTGGCCATCTTAGATTACCTGTCTGAGTTAAAGTAACTAAGTCTAGTTGGTTGTTCGATATTTATCCACTTGGAGTGGGTGGCCATATTCTATTTTTGCAAAGTTTACTCTGACCCGACTAAATTCCGACTAAATTCTTAACTTGACCATGACAAACAACCCGCTCGTCGTCCCGGCAATGCTTTGAGCCGGGGTCCAGGTGTTTGTTTTGTACTTTATGGCCTGCAGCCACTAACGATTACGATCGCAAGGTTCCACCCTGCACGGACCAAAAGCCTGTTGCAACCTGCTCGTCGTCCCGGCAATGCTTTTTAGCCGGGATCCAGGTGTTTTTTTTGTACTTTTGTACTCATGCCAGCTCACGTATTCACTTGTAAAAAGTCTTCAACGGCCTCAAGTTCAGAGTTGAATTTGGACATTTACAAGCGAAATTCAACTTATTGATGGACATAAACATTTTGCGTAAACTGTTGTTTAAATTTGTTTTTAATAAAGTTCACTCTAACCCGACGACTAAATTTTTCGGAGCTGTATGCAAGGTGGTGTGGGGGCTGGAGGCTAGATACCTCCGGCTACCCGATTAGGTTCTAGTTGCTACATAACTCTCACAATTCTCGGTAACTTTTGTAACCAATGCTTGAATATTATTTTCACAATACTGAATCGGATCTAGAACCCATGGATAGTGCTTAAAATGTTCAAACATACCATATTCTCTTTGTGTTTCTTCTATTACAGGTTGAACTGGTAAAGAGGGAAAGTTTGGGATTATTTGAGTAAGCTCCTGTGGAATACTTTTAGGGCTTGATAGATCAGCAACAACAAACTTAGCTAGAGATGCCAAAGTAATAATAGTCTCGGTTACATCTCTATTACTCGGACCTTCAAAATCAAAAAGTACAGGCAGATAACCTATAGCTTGCAATTCTGTTTTAATGGTATCAAGAACCGCTTTTCGTTCTTCTGTAAACCTACCTAAAATCAAAACAACTTTAGAAGTGATTGTGTCAATTACATCCCTAATTTTTGAATTATTGACTAACAATGAAATAAATTGAGCCATTTCAATAGTTGGAACTGTAATTGATGTCCCTTCTTCTTCAATTAAGATATTGCTTTGCGTGCTACCGTCTAAAATCAAATCCCAAGCCGATATACCGTAGACCCTAGCTTCGTTTATAACGGTATCTGTAAAGTCTGTTTTGACTAAACTCATATTACTTAATTTAGTGGAAATAAATTTAGATCCTGAAAAATTCGTTTCCTCCGCACTACAGTACGAAAGATCTGCGCTTGTAAAATCACATTCATGAAATTCAGCCGAACCTATTTTTGTGACCGCAAGGCCAGCCCCTACAAAACTACAATTTTGAAAGCAAGAAAAACAAAGATCTGAAAAATGTAGATCGCTACCGGCTAAAAAACACCGTATGAAATATGAATTCCTCGCAGTTATCCGGTTTAGATTCATATATGACAGGTTATAGCCAGTAAATTCTGGCATGTCATAGGTTGACTTATAAGTATGAACGTCTTTCTCGAAATCTATATCAGAGAGGTCAGGCCTAACATCTGGATTTTCATATCTCCAAGCATTCCATACTTGAGGGCCTTTTTTAAACATTTCTACGTGTTCTGCTACTGCCACTTAACCCTCCTGGACCTAACGCTAAGTTAAGCAGAATACTACAGTTGGCTATAATCGCGAAGCGATGGCCGACTGTAGTTTTCTGCTTAGAGCGCCTTGTTAAGGCTACCATATCTCAGTACCATCAGAATCAGCTATTACCACGGATGAAAAATGCCATATATGGACGCTCCCGGTGAGTCAAGACAATACTCTGCTCACCGAAGGCTTTTTGGCCTTAGTTTACTGTACAACATTCTCACTGTTATCGTTGCTTTTAATTTGCTCATTTACCGCTAGAAGCGGTTGTACTGCCATATATACGGGCTTAACAGTCAAGCTGCGCCCCTAATGAAATCCGTACCACTGCGCCTAAAAATATGAAACACCCATGCGGATTAGGTTTTTCCTATCCTTGGCCTATTCGGGCTAGCACTGGTTGGACTGAGCCATTTCTTCATCGTTAACAACAACCTTGGTGAGTGTTTAATGTGCTATCTTGCGGCTCATATCACCCAGTCGGGTTAACTACCCTTGGCAAGACCGAGCTCTGCAAGATAGCGACAACGTGTTAACAAGTACCATGGCTTGCTCCTTGATTTGCAGTATATTGCGGAGCATAAGGCACTTGTTTTTGTAATAAAATCCATATCAGTCTGGCGAGCCTATGAGCAGTGGCTACCACCGTACTGCAGATGCTTTTTCGGCTTCTTAACTGTGTTATCCAGAGGTTTAAATCATCTTGTTTTTTACTTGCATGGCTGACGACGGTTCTAACACCATGAATAAGCTGTTTGCGTAAATATCCGTTGCCTCGCTTGGTGATATTGCCATTGACACTTCGATGGCCAGAGGCAAATTGCTTTGGGGTTAACCCCAGCCACACACCCAGTTCTTTAGCAG
>NZ_BMQV01000060.1 GCF_014648295.1 Shewanella saliphila
TGTGAAGGCTTCAAGGTACATATTTTACTCTCCTAAAAGAGAGTATAAGATCACAGCTAAGCCAAGGCGTCAAACAGATTGTGTGTCAATATCATCAGCTCAAAAAACGTTCACGATCTCACCCTGGTGTACGGGGCAAGTAATGGAAATTGATTATTAACTGAAAAGACTTATGGGTTGAATCATTTGATTATTAAACGAGCCTAAGATTGGCAACACAAATAAAATAGGGTTATGTTGTTAAACCATAAAATGGGTGGCTCAATAAATTAAAAAAGGAGTTATCTTTCTCAATATATGAAGATTGAAAATTTTGAATAAACTAATAATTATGCTTGGTTTGTTGCTTGTAACCATTCATCACTATTTGCGCCTACAACACATTCCCCATTGACACGCATGGATAAGCGTATAAGGCACAGTCTCATTACTTCTGAAAAATTTTCTTTTGGCAAAAACTTGACTGATTGAACTAAAGATTGGCAATGGGGAGCTGTTTGCTCTTTTAAAGTGTAGTAAACCCACTTTCCTTGCTTATGTGGCGTTAACAGGCCTGCCTTATATAGCATTTTTAAGTTACGAGAAACATTGTACTGATTATCCTGGGTAACATCCATTGCTTCTGCCACTGTAATCTCTTGATTAGCATGAAGTAATAGCCAAAATAAACGCAGTCGATTAGGTTCAGATAATGCCTTTAGTGCATCAATATATTTTTCATCTATCATGGCTTTCTCTAGCTGCTTTAAAATATCCTAAGGCCATTATACTAACACCGATTAGAAAAACTATTCCTGAATGTGTTGCATGGAACATGAGGGTACTTACATTGGCTCCAGATAAGAGGGCAACCCAGAAAAAGGGGCAAAATATCGCAAGTAAAGCGATGTGCGCGCCAGTTTTGGCCTCAAGAGGAATTGTTCGTTCCTTAACAGAACTTTTAATGACGTAATATAGTTGCGAGTAAGCACAATAGTTACCCACAGACTTCAATAATTTCTTCATATTTGGTGTCACTTATGTTGGTTATAAATTGGCTAACAAGCTTGTTAAACATCATGTTATCAACAGAGATTTTCGATGTGGCTATAGCGTTACTCATTGTATGCTCATTATATTTCTGCCTTGTTTCCTGAAGTAATGCTAAAAAAAATTGAGCATTAAACTCTGGGTGGCCCTGCATAGTAAGAACTTGATTTTGGAAGCGAGTCATATAATTTGGACAAAAATGATTGCCTGCAATGATTTCAAATGCCTTAGCTGGCCTAATTACCTGATCTTGGTGCATGGCAAACAGTGATAATTTTTCTCCTTGGCGTAACTCTAAAAAGTTTTGATAAACAGTGGTGCTATATACACCTAATCCCCAACCATTGATTGAACGCGTAACACTTCCTCCTAATGCGTAGTTAATTAATTGATGTCCAAAACAGATTCCAATTAGTTTTTTTCCGTTACGAAAAGCTTTTTGAGTGAATAGAATTAAGCTATCAATCCAGCTTTCTTCATCATAAACGCTTGAAGGGCTACCGCTAATAATATAAACATCACATTGGTTAACAGATGAAGGAAGCTCGTATTTATGGGCATTCCAAATAGAAAGTTCATTATCATTTATCAGTCCAAACTCTCTGGCTAAACAATTACTATAAGTGCCATATATATTCTTTAATGTGTTAGATACATCGCCACAGATTAGTAGGCCGATTTTCATACTCTTTACTCATAATGAACGCCACTACTAGGTGTTAGTAGTGGCGTAGTTAGATATCAAATTACATACTGGAAAATCATGCCACCCACAATTGCGGTGGTTAGAACTATTGTGACAAATGCGATCACGGCTTTTCGTTTTAGCACCGAAGATACTAACGCTATCTCTGGTAGACTCGCACCCGTTCCACCAATAATAAGCGCTAATGCTGGCCCCAAGCCCATTCCTTTTAAAATAAGAACATTAAGTAGTGGAATAGCCATTTCGATACGCAAATAAAGCGGAATACCAATAACTGCTGCAATGATAATGGCCTGCAGGCTATCACCACCGACATATTTTTCTACCAATTCAGCAGGCAAGTATGCTGCTGATAGACCACTAATAAACGCTCCTAATAGCACATAAGGAATAATTCGCTTGAATAAGGCTAGAGCAGCACGCATTGCATTACTCATACGTGATGGTGTCACGCCTTCTAAAGTCATAGCAGATGACGAGTCGCAACTCATACTGACAGAGCCGCATGACTCTTGCATAGTAGGCTGATTAGTCGTTTCACAAGACATCGCGGTTGCAGGAGCAGGTCCGCAACTTGAGGCTGCTGGACTGCTTGTACCGCAGCTAGGTACTTTCTTTGCGTCTTCCAACTCATCGCCTCGTTTAATTTCATTTTTCCAAGGCGATATTGAAATTAGCCAGCCGCCTAATACTGCGGCAGTAAAAGTAATGACAAAGTATACGGCTGTGATTTTTAGGCCAAAAGTTGCATAAATCATTGCTAAGACAATGAAATTACATAGAGGAGCAGATATTAAAAAGCTCAATACTGTTCCTAATGATGCTCCCATTGATGCCATTCCCATCGTTACAGGGACAACAGCTGCACTACAGAAAGGGGTCAACATACCAAAGCTTGCCCCGAGTAATGTTCCCCATTTTTCATGTTTGTTGATTTGCTTTTGCAGCTTATCTTGTGGCACATACTCTCGCATTAACCCCGTTAGGATTGATACGACAGCAATAATGAGGACTAATCCTCCGCCCACATGAATGAACTCATCAACTGCAACCATTAATTTAACTGTATCCAAAATTACCTCTTCAATTAGTTTCAAAATTTAAATTGAATGGTATGTACATATGCGCTAATGTGCAAGTGTTAATTTGAACTATCTCATTAAAACTAAGTTAAATCATGAACTATAAAGGGAAGTAGATAGAAAAGGGGGAATTTCATCTATCTGTTTTTATTGTATTTATATTAAGCTTTATGTGTGGTGGGGTTACTACTAGTGACACTAAGTAGTAGCGATTTACCAATTGCTTAAGGGGGAATCTAAAAGTGCGGACCAGTAAAATTTTACTTGTAACTCAAAAAGAAACACCAAATAGTGCCGACATTGTTAGCCACCAATTAATGCTACGTGCAGGAATGATCCGCAAGTTGGCTTCGGGTCTTTATTCCAGGTTACCTATGGGATTACGTGTGCTTCATAAGGTAGAGCAGATTATTCGTGAGGAGATGAATCACGTTAACGCAGTCGAAATGTTGATGCCAGCAATTCAGCCTTCATCACTTTGGAAAGAAACTGGGCGTTGGGACAAATTTGGCCCTGAATTGATGCGAATCAGTGATCGAAACGACCGAATGATGGTACTCGGTCCTACGCATGAAGAAGTTATAACTGATGTAATTCGCAGCGAAGTAAACTCTTATAAACAATTACCTCTAAATGTATTCCAAGTTCAAACGAAATTTCGTGATGAGGTTAGACCAAGATTTGGTGTAATGCGCTCTCGAGAGTTTATTATGAAAGACGCTTATTCTTTTCACTTAGATAAAGAATGTTTGAAAACAACGTATACAGAGATGCATCAAGCTTACAGCAATATATTTAATCGTATGGACTTGAATTTCCGCTCAGTTCTTGCCGATACAGGTTCAATTGGTGGTTATATTTCTCATGAGTTTCATGTGTTGGCTGAAAGTGGAGAAGACTTAATAGCTTTTTCGACTGGATCAGACTACGCGGCAAACATTGAGAAGGCCGAAGCTATAGCGACAATTAATCATGAAGCAGCGTTTCAAGAGCTGGAATTAGTTAAAAGTGAAAATACTCAAACGGTGGCAGAGCTAGTAAAAAAAGAAGGTTTTGCTATAGAAAACACGGTCAAGACGATATTAGTTAAAGCTTCTGATGCGATAGACGTAGATGTAATTGGGCTAGTGATACGTAGTGATCATGAACTTAATGAAATGAAAGCTGAAAACCTTGCTGAAGTGTTTTGTCCATTGGAGAAAATAACAGTAGCCAAAACAGTTAAATTAGTCAGTGCAGGTCCTGATTGGGTTGGGCCTGTGGGGCTTGAATTTCCATTAATCCTAGATAGAGCCGTAGCAGTAATGAATGACTTTGGTGCAGGTGCTAATGTGGATGGGAAGTACTACTTAGGTATAAATTGGAATCGTGATGCTAAGTTAGGTAAAGTTGCCGACTTGCGTAACGTTGTTGAGGGAGATCCTAGTCCATGTGGAAAAGGTACTTTGCTTCTTAAGCGAGGGATTGAAGTTGGCCATATTTTCCAGCTTGGTGATTCTTATACTAAATCGATGGAAGCAAAGGTAATTGATATAAATGGTAAGGCTAAGACAATGGAAATAGGAAGTTACGGTATAGGGATCACTCGTGTTGTAGCCGCAGCAATTGAGCAGCATCATGATGATAAGGGAATTATCTGGCCAGAATCAATAGCGCCATTTCAAGTGGCCATTATACCAATAAACATGCATAAATCAGCAGAGGTCTAAAAAGCTGCAGAGAAGCTATACAGTGAATTAATGACTATGAACGTAGAGGTCTTGTTGGATGATCGTAAGGAGCGTCCAGGCGTGATGCTAAAAGATATTGAGTTAATAGGTATCCCACATATTATTATTATTATTATCGGTGATAAAAAGTTGAGCAGAGGCCAGTTTGAATATACAAATCGTCGCAGCGGGGATACTGAAGCTGTCGCGATGGAGATCGTATTAGAACACATTAAGACAAAACTTTCAAAAGTATACACTCCCGTTATTTTCTATATTTTTATTGGTAAATAAATGAAAAGGTGCCATATATGGACGTTCCCGGTGAGTCAAGATAATACACTGCTCACCGAAGGCTTTTTGACCTTAGTTTTCTGTACAACATTCTCACTCTTATCGTTACTTTTGATGCGACTTATTTACCGCTAGAAGCGGTTGTACTGCCCTGATATTTATAAAGAGGCGGGCTTAACAGCCAAGCTGCGCCCCTAATGAAATCCGTACCACTGCGCCGGTCAATTGAAACACCCATGCGGATTAGGTTTTTCCTATCCTTGGCCTATTCGGGCTAGCACTGGTTGGACTGAGCCATTTCTTCATCAATAACAACAACCCTGGTGAGTATTTAATGTGCTATCTTGCGGCTCTTATCACCCAGTCGGACTCGGAGTCCTTGGCATGATCGAGCTCTGCATGATAGCGACAACAGTGTAAACAAGTACCATGGTTATAAGAAATGATGCCACCTATCGTTGTTGGCAAATCAAATATAAGAGGGTTATGTTGTTACACCATAAAATGGGTGACTCAATAAATTCTACAATAAATTCAGATCAGCTTAATAACATGACCATATAAAGCTAGCTAACACAGGCGCGATTTATAGGCTAATAAAAACGAGCAAGGCCCTAAGGCACTTGCTCGTTGTTTTCATCGAAACTTAGCGATTATTGCTCTTTTTCGATGATCAGCTTTCTGTGTGGGAAAGGAATTTCAATACCGGCTTCATCCAGGGCTTTTTTGATTTGCTCAGGGATTGAGTACAGGATGTCGAAGTAATGTTCACCATGACAGAAAGGACGGACCAAGAAGTCCACTGAACTGTCATTTAAGGTTTCAACTTCAACAAATGGCGCTGGGTCTTTTAAAATATGTGGATGTGCAGCCAATACCGCATCAATAACTTTGCGTACTTCATCGGTATTTTCTTTGTAAGCCACACCAAAGTGCATATCTACACCACGAACATCATGGAAGGAATGGTTAACGATTTGAGCCCCCCAAATTTGACTGTTTGGCACAATAATATGCTGATTATCAAACGTTTTAAGGATCGTAGTGAATAAATCGATTTCTTGAACATTACCAAATCGATCAGCCGCGCTAATAAAGTCGCCCACTTTATAAGGACGGAATAGTAATAACATTACGCCAGCAGCAAGGTTAGATAATGTTCCTTGTAATGCTAAACCAACAGCTAAACCAGCAGCACCTAACAATGCCACAATAGAGGCTGTTTGCACGCCAAAACGATTTAACACCGCAATAGCAACAAAAGCGAGAATGATGTACTTCGCTACACTGCCTAAAAAACGGAATAATGTGTTGTCGAGCTTATCGTAACTTTCACCAATTTTATTGATGATTGAGCTCACTTTATTAGCAATATAAAAACCAACAATCAAAATTAGCCCAGCTAATAATACATTGATCCCTACATCAATTATTAACGGTAGGTATTGATTAATATCGATTTGTTCTACGTAGTCTTGCATTTAATGCCTCCTGCAAAAAAAGGAATATTTGCTTTATGTTTGACGGGCCACTTGTATTGGCTCTTACATTTGATTAGATATCAACTTGGTATGTTAAATTTTCTAACCCAATGTAACGATGTTGTTATCGCGGCAAGCTTAACACAATTACGGGGTAATGTGATGAAGATCACCTTAAGAGTGCTGGGAAGAGTTTGTTTTTGCATGAATTAATAACGGATATCAAGACTTCGAAACCGAAATTAGCAGCAAGATTATATCTATTGAATAAAATGAACGTTAACGGAATAAATGACATGGTTACCCGCTATTGCTACGAGTAGCATGGTCATATATAAAATAAATTTATTTTTTGTTAAAGGCTAAAATTAACATTTTTTTCAATAAGATACCGATAAGTTATTGATTGAAATGTTATGAAAAGGACTCGCTGAGAAGATAGCGGTCAAATATAACTTAATGCGTTAATAATAACGAAGTACAAGCCTTAATTGGCTGCAAATCTTGATGAGGTTACCGCTTTATCGGCTTCAGAGTGTTAAAGGGCAAGATGGCTTTACTCGTGTTGAAATTGTGACGGACAACTTTGACGGGCAATTTGCGAAAAATATGCCCCCTTGCACCATTGAGGACGTAACATATTAGGCACAAATGTAAATTCTTAAGTGATAATAGTTGTCATTAGCGTTTGGTGTTATATTGCCGGCAAATTTTAATGTTGTCGTTGAGAATGTAATGCAATTGAAAATGGTTAATCTTGGGTTGTTCAGCCTACTGTTACCTGTAATGAGTGTCAGTGCTAATGAGCCTGTTACTCCTACCGAGTCAGCAGAATCAATCGAAAAAATCACTGTAATGGGCCGAGCGCAAACCTTTTATCGTGAGTCTTCTAGTTCAGTGGGCACCAAAGTTGAAACCGATATGATGGATTTGCCGCAATCGGTGCAAGTATTAAATGAACAGCTTATTGTTGACCAGGCCGCTCGCGAAATTACCGATTTATACCGCTCTATCGCAGGCGTAAGTGCTTATAGTTACTCTGGCGTGACCTTTCGTGGTTTTCGTGATGACAGCAACGTGTTTTATGACGGTGTACGCGGTGACCCTTTCTCGGGGTTTGGAGTGCCGCAGTTATTCAACGTTGAGCGTGTCGAAGTATTAAAAGGCCCAGCCGCTGCACTTTATGGCGGTGGAGAACCTGGTGGCATGATTAACTATGTCACCAAAAAACCGAGTTTTGAACAAGACACAGAAGTGACATTTACCGTCGGTGACGATGACAGAGTTGGCGGTTCGATTGATTCTAAAGGCGGCTTAACCGACAGTATCGCGTATCGTGTCGGGGCTTTTTATGAGCAAAAAGATAGCTTTCGTAATAATGCCGACTCCGAAAATACTGAGTTAACGGCAGGGCTGTTATTTCAACTTGATGATGACACACGCTTAACCACAACAATTGACTACATTAAGCAAGATTTAGGCGGCAATCGTTTACGCGGTGTGCCGGTCGATGATGATGGCAATTTTTTAGTCGACCCAAGTTATAACGCCAATGAAGCTTCTGACTATCAAAACTTAGAAGCCACGGTGCTGCAAGCACAGCTACAGCACTATTTTAGTGATAACTTAAGCGTTGATACCACAGTGCGTTTTGTTGATAACGAGCGAGTTCAGGGCTATCACGAGTCGCAAGGCTGGGTTGATGTAAATGGTGACGGTGAAGCCAACGTTGATGATGAAACCATTAAACGTGAATACCGCAAGCAATACCGTGCCAATCAAGAAGTGAGTGTCACCTCAGATTTTGTTTACCGTCTAGATAGCACCATTGAGCAAACGGTGTTGTTTGGTGCTGATTACCATCATGTGGATAGCGAATATGATTATTGGCGCGCACGGTACGAGGCTGATGGCGTGGCAAATTTAAATATATTTGAATTGAACTATGGCGAAAGCGATCCAGCCGATTACACCTTAACGGATCAAAATCGCGATGGTGAAAAAATCGAACGTATGGGCTTTTATGCTCAAGACCAAATCACCTTAACCGACAAATGGTTATTGCTGGTTGGTCTGCGTTACGATCACTTTAATGATTATGATAAAGAGAGTGGTTTTGAGTTTAGCGACGAACACATTTCACCGCGCGCAGGTGTAGTTTATAAATACTCGCCAGACACCTCATTTTATGTGAACTACTCTGAAAGCTTTAATCCAACATCTATAGGCGACCAGGAAGAGGCTGATGCTGACGGCGGCTTAGACCCAGAAATAGGTGAACAAGTTGAGGTAGGGGTTAAAAACCAGTGGTTTGACGGTAGCGTGATGACCACATTAGCAGCGTATCAAATCACTAAAAAAGATGTGGCCATGAGCAATCCTGACGACACTGGTGTCGACGATGGCATTGCGGCACTGGTCAGCTTAGGTGAAGTTGAAAGCAAAGGGCTTGAGTTTACCTTAGTGGGCGACATTACTGCCGACTGGACCATTATGGCCAATTACGCCTATAACGACGCACGGGTAACCCAGGGCGATGTAGGAGACACATATGCTGACGGCAGCAAATTTGTCAATGCGCCGCGACATCAAGCGGGTTTATGGACCCGTTATGATATCGACAGCTTACAGTCGGCAATTGCTTTTGGTGCTGATTACGTCAGCGAGCAGGTTAGTGCTGACGATCAAATAGTCAAACCTTACACTGTGTTCGACATGAGCTGGACCACGACATGGCAACAAACCCAGTTTCAGCTGAATGTGAAAAATCTATTTGATAAAGAATATGCTATCAGTGGATTCTCAGAGCGTAATGGCCACTTCCCCGGCGCACCGAGAGAAGTGGTCATGCAGGTATCACATCACTTTTAAGCCAATTTATAGCCAATAATAACCCCGCTCGTTAAACTGAACTCAGTTGTCGGGTGGGGCTTTTTATGCCTAAAAATGCTCCTTCACTTGGAATCGAAATTCCCATTCATTCGTGTCATCTCCCGATGTCATTGGCATGGCGATATCAATATGGGCAACATTGCCATAACTCGACTTTGATGAATATAACCTCGCGCCAATGCCGACGCTGCCAATGGGGCCGCTGACTTCATTTAACTCATCTGGACCGCCAAAGGCATGGCCTACATCGGCAAACAGTGCCCAGCCTAATTCTGCTAATTGATACAAATTGATATTGGGGTAATAGCGGATTTCGCTAGTGAGTAACCATTGGTTATCACCGTGCTGATAGTCATTTGGATAACCTCGTATGCCGGTTTCATCGCCTAAAGCAAAGGTTTGGTCGAGATAGTTATTGTGTGATGTGGCCATTTTGGCTTTAGAGTATGCGGTCCATTTGGGGTTAATTTCATGAAAGTACTCAGCTGCTATACCCACATTATAAAAATCTTGTTGGCCAGTTTGAATATCAGCTTTTCCTGATAAACTCATTAACAATAACTGATTTTCTTGTTGCCAGCCTCGAGTGGTTGAAAATGTTAAGTGGTAACCTAGCGCAGAGTTGTCGGCAACATCGTTTGTTTCTAATCCAAATGTGACCACGTGACGCCAGCCTAGGTTAAAGTCTTCATTGTTATTGATTAAATGGATATTGTTTAACACTTTATATTGGTCTTGTAAGTATTCATAACTTATCCATGGGTAGGTAAAGTCGCGAGTATTGGGCAGCGTTGAGTCAGGGTAGCTATCAATATTATTAAACACGTGCTGCTCTTGCCTAAGGCCCAGACTGACACGATGTAAATGGTCATCGTTTTTGTCGACTAACCAACCCAAGCCAATATTGGCGTAATCGATAATATGTTCAAATTCATTAATGTCGTCACCATTTTGTCTAATGGTGTCGATACGGGTATCGGTAGACCACGCAACCCCATACATGTCTTTTGTGTCGAGGGAATAAAAGGGTTTGTTAAATGCTAATGCAGAAGCTTGGCCGTCGCTATTGTCGTAAAAATCCACGGCGATACTGCCATGTTTTACCCACCTAACGGGCGCATCAAATGCAAACTTATACCCTGTGCGGTCGGCACTTGATTGGTATTTTATTTTGGTTTGTACCCCTAACCCCATTAAGTTATCTTCTTTGATCCCAAATGAATATTTAGTATCACCACCGTTTGTACTGAGGCTCATAGTGGGCAGTAATGACCAGTTATCCCAGGTTTCAACGACTACCACATCTTCAGCATCGTCTTCGGCTAGTGGGTCTTTATAGGCGATATTAATCTCGGCATCGCGAATATACGGCTCATAACGTAGTAATCGTTGGGCTTCTTCCAGATCTTTTTTGCTAATTTTGTCGCCTTTTTCAAAGCTTAAACTATTGAGGATGGTGGATTCAGTGGTGTTGATGTGTAAATAGTTTGCCCAACGATGCAAAAAGATTGTATCGGGGTCTGATTCATCAAAAATGGGGTAACTGACAACGACGATATTAGCGACCTTGTCGACATCATGTTTATTCACTGTCGATAGTGCGGGTGAATTGTCCACCGGCTTATCTTTAGCGCTGGCGCTGGTGTGAGAAAGCAAGATGACGAAAAAAAAGGCTGCCAGTATGACTCTTGGCATAAATTCGTCCTTATTGTTTTTTGTTATATTTTTTAAGGAAACGCCGACGTTAAATTAGTGTGACTAAGATGCAGCTATTGCGTTATCGCTTGCCTTAATAACACACTTGTATGGAGGAATAGTCAAGTGTTTAAAGGTTTTAGCGTGACTTGCACCATAGGAACAAAGCGCTGCCTAGTCGGCAGCGCTTTTGCTGGGAGAGTGGAATCGCTACAACGAACGACGTGGGGGAACCACAACGTTGGCGAAAATAAGCCCTGCGATGAGCGACATAAAAATCAAAAATATTTGCGAGCCTAAATGCGCCTGATTTAGCATTGTTTCACCCGATATCAGTGCGTTTAAACCAATATAGGTTTTACTGCCGGGCACCAAAATAACAATGCCCTGCAATAATGCTATCGACACTGGGGCTTTCATCCAGCGGGCATAGAGGTTTGAGTATATTCCAACCGCCAGCGCACCAACAAAAATACCAATCGACTCACCTAAATAAATACCACCAAGCATAGCCGAGAAAAAGGCCACAATCCCGGCAAACACACCCCAAGGGGAGTCTTTAAGGCGCGCTTTAAAGATAATCACTAACGACATCGACAATAATGGCACCGCCGACCATATTGCCCAACGAGGTAAAGGGATTGGGTCAATGTAGGTCACGTCGCCAAATATGGCTTTACCTATCGTCATACCAAGTACCGCGCCAAAGTACAGTTTAAATAACTGCATTACCGCATCCATAATACGTGCTGTACCAGAGATTAAATCGCGGGCGGCAAGTTCTGCTAGGCCCAGCGTCAAAGCAAGGCCAGGCACAAAGATAATAATCCCCGATAAAATGGTCACCGGTAAATTAATGCTCGGGTCAAACTGAGAGATAGCCGTCGCTAAAATTGCGCACATCACAGCAGCCATAGGCTCGAGCATTTCGGCAAAGCGTTTAGAGCGCTCAGCCCAAAACACTAAACTGTAAACTAACAACCCAAGAATGGCCGACCAAAAAACATCATGCCAACCAGTGCCCATTAACATGGCAAACGCCCCAGCACTTGTACCGAAAGCAAGCAATGTTAGTTTGTGGCCATAGGGGTTAGGTTTATTGGCGATTTCTTCTAAACGTTCTAGTGCTTCTTGTAAGGTACGTTGGCCTGAACTGAGCTCTTCAACTAACTCAAATGTCCGTGCTAATGAGCCTAAATCAAGGTCACCTGGTTTAACACGCGCTACATGGTTATATTCTTGTTCGGTGTCGTGTTGCAGCACAAAGGTCATCGAAGTCGGAGATATTAAAAAATACCCCTCAATACCAAGCGTGCTACATACCGTTTGCAAGTGGGATTCTAAGCGATACGCAGGAGTACCAAACTTATGTAGGGCTTTACCTAATTTGATGATAAATCTACGTTTTTCTAGAAAATCCTGATTATCCACTGGGCGATAGTCACTCTTGTTAAGGTATAGGGCTTAATTTGGCGCGAATACTAACCGATTAGAACGTGTGTTTATAGACAAACTGATTCAAAATGTTGTTTTAACATCACAATAGCATTGTGGTATTAATCGAAGATGTCAAAATAATAATATAATCAACTAAAGGAATAACTCATGACATTGATGGTAACGGGTTTATATGCAGGGTTAACGGCGCTATTGGTTTTAGCATTATCTTATAAAGTGGTTAAATTTCGTCGTGCAAATAAAATAGGCATAGGCGATGGTGGTCATCAAGGGCTGTCTATTGCCATAAGAGCACATGGTAATTTAATTGAAAACGCGCCTATTGTGCTTATTTTGTTAGCATTAGCAGAATTAAATGGCATGCCAGTTTACTTAATACACAGTATCGGAACGGTTTGGATTGTGGCGCGTTTATTACATGCAATAGGGCTAAACCAAGGGCAAGGCGGTTATCACTTTGGTCGCTTTTGGGGGGTGTTGGCCACTTGGATTGTGTTTTTGGTTTTAGCAGTAGCTAATATTGGCTTCTTTCTAGGATTATAAGTGCTTTGGC
Organism: Shewanella saliphila; assembly: GCF_014648295.1. Classification (GTDB taxonomy): domain Bacteria; phylum Pseudomonadota; class Gammaproteobacteria; order Enterobacterales; family Shewanellaceae; genus Shewanella; species Shewanella saliphila. The sequence goes on from NZ_BMQV01000060.1 coordinate 12,900, forward strand.
GGTGGTGATATTGGCTTATCACCACTTTTTATAGGGTTAATTACTGATAAAATATTTCACTTTTGCTGCTTTTTTAGTCACACTTAGTGTCTCTGTGCTGCTATACTCCGCGTCCGTTAAATTCAGCATTAAGCTGTGATTATCATCGGATCAGTTAGACTGATTTCCCCATTTATGTAGGTCATATACATGCAAGTTGAGTCAACGTTATTTAATTATCCAAAGTTTTGGGCAGAATGCTACGGAACCGCTCCTTTTTTACCCATGTCTCGCAAAGAGATGGATATTTTAGGTTGGGATAGTTGCGATATTATCGTCGTCACAGGCGATGCGTATGTAGACCATCCAAGTTTTGGTATGGCGGTGATAGGGCGCATGCTTGAAGCCCAAGGTTACCGTGTGGGAATTATTTCTCAGCCAGATTGGTCAAGTAAAGAAGACTTTATGCAGCTTGGTCGTCCTAACCTGTTTTTTGGGGTTACGGCTGGCAACATGGATTCGATGATTAACCGCTACACCGCCGACCGTAAATTACGTCATGACGACGCCTACACCGCTGGTGATATTGGCGGTAAACGCCCAGATCGCGCGGTAACCGTATACACCCAGCGTTGTAAAGAAGCCTTTAAAGAAGTACCTGTGGTCATTGGTGGTATTGAAGCCAGTTTACGCCGCATTGCCCATTATGATTATTGGTCAGATAAAGTGCGTCGCAGTGTCATTTTTGACGCCAAAGCCGACATCTTAATTTACGGTAATGCCGAGCGCCCACTCATGGAAGTGGCTCGACGTATTGCTGCAGGCGAAGCCATTAGTGATATCGACGATGTACGCGGCACTGCGGTAATGCGTAAAGACCCAATGCCGGGTTGGCGCGGTATGGACTCGTGTAAAATTGACCAGCTACATAAAATTGAGCCGCTCCCAAACCCTTACGGCGCTGATGATGTGGGTTGCAGTAATTTATCTGGCCCAACAGACAACAAAATTTTTGATAACGATGCGCCAAAGCCTATTAGTATTCAGCCGCCTCGTCCTAAGCCATGGGAAAAAACCTATGTGCTATTGCCTGCTTTTGACAAGGTCAGCGAAGACAAATATTTATACGCCCATGCATCGCGTATTTTGCACCAAGAGCAAAATCCAGGCTGTGCTCGCGCGCTATTTCAGCCGCATGACGCAAACCGTGGCGTTTGGGTTAACCCACCTGCCTGGCCATTGAATACAGATGAAATGGATGCCGTATTCGACTTGCCATATCAGCGTGTGCCGCACCCAGTTTATGGCAAAGAGAAAATCCCTGCTTACGACATGATCAAAACCTCAATCAACATTATGCGTGGTTGTTTTGGTGGTTGTTCATTTTGTTCGATTACCGAGCACGAAGGGCGAATTATTCAAAGCCGTTCGCAAGAGTCGGTCATTAAAGAGATTAAAGACATTCAAGAAAAAGTGCCTGGTTTTACCGGGGTGATTTCTGACCTAGGTGGCCCAACGGCTAACATGTATCGCTTAGGCTGTACCAGTGAAAAAGCCGAAAAAACCTGTCGTCGTTTGTCGTGTGTGTACCCGTCTATTTGTGGCCATTTAGGTACAGATCATAAGCACACCATCGATTTATACCGTGCGGCTCGCGATGTGCCAGGTATTAAAAAGGTACTCATTGCCTCGGGTGTGCGTTACGACTTAGCCATTGAAGACCCTGACTACATCAAAGAGTTGGCTAAACATCATGTGGGCGGCTATTTAAAAATTGCTCCAGAGCACACCGAAGAAGGCCCACTCAGTAAAATGATGAAGCCGGGCATGGGCACTTACGACAAATTTAAAGAGTTGTTTGATAAGTTTTCAAAAGAAGCCGGTAAAGAGCAGTTCTTAATTCCGTACTTTATCTCTGCGCATCCGGGCACTACCGATGATGACATGATTAACCTTGCGCTATGGCTTAAAGGGCAAAAGTTTAAGCTTGATCAAGTACAAAACTTTTATCCATCGCCGATGGCTAATGCTACAACCATTTACCATACCGAGCTTAACTCGTTGAAAAACGTGAAGCACGACAGTGAGCAAGTCAGCGTGCCTAAAAAAGGTCGCCAACGTAAATTGCATAAGTTTTTATTACGTTATCACGACCCAGCAGGTTGGCCGATGATTCGTGAAGCCTTAGTCGCCATGGGTAAAGAGCACTTAATTGGTAATGGTCCACAACATTTGGTGCCGCCAGAAACCCGTAACGAGCAAAATCGAGTGAAATGGGGCCAAAAGCCAGCGGCTAAAGGCAAAAATCAAGGTGGCCAAAAAGCCATGACCCGTTTTTCTGCCGACCAATTTGAAGACCGTAAAGGCACATCAAAAGTTGATAAGTCCAAAGCTAAGCCTGCAGGACAAAAGCCGAAGACAACGGCAAAAAACAGCGGTCAGCCAGCTAAAGCTGCTGGGGCAAAACGACCAGCAAAAAACGGTTGGGCTACCAAGTCTAAATACGCTAAGTAAACCGTAAGCGTTATAATAAACACTAAACCCGCATTTATGCGGGTTTAGTTTATCTGGGCCTCACTTCGCAAAGCGTGTACCCTGTTTGGAAGAATAATATCAATAAGCAAGGGATCAGCAATATGGCTAAAACGAGTACATTACGTGGTTACTTCACTCGCGCATTAGTATGTAGCGCGGCATTAATCGCCGTCCCAAGTAACGCCGCGAACTCAGTGCAACATCAACAATTTTTTGAGTCGATAGCCAAACTTTGCGGCCAGGCGTTTGCTGGTAAAATCACAGCTGGTGGCAGTGAAGATGATGGCTTTAGCGGTAAAGCACTGATTATGCATGTACGCGAATGCAGTGACACAGAGATAAAAGTGCCTTTTCATGTAGGCGAAGACCATTCACGCACCTGGGTTATCACCCAAACTGACACAGGCTTACGCTTAAAGCACGATCACCGCCACAAAGACGGCTCTGAAGACAAGGTCACTATGTACGGTGGCGACACTCGCGACGTGGGTACCGCCAATATGCAATCGTTCCCAGTGGATGATGAGTCGATAGTCAATTTTAAACAAAATGGCTTAGATCAATCGGTCACCAATGTGTGGCAGATGATGATTGAAGCACATACTTTTACGTATCGCTTAACGCGCGAAAATCGCGACTTTAGGGTGGAGTTTGATTTAACCAAACCGGTTGCGTTACCACCAGTACCGTGGGGGCATGAGTAAACGCCATTCGTTACGTCTTCCCGGCAATGCTTTTGAGCCGGGATCCAGGTGTTTTTTTTTGTCGTTTTGCTTATGTACTTATGTACTTATGGCCTGCGGCTACTAACGCTTAAGATCGCAAGGTTCCACCCTGCACGGGCCAAAAGGGGATCAACAGCAATCCCCTCTTTACTTTTTATAAAAGAACTGGCCTCTGCTGTTCCGGCAACATTTTCGCTTTTTAACCAAACAACAGCAGCGAAAAAATTGCGACGGAAAATTATCGAGCTTTTTACCGCGTTTGTTGCCTGCTTCAGCCACCTCTTTATGGTAAAGAATGAAAATGCTAACGCTTCAGATGGGGTGTTCATTCCATCACATTGACTATCTTGTTTACTTGATCTACCTGATGTACTGTCTAAAAAAGTGTTGGTGGATGGGAAATCATGAAAGTGTTAGTTGATGGTGAGAGTTATCTAGATATTTTGTTTGAAAAACATCTTGGCTCGCATAAACACTTTAATCATATCGAATTTGAGGACTGTCAGTTTGTAGACTGTGATTTCTCCGAAACTCAGTTCAAAAATTGTAAATTTCTTAATTGTATATTTGAACGATGTAATTTCAGCTTGGTTGACCTTTCTTATTCAAAGCTGTTTGAAGTTAGGTTTCAAGATAGCAAATTAATCGGTGTTGATTGGGCGAAAGCTGAATGGGCTATATACCACTTAGATTTTGAACTTAACTTTACGCGTTGTATTTTGAATGACTCATCATTTTTTGGACTTAAATTGCACGAGTTAGTCTTGGATGAATGTAAGTTACATGATGTTGACTTTCGCGAGGGTGACTTTACAAATTCATCAATGACTTATTGTAACTTTAGGCATAGTTTATTTATGAGAACAAATTTACAAGGGGTCGATTTCAGTGACTCAGAAGAATACGTTATTGACGTGTTTGAAAATAATGTGAAAAAGGCACGATTTTCAATGAGCGAAGCGCTGAGTCTATTGGAAAGTTTAGGTGTTGAACTCGTTGACTGAAAGTCTGACTGACGTTTAAGACGAGTTTCGAACGCTTAGTGGAATTAACATAGCTATCCAACCAAATTGGTCTAATAATCAATTCCTTACTAGGTGTATATCTCTAGTATTAGAGGCGCTTCTTATTTCGAATCATGTTGTTTAAATCTTTATGAGATTTTACCTCTAGACACGCAAGAGGTTACATCGAAGAGAGATAATGACATGTGTAGATGAGTCAGCGAGTGTCCAAAACAGGGATGTTTGGTTAAGCCCACATGGATGTGCTTGCGGCGTCTCGCTTAATCATCTGCACGGAGCCTGCGGCAGGCAATAAGTATCAATGAATTTGGGGTTTTAAATAAGTAACCCAATACCAATCAGGTTAGAGTGATCTAGTATGTAAACTGTTTTTTTACAAACAAATTAGCAATATGAATCAACTCACCCAAAACAATTCAGGCTGCCAATGGCAGCCTGAATGATCTGTAAGCTACGAGTATAACTCGAACTCATTTGAATGCATTTTAATTACTTAGCATCAAAGGTAAACGACTGTCCTGCTAGGGCTGCTTCAAACATCAAGCCGCCTTTGGCAGCGGTGAAAATTGCCATGCCATTAATGTAAGCCGCTGCAGCATTATGATTACTGCCTGCTTGGCCAGCGCCTGCAGAATTACCCGTAGTGCCGACTTGAGCATTGGCGCCTAAGTTAATCGCCACGGCTGAAGCTTGAGCGCTAAACTCAAAACTGCCGCTGGTGAACTCATTATAGGCTTTTGCGTCTTTAAAAAAGATAATCTCACTGTAAGCCTGACCGCCGAGCTGAAATCCTATCGACAACTGGGTTAAGCTTGAATCACCCATATGTGTGCCGCCCTGGTAGACACGGCCATTGCCATAAGCTGCGCCAATCCCAATGCCGCCTTTGGCAACGGTGGGAAATATGGCATAACCATAAGCAGAATTAAAAAAGTCTCGGGTCTCGCTGGCTTTCTTGAAGTTTGTGACGGCTTCGCTATAAGCATTATCATTAGCAAAAGTTGGCGCAGAAAACGCGGCACTAAACAACATAACTAAGCTTGCAAAAAATAGGCTGGTTGAACGTTGCATAAATCACCTCATTGACATCATTGTCATTGTATATCCATCTAGATTACCAATACCGATAGATAGGTGCGAGTTAATTAATGTTTATACCCAATCAACTTGAAGATCCGTGTTTCAGAGCTTCACCGTGTTTTCAATACTAGGCGCGTTAATGCGGTAATGTAGGTACCTTATAAATTAGCGCAACAACGTAGTGGGAACACGGTGAAAC
>NZ_BMQV01000061.1 GCF_014648295.1 Shewanella saliphila
TATTAAGTATAAAGACAAAGAAAAAGAGCGCTATTTGATCACACTGGCGAGATCAATCAAGCTATTTTTTATCTCTTTGTTTTTAAAAAGGATGTATGAAAAGCGATCGAGTATGATCAGCCCCTGCTAAAAAGGTGGCTTGCCAACCAAATGTTTGGCCAATATAGGTGCCTAATGGCACGCCTGTCACCAATGCGACGGTTAAACTGGTAAACATAATCGCAATGGCGCTGGCAGCTTTTTCTTTAGGCACTAATCCGGTTGCAATGGTTGAACCAATAGAGAAAAACACTCCATGGGCTAGGCCAGTAATAATGCGTGCAACAATTAAGGTTTCATAGCCTGGGGCTTGCCATGCTAATACATTACCTGCCACAAACAGCGCCATAACGGTTAATAACACGTTTTTACGGTTCCATTTACTGTATACCCAATCAACCTGAAGATGCTCGATTTCAGCAAGAGTTTACACGCGTTTAGGCAAGGCATTGATTGCGGATAATGGTCGTTCCCTTTCCAAAATCAATAACACAGCTTAAACGCGTGTAAAACTTGCCCTTTGGGAGTTTCACCGTGTTCCCACTACGTTGTTGCGCTAATTTATAAGGTACCTACATTACTGCATTAACGCGCCTAGTATTGAAAACACGGTGAAGCTCTGAAACACGTCTCTTCAAGTTGATTGGGTATAAGTGCCGTTAATACCGGTGCGCCAATCGCAACACCTAGGGCATACAAGCTGACTAACAAGCCTGCTGAGGGTAATGAAACATTAAGGTCTTGGGCCATGGTGGGCAGTAACCCCACAATGACAAATTCGGTGGTACCGATTGCAAAGGCGCTTAGCGTCAATGCGAGTAGGGCTAACGGCATGATGTGTTCCTCGGGTTTAATAAGGTGAATGAGTCGATATTGCGTAATGCTGGCTATTATTCACGGTAAATGAGTTGTAAAAAACAGTGTCTTTAGCAAATGACTTTTGTGTAAAATGAAGGTAATTGGCGTTAACCCGAGGTGTGTATGCTGACTCGCTCAGATGATCTGGATATTTTATTAACTGTGGTCGACAGCGGCGGCTTTTCTGCGGCGGCCGATATTTTAAATATTCAAGTGGCGCGCGTGTCGCGGGCGGTGAGTAAAATTGAGCAGCAGCTTGGGGTGACTATATTAAACCGCACCACTCGGCGTATTGAGCTGACTGACGAAGGTAGGCAATTTGTCGAGTCGGTGAGAACGGGCTTACTGCATTTACAACGGGCAGAAGATGAGTTAGTTAAGCGAGGAGAGTTACCGCAAGGGCGATTGCGCGTAGATGCCGCAAGCCCGTTTGTGTTTCATCAGCTGGTGCCATTAATGCAAGATTTTAGGCTGGCGTATCCAGACATTATGTTAGAACTCACTTCAAACGAGGGGTATGTCGACTTGCTTGAAAAGCGCACCGATGTGGCCATTCGTATCGGTAAATTAAACGATTCTACCTTGTACGCCAGACCATTAGGCAAGAGTGCCTTACACATCGTCGCCTCGCCAGCCTACATTGCTCGCCGAGGCGCGCCGCAAAAAGTGGCTGACCTAAGCGGCCATGAGTTACTCGGGTTTACCGAGCCAAAAGCGCTGAACCTGTGGCCGTTAAAAGGTAGCGAGGAAATTACGCCGAGCATCAGTAGCAGCAATGGCGAAACGCTGCGCCAATTAGCGTTAAGCGGTAATGGTATTGCGTGTTTGTCGGGCTTTATGATTAACGACGATTTAGCTGCCGGGCGGTTAGTCACTTTGCTTAATCAAGACAAAATTAATATCAGCGATCGCGAACAAGTGAATGCGATGTATTACAAATCATCGACTGTGGCGCGGCGGATCTCAGCCTTTATTGAATTTATTCAGCCTAGATTAACCTTGTAATTATTGGCGAAAATTAACATCCGTTTAGATACCGATACAGAGGATGCGTAGTTTACTGATTGGTGATATTGTGGCGTTTGTGAATTTTTCTCTATCTCAACCGATGACATCATGATTAAACATATAATGGACTACCTGCGTTTAGTGCTGTTTGTTTGTGGCGTATTGATTGGTATTCAAGTTCCCGGTTTTGTCGATCAATATGGTCAACGCTTAGAAGCACATCAGCTAGAAGCCAAGCAAAGTTTGGCCGAATTTCAACACGACGCCGACCGCTTTTTTGCTGGCGACATCAGTAAGCTTATTCAACACTATCGCAAAAATAACGATCCGGTTTTCAGCGCGGGTGGCGAAAGCATTGAGTCGATTTATCAACGTTACGTGGCGTTAACCGATGCATTAACGCGCTTTCGTCAACACAGTTATAGCCCATACCAGCAAGTGATCCTTGCACCGCAAACAGACATTCAAGCTGAAGTATGGAAAAACTATTCGCATGTGATTTTATTAAAGCCCGAAGCCATTGCCATAGGCATGTTACTTGGGCTGTTGATCTCAATTTTATGTGAGTCAGTATTATCTATTTTGTACGTGGGATGCCGTAAAGTATTGGCGCCTAAATAACCCATTTATTCACCCTTAAGGAAATATAATTATGATCGCTACAGGACAATCTTTACCAAAAGCTACATTAAGCCAACTAACTAAAGACGGTATGGTTAATCACGATGTGACTGAGCTTTTTGCCGGTAAAAAAGTGGTGTTATTTGCTGTGCCAGGTGCCTTTACGCCGACCTGTTCAGAAGCTCACTTACCAGGCTTTGTAGTACAGGCAGACGAGTTTAAAGCCAAAGGTGTTGACCTTATCGCTTGTGTATCTGTTAACGATGCATTTGTGATGAAAGCATGGGGCGAAGCGCAAAATGCCTCTGAATTAATGATGCTAGCCGACGGCGATGCCAGCTTTACTAAAGCGCTCGGCCTAGAAATGGACACAGCAGGTTTTGGCGGTATTCGTTCACAACGTTACGCGATGATTATCGACAACGGCGTAGTGACATTATTGAATGTTGAAGCACCAAAATCATTTGAAGTGAGCACAGCAGAAGCAGTAATGGCTGCGCTGTAAGATGCTATTCAAATTAGATTGAAAAAGTGGGCGCCCAATGTGGCGCCCATTTTTTATAGAAAAAGAGTCTACGCTTTGGCTTCGCCAATCCCGAGGTTTCGCTCAATATTATCTACGCTGTTACTGACCTCGTGAGCAATGGTTTCGCTTTGTTCAAAAGCATGTTTAGCCCGTAGCATTAGGGTGTCCATTGCCGCGACAAACTCATCAAGATAATGAACTTGTTGCTTAGCATGTTCGCTGCCCTGGTTAGCATTGTTGGCCATTGCATTAGCTTGTTGCTGCACCTGTTTAGCTACGCTCAGTAAACTTTGGGCACGTGTTTTTTGTTGCTCAGAGGCGGCACTAATGTCATTGACGCTTTGGCTTAGTGCCTCATTTGAACTGGTGAGCTGAGTTAATATCGCCATAATATCTTTAAGTGACAACTGGGTGCGATGAGATAAGCTGCGCACTTCATCAGCCACTACCGCAAAGCCGCGACCTTGCTCGCCCGCTCTGGCCGCTTCAATGGCTGCGTTTAATGCCAGTAAGTTGGTTTGGTCGGCAATATTACCAATCACATCCACAATTTTAGCGGCATCATTCACCGAGGTACTCAACTGACTAAGTGAACGATTACATTGGTTTACCGTAGACAATGTATGTTCGGTTGCCGTTAATACGCCTTGAGCTTCTTGCTGGCTGGCTAACATGTCTGTCATGGTTTGTTGAGCGCTGTCGGTTAGCTCACTAGACGACTGGTTTACTTGGTTGGCTAATTCAATTAAATCAGCTGTTTGCCCTTGTGCTTGTTGTACTACGTCTTGAGTTTGTTGGGTGCTGTTAGACAGCGAGCCAATACGCGCCACTAGCTCACTTAATGATTGCGATACCGCTGTCATATTGTGCTTTTGCTGCTCGTCTTCTTGTTCAAACCGCTGTAATAAGCGATTAAAATGGGCAGCAATTTGGCCGGTTTCGCATTGGCTGGTCACCGCTAATGGTTCGCGTTGATTAGATTCGCTCAACATGGAAAAAGCGCGATTTAAGCGCCGTAATGGTGTGACGACACGGCGCTGCTGCAAAATAAGATAACAGACTGCAAATAGCGCTAACACGCCAACCATGCCATACAGTAGCCACTGCAAGCTGAGCTTTAATTGTTGGTCTGTTTGTTGTTGTGTTTCAGCTAACGCCACCAGTTGCTGCTCTACCTGGCTGGTGGCATTGATCAGCGCAGTTTGCACCGCCTGGTTTTCATTGAGCATCGCTTCGGTATTGCTGACTTCTTTACTGTAGCGTTGGCTTAAACTCAGTAATTCTGAGCGAGGTGTTTCACCTACTTCAATTTGCTCAGGTTCATCGTCGCCTAACGCAAACTCGTCGACTTCTTCGGTGCGATAAATGCCGAGTAAAGGCAGTTGTTGTAATTGATCGTGCCAGGTGTTTAGCGCATCAATGGTGAAATTTACGCTGTTGCTCACACCAGTATCTTTATCAATGAGTAAGGCTTGAGTGAGCTGAGATAACTGATACACCAGGTTGGGTAATTCTGTGCTGAGGGCGAGGTATTGTTGTGCCACGCTATTATCTTGTGGCGCCGATTGTGCATAACGGCTTAAGCTGCGGCTGTAACTGAGCATCTCAGATTCTGCAAACGCCAACAATTGACGCGGATTACCAGCTAATTTACCCGCTGCGCGATATTTTGTGTCTAAATCTTGCGTAAGCTGCACCATTAATTGGGTCAGCGAGGCGCTGTCGAGTTGTGGATGTGCTTGTTGTAATGCACTGATACTGACAGTAATACCGCTTATATCTGTTCGGGCTTGCTCTAGATAATTGCTTTGACCTGTTTGCAAATATTTGTCGATATTACGGCGCACATCATATTGAAATGTATGCTGAATACGTTGCAGGTTTTGGTTGAGTTGCTCACTCACTTGCCGTTGCTGATTACTCCACAACACGGTGGCAGCTAGCGAAGCCGCGAGGATAAGTAGTAACGCCGATGCACTAAGCGATAAGGTTGATATTTTCATTCAATAAAAAACTCAAGCAATTTCCATTGTGAGTATTTTATGGCACTAATATGACAGTTTATCGTGCGGGGTGAGACTTATTGCTTAATAATCAATTTGATTTATTTTTAATAATTATCAGTGTCTTGTGGTTTTTTGGTGGCAGAAAAAGTGAAAAGGGGCAGTTGCGTGGAGGTTAAGCAGTGCAATTTAATGAGTGAGCATTAACCGGTTGTCATCGGTTAGTCATATAAGTACGCGGCATTGATACATTGCTTTATATTTAGCGTAACAGTACGGTAAGACGTACCCGAAATAGATAGCATCAATTGTCTGCGAGTTTTTTATCCATTAATGGCAGCCAAATCTGGGCTTTTAAACCACCTTGGGGGCGATTAGACAATTTTATTTTGCCATGGTGGCGGTCAATAATCCGTTTAATAATCGCCAGTCCTAAGCCCGAACCGACACTGCCACGGGCGGTATCACCTTGAGTGAAGGGTTGAAATAACTGCTCAACCTTAGACTCATCAATGCCTGGGCCATTATCTTCAATGCTAAAGCAGACTGATTTACCCTGGCGGTATGAGCTGATTTTGATCCAACCATTACCGTAACGAAACGCATTTTCTACCAGGTTGCTCAGCACACGTTTAATCGCCACGCTATTCATGGCAATGTCGGGGCAGTTGCCTAGCGACAGCTCTATGGTTTCTTCGCGGTGAGATTCCTGTTGGCTAATTTCCTGGATTAAGCGGTTAATTTGATCTGGCTCGCGCACACCTTCACGATCGTTGCGAATATAGGCAATAAACTGATTAATAATCGCATCCATGTCTTCAATGTCGGTAACAATGCCTTCTTTTAAATATTGGTCTTCTTCAACCATCATTTCAGATGCTAAGCGAATACGAGTCAGTGGCGTGCGTAGGTCGTGGGAGATACCGGCCATGAGTAAGGCGCGGTCTTGCTCAAGCTGTTTCATGCTATGCGCCATTTGATTAAACGCATGGGTTACTTCAACAATTTCAGTGGAGCCACTCAAGGGTAACGTGGGCGGAAAGTCGCCTTGAGACACCGCAACCGCGGCTTTTTGTAAGCGTTTTAATGGCCTGTTTTGCCTACGGGCAAATAACCAACCGCCAGCGACACTGAGCGCGCCAATCACCAATAAATACAAAGTTAATGGCGATAAATCAGATTCGTTAATGCCGGTTAAGGGTACTTTAATCCACAACGTTGGGGCTTGAGGTGGCTTAATCCACACGTCGAGATTTTCGCCCTGAGAAAAACGCACTTCAGCTTCACCGCCCAAATAAACCGACATTTGTTCAGATAAAAAACTGTAATAAGTGGCCTGGCCGAGTCCGGCTTCCTGGGCTTGTTTTTGGTTGTAAACCGTCATGCCATCGTCACGCACTTTGGCGTTTAAGGCATCAACCATGGTGAGATGTTCGCGGCCAACATCCACGCCATCAACAAATAATATGTTGATTTGGCGGGCAATCAGTTGGTTAATTTGCTCGTAACTGGGTTTGATAAAGTAAACGGCGACCGACCAGTACGATACTAATTGATTGATCAGCAATAAGCTGCCAATCAATAATACCGTTTGGCTAAACGCGCTTCGAGGTAAGAAGCGTTGCCACCATTTTAACTTGAGTTCCATGAATTACTTACGCGTGGCGCCGTCGGGTACAAATACATAACCTAAACCCCAAACCGTTTGAATATAGCGTGGGTTAGCGGCATCTTTTTCAATTAAACGGCGTAGGCGAGACACCTGTACATCGATAGAACGCTCAAGGGCAGAGTAGTCACGGCCGCGAGCAAGGTTCATTAACTTATCGCGCGATAATGGCTCACGTGGGTGGTTAACCAGCACTTTTAACACGGCAAACTCGCCGCTAGTCAGGGCAATGCTTTCGTCACCATGAAACATCTCGCGCGTGGCTAAATTCAGTGAAAACTCACCAAACTCAATCATTTCTTCCTGCTGCGCAGGCGCACCTGGTACTTCAGTGGTTTGACGACGCATTACCGCTTTAATCCGTGCTAATAACTCACGTGGATTAAAGGGTTTAGGTAAATAGTCATCTGCACCAAGTTCAAGGCCAATAATACGGTCAACTTCATCGCCTTTAGCGGTGAGCATCACAATAGGAATTGGGTTTTCTTGCTGGCGTAAACGGCGGCAAATCGATAAGCCATCTTCACCGGGTAGCATCAAGTCGAGTACCAATAAGTGAAAGTTTTCGCGCTCAAGTAATCGATCCATTTGTTCAGCATTGGCGGCGCTACGTACTTGAAAGCCTTGTTCAAGCAAGTAACGTTCTAATAATGAACGTAATCTCATGTCGTCATCGACAACGAGAATCTTAGAGGTTTCTTGGCCCATGGAATATCCTTTTAACACTAAATTGATACCAGCAATGGCTCAGTATGAAGTGTAATCACTTGAATTTGAATAGCTGATTGCAGCAGAAATTGTAACTAAATAGCTGTAAATGCCGCTTTATTGTTTAAAAAGCGGCAAATGATCAGTGTTGTGGTCAGTATCTTGGTCAAAAGATAAAGCCAGTTGCTGGCGCAAAGGCTGAAAAATCATGCGAGGTAATGCGGATGTCAGTTGTAGGTGGCTATCAAAAATAGGCTCACTAAACTCTTGCTGGCCTTCAAAGCGACCCCATTGTAAGTGAGTATTATGCGGATGAATGTGAGGGTCTTGATGTAAGTTAACATTCACTAAAACGTAATAACCACTGCTGAGCAGTACAACACTACTTAATGCCGGTGTTGATAACTGATGCCAGACGCCGAAGATAGATTGGCGCTTGTAGGCATAATAGTCATGTTGTTCATCGATAATGCTGTCTGCGTTAGTGTCGATAGTGAAGACTAACTTTTTTGATTCTAAGCCAAGCGCGATATGCAGCTTGGGATGGGTAATTTGATACGCCACCAGGCCCAATAGCGGATTATTGCTATAACTGGCCATAAAGCGCACACCATTAGGTGCAATAGCGAGTCGGCCCCATTCGGCCACGCTTTGATGCGGCGTTAGGTGGTTGAGCTTGATGTATAAATAGCTTAAGTCACGGTTTAATTGCAGTAAGGTGATGTGCTCTGGGGTGTCGATAATCCAATTGCCGAATAATGCGTGCTGAATATTTGAGGTTAATGTTTGCGCTGTCGCGTTGACGGGCGCCACCAACGTTAGGTGGAACATCAAAGATAGAATGCATAAGCGCAATGTTTTGCTAGCACAATTGATTGGGCGAGTTAGCCGTTGGATAGTTAACGCGGTAAACATAATATCCCTTTATGTTTTTAGAGTGGGTAAATACCCAAACAACCTGAAGACGCTCGATTTCAGCAAGAGTTTACACGCGTTTAGGCAAGGCATTGATTGCGGGTAATGGTCGTTCCCTTTCCAAAATCAGCTAAATTAACAAAAGCCGCAGCATAAACGCGTGTAAAACTTGCCCTTTGGGAGTTTCACCGTGTTCCCACTACGTTGTTGCGCTAATTTATAAGGTACCTACATTACCGCATTAACGCGCCTAGTATTGAAAACACGGTGAAGCTCTGAAACACGGATCTTCAAGTTGATTGGGTATAGACCGAACTTCATGCGGTAATTTAAATGAGCTTTAACCCTAGTCAACAATGCTGAATAAGCAAATAAAAAGCCCGCAGCATAGGCTAACGGGCTTTGTGTTCAACCAAATAATGATGACCGATTAAGGTACTAAAGTCAGTAATGGTACTTGAGCAGCAACTTGAAAATCCAATGCCATGGTCACGCTTAATGCGGTAATGGTGATAATGGAAAACCCAAATACCTGCCGAGCCCAAGACTGTAAATTGATATCCTGGCGATAGCCTTTAAGCGCCATAGCTAGCCACCAAAAGCTGGTGGCACAGGTGACCGCGGTAAAGGCGATGCCAGTGTATCCGGCTAATGGCAGTAACACGCTCACTAAGGCAAATACCGCGATGTATAACACAATATGCAATTTTGCTTTGGCCATGCCTTCTGCCACGGGTAACACCGGAATGTTAGCCGCGGCGTAATCGTCAAAGCGAAAAATGGCAATCGCATACGAGTGGGGCATTTGCCATAGGCTAAACATTAGCAGCAAAATAATCGCGCCCATGTCCATTTGCCCGGTAACCGCGCAATAACCCACAACAGGTGGCACAGCACCCGAAAAGCTGCCGACTAAAGTGCCGTAAACCGAGTGACGTTTCATGTACAGGCTATAAACGCCGACATAAACCACATAGCCAATGGCGGCAAACAGTACTGCTAGGCTGTTGGTAAATATTGCCAGCATAGCAAAACCTATCACGCCAATGCCTAGCCCAAACATCAATACCGATGAAATTGACAGTTCGCCCGTTACGGTAACGCGTTTACAGGTGCGCTGCATTTTGGCGTCGATGTCGCGATCAATGCAATTATTGATCGCGCAACCCGACGCCACCACCAAAGACAAACCTATCATGGTGGCGAACATCAAGGTCAAATCAACATTACCTTGAGCCGCGAGTAAAAAGCCGCCCGCGACAGAAATTAAATTGCCCATGATGATGCCAGGCTTAGTGACCTGAACATATCCTCGTAAGCGTGAGGTTAATTGTGCTGACATAAGTTGACCTTGATTATTCATGATAGCTGTCTAATTACATCATCAATTCGTTAGCTGCGTAGATAATCCACACAGACAAACCCACTACCATGACAATAATCAAGGCGGTGAATAAGAACGAGAATGTATTGATTCTGCCTTCTTTAGAAAAATCTAAATGGAGGAAGTACTTAAGGTGCACCACGATTTGCACTATCGCGGTTATCACTACGACCCATATGGTGGTTGCATGATCAAACTGGTGCGTCATCACCGACAAAAATGGAATTGCCGTTAATACTACCGACAATACAAAACCGACAACATACGATTTGATACTGGCAGCAAAATCGCCTGCCTCATGGCTTGAATGTGCATGGCTCATTACAAGGCTCCTAACAAATAAACTACGGTAAACACACCCACCCACACGATGTCTAAGAAGTGCCAAAACAAACTTAAGCAGCTCAAACGAGTCACACTGCGATTAGTTAAGCCAGTTTTAAGCACTTCAACCATCATGATCAGCATCCAAATTAAGCCCGCAGTAACATGCAAACCATGCATACCGACTAGGGCAAAAAATGCGGATAAAAACGCGCTGCGATCTGGGCCATTACCGTGTTCAATTAAATGATGGAACTCGTACACTTCCATTGCAATAAACACACAACCTAGAGCAAAGGTCACTAACAGCCAGCCAAGGGTAGCTGCCTGTTTTTGGTGTTTAGCGCAAATCATTGCCACGCCATAGGTGATACTACTGACCAATAACGCGGCGGTTTCGATTAATACAAAGTCGAGCTCAAAAATATCTTTGCCAGATACACCACCGTCGGTGTTCATGTACAGCACAGCGTAAGTGGCAAATACCGAGGCAAACAAAATGCAGTCGGTCATCAAATATATCCAAAAACCGAACAAGGTATTCGCGCTGGTATCGTGGTGCTTGTCATGGTGTTGATCATTGTGCTCATGAGGATGAGCCACATGTAAATCTGCTTGAATCGCAATACTCATAATCAGCCCCTCACAACGTTAGTTAGGTTTGCAGTGACGTTATCTAGGTGCGCATTTTCAATGCGCGTGACGTCATCAGGTTGCACGTAATAATCGACATCGTTGTCGTAAGCGCGCACTAAAAACAGCACAAATGCGCCAGCAAAGCCTACAATAGCCAACCACCAAATATGCCAAATAGCCGCAAAGCCAACCGCCGTTATGCACGCCGCGATTAAAATGCCACTGGCGGTATTTTTAGGCATGTGGATTGGCTGATACGTTTGCTCACGTTGATACGCCTGGCCTTTTTCTTTCATATCGGTAAAGGCATCAATGTCTGATACATGGGGTAATTTCGCGAAGTTATAAAACTGCGGCGGTGACGAGGTAGACCACTCTAAAGTATGGCCATTCCACGGGTCGCCAGTGGTATCTAAGTTTTGCTCACGGTCGCGGAAGCTCACATACAATTGAACAAACTGTAAAATGATGCCGGCTAAAATGATAAAGGCACCTACCGCAGCAAAGTAAATCCAGAAGTTCCACGCAGGGTTGTCGGTGTGGTTAATACGACGCGTCATGCCGAGGAATCCAAGCACGTACAGCGGCATAAACGCCACATAAAAACCTACCTGCCAGCACCAGAATGACGCTTTACCTAAACGCTCATTTAAGTGGAAGCCCATGGCTTTAGGGAACCAAAATGCAAACCCTGCCATGTACCCAAATACTGCACCACCTAAAATGGTGTTATGAAAATGAGCAATCAAAAATAGGCTGTTGTGTAATACGTAATCCGCCCCTGGTACCGCCAGTAATACGCCGGTCATGCCGCCAATAGTAAAGGTGACCATAAAGCCTAGGGTCCACAATACCGGCACGGTAATGCGTAAACGGCCGCGGTAAATGGTAAATAACCAGTTAAACAGTTTTACCCCAGTTGGCACGGCAATCACCATGGTCATTACCCCAAAGAAGGCATTGACGTTGGCGCTTGAGCCCATGGTAAAAAAGTGGTGTAACCACACAATAAAACCAAGAATAGAAATCGCGCCACTTGCCCACACCATTGAGCTGTAGCCAAATAGGCGTTTTGAGGTAAAGGTTGAGATCACTTCTGAGAAAATACCAAATGCCGGTAAAATCAGAATATACACTTCAGGATGTCCCCAGGCCCAAAATAGGTTGATGTACATCATGGCGTTGCCGCCACCATCATTAGTAAAGAAGTGGAAATCGAGGTAACGATCTAAGGTTAATAGGCCTAACACCGCGGTTAAAATAGGGAACGAAGCAACGATTAAGATATTGGCCCAGGTACAGGTCCAGGTAAAAATCGGCATTTGCATCAGCTTCATGCCTGGCGCGCGCATTTTTAATACTGTGGCAATAAAGTTCACCCCAGTTAAGGTTGTCCCTATGCCCGATATTTGCAAGGCCCAGATATAATAATCAACTCCCACTCCCGGGCTGTAAGCCAGCTCAGATAATGGCGGATAAGCCACCCAACCGGTTTTAGCAAATTCACCGAGCCCAAGTGAAATATTAATTAGCACCGCGCCAGAAGTGGTGAGCCAAAAGCTTAAATTGTTTAAAAACGGAAACGCCACATCGCGGGCACCAATTTGCAGCGGCAATATTAAGTTCATTAAACCGATCATAAATGGCATAGCCATAAAGATAATCATGATCACGCCGTGGGCCGTGAAGATTTGGTCGTAATGTTCTGGTGGTAAATACCCCGCAGCGCCATTGGTGGCGAGCGCCTGTTGGGTTCGCATCATAATCGCGTCAGAGAAACCACGGATTAGCATCACTAATGCCAACAAAATGTACATAATACCAAGACGTTTGTGGTCAACCGAGGTGAGCCAGTCGTGCCACAACACGCCCCATTTTTGATGCTTTGTAATCAGCGCCGCAATAATCAACCCAATTACACCAACAACCGCAAGGGTTACCATAATAATGGGTTCGTGATATGGAATAGACTCGAGTGTTAATTTTCCAAAAAATGACATGATTACTCCGCCTCCCCAGAAACAGTCGAGGACGGCTCTGTGGTTGAGTGTGAAGGGGTTGAATGTTGAGAATGTTGTCCAGCGTCCATGTCTTTCATATGTTGCATGTGCTGCATATGTTGAGCGTGGTCCATGCCTTCCATATTGCCCATGTCGTGCATACCTTCCATACCTTCCATACTGCCCATCGATTTCATGTTCGAGTCTGGGTGCATGTACTGCATCACAATGTAATTAAACATGCCGCGTTGTACTGAGCCGAAATACTGCACAGGGTTGTTTTCGCTCTTTTTCGCGAGCTGCTTATATTGCTCAACATCTAAGGTGCTTGCTTGCTGCTTAACCTTGGTAACCCAGGCATCAAAGTCGTCTGCTGTGGGCGTGGCGATGGCATTAAACTTCATGCCCGCAAACCCAGCGCCGCTGTAGTTAGCTGAAATACCTTTAAAGGTGCCCGGCTCGTTGGCAATAAGGTGCAACTTGGTTGCCATGCCTGCCATAGAGTAAATTTGGCTGCCTAGCTGCGGAATGAAAAATGAGTTCATTGCCGTGTCTGAGGTAATTTTAAAGTTAACCGGTACATTGGTAGGGAAGGCCAATTCGTTAACCGAGGCGATGCCATATTCTGGATAGATAAATAACCATTTCCAGTCGAGTGATACCACCTGGACGGTGATTGGCTTTGCATCATGTTCAAGCGGTTTGTAAGGGTCGAGTTTATGGGTTGAGTCCCAGGTGATGACCCCTAATATAATTACGATCACAATAGGGATTAGCCACACAACAATTTCGATGGTTTTAGAGTGGGCCCATTTAGGGGCATAGATTTCGTGATCGCGTCCGTCGCGGTATTTCCACGCAAAATAGAGCGTCATAAAAATAACCGGAATAACCACAATCAGCATCAATAATGTCGCCACGACGATGAGGTGTTTCTCATCCATGCCAACTTGACCTTTAGGGTCGAGCACACCGCCTTCGCAGCCGGCCAGCATTAATGCGCCAGCTGCCAGCATGGCTTTACTTAATTTTCGAATGAACAAAGGAAGATTCCTCTCACCTTAATAACTTAACTACGCTGCCAGGAGGTAACCGTGACAGATTAAAAGCAACAGGTAGCCAGCATGGGCAAGGCTCAAATGAGCTGTCGCCTATCGCGTTGATATCACATCAACGTGCTATGAATAACCTGTTGTAAGAGTTGAGCTAAAACGAAAATTAACGAGGAGGGGCGCGACAACCGTGTGCCGTATAGTCTAACGACTTAGGAATAACAGGAGATAATGCACTTAGCGCATCGCTGAGTTCAAGCAGATTGCTAAATTTAGAGTTGAGGTGAAACAAACGCCAAAATTGCTCAATAACCATAGGGTTAAGCACAATTAAGCTGAGCAAGCCCGCCCCAACAAACTCAGCCAATAGGCCGTCTGCAATCGCGATAAACTCACTGATATCAATAAAGTGACCTACCGAAATCGATAAAGCATCGGCTAAAGGTTGCAGCAACAGTAATCCGAAACACAAAGTTAAATGTGCTTTACTCAATTTAGACAAGCTTGCTATGCGGCTGAGCGGCTTAACAAGTTTTTGGCAAAGAGTTGGATTCAAAAAACGTTTCCGCCTGAGCGTAAAAGAAGTAGTTGTCGCATCAAAAACATGCGAGTTGTTATACGGCAGGAGAATAACAATAAGCGGCTATTAATTGAAAGTAGTTAAAGGCCGTAAAGCTGTGCAAATATTAAATAAACCTGAAATAACACATTGTTTAAACGAGTTATTTACATATTTAACCAAGCGTTCATCACTTTAGGTCTCAAATTGACTAGGTTTGTGACGGGTGGCGCATAAAGTGGCCGATGAAACGTGAGCGATTTAAAGATAGGAGAGAGCTCATGTGTAAAACCAACGGTAAGTTGTATTGAGTATTATGTGGTTTTTAGCAAGCAAGTGTCAGTAGGCGTGAGTGTTGATAAGGAAAAATATCGATTATTTTTACGACAGATTTTGACTTTCGACGAGCTGAACTATATTCTTTGTCGCTGCTTTGCGCTGCACCCGTGTAATCAAAGCGAAATTTTATGTATGTAAGCTCTTACATGTCATGAAAATAAGCTGCATTAGTTAACCCCTTCCTGATTGGATTGCGACAATCCATTTGTAGTAGCAGTTTTGCTTTACCTCATATTTGATAGCATTTCGTTACATGACAGAACAACATCTTAGAGACTGTAGTCGATAAATCCATTTCGGCTCAGTGTGTACTATTGAAATAAATGACTGAATTTAAAACAGAGTGAATAACATGATACAAACCATGAAAAAAGAATGGTTCTCTAACATCCGCGGCGATCTATTAGCTGGCCTTGTGGTTGCGCTGGCGCTAATTCCTGAGGCCATTGCCTTTTCGATTATTGCCGGTGTTGACCCTAAAGTGGGGCTATATGCTTCGTTCTGTATTGCGGTAGTGATTGCATTTACCGGTGGCCGCCCAGGGATGATCTCTGCGGCAACAGGTGCAATGGCACTGTTAATGGTGACCTTAGTAAAAGAGCATGGCCTTGAATACTTATTGGCTGCCACCTTATTAACTGGTGTATTCCAGATTGCCGCAGGTTATTTAAAACTCGGTAACTTAATGCGCTTTGTATCGCGCTCGGTGGTGACCGGTTTTGTGAACGCCTTGGCGATTTTAATCTTTATGGCGCAAGTACCAGAGCTGATTGACGTGACTTGGCATGTGTACGCCATGACAGCCACAGGCCTTGGGATTATTTACTTATTCCCGCTTATTCCGGTTATTGGTAAATCATTGCCTTCACCGTTAGTGTGCATTGTCGGGTTAACCATTTTTGCGGTATTTATGGGCATTGATGTGCGTACCGTAGGTGACATGGGCCAACTGCCAGATACATTGCCTATCTTCTTGTGGCCAGAAGTGCCATTGACTCTTGAAACTCTGATGATCATCTTGCCTTATTCAGCAGGTCTGGCGGTGGTTGGTTTACTTGAATCAATGATGACAGCCACCATTGTTGATGACTTAACCGACACCCAAAGTGATAAAAACCGTGAGTGTAAAGGCCAAGGTATTGCCAACATTGGCGCGGGCTTAATGGGCGGCATGGCAGGTTGTGCGATGATTGGTCAGTCGATTATTAACGTTAAATCAGGCGGCCGTGGTCGTTTATCAACGTTTGCAGCCGGTGTGTTTTTGCTGATTTTAATCGTATTCCTCGGTGACTGGCTAAAGCTCATCCCTATGGCCGCTTTAGTTGCGGTGATGATCATGGTGTCTATCGGGACTTTCTCTTGGGATTCAATCCGTAACCTTAAACATCACCCAATGTCGACAAACCTTGTGATGGTGGCCACGGTTGTGGTTGTTGTTGCTACCCATAACCTGGCGATTGGGGTATTTGTAGGGGTGTTATTGGCTTCATTATTCTTTGCCAATAAAGTGGGCCGATTCATGGTGGTTAAAAGTTCAGACGTTACTGCTGAAACTGGCCGTCATTATCAAATTGTTGGCCAGGTGTTTTTTGCCTCGGCAGATAAGTTTAGCCAATCATTTGATTTTAAAGAAGTGGTTGATAAAGTCACTATCGACTTATCACTAGCGCATTTTTGGGATATCACCGCAGTATCGGCGCTCGATAAAGTGGTGATTAAATTCCGCCGTGATGGCACCGAGGTTGAGCTAATTGGCTTAAATGAAGCCAGTGCAACCATCGTTGATAAATTCGGGGTGCACGATAAACCTGAAGAAGTCGAAAAAATGATGTCTGGTCACTAACCCTGAGCAACACCACAAAAGGAGAACAATAATGACAAATGTGATTGCTTGTATCGACGGTTCAAAAGCCACCTTAGCGGTCTGTAATGCCAGCGTGTGGGCCGCCACTCAAATGGCTGCACCAGTGACTTTGTTGCATGTGTTAGATAAATCTGTGTATCCAACACAATTGAATTTATCTGGCAGCATTGGTTTAGGTACGCGTGAGCACCTACTCGACGAAATGGTTGAGATTGAAGGCCGCAGAAGTAAATTGGCACTCGAGCAAGGAAAATATATGCTCGAAGACGCTAAAACCTGCGTGAATAAGCAGCAAGCTAGCGTTGCGGTAGACACCTTACAGCGCCATGGCGACTTAATTGAAACCTTGTTAGAACAAGAGCCTAATGCACGCTTAGTGGTGATGGGGCGTCAAGGCGAGCAACATCAGGACCAACCCATTGGTAGCCATATTGAGAGTGTTATCCGCACGCTTAAGCAACCGATTTTAGTGGTAATGCCTGAGTTTACTGCACCTAAGCGTTTTATCTTTGCTTACGACGGCAGTGCTACCGCGAAAAAGGCCCTCGCTCGCGTGGCAGCCAGCCCTTTGCTTAAAGGTTTAGCGTGTCACTTAGTGATGGTGTCAGACAATCAAACTCAAGCCAGTGCAGAATTAGCCGCAGCGGCAGACACCTTAAACGGTGCAGACTTTACCGTGAGCACCGCAGTATGTCAGGGCGAAGTGCAAGCTGCATTAGAAGCATACCAAGTTGAACATAGCATCGACTTAATGGTTATGGGCGCTTACGGCCATTCGCGTATTCGCGAGTTTTTTGTGGGTAGTAATACCACCAGAATGATCAGCAAAAGCAAAATCCCGTTATTACTGCTGCGTTAATCATAATGGCTCGCTGATCGCGAGCGGTTATTAGCGGGTTGCGATTAGCGAATAATAATGAGCTATGAACAAAGTGCTGATAGCTAAACCTTGATAGCGATAGTGAATAGTGTCAGTTGATAGCTAACAGCTAAAAGTTAAAAGTGATAGCTAAAAAGCCACTCCGGCAGTGTATGTCGGGGTGGCTTTTTGTTTATGGCTTGGTTGAGGTGATTTAAGGCCTACGAGCACTTACATCGTGACGCTTCGAAGACTCCAGAGCATGGACTAATGTGTACTAGCTCAGACTTGATCTGACAGTTACCCATTTTTAATGGTGCCTGTCAGTTTAGATTTGAGCTAAATTTTTCTCAGCCCAAATTCGTTTCCCATCAAGCAATGTTTCAAGCGGAGTTCTTC
>NZ_BMQV01000062.1 GCF_014648295.1 Shewanella saliphila
AAAGAACCCCCCCCCCCCCCCCCCCCAAGTTAACAGTAAATCGTTCACTTCTTGTTTTTTCCTCGCAAATGAGGGTAAAATAGGAAGTACGAGTTGCATCGTTATTAAACTTCATACCACATAAGGCTTACTGAATGTCCAACCTTAAACTTGCTAACGCTCAACCTACTCAGCATCAATCTAAAAGAGACCTATCTTTAACCAAGCTAGGCTTAAATAAAGAAGTATTGCAAAATACAGCGACTGCTGGCCTTGCGGATTTCAAACTAACTAGCCCTTTAGCACCAGTCAATGCGGCAGGCTCTAGAGCTTCTTTTGCTATGATAGCCGCCCTAAGAGCGCAGCTTCTTGGTAATGAGTCTGGTTGGAAAAAGCTGAATCAAAAAGGGCAGTCACTCACTATTAATGCTGATTATCAAATTAGCCTAATCGTGACAAGTGGCGATAAAGACACAGGAACCCCTAACTCACAACCAAGCACTAAAAACGGTAAAGGCGAAGAAACAAAAAGCCAAGTACAGCGAAATGTGCAGCTAGGTCAAACCTATAACCTTTTTAATGATAGTCATGATGAGTTTGATGCCGATGACATTCTAGATGATATATTAAACCAAAACGAATCCGTTGACGGTCATGAGCTCTGGATACTCCTATATCATTTCGACCGAGCAAAGAAAGAGCTTAGATATGAACTTTCGCTACCTATTGGTATCACAGACGTGGGAACCAACGGCAAGGTTAAAGTTTCGAGCTGGGCTGATAGAATAATATTTGATGCCATTCCATTCGACACTACACTAACAGAATCGGAATCAACAGAGTTTAGTGAAGACTTTGATTTTGATTTAACCCCCAAAGACACACTTTAATTACTATGAATACACATTTTAACCCCTCCAGACTCAAGCTAGCTAGAACTAGGCGACAACTCACACTCAAGTCGCTAGCTGAGTCGGTAGGACTAACTCCTCGTATGGTATCTGAATACGAAAAAGAACGCTGCACCTCTCAACCTAAAGACGCGACAATTGACGCATTCTCGAAGGCTTTGAATTACCCAGCAGAGTTCTTCTTCTCGGATGACGTTGATGAAGTTGAAAATAACGCTATATCATTTCGGTCGCTAAAAAGCATGAAAGCCTCTCAACAACATGCCGCTGTAGGGGCTGGCGCTATAGGGGTAATGTTAAATTCTTATTTTAGTGACAGGTTTAACCCCGTAGACATTAATATCCCCAATTTAACGGGGAGCGACCCAGAGTTAGCAGCATCAATAATTAGAACTGAATGGAATCTAGGCTCTCAAAGCGTTGGCGATATGATTAATCTATTAGAAAAGCATGGAGTAAGGGTCTTTAGCTTAGATGAAAACACCCTCTCTGTAGATGCTTTTTCTTTCTGGAAGGATGGCACGCCTTATGTGTTTTTAAATACCAAAAAATCAGGAGAAAGAAGTAGGTTTGATGCTGCTCATGAGCTCGGACATTTAATACTACATAGAGATGAGATTCCACAGGGTAAGGAGATTGAAAGGGAGGCAGATAGGTTTGCAGCGTTCTTATTAATGCCTAGAGATACAGTTCTACCGTATAGCGGAAAGTTTTTAACAATCGATAATATTTTAAAGCTTAAGAAAAACTGGAAAGTTTCGGCTATGGCTTTAATATTTCATATGAAAAATCTAGGGGTCATCACTGAGTGGCAATACCGAACATTAATCATTGATGCCAGCAAACTAGGCCTTCGAACCAATGAAATAGATGGCATTCCAAGGGAAACTTCAAAATTAATAAAGCAACTGTTAGCAGCACTCCAAGCTAGGGGCGTTAGCGTTAGAACAATTTCAAATGAGCTAAACCTTCCTATCGACGAAGTTACAGGGCTGCTCTTTATGCTTGGTGTTGTATCGAACCCCAAGAAAGCCAAAGAACATGTACTACGAACAAAACCCTCGCTTACCTTAGTTTGAGAAGCACAGGAAGGCCTTGATAATAGGCCTTCAACAAATGGCTGGCATAAGCCTTGCGGATTTCAAAATTCCAATAGAGCCAAGAAGGCACCATCATTCACCACTAGACACCTCCACCAGCACCTCCTCATGCTAGTGGTAGCGATTCCCTCCTAGCTACTGAGTTTGGATGCTCTGAGCCCCACTCGAAGCTCCCGCACCACAAAATGAGCTTAAACCCTCATCCTCGAACGAAAAGTCTTCAGCAGTCTTAGCAATATCAGACTTTTCAAAAATAGAATAAAGGCAGGATTTTCCATCTTTCGCTACATACACAAAAGAACGGTTTCGGTGAATGTAATACCCACTAGCATTCTCCAAAACTATTTCACCCATAATTTTATTCCCGTTTATAAGTATCTGAGTGCACTGCCTTATGTGTTCTTCCTTGAGCATTTTAGCTGTAGCAACTACGCAAACATCGCCACTCATGCTTTGCTTTATATAGTCATTTCCAGCCATGTAACCAATTAACGTTGGCAGTAGCAATACAGCCACCAACATTGGAATTAGGTGAGCTAAGGTAACACCTGCTGCCATAAATACCGTAAAGCTAGAGACAAGCCCAATAACGATTAACGAGGACTTTATCCACACCCTTTTTGCAAGCCTTTGAGAGGTTCTCTTAACTTTATTAACCGCAACTCTAACTCTCGCGCTCCTGAAATACATGGAGGCAATAATCACACTTAATAAGGCTATTATAATTAGAAAGGGACTATGGAATAATATTGCGTTCAATCTATCAGCTAGGCTTCCCCAATAATTATCAATTCCTAGCTTGCTCATCAAGTGTATATAGCCCAAAACAGCTGAGTTAAAAACCTCTCTAACTTCATAGTTTCCCGAGATGTTTCCCAGCCCCATAGCCAATATAACCCCTTTTTGATATCCAACCCCAAACAGAGCAGAAACCAAAGTCATCAAACCAAATAGCTTTAATACCCAATTTAGAGAATCAACACTTTTGTCTACTTTTTTACTATTAATTCCCTTTATCTCACTTTCTGCAACAGCTTTTTCATTAGCTCCTTTCACACCCCCTCCTTAGATAGCCAAAAGCATTTATAATCAGGTTAATACACTTACCAATCATCAATAGAATCTACCACTACAAGTAATGACTTCACATCAAAATCATGAGTATATCGCTTCGATATTCCGAGCTCGGTCTTCTGGTGACCGACTACAGTCTGAAATAGAGACGTACCTACACCGCACTGTTGAACCTTTGTGATAAATGAATGCCTGAAGCTATGTAACGTGTACCGCTGCCCTTTGTCGTTGCTAGCTGGTATATCTTGCTCCTCCATTAAAGACTGAGCGTGATAAGTTAATCTGTTAGGGTTGCTAACTATCTCAGGGAAAAGGTGACTATCGCATTGCTGGGCAAACTCAACAAATCCAAGTTCAATTAGGTCTTTATGTAGCGGAATTGGTCTGGTTGCGGCGTCAGTTTTACCAGATTCAATCCAAAGGTAATATCTCTGAGTATCATCATCCAACCTTAAGCTGTCACCTGTTAAACCAACGATATCTCCCCTTCTAGCCCCAGTAAAAATAGCCAAGAGAATGGTCCACTGCCTCCAACCATCTAGTTTTATGGCTTTATTTTTGAGCTTCTTAATTTGAGTATCTGAAAAACTAGCGTAACTTGGTGATTTCACCTCATAAATCACGTTATCTGTAGGCGCAGTTAAAAAGATATCCTTTTCCTTTGTTAGAAAAGTACTAAAAAAGCCCTGAAAAACACCCATGAAAGTTTTTACAGATTTTGTAACTATTTTATCAGAATCTGCTATTTCATTTTCATCAATAGCCATAATTTCCTTTATTGACATTTTGTTATATGGCTTGATATTCCCCCTAGGGAAATCTTGATAGCGTGACAGCAAAGCCTTAATCATCTGTCTATTGACAAAAGTGACATCAATGTCTCCAAAAAACTCAATCATTATTTTGTAATAACGGGTATTTTGGGTTGCTACTTTGTGACTCCAACTACTCTTGTACACTCTGAAATCCGCCCAAGCTTCACTCAACAAGTATGGCTTAGCGACAACTGTATCGACCTCTGACTGCTCTTTCGCTTTATGATATAAGCTATCAAAAGTCTCAGACCTACCATTCCATATACGCTCAATCATGGCCTCTGACAGGGTTAAAGCTAACTGCTCGAAATCACGCCTAGGTTCTATTTCTGCTGGTGGAAGGGTTTTTAAGCCGTATTCTGAAGGCTCGTACTTACCACCACCATTTTTAAGGCTATCTCTAATGTCATCACCCATAACTTCAAACATGGTCGTAGCATTACTTTCGTTCTGAAGGTCTCTTTCATGCTCTTGAAGACTGTCAGCCCAAGAATAATCTGTTAGTTCTGCAAATAACTGCTTTAAAGAGATATGTGGAGATTTCATACTTTTGATACGCCTGATAATTGCTAGCTTTGGGGCTATTCTATCAACAGCTTGACTATAAGAGTCAGTAAACAAAGAATATTTTATTTCAGAATTTGAAGTGTATCGTTTGAATCTAGAGGGGACTCTATAACGGAAGTAATATGTGTGATTTCTCTGGAAGATGTAGCGCATTGTGTACCAACTTATGTCTCAAGTTGTGTACCAACTGAATGTTTTGAAGTAAGAGAATTGGGTAACCGCCTGAAAACAGACGGTTACCACATATTCAATGAGCTGGCCGATAAGCCGGGTCCTGTCGTGGACAGTTATTCATCTAGGCCTGCAATCGCTCACAGGCTCAAGCAACCTACCCGGTTCCTACGCGAGCAGCGCACATACTATTTAAAGTAATGGAACCCTATTTGGTCTTGCTTCGGGTAGAGTTTACCTTGCTACGGACTATTGCTAGCCGCACGGTGCGCTCTTACCGCACCCTTTCACCCTTACCATCTTAGCCAAAGCCAAAATGGCGGTCTTCTCTCTGTTGCACTTGTCGTCGGTTCACACCGCCCAGGCGTTACCTGGTACCCTGCTCTTTGAAGCCCGGACTTTCCTCCCCGTACCTAAGTACGCGGCAACTGTCTGGCCAACTCGGCGCGGATTATAGCGTAAGCACGCCGACAAACCAATGCTAAAAAGCTCTCGCAGTTATAAATCCAACTCTAGGCCGTATTTATACAAGGCATTTTTCTTTAAGCCGTGGATCTGCGCTGCAATAGCGGCTGCCTTTTTAAGCGGTAATTCTTCGCTTAACAGTTTTAGTGTTGCCACGGCAACCGCTGGGATGCCTTCTTCATCAGATAAGGCAAAACCGTGGCACATTAACACGATTTCACCTTTTTGCTGGTTATCGTCAGCCTGCACCGCACTTAGCACTTCTGCTGCGGTTCCGGTTAAAAATGTTTCAAAGGTTTTGGTGACTTCGCGTGCCATAACCACTTGCCTATCGTTGCCCAATACTTGTGCGATAGCGCTTAAACTGTATACAATCCGATGCGGTGACTCGTAAAAAATTAAGGTGCGTGGATCTTCTTTAAGCATTTCAAGCTTATCGATACGGGCTTTTTCTTTTGATGGTAAAAAACCTTCAAAACTAAAACGATCAGACGGTAAGCCTGATGCACTTAATGCGGTAATAGCAGCGCAAGCGCCCGGTAAAGGCACAACCCGATGACCAGCTTGACGCACATGATTGACGAGGTGATAACCTGGGTCTGAAATCAATGGTGTGCCCGCATCTGAAATCAACGCTATCGATTTGCCTTGATTAAGTTGTTCAACAATCCATTGGGCACGGTCACGTTCATTATGATCATGCAGAGCCGTTTTACGGGTTTCAATACCAAAGTGACTGAGCAACTTGCCGCTGTGCCTTGTGTCTTCACAGGCAATTAAATCGACCTGTTGCAACACCGCCAATGCACGAGCGCTGATGTCGCCTAAATTACCAATAGGGGTGGGTACAATATACAGCGCGACCATTTGGTCCATAATTACCTCGATAATGAATCTACCTGATACTTTCGCCCAGCGTAAGAGCAGGTTAAACTAGTGCCAGTATCTTAACAGAGTGAAGCCAAGTGTTAAAAAGACTGAATACGACAAAATTTGTGTGCGCGATAATTTTCTCTGTCTTATTGGTAGGCTGTGCTACCGACCAGCAACGAAAACAAAGAGAATATGTTGAAATAAGCACATCATTGGTTGCCGCCGAACATCCGGCTAAAATCTACTTAACCGAAGCCAAAAATAGCAGTTTACCAGAAAAGCGTGATCGTTATTTACTACTCGCTGCACATGCCTATATTAATAATGGCAATGTGAATTCGGCCACCAACATTTTAACCTCAATGCAAAAGACGATGGTTAACGTGCCGACGCTTCAGGCTGAACATATTTATTTGCGCGCCCGTATTGTTGAGAAGACTAATGGCAGCGAAGCCGCATTAAACTTATTGCAGTATCCACCACATTGGCAGCTACCTCGCTGGCAGATGGCAAGTTACCATCAATTTAAAGCAAAATTATTTAAAAATACTCAGCAGCCAATTGAACAAGCTAAGCAGCTTAGCCTATTGAGTAACTACTTACCTAAGTCTGAAACCACTGCAGTTAACGATGTGATTTGGTCGTTATTACAACCGCTACAAGAAGAAACCGTACAGTCTTTTATGCGCGATCCGTCAAACCCTATTTTTGCGGGTTGGTTACAACTGACGTTTATTGCTAAACATTATGCAGTAGAACCTACCCAACTTGTACGTTACTTAGGTGAGTGGCAACGTAATAATCCTTATCACCCTGCGGCCATCAAATTACCAGGTGATTTGGAAAAAGCCTTAAACGCTAAGCCTTATCGCCCGCAAAACATTGCCGTTTTATTACCTCTTACTGGCCCGCGCGCGGTTGTGGCAGAGCCTATTCGTCAGGGTATTATTGCCAGCTATTTGTCTGAATACGACAACAATGTGGCCATTAATTTTTATGATACACAGCTCGGCGCTACCAACGCTTACAATGAAGCAGTTACCCAAGGTGCTGAGTTTATTATTGGTCCGTTACTGCCTAATGAAGTTGAAGAGCTTCAAAAAATGAATGACAAACTGACCAATACGGTGCCGCAATTATACTTAAACCAAACAGAGCATTTTACCCCACAACCAAATCAATTTTATTTTTCGTTATCGCCAGCACAAGAGGCTAGCGATGCTGCGCATAAATTGTTTAATGATGGTGTTAAATTACCTTTGCTGCTTGCCAGCAATGACCCCATTGGCAAGCGTATGGCCGACAGTTTCAAACAAACTTGGCTTGCATTGACCAACAATAATGCCGAAGTTCATTATTATGATGCTGGCGACCAAATGAAACTTACCGTGCAAGAGGCATTAGGCGTAAAAGACAGTCAGGCACGTATTAGCAGAATGCGTGACTTATTGGGCAGCCGTTTAGAATCTGATTTTCGATCTCGCCAGGATATTGATGCTATCTATATGATTTCTGGCTCGCAAGATCTCGCATTATTGAAGCCATTTTTAGACGTTAACTTTAGTGTGTTTTCTGAACCTGTGGCGTTATACACTACGAGCCGCAGCCGGTTAGAGAACGAGTCGACTCAGGCAGCGCAAGACCTTAACAAATTGATGATTAGTGATATTCCTTGGTTAATGCGCCCAAGCAATGAAACCCAAATGGTGTCTGAACTGTGGAGCACCTGGAGTAACAGCCAAAAAAGGCTTTATGTTATGGGCTTTGATTCATTAGAGCTGGTTAACCGCCTAGCACAAATGCGCGCGTTTCCTGGTTACCAATTTATGGGCCGCAGCGGTGCGCTGTCAGTGAAACAAAATGGCGTAATTGACCGTCAATTATCTTGGGGGCAGTACACCAAAGGACAATTAAAACCGCTATGAATCGCGGCCAATTAGCTGAGCAACGAGCGCGAACTTATCTTGAACAACAAGGTCTGACGTTTATAGCGGCTAATGTGCGTTACCCGTTTGGTGAAATTGATTTAATCATGCGCCAACAAAATGAATGGGTATTTGTAGAAGTGAAATACCGAGCCTCAAATCAATTTGGGGGCGCACTAAATGCGCTGACTCAAAAGCAAATTACTCGGATCCGCTTAGCGGCTGATCACTATTTACAACGACAGAAATTGAATCCACCTTGTCGCTTTGATGTCATCGCGATGAATAATGATGAAATAAACTGGCTACAAGGCTGTTTTTAAGCCGTAACTGATTACCATGACTTGGTTTTATGGCATCATATCGGCCAAATTACCGATGCAGCTCGATTAGCCAATAGTCTATTTACCTTCGGCATAGATAGACATAAATTAGCGTAAGGATTGTTACATGTTAGAACGTATTAAAGATAGTTTCACCGAATCGATTCAGACCAAAATTGATGCAGCAGAAGCACTACCTGAGTCAATTGAAAAAGCGGCAGAGATGATGGTGCAATGTCTACTTGGCGGTAATAAAATCCTATCATGTGGTAATGGTGGTAGCGCGGGCGATGCACAGCATTTTTCTGCTGAACTACTTAACCGCTATGAAATTGAACGTCCGCCATTACCAGCAATAGCATTAAGCTGCGATACCTCAACGATTACCGCTATCGCTAACGATTACAGCTACGATGAGATTTTCTCTAAACAGATTTTAGCCCTTGGGCAACCGGGTGATATTTTACTGGCTATTTCAACTAGCGGTAACTCGGGTAACGTCATCAAAGCCATGGAAGCTGCATTAAGCCGCGACATGACCATTGTTGCATTAACCGGTAAAGATGGCGGTGCAATGGCTGGCCTAATGAGTGCTGGCGATGTTGAAATCCGTGTGCCTTCTAATGTCACTGCACGTATTCAAGAAGTTCACTTATTGGTGATTCACTGCTTGTGCGACAACATTGACCGTACTCTATTCCCACAGGATGAGATGGCATGATCACCCGGTTATTGGTTATCGCAGTGCTAGCATTACTTCAAGGTTGTGCTGGTGCGGTTATGGTTGGTGCTGTGGGTGGCGCCAAAATGGCCAATGACGAGCGCAGCATGAGCACGCAAATTAGCGACACTAATGCTGATTTTACGATTGCCAGTGCCTTGTCAAAACACGATGACTTAAATAATCAAACCAATATTGCTGCAGTAGTCATGAATAGCAATGTGCTAATGATAGGCCAAGCGCCTAATTCAATGCTACGTGACAAAGCAATTAGAGTGGTACAAGAGTTAGAGATTGGCGGTAAAATTCACAACCAGATACGTATTGGTACGCCAACATCATTTACCACACGTAGCAATGACACCTGGGTCACAACCAAAGTCAAAGGC
The DNA here is from genome assembly GCF_014648295.1 of Shewanella saliphila. Lineage (GTDB taxonomy): Bacteria > Pseudomonadota > Gammaproteobacteria > Enterobacterales > Shewanellaceae > Shewanella > Shewanella saliphila. The sequence continues at coordinate 9,314 of NZ_BMQV01000062.1, forward strand.
CGCATGTTAAATGAAAAGTCCTTGGATATTACCCGTATCAAAGTGGTCACTGAAAATGGCGAAGTGTTCTTGTTGGGGTTAATTGATCGTAAACAAGCTGACTTAGCGGTTGAGATTGCCCGTAATACTGCAGGCGTTCGTAAAGTGGTTAAAGTGTTTGAGTATATTGAACCTGAAACCTAACCCTGTGACACCGTGATTAGATTGAAAAAGCCATCGATAACCGATGGCTTTTTTATGCATAAAAAAGCCAGCAAATGATAGCTGGCTTTAGTAGATAGTCGGACTTACGTTATACAATCAAACCAATTTTTTCGTAGACCTTTTTAATGGTCACTTCAGCACGCGCTTGGGCTTTTTCAGCACCGTCAGCCATGACTTGTCTTAAAAATGCATCATCAGCACGGTACTCTTTAAAACGAGCTTGTAGCGGTTCAAGCATGCCAACAACAGCCTCACCGGTGGCCACTTTCAAATGGCCATACATCTTGCCTTCAAACTCAGCCTCTAACGACGCAATAGATTGCCCAGTACAGCCAGACATTAAGCTAAGCAAGTTAGATACACCTGGCTTTTGCTCGATATCAAAACGCACAACTGGCGGCTCTTCGCTGTCGGTCATGGCTTTTTTTACTTTCTTTAAAATCGTTTTAGGATCTTCAAGTAAACCAATCACGTTATTGCGGTTATCATCTGACTTAGACATTTTTTTCATCGGGTCTTGCAGCGACATCACCTTGGCACCGTGTTCAGGAATAAACGGCTCAGGAATAGTAAAAGTATCGCCATAGGCATTGTTAAAACGCGTTGCGATATCGCGCGTTAATTCAAGATGTTGCTTTTGATCTTGTCCCACAGGGATTTCATTCGCTTGATAAAGCAAAATGTCAGCAGCCATTAATACTGGGTAACCATACAAACCAACGTTAATGTTATTGGCATGCTTTTGCGACTTATCTTTAAATTGGGTCATGCGGTTTAGCTCGCCCATTTGGGTGTAGCAATTTAATGCCCAACCTAACTGAGTGTGCTGCGGCACTTGTGATTGAATAAACACAGTACTTTTTTTCGGGTCGACACCACATGCAAGGTATAGTGCTAACGTGTCTAAACACGCCTCACGCAGTTTTTGCGGGTCTTGACGCACCGTAATGGCATGCAAATCAACAACGCAATATAAGCAATCATGGCTATCTTGCATGGCAACCCATTGACGTAGTGCGCCCATATAATTACCTATGGTCAATTCGCCTGATGGCTGTGCACCGCTGAGAACTATGGGTTTGGTCATGTGTTTTATTGCTCCAGATTATCTTATAAAATTCAAATTATTGTGACTGTAAATATTTGCCGATGTCAGCAAAGTGTTCACATACTGCGTCAGGCTCACTAAGGCCAATATCTTCGCCGTAGTTATAGCCGTAGGTCAAGCCAATCGACATGACATTTGCAGCTTTAGCGGCCAAAATATCATTCTTTGAGTCGCCAACCATCAGTAATTGCGTGCTATCTAGTTGCCATTGTTGTAATAAATGTTGCAGCGGCATTGGGTCTGGTTTCATTTTCGTTAGTGAATCACCACCTAATACCTCAGAAAATAACCCATCAAGGCCAAATGCGGTTAACAACGGCACGGTGAAACGGTACGGCTTATTGGTCACTATCGCAAGCTTGTAGCCGGCTTGCGTTAACTGTTGCAACGTCTCTAGAACATGTGGATACAACAAGCTGTGCTGTTGCAGATGTTCACCGTAATGATGCATAAAACGCGGCATAACTTGCTCTAGTTGCGTTTGCAGTTCAGTGCTGTCCTCTGCCATTGAAGACGCATAACTCAATGCTCTTTGCATCAATACTTGCGCACCATTACCCACCCAACTGCGCACTAATGCGTCCGACACTTGTGGCAAATTACACTCAACCAAAGTGGCGTTGGTCGCTGCCGCTAAATCAGGCACACTGTCAATGAGCGTACCGTCTAAATCAAACGCAATTGCTTTAATGTTTGCCCATTGGCTCATCGGATACCTCGTAAAAATTTCAGAATTAAGATTCAACTTTTGCCAATTCAGCACGCATTTGATCAACCACCACTTTGTAATCCGGTTGATTGAAAATAGCTGAACCTGCAACAAACATATCGGCACCTGCGGCGGCTATGTCTGCGATATTGTCAACTTTAACGCCGCCATCCACTTCTAAACGAATATCAAAGCCACTGGCATCAATAAGCGCACGAACTTGGCGAAGCTTGTCGAGTGTATGTGGAATAAATGACTGACCACCAAAACCAGGATTCACTGACATCAGTAAAATCACATCTAATTTATCCATAACATGGTCAAGATAATGCAAAGGAGTGGCAGGGTTAAATACTAAACCCGCTCTACAGCCAGACTCTTTAATTAACTGCAGTGTGCGGTCAACATGTTCAGATGCTTCTGGATGAAAGGTAATGATTGAAGCCCCAGCTTTAGCAAAGTCAGGAATGATACGATCGACAGGCTTTACCATTAAGTGAACGTCGATATCGGCGGTAATCCCATAGTTGCGTAATGCACTACAAACCATAGGGCCAATGGTCAGGTTAGGAACGTAATGGTTGTCCATCACATCAAAGTGAACCACGTCAGAACCGGCGTCTAATACCGCTTGTACATCGTCACCTAAACGGGCGAAGTCGGCTGATAAAATTGATGGTGCAATTAAAAATGGGCGCATAATCTTCTCTATAGGCAGATCAAAGTGACGACATTTTACCCTTTGCAGCCCTAAGCCTCTAGGCTCTAATGGCAAAAAAGCCTTTTCTATTAGGGATATTTACTAAAAAATAGACCACAAGTCGGATTTGTTGTGTTTAGCCAATAAAGCAGTGTTCAATAACTAAGCTATTTTGCTATAATATTCGAGTTATAAAATGTAGAGTTACATTTTAACACTTGTTTAATACCAACTCTGTTATAACCCTAATTTAATAACCGCGACAACATTGGCACTTTTACGCTGTCATTGCTATATTAATGCGGTGACACAATGTTAGGTATTAGACACAAACCACGGATAGGGCAAACCTTATGGTTAAGCAATTATTGAGCAAGATTTCTGGTCGTGATGGTAAATTTTTACCAGCACCGGTTTATGCTGTATTTGCAACATCTGCCTGCGCTTTATTGTTGAGCCAAGCCATGATGGCCCATGAGGTCGAATCCGCTCAAACTAAAGCTTGTGTTTGCGATAACACCAAAGGCTACAACAACAGCTTGCCAAGTAGCCACCCTTCAAACCGTTGTGCCGAACAATCAAACAATGTCAGTTGGGGTAATTGGGTCACAGGCAACAGCCGTTCTAGTCAATTTCATTTTATTGATTTACTCGAATTAATTCACGGCCACAAAGATAAACCCCTGCAAGATTTACCCAACTCGACTAGCTCTGAAAAAATATAGCCATTATGTCATTTTGGCGCGTATTCAGTAGCACGATTGCAGCCTTCTTTGGGGTGCAAACAGAACAAAATCGTCAAAAAGATTTCCAATCTCAATCACCTCTTCCTTTTATCATTATGGGCATTATCCTAGCCATCGGCTTAGTCATTTCCTTAATATTGATAGTCAACCAAGTACTTAGCTAGCCATAAAACACCATCTATTTTTTAGCTTGAAAAGGTATTAATGATGATAGCGGAGCGTATGCGTTGAGGCCGAAGCTTTGGGTATAGTGGTATTCAATACAATGCAGATAATGCAGTAGAGATGCACATAGAACATGCTCGAAGTGGCGGTAGAAGCGATACTACGTCTATGGCGGTGTTCATTTAGAATCAATTTTGGAAGCACACCAGGCAGGAAGTCTCTCATCTCTCAACACTTTAATATCATGAGCAAAATGACGGATTCCGCTCAACGCATCTTAATCATCATGACGATAGTGATGATCATACAAGGCCATAATCTCATCAACTTTGTTACGTGAACTGCCTTTTTGGCTGATATTACGTTGCACTGAAATTGTTGAAAAAGAAGCGCCGCGATATAACTCACGTGTAAGAGGAATATCGTGGTTACTGATCAATACCGGAACATCTCGCTCGTGAGCAATATGTCTTGAATGACGCGCAAGTAGCGCTTGATCATCAAGGCTAAATCCAGGGCCCGCATAAGTGGTAAAACTGGCGGTAGTTGATAAAGGTGCATAAGGTGGATCGCAATAAATCACATCACCGTTTTTAGCGAGGCCGAACGCTTGCTCGTAACTGACACATTTAAACGTGGCCTGTTGCGCCTTAAGTGAAAAATAGCGGATTTCAGCTTCAGGAAAATATGGTTTTTTATACGAACCAAAAGGTACATTAAACCCACCCTTACGATTGTAACGACACAAGCCATTAAAACCATGACGGTTCATATATAAAAAATACACTGAACGAGTGAAAGGATCGCGTGATAAATTAAACTCTGCACGCACACGATAATACGCGTCTTTGTTGTTCATCTCATCGACAAACATTGCTTTAGCAGCCTTAATATAGACGTCTGGTTGCTGTTTGACAATTTCATAGAGGTTAATCAAATCTTGATTAATATCACAGAGTAAATATTGCTTGTAGTCGGTATTCAGAAACACGGAACCGGCACCGACAAAAGGCTCAATAAGACGGTTTCCATCTGGGAGGTGCTTTGCTAGCTCATCAACGAGTTTATATTTTCCGCCTGCCCACTTTAGAAAGGCTCTATGCTTTTTTATCATGAATAGGAACTATGCCAGCAAAATTAAAGCTGATGATTGTACTCTGTTTAATGCGATTTATCATCGGCTAAAAAGGAATTATTGTTTTGGATATCGATATTTTTCACCTGAGCGTCACACCGCTAACAGGTTATTCTAGTCGCTTATATTCGGTTAAGTCTGCCCACTTTCTTACCCAGGGTGCAGCTAGGCGGTATTCGGTTTGGATCTGCTTTGCTTTAGTCGAAGCTTCTGGTGCAGTATTAAAATCGCCTAGGAAAATCACAAACCGTTGTTGGTGACTCATCACATACACTTGCTTTTCTTGCGCTAGCTTGGCCAAAATAGGCGATAAAGATGATTTATCATGGACACTAACAAGCTGTAAGGTAAAGCCCTTTATTTTAGCAGGGGTGTTATCTCTTTCAACAATTTGGCTAGGCTGAGATACCGCTTGAGCCTGCGCTTTTGGCAGCTCTCCTTGAAATGACAACCCATCTAAAGAAGAGTTAACCTCTATATCGGTATGATTATCAGCTGGCACAACATCTGGTTCTACGGCTTCAACCTCGTCCGCTAAATTGGCTGCAACTTGTTGCTGTATAAGTGCATTCGCTTGTTCGTTTGCAGCTTTTTTTATTTGAGAAAACTGTCGCTGTTCAAAGTATCCGGCTAAATCTTGTTTAGCGTAATCTAACAAATACTGGTTTGCTTTTTGACGTTGTGCGGTTTGCTCTACCGTGAGTTCTTGTGTTGAAGCTGTCGTATCCGTCAACGAGGTATATTGGTAAGCAAACCAGATAGTACTTAATACTATGACAATGAAAAAGAAATATGTCGCGACTCTCACAGCAAAGGGCTTGCTTTGCGTTCCCTCCTCTGGTGCCTCTAACGCCAGGGTTAACAACTCGACAACCTCTTTAGGAGTGCCGTTTTGTTTTTCGAGTTGCTTATGGATAATTTCACGAGGAATAAAGGGTGTTTTTTGACTACGTAATAGCAAGCTTTGATAAAGGCCATCACGCTCAGCACTCGGCAGCGGCTCAATATTAACCTGTAATAACAGTGCCCGAGTTTCATCAGTCAGATCGGCCATCAATGTTCGCCAGAAACTCGGCTCAACCGTCATGGTCACTGCTACAGATTTTCCTGCACACTGAATTTGGCTTAATAAAATGCACTCAGCCCAGATATCTTTAGGCAAGTAATCAGCATCATCAATAATAATATGCAGCGGTTTCTTGAGGCTTGATTGAACTCGAAGGACAGTGTCCATCAAAGGACGTTCATCATCAAAAATCGGGGCAGAGATTAACTGGACTAAAATTTTACGACGAATTTCAGCGCTATCGGCATGTTGCGGACAGATAATGAGTGCAGAATTGTAATCATCAAGCTCACTTGCCAGCGCAGCACTAAGCGTTGATTTACCTGCGCCTTTCTCACCGCATAACACCAGCAGTTGTTCACTGTAGCTGGTAATATGTTGCAAACGCTGTACTAGCGCTTCTTGAGTGGGAAGTAACAATAGACCTGAAGTTGTCAAAACGTCACCACACTGTATTTACGCGCGACTGATAACCTGATTAAGTAAGTCTTCACTTACCTCACTAAACACATCAGCATGGCCTATTTGGGTTGGCAACACTAAACGGATTTTACCGCCTAGTACTTTTTTATCTCGGCGCATATGTTTGATAAAGCTATCAAAATCCATAGATTCTGGTGCAGAGACCGGTAAGTCAAATGCTTGCATTAACAAGGTAATACGTTCAACACTAACCTCATCTAACAGCTTCATTTTGTATGCTGTTTGCGCCGCGAGTATGGTGCCAGCGGCAACAGCTTCACCGTGTAGCCAAACGCCATAGCCCATTTCAGCTTCAATAGCATGACCAAAAGTATGACCAAGGTTAAGCAACGCACGTACACCTTGCTCAGTTTCATCTTGCTCAACCACATCAGCTTTGATTTGGCAGCACTTTGCAATTGCATAAGTTAGCGCATCAGTATCCAGCGCTTTTAACGCTTGTACATTTTGCTCAAGCCACTGAAAAAAATCACCATCCCAAATAACGCCATATTTGATCACTTCAGCCATCCCTGCAGCAAATTCATTTGCAGGCAGTGTCTGTAAGCATAAAGTATCGATAATCACCGACTTTGGTTGGTAAAATGCACCAATCATATTCTTGCCCAGCGGATGATTCACTGCGGTTTTGCCACCTACAGATGAGTCAACTTGAGACAGTAAGGTTGTCGGCACTTGAATAAAATCAATACCTCGCTGATAACATGCTGCAGCAAAGCCAGTCATATCACCAACCACACCACCGCCAAGAGCAACCAGCACAGAATCTCGAGCAAAATTATGCTCAAGTAAACCGGTAAAAATCTTATCGAGGTGTTGTAAGTCTTTGTATTTTTCGCCGTCTGGCAAAATAACTGTTTCAATAGATGTGCAGGCACTCATCGCCTGCTGTACCTGTTTTAGGTACAACGGAGCAATGGTGTCATTTGAAACAATTAAGGCTTTTTTATGCTGTAGATAGCGAGTAAAAATCTCACTGTCATTCATCAAATTCTGGCCAATGTAAATGGGGTAACTTCTATCACCTAATTGAACCTGAATCTGTTGCATGAGTTCTACCTAAAAGCCTAGTTGCTCGATAATTTGGTTTGCGACGATCTTTGCGCTTTGTTCATCCGTCTTAACAATGACATCAGCAATCTCTTCATACAAAGGATTACGGATTTCAGCTAAGCTTTCAAGAACTTCGCGTGGATCATCTACTTGTAACAACGGGCGACGTTTATCACGCTGTGTACGCGCGACTTGTTTGTCGATAGTTGTTTCTAAGTAAACTACTATACCTCGAGCAGAAAGATAGTTGCGGATATCTTTACTCTGAACAGAACCACCACCTGTTGCGAGAACGATACCTTGCCTTTCTGAAAGATCAGCGATGACTTGGGCTTCACGACGACGGAAGCCTTCTTCACCTTCAACATCAAACACCCAGGCAATATCTGCACCGGTACGTTGTTCAATCTCGTGATCTGAATCGTGGAAATCTAAATGCAGCATTTGTGCCAGATGGCGACCAATTGTGCTTTTACCTGCGCCCATAGGGCCTACCAGAAAAATATTACGTTTTTCAGCCATTTCGTATACGTCTGAATCTTATATGGAAGAATGCCTTATCGACTTAAACTCAAGCCGACCTATAATTTAACCTTGCTCTAATGAGACTTGACGAAGGATTATCTCAGTTTAGGGCCATCGCTTGCAAGTCATCGCAGCGATTTATACTGATTTAATTAATTTTCGACAAATTATGCCATGTAAAAATGGCTTACCAAACTGAATCATTAACAACAAAAAAGCCAGCTTTGAAGCTTAATGCCGATCGTTTAAGCGACTTGAACGATCTTTTCTAGGCTTCATAATCGGTCTTAGATTTATTTCTGAGGCCGATTTTTTTATGTCTGAATTTTCTCTAGAGTTACAAGCGACTGCTGAA
>NZ_BMQV01000063.1 GCF_014648295.1 Shewanella saliphila
ATTAGCGAAGGGGCGATATTTACGCAGCCACATGAGTTTTAATGTCCCGAACTCGTGGCAATCGGCCCAACTTTGCGCACCTGATATCACTGCGCTCAGGACGAGGAAGCAGATATCAATGACATCGTGTTCTTGATTTATATGGGAACGGCAATCAGTAATCTTATCGAGATGTTTAAGCATATTATGTATAAAGACAAAGAAAAAGAGCGCTATTTGATCACACTGGCGAGATCAATCAAGCTATTTTTTATCTCTTTGTTTTTAAAAAGGATGTATGAAAAGCGATCGAGTATGATCAGCCCCAAAAAATTAGAGTGATTCAATACAGAAATACGCTATTACAGCGTCATACGAAAGCTTATTACCGCCTTTTCTGCAATATATTTGATGTTTGTTACTCATCGGTTTACCCCTTTATTAATAAAAAGGACTAGCAGATTTTTTCTGTCTTATCTTTGCCGATAAGTCCTTGCCATTGGTTAGAGGTTAACGTTTAATAACAGGATAAAATTTAATTGGTGAGCTTACAAAATGAGCTTTAACTAATAAACTTATGCCCTGCTGAACACTCATACTAACGTAACAATAATTTCCACTTTGCCTGTCATTAAGATGATCCGCTTAAGGAATATGTAATGAGCAAATCTTTAAAAGCCTTAACGGGAATAGCTGCAGCCCTTTTTTTGATTGGCTTCGCTTTTTTCCTGTTCAACTCTTTCAGTGATGATGAATCCCAAAGCCTCACTGTCAATTCAGCAAAAGAGCACAAGCTCACTATCGTCACCAGTATCCTTCCGCAAGAGTACTTTGTTGACCGAATTGGCGGAGATCGGGTGCAAGTTCAGGCGTTAGTGACACCGGGGAGCAGCCCTGCGACTTACGAACCATCGCCACGTCAAATGGCCGCCTTATCGGAGGCAGAACTCTTCTTTCGTATTGGTGTGCCGTTCGAAAATGCATTTATTCCAAAAATCGACTCAATGACCAAGCAGCTTCACATTGTTGATACGCGCAAAGGGATCACGATTAAAGGTAACGATCCACACATTTGGCTCAGCCCGCGACTTGTTAAACTGCAGGCCCGCACCATTGCCGAGGCAATCATCGAAAAAGACCCTGCGGGCAAAGCTGACTATGAGAAAAATCTCGCCGAGTTATTGAAGGATTTAGATGCACTCGATGCGCTGCTTACCAAGGCATTGGTCCCAGTAAAGGGTAAAACCTTTATGGTCTTTCACCCTTCTTGGGGATATTTTGCTGATGCCTATGGGCTCGAACAACAATCTATCGAAGTTGAAGGAAAAGAACCCAGCGGCAGACAATTGATAAGAATGGTAGAACTGTCGCAAAATGAAGATGTGCGCGTTATCTTTGTTCAACCGCAATTTAACATGGCTTCGGCAAACCGCATCGCTAAGGCTATCAATGGTGTAGTTGTGCCAATTGACCCTCTTGCACGAGATTACATTGGTAATTTACAACAAGTTGCCACTACCGTGCTTGAGGCGTTGCAACAGCAGGATTAACAAAGGCTTTGAAGATGGACAATGTCGTAATACAGTTCAGCGATGTTTGCTTTGCATATGATCAACAAGAAGTTTTACACAATATCGACCTGTCTATACCCAACAAGAGTTTGGTGGGCGTAGTTGGCCCCAATGGCGGCGGTAAAACCACACTGGTAAAACTCACTTTAGGGCTTCTAAAACCAAGCCGTGGGACGGTAAAGGTCTTCGGCGAAGCGCCTGAGCGCCGCAGACACAGTATTGGATATGTGCCGCAGCATCTGAGTTTTGATCCGGAGTTTCCGGTGAGCGCACTTGATGTCGTACTTATGGGACGAGCGGATCGACATTGGTTTGGGCCTTACCGGCGGCGCGATCGCATTAAAGCTGTTGAAGCGCTTGAACGGGTAAATCTTGCCCATTTGAGTCATCGATCTTTAGCACATTTATCGGGAGGTGAGCGCCAACGTGCACTCATCGCACAGGCGTTAGTGTCAGACCCCGAACTGCTGATACTCGACGAACCCACCGCCAACGTTGATACCAATGTTGAACACCAAATCTATGAGTTATTGCACGAACTGAATAAGCACATGACCATTGTGGTCGTATCGCACAACCTTAACGTGGTAACTCGTCATGCTTCACATTTAGCCTGTGTAAACCGCTCGGCATCGCTTGTTCGCGTTGACGAAATTACTGAAGGACAACTTAGCGCATTTCATCGCGGTGATATGACTGTGATTCAGCATGCGCAAGACTGTCATGTCCATGACGCTAGCAATGTGATGTGTGAACCTCACCACGGCAAGGAGACGCGTTTATGAGTTTGTTCTGGGAACACCTTGTTAACCACACGTTTCTTCAATATGCCATTGTAGGCGGTTTATTGGCATCACTGGCCTGCGGGGTTGTCGGCAGCTTTGTGGTGGCACGCCGGGCAACTTATGTGGCAGGGGCGATTGCACATTGTGTATTAGGAGGCATGGGAGCGGCGCGTTATATGCAGCGCGTGCACGACATAGAATGGATGACTCCGCTGCTGGGAGCTACGGTGGCAGCAGTCATTGCAGCGCTGATTGTTGCAGCGGTCACAGCTTCTGGGCGGCAGCGTGAAGACACTGTCTTATCTGCCATATGGGCCATCGGAATGGCTGTCGGGATCAGCTTTATTACAGCCACGCCTGGATATTACGAAGACTTGATGAGTTATCTTTTTGGCAATATTTTGATGATAGGTACAGCCGATCTGCAGCATATGGCAGTATTAGATGCGGTGATTGTCATTCTGATGCTGCTGTTTTACGACAAGTTTTTGGTGATAAGTTTTCAACCCGAACTCGCAAAACTGCGTGGGATCCGCGTACGCGCTTATCACACCTTACTGCTTATACTCATTTCGCTAACGGTGGTCTTGCTAACCCAAGTGGTTGGCCTGGTGATGGTGATTGCCCTTCTGACTTTACCCGCCGCGACCGCACTGCATTTTGCCCAGCGACTGTGGATAGCCATGCTTATAGCGACGTCATTGTGCTTCTTGTTTACGGTCAGTGGCATCGCTTTAAGCTACGGACCAGAGCTCCCTGCTGGAGCAACCGTTATTCAAGTGGCCGGAGGGACTTATCTACTCGCCATAGCCAGCAAATGGCTGTGGAAAAAGCTGAATAAAATCGATCAACGCCATTAGGGCCTAAAGGCCTTATCAAAAAATAAGGCCTTTAGTATTTGCAGTTCAATCACATGTTTTAGCGAGTTAAGCTAATCTGCATAGTGAATTTAACTGGCTTTGTATTTGCGCCAGCTACCAAACTCACTAATGTCTTTACCAATACTGGCGGCGTAACCCTCTGCAATAAAGCCAGTGACCCATGTGCCGTCGGCTAACTCGACTTTACCAATCCCTAATGGCTGAGCAATGCCTTCCACAAAAGAGCCAAACTCGCTCACAGGCATAGTCCATACTTGCACTTCAAAAGCGACGCCATTGGCATCGTCGCGGATCATCGCAGGACGCTCTACCGCTCCGGGTACAGCGTACATGCGATATTTAGCCGCTGAGGTTGTGGTTTGTGTTAACCAGGCTCCGCGATCAGTCAGTTGCCAGTTAAGCACCATGCCCGAAAGATGCGCGCCGCACACCAGCACATCAATGTACCCTGCACTGCTAGTCAGCGCGTTATCAACGGCTTGATATTGATATTCTGTTGCGCCAAGCGGTAAAGCGGCTTGTTGCTGAATACGTTCTGCAAGGGTTAACAACTTTTGATCGCTAAAAGCACTGCTAAAAATCGTAATACCAAAAGGCATGTTGTTGTCGGTAAATTGAGTCGGCACCGCTACTGCAGCTAAATCAAGCAGATTCATAAAGTTAGTGTAATAGCCTAAGTTTGAGTTACGAGCTATCGGCTGCTCCATGATTTCAGCAATGGTGTAATGACTCCCCGCGGTGGGCGTAACCAGTACATCGACACCAGCCACCAGCTCGTCTGAAATTTGTTTCATGGCTTGAAGTTTATATAAGGCACTAAAGGTGTCAGCGGCAGTTAACTCAGCACCCGCTGAAATAATTTGATAAATAACGTCCAGCATTGCCGCAGGGTTGTTATCGACAATGTTTTTTGTTGCCACATATCGCTCGGCCACCCAGGGGCCTTCATAGAGCAGCTTAGCGGCATCAAGCAGTGGCGCAAAATCTAACTCGACTTTAGTGCCCCCCATTTGCTCGAGTAACTCAACAGACTGAGTAAACGCTTTTTGATAATGCGTATCACCAAAAAATGCCAGTTGTTCAGGCTGCGGCACGGCAAACGTAAAGCTGTTTGGCATCGCAACCTGACCGATATTACTCTGGGGATTTTGACGTGAATAACAATCTAATTTGTCAAAATCTGCCGCCACAGAAAACACTGATTTAGCGTCTACTGCCGTGAGGGCAAACACACTGACACAATCAAGGCTGCGACACGCGGGCACCACACCTGAGGTTGATAACAACCCTTTGGTGGCTTTTAATCCGACTAAATTATTAAAGCATGCTGGCACTCGACCAGATCCCGCTGTGTCGGTACCTAGAGCAAAACTCACCACACCTTTTGCCGTCGCCACAGCAGAGCCAGAGCTTGACCCCCCAGAAATATATTTAGGGTTAAAGGCATTAGGTGTTGCGCCAAAAGGTGAACGCGTCCCCACGAGGCCTGTCGCAAACTGGTCTAAGTTAGTTTTACCCAGCGGAATAGCACCAGCAGCGATAAGCTGCTCAACAACGTAGGCCGATTTTAACGGCACATAGGTAAACTCCAGGCAGCCTGCCGTGGTAGGAATACCGGCTAAATCAATATTATCTTTAATCGCAAAAGGGACACCCCAAAGAGGATGATCCGCCATGGGTTTGTCTGCCAATGCATCAATATAGGGCTGAATTTCTGCCGCTGACAATAAGTGTATCCACACAGAGTCAAGCGTGGCTGCCTGCTCAAGTAAACTGTGAATAAGCAACTGTGGTGTGGTTTCGCCGCTCTGATAAGCTTGTTTTAGTGACGCTATGGTTAAGTTCATTGTGTATTCCTTTCGTTTCAATCTACTTGGCGGCTTTAAGCACTAACAACGCCTGTCCGGCTTGCACTTGCTGGCCCACGTCAACTAACACCCGTGAGATGGTGGCGGCTTCTGGCGAGCTAATGTCGATTTCCATTTTCATCGACTCAAGCACAATTAATGATTCACTCTCAGCCACCGCGGCGCCCGCTTCGACTTGCACTAACCACACGTTACCTGCCGCCGAGGATTCAACAATAAATTCGCCCTCGGCAAGCTCGATTTCGTCAGTAGTAGTATTTAGATCAACATCTTGTTGATAATTTAATTGGCCAACGGCTTTCCAGGCTGCCATTTCTTGCTCAAAGGCTTGCTCGCGTTGACGAGTAAATTCGGTAATTTTTGCCTGTTGCTGTTGCCATTGTTTGGCTAATTCAGGCATTGATACCTTACTCTGGTCAATTTTGGGCTGCCATTTTCCAATGGGGAAGTCGGCACGGATCTGCATCAATTCATCATGACTCACCGGATAGAATTGAATTTGATCAAAAATACGCAATAGCCAGGGGTTTTCAAATGAAGTGGTTTTACGGTAGCGGTTCCACATTTGTGCGGTACGGCCAACAAACTGATATCCTCCCGGCCCTTCCATGCCGTATACACACATATAAGCCCCGCCAATACCTACTGAGTTTTCAGCGGTCCAGGTTCGGGCTGGGTTATATTTTGTGGTGACTAGGCGATGGCAAGGGTTTAAGGGCGTGGCCACGGGTGCGCCAAGGTAAACATCACCTAGACCGAGCACCAGGTAGCTGGCATCGAACACTATATCTTTAACTTGTTCAATATCGTTAAGCCCATTAATGCGTTTGATAAACTCAAGGTTTGACGGGCACCAAGGGGCGTCTTTTCGCACAGATTGAATATACTTTTCAATGGCTTGCTTACAGGCCTCATCGTCCCAACTTAGGGGTAAATGCACCACACGCGAGTCAAATTCAAGTTGAGTGGTGTCACCTAGGGCTAAATCTAATTGTTTGATGTGGGCAATAAGCTCAAATACATCCACGGCAAAGTTATCGTAATGCACTTGCAGTGAGCGGATCCCTGGGGTTAATTCAAGCACACCATGAATATTTGCCGCCTTAACAGACTCTAATAATGCTTGTACCCGCGCGCGCAGCGTTAGGTCTAATACCTGCTCGCCATATTCAACCAGTAAAAACTTGTCACCGGCCTGGCGAAACACAATATCTGGCTCGGCATCATGGGTGATTAACGTGGCTAATATGGGGGTATTAATTGCGGCTTGTTGATAACTCAGCGTCTGCTCACTCAAGCTTGATAACTGTTGTAGTTGCGCTTGTTCAAGGGCTTTTGCGGTGGTTAAATCGACCACGTCAAAACTGACTTTATCACCTGCTTTTAATTGACCTAGTTTCCACAAATCTGCCGATATCACGGTAAATGGACAAACAAAACCGCCTAGGCTTGGGCCATCTGGCCCTAAAATCACCGGCATATCTCCTGTAAAATCAACGGTACCAAAAGCGTAAGCGTTGTCATGAATATTTGATGGATGCAGCCCGGCTTCGCCGCCAGACTCACGCGCCCATTCAGGCTTAGGGCCAATCAGTCTAATACCGGTACGGCTAGAGTTGTAATGCACTTCCCACTGGTGCGCTGCAATGGTGGCTATGTCTTGGTCAGTAAAAAAGTCTGGTGCGCCATGTGGTCCATACATCACTCGCAGTTGCCATTGGTTGTCGATATTGGCGCTGAGGGTGTCGGCAAGGGTATGGTCAATATTCACAGGCTGGGTTTTGTTATCTTGACCTAAGCGTAAAAAGTCACCGGTGCGCAGCGCACGACCGCAATGGCCGCCAAATTGTCCTAAGGTAAAGGTGCTTTTACTGCCAAGGTAATCTGGGCAGTCAATACCACCAGCAATGGCTAAATAGGCTCTAGCACCAGCCTGACTTACCTTGCCAATTTTTAAGGTTTGACCTGCCTTTATGCTCATGATTTGGTTGTTGCTGTAACTAACATCGTCGAGGCTAATGGCTATCTGTGCACCACAAATTACCGCTTGAGTGTCTTGATGAAACTGCAGTGAAGGCCCTTCTAAGGTGATTTCTAACCCAGCAACATTAGGGTCGTTATTTAATAAACGATTGGCGAGATTAAAAGAATAAAAATCAAATGGGCCAGAAGGCGGCACGCCGATATCCCAATACCCAGTGCGGGCAGGATAATCTTGCACCGTGGTCATGGTGCCGGGTTTAATCACTTCAAAGCCGTTAAAACTGGCCGTTAAATCATTAAGCGTCCGGGTAAACATTTTACCCTGCTTAAAGATGTCACCGGCTAATATCTGGCGCACATAATCAATGTTAGTCACCACGCCATAAAGCTGGCTTTGCGCTAATGCTTGGTCGAGTTGCGTAATAGCTTGTTCACGATCATCAGCATGCACAATCACTTTGGCTAACATAGGGTCAAAAAAGCTCGACACTTCAACCCCGGCTTCAATCCAGTGGTCAATACGTAATTGTGCGCCTGGCTCATTTGAGGCTTCTGGCCAGTTAACCTGGGTTAATAGACCTGCCGAAGGTTGAAAATTTTTAACAGGGTTTTCAGCATAAACCCGAGTTTGAATCGCATGTCCCTGTGAAGATTTACCCGCTAAAGCTGATAAGTCACAGGCGTTAGCGGCAGCATCACTAAAGGCAATATTGAGCATCCATTCGACTAAGTCGACATCAAAACACAGTTCGGTTACGCCATGCTCGACTTGTAAGCGGGTGTTCACTTCTAAAAAGTAAAACGCCTGGTTATCGTTGTCATAAATAAACTCTACGGTGCCTGCATTTAAGTAATCTAACGACGTCATTAATTGCTTGGCCGTCGCCCACATATTTTGGCGTACCGTGTCTGGTAGGTTGGGGGCTGGGGTTTCTTCAATCACTTTTTGATTGCGGCGCTGGCTTGAGCAATCTCGCTCGCCTAGGGTTACCACGTCTCCGGCACCGTTACCCAGCACTTGCACTTCAATGTGGCGAGCTTTTTCGACAAACTTTTCAAGAAACACGCCGTCGTTAGCAAAGTTTTGCGCGCCAAGGTATTTTACGTTGGCGAAGGCTTTTGCAAGCTGGCTTTCGTTGTCGCAACGTTGCATACCAATACCACCGCCGCCCGCGGTGCTTTTTAACATCACCGGATAACCCACTTGCTCAGCAAACGCCACAACATCGTCAACATTTTCAAGTAAGCCACTGCCCGGAACTAAAGGCACTCCGGCTTTTTCGGCAATATCACGAGCCTGATGCTTTAAGCCAAACGCCACCATTTGCTCTGGGCGCGGCCCAATAAAGCAGATGTTGTTTTCACTGAGTTTGATAGAGAAATCTGCGTTTTCACTTAAAAAACCATAGCCAGGATGAATCGCCTGTGCGCCTGATTGCTTTGCAATCTCAATGATTTTGTCTTGATTAAGGTAAGTTTGATTTGCCGGCCCGTCACCGAGGCTAAACGCTTGGTCAGCTAAGCGCACATGCAATGACTCTCGGTCGGCTTCTGAATAGATAGCGACACTAGCAATGCCAAGCTTTTTTAAGGTGCGGATAATACGGCAAGCAATAGCGCCACGATTAGCAATCAGTACAGTATTAAACATAATCAAATACTCTAACACTGCGGGTCGTCCCGCGATTAAACAGTGGATGGCTAGGTCGTCCTAACAATCATAAGCTTTTGTCAATCTATGACTAATTCCAGATCAGTACTTCTATTGGTGTTGGGTTGTACGCGTTGCAAGGGTTATTGAGCTGCGGACAATTTGAAATCAATATAATGGTGTCCATTAAGGCAGTTAATTCAACGTACTTACCCGCACCACTGATGCCATCGGCAAAGCTGAGCTTGCCGTCTGCGGTGATAGGCACATTCATAAAGAAATTAATATTGTGGGTAATGTCTGCTTTGCTGAGTCCGAGCTGTTCATTTTCAGCCACGGCCAGAAGCCAGCTGTCACGACAAGCATGCATGCATTTTTTTTCTAGGGCGTAGCGCACGGTGTTGCTTTCAGTGGCACACGCACCGCCAAGGGTGTCATGGCGTCCACAGGTGTCGGCCACAATGGTTAACATGGGGTTGCAGTCATTGGTCATTAACACTGTGGCAGCGGTAAGGTAAACATTGCCTTGTTCACGCACGGTATCAATTGCGCTATAACGCTCGCTAACATCGTTAGCATTGTAAAATAAGGTGTCTGCGGCCTGGTTGCCTTCAAGGTCTAAAATTCGCACAGTTTGACCTTTCTTTATGGTCTTTAAGTAATAATCACCGGCATCAACGGTGTCACGCACGATGGCATTTTCTGGTGCTAATTGGCTTTCAACGATCATAATGATTCCCCTTATACACCTAGGTGATACAAACGATTATTTTCAAATCCGCGCTGATTCTCGGCGCAGGCGTTTTTACAGGCGTCATCGTCTGCGACAGGGGCCGAAGTTAACAATTGATATTCAACGGGTTTAAACGGGTAAGTGCTTGCAGGGTTTAATGGATGCGGGCATGTGTGTAGCAACACTATGGTGTCCATTTCAAAACGCAGCTCAATAAAGTCGCCAGCTTTTGAGTGTTCAACCTGATATTGCAAGTTGCCATCATCGTCGGGGATCACGGCACTAAATAAGTTAAGGTTGGCGGCTAAATCTTTTTTGGTTAAGCCATATTTTGCGGCTTCGACTAAAAAGGCATTGGTGCCATTTTGCAGCCAGTCATTACGGTCATGTTGATAGTCTTGTTTGCCCCACTTTTTGGTCACTAACGCGCTATTGCTGTTACCGCAAACGGTGTCATGCCACCCTAACGAATCGGCAGTTACCGAACAAAAAATACGTCCCATATCAGAGTATAAACAATGACCCTGGGTGATTTTAAAGGTGTGTTGCCCTTTTAATGTGTCTGGCGCGTTATAGCGTTCAAGTCGGTTTTCTGGGTTGTAAAACAACATGCCGACATTCGCGCCGCCTTCTACATCAATTAACTTTAAACTGGTGCCGCGGCGCATCCGCATTGACCAATGTTTACCCCCTGGTAGGGTATCTGTATATAAAATAGCATCAGACATTTTGGCTTGATTCCTCTAGTGTTTCTTGGGCAATTTTTTTGTGCTTTTGTGTGGTAAGCGGTAAGTCGAATGTCACCTGGGCACCATAGGCATTAGGCGCTTGTGGGTCGTGCCTTAGCTTGTCGAACACCCATAATCTTGAGCCCAGCTCAAAGCCTTCTTTGATATCGTGAGTCACCATAAAAATGGTTAAGTTGTTTTGTTGCCAAATATCATGAATAAGCTCGTGCATATCGGCGCGGATCCCTGGGTCTAATGCGCCAAAGGGTTCATCTAACAGTAAGATTTTGGGGGATTTCATTAATGCTTGTGCAATGGCTAAACGCTGTTGCATACCGCCAGATAGCTCATTAGGGTATTTATTAATGGCCGCTGTTAGCCCCACAATTGAAATAAAATCTAAGGCTTTTTGCTTGATGTTTTTTTTAGTTGCACCAAATGTCCAACCCAATAACGGTGCTTGGCTGAATTCATCTGCAATCATGATATTTTGTAAAACCGTTAAATGCGGAAATACAGAATATTTTTGAAACACAATGCCGCGCTCGGCATCAGGCTCTTGGCTCAGTGATTTGCCTTCTAAAAATATTTCGCCTTTCGATAGCGCTTCTTTCCCCAATAACATGTTTAAAAATGTCGACTTGCCGCAGCCTGAAGCCCCCACCATTGAGATAAATTCGCCACGTTCAACGTTGAGGTTTAGCCGTTCAAGAACCAAGTTATCGCCATAAGATTTATAGACATTTTTGACCGATAAAAAACTCATTTCATTTGCTCCTTATTTGCCATTTTCATTGCTGTGATACCAAGGGAAGCAAACTTGAGACAAGCGCTTTAAGCTAAAATCCATTAAAAATGCCAGAGTGGTAATCCAGATAACGTAAGGAAAGATCACGTCCATCGACATGTAACGGCGTACTAAAAATATTCGATAGCCCAGGCCTTCTTGCGCGGCAATGGCCTCTGCCGCAATTAAAAATAACCAGGCCGCGCCGAGTGAAAATCGCATTGATGACAACAGACTTGGCAGAATTTGCGGTAACACCACACGTAATGCGACTAACCAGGTTGATGCGCCTAATGTCAGCGCTTTAATGAGTTGCTCTGACGGCAGTTGCAATACACGCATTTGAATATCACGGATAATCACTGGGGCGGTTCCCACAATAATCAACATCACTTTGGCCAGTTCGCCTAAACCAAAACTAATAAATAAAATCGGTAATATCGCCATCGGTGGGATCAGTGAAATAATCGTGATGATGGGTGATAAATTGGCGCGCGCTAACGGAATAAGTCCGGTAAATAAGCCTATGGTTAACCCCAATGCCGCACTGATTGATACCCCGACCGCAATGCGTAATACGCTGGCTTGAGTATCGGCCCACAAAATATATTTACCGGTACGTTTATCTTCATTAAAGGCTAAACGGTCTATTGCGCTGCCAATTTGACTAAAACTGGGCAACAGTTTGTCATTTGGGTTCTCTGCCAAACGGGCATTCGATAAACTGCCATAGAGAAAAAACACCAAGACAAAAGGCAATAAGCTTAAGAAAATACTTAATGGTTTTGACGGGGTTAAGTTCATTAACCTTTTCATAAGTCACCGTTATATAAAGAGTTCGCTAGCCTAACAACCCGCGTTAGGCTAATTTTGTAGGATTAAGACTTATAACTTTCCGTCTGCAGCAAGCTGCATGTAAGTTGGGTCAAAGCGTAATTGGATGTTATTTTTATCACCGACAATGCCAGCAGGCGTTTCGATTCCAATAAAAGTTGAGTCCATGGCACCGTCGCCTAATAGCCCGTGGTCAAACGAAAACTTAGCGATGTATTCCATGGTTTTTGGCAGTTGTGCGCTTTGGGTAAATTCGACAGCCGCTTGTGGGGTATAAAGCATTTTGGTGGTCGCTAATTGCGCCTCAAAACCGGCTAAGTCAGTACCTGATGCGATCGCCATTTGCGTTAACGCGGCTTTATCTTTTTGCATCACGTCCATGATTTCATACCATGCGCCAACAAGTGCCTTACCCAGTTTTGGATTTTCTTTTAAGGTTTTGCTGTTAACCACTAACAAGTCGATGATTTCGCCAGGAATTTTAGATGAGTCAAATACTTGCGTGGTATTAGGCATAGGTAAAATTTCTGACAATAGCGGATTCCAGGTCACGACCGAGGTCACATCGTCTGTGGCATATGCCGCAACCATGTCGGCATCGGCCGTATTAACAACGCTGATGTCTCGTTCTGTTAACCCTACAGTGCCTAACGCGCGAGCCAGTAAGTAATGTGAAACACTGAGCTCAACGAGATTAACTTGCTGACCTTTAATGTCGGCTAATGCGGTACCATTTTTTAACACTACGCCGTCATTACCGTTAGAGAAGTCGCCGACCACAAGGGCGGTACTGTCGACAAAACTGGCAGAAGGAATGGTTAATGCGTCCATGTTGGTCATGGTGCAAGCGTCAAATTGACCCGTGGTGTATTGGTTAATTGACTCGATATAATCATTGATTTGCACGACATCAATTTCGATACCGTATTTGTCAGCCCATTTTTTTACAATGCCAGAGCTTTCACCATAATCCCAAGGCATCCAACCGACATAAATAGACCAACAAACTGAAAATTTGTCTTTGGCTGACGCATTAGCTGAAGTAAACGAAGTGAATAATATAAGGGTAAGTAATAAAACTGTTTTTATTGATCTCATGGTTATTGCTCCAGTAATTTACACGAATTTTTTGCGCAAGAGGTTCAACTAAATTGACCTCCCGGGCTTTTATCCCTCCGTGTAACCTGGTTGCAAACAACCATGACATCCATATTAAAATCACCTACTGAGCAGTGGTGACAATATCAACATCATTTTGCCGGGTTGGTAACTCTCGGACCAGTCACTTGTTATGATTGACATCATTGACAAGCCGGAACCCTAGTCATCTATTTGGCTAACGTGAAACTCAATCAAGTTGAGCTCTTGCATTATGGTTATTTGTGCATTTCGCATTCCAACATAAAAAATTTAACAAAATAAAATTTTAGTCTTTTGTTTTATCTATATTATTTATTATTACCCGCCATGGTTGATTATCATTTATACAAAAACAAGTTGTGAATAGCGCATCGTTTTTGTGCATTATTTTAACAACGTTGCACCACGAGAGCTCATATATACCAATCCTAGCAATCAACATCGACCTATTTGCGCCAGCAGATTGATACCCAAACAACCTGAAGATGCTCGATTTCAGCAAGAATTTACACGCGTTTAGGCAAGGCATTGATTGCGGGTAATGGTCGTTCCCTTTCCAAAATCAATAACGCAGCATAAACGCGTGTAAAACTTGCCCTTTGGGAGTTTCACCGTGTTCCCTGATTATTAAATCAAGAGCGTTGTTGCGCTAATTAATAAGGTACCTACATTACCGCATTAACGCGCCTAGTATTGAAAACACGGTGAAGCTCTGAAACACGGATCTTCAAGTTGATTGGGTATATAGCGCATTGTTAAGCGCAACTTATTGTTTTACTGTAGACAACATAAGATCAATTACGCTGTTGATACCGATAACCGCAAACACATGACGTTTTACACATAAAGGGAAGCAAAATGTATAAACACACTTCAATACTGGCACTTGCTATGGTGCTGTTAATGGGTTGCTCTGGCACTGTACCCACCTTAGGGGTCACCGCAGGAAAATTAACGCCATGCCCAGATTCGCCCAACTGCGTGAATAGCCAGCAAGCAGCCACAGATGAAGAACATTATATTGAACCGATTGCATTTAGCGGCACGTCTCAACAAGCTCAAGTAGGCCTATTGCACGTATTAAAAGCGGCTGAGCGAGCAAGTATTGTCGTGGTAGAAGATAATTATATTCGAGTTGAATTTACTTCGCAGGTTATGCGCTTTGTTGACGATGTTGAGTTTTACTTTCCGTCAGTTGAGTCAGGTAAAATCATGATCCAGGTAAGATCGGCCTCACGGGTGGGTCACTCAGACTTTGGCGTTAACCGTGAGCGAATTGAACAGATTAGAGCCGAGTTTAACGCGTTACCACAGTAAAGACTGCGACATTAAAAATGACTCAGTGCCAAGCCGCTTAAGCAAACTGGCTTTGTAATGCTTTATTTATCCGCGATTTATGGTTAATGGCTATGCCGACATGATAAACGTCAGCATAGCCATTTGTTTTTTTATTCGCGTAAAACCCCTATTCCGCTAGTTTGTCGGCCAACAGCTCAAGTCTATCCTGGCCCCAAAATGGCTCGTCTTGATAGATATAGCTTGGCACACCCAACAAACCTTTTTCGATTGCAGCCGTAGTATTGGCTTCGTAAATCGCGTCAATTTCACTCGATGATGCCTGCGCAATAACCTTATCTGCATCAAGCTGCAATGATGTGAGGATCTGCTGTATCAATGCAACATCGGCAATGTTTTGATCTTTTGCCCAACATGCCGCCAGCATTTGCGCGACAAACTCAGCGGGGTTTTGTCCCATTTGTTGAAGCGCAATAGTACATTTGTCGGCCAAGCTTGGGTCTGCTGGGAAAAAAGCTGGGTGAAGATTAAGCGGCAATTGGCGTTTTTTAGACCAGCGTGCTAACTCAATTAAACGATAGTCTTGCCTTGCTTGCGGACGTTGCTTTACCGGTAACACGCCTCGTTCGGCAAACAGTTTGCCAAGTTTTATCGGCTTATAATCAATGGCGGTGTGATGCTCTGCCGCAATGGCGGTAAACGTATGGTGACCTAAATAGGCATAGGGAGAAAGGCTGGTAAAGTAATATTCAATGGCAGTTTTCATGTGTCGCGTTACCTATTAATAAAAGTGATAAATGTGATGGTTTGATAGCGATTTATAAACCATAGATTAACGTTATCCTGCAACGCTTGATACTGTCTAGTAATGATTTGTGAACAAATGTTCTAGTTTGAGCATAAGGCTGGGGGTTATTCCTAACTCGCTACTCGAGACCAATCCTGATAAAGCATTGCTGCTATTGCGTAAGTTCAATTTATTGTGCCAACAAAGGCGCCAAAACCGTTAACTCACCATCAATCGGCTCGTTAATGGTTAAGCCTAAAATATGTGCAATAAGCGGGTAAAGGTGGATATTATCTGCGCGGTCAATATGTTGCTGATTAAATGCAGGCCCTTGAGCGTATAACACTGTGTTCATATCTGTTACGACACTAGCATCATAGCCGTGCTTACCTGTCACACCGGCCTTGGCATCAGAACGGGTTATATAATGTTGATTACTGATTAATACTGCATCTTCAATTGATGGGTTATCACTAAAGTGCAAATACGCAGGTATCTCTTTCTGACGATAAAATTGCAAACCTGGCACTTTTTTAGTGAGTACTTCCAAGGCATCTAAATCTTGTTGTTTATTGTCGCCTATGGCAGTGATTAACGAAAATGCAGCATCGTTATTAAATTTAAATCTGTCTTTTAATGCGTCATTCTTTGCGAATAATTTGTCCGTGTACACACGTGGAAAATCGGCAACATTTGCCATGCCATGATCAGACGTAATTATCACATTCACCTTAAAAGGTAGCGCGTTAATGCCGATTAACAATTGTCCAATGGCTTTATCAATGTTTTGCACTGCTTGATAAGTCTTGTTCGATGTTGGGCCAAAATGATGTCCTGCGGTATCTACCTCAGAAAAATACAAAGTCACAAACTGGGGGCGATCTGCTTCAGGTAAATTAAACCACTGTAAAACTTTCTCGACTCTTTCATGGTTAGGTGCATCACCATTATAAGGCAGCCAATAATCAGGACGCTGCCCCGCAATATTCGCTTCTGAACCCGGCCAAAAATAGGTCGCACTTTTTAAGCCTTGCTGTCCCGCTAGCGACCACAATGGCACGCCATGGTAAAAACGGCCATCGGTTACCGCTTGTTTAATCTTCATGCTATAGGGCTGTTGCAGTTCATGGTTATAAAAATGGTTGGAAACGATGCCGTGATGCGCAGGATACAGCCCAGTAACAAGGGTAATGTGATTTGGAAAGGTCACTGTGGGAAATGAGGGGATAAGATGAGTGACCTGAGCGGCATGCTTAGCAAATTCAGTGAGGTGCTGAGGGCTATGTAGTCGATTATAATCAAAGCGATAACCATCTATTGAGACCAATAATACATAAGGTTTTTCAGCAGCAGTAGGAATTGAACTCGCAGCAAAACAATTAATGCTCGTAAATAGCCCGCAGGCTAATACACAGATAATGGTAAAGACATGCATGATGTGTATTCTCAAATAATAAAAACAATTACAAAGTAATAATATCAATTAGGTATGACAACTTTATTGCTCTCTACTGTGACATTAACTCACTCAATACTCTGTCTAAACTGTAAATACGCCGCAGTGATGGCAGTGGCATCTTCCACTTGAGGATAATGGCCGAGTGTCGGCATGGTGGTAATATTGGCATTGGGGATCAACTGACCATAGCGATCGATCATATGCTGACCCGAGATCGGATCTAATGCGCCCGCGATCAGTTTGACTGGTACAGGGCTGTTCACCAGCGCCCCAACCCAACGTTGACGATGTTGTTTGCGTTGGGTCATGTAGGTGATGAGTTTGTGCATCACTGCGATACCATCATTATGGGTTAACAATTGCCAAAGCGTATCGACGACCTCTGGCGTTGGCGGGGTTGCTGGGCCAAATATATGCTGTAAGTTGGCAGCAAATTTTGGCTTGGTGATCCTTTTCGCCACAAAGGCCCCCAGCGGTGATAACAATAACTTTTGAATCAATACCGGTTTGTGGGTTTCAGGAAATAAGCCACCATTTAATAAGCACACGCTGTTAATGTGTATTTTACTCTCACCATCAACTTGTCGTGCCAATAACTCTTGTGCAACGGTATCGCCGTAATCATGGGCTAAAAGATGATATTCACTCACGCCTAACTTGGCTAAAAGTGATTGATAAATGTCGGCCTGTTGGCTAATCAAATACTCGCTATTTTTAGGTTTATCCGACAAGCCAAAACCTAACATATCGAGGGTAATCACATAATATCGTTCAGTGAGTGGTTGCCACATGCCTTCCCAATCCCAACTGGCGCTGGGAAAACCATGAATAAGCAATAATGCCGGCGCAGAGGGCTAATGCCGATCGTTTAAGCGACTTGAACGATCTTTTCTAGGCTTCATAATCGGTCTTAGATTTATTTCTGAGGCCGATTTTTTTATGTCTGAATTTTCTCTAGAGTTACAAGCGACTGCTGAAT
>NZ_BMQV01000064.1 GCF_014648295.1 Shewanella saliphila
TATATATTGAAGCACTACAATACAAAACGCGGGCATAGTTATATTAATTATATGACCCCAACAGCAGCTGAAAGTGCTGCTTAAAACGCAACTCTTGTTTGTGTACAGATTTACTTGACCACATCAGTCCGTACGTACGGTTCTGTGAGAGGGATGGGGCGGTGACGCCTCACCCTACTCGATGTTTTGTAAAATCGCTTATATGACCTTCTATATATAACGCTTTCGCTATTGTATCTTGCGGTATAATGAGCGAGTGCTAATACCTGCTAGCGCAGCGGCTTTGTCTTTATCACCATCGACACTGTCAATAAGTCGCCTTAGGTAGTTAAGCTCATTGTTTTTTAAGTCTGTTGTCGAACCTGAATCCCCACTAATTTTACGATCGATCTCAAGGCAGGTTTTAATCACATGATGATCAATTATTGGGGTGTTTGATAGCACTAATGCTCGTGACAAAATATTACGTAGCTCCCTAATATTACCCATAAAGTCATGCTTTTTCAGTAAGCTTATGGCGCAATCTGTCACGCTATATTGACCACTTTGGTCAATTCGTTGAAGAATGGTTTTTGTTAACAATGGGATATCTTGTTTGCGTTCCTTTAAAGAGGGGATATGAATCGGAAAAACATTGATACGATAGTATAAGTCTCGCCTAAATTCCCCCCGTTCTACCATGCCAATAATATCTTGGTTTGTTGCGCAAATCAGTCTGAAGTCTGACCGCTTGGTTTCTCTACTACCTACAGGGCGATATGTGCCGGTTTCAATAAGCCGTAATAATTTGATTTGTAGTTCATAAGGTACGTCGCCAATTTCATCTAAAAACAATGTCCCGCCATGGGCCACTTCAACTAGGCCTTGTTTATTGTACAGCGCGCCAGTAAACGCGCCTTTTATATGGCCAAATAACTCACTTTCAAACAAGGTTTCGGTCAAACCAGAGCATTCTAAAATCACCATAGGGTGTTCTTTTCGATTACTGGCGAGATGCACTGCCGCCGCCGCGATTTCTTTACCGCTTCCGGTTTCGCCCACTAATAACACCGATGCTTCAGTCGGTGCAACGCGGGTAATATTTTCGACTAGTTGATTAAATGCAGGGCTGGCGCCAACCATTTCATTATTGCCAATTTTGGGGTTGGCTTGGGTGACCGACTTTAACAACTCAATAAAGAATTTGACCTCACCCTTGTCGTTTAAAATGGGCAAAATTTCAATGTCGATATGTTCTTTACCATGTGGCGAATGATGAATATGCAGTACTCGCTCTTTTTTGTCAGAAGCAGATGCGAGCGATAATGGACATGTTTCTCCAGCCTGATCACAAGGGACATCATTAGCATGAGACACCTTGTAGCAATAAGCCTTTTGGCTCTGATCGATTGCCCCGTAACTTTCAAGATAGTGTTTATTCGTTGCCAATATTTGGTATTGCGGGGTGACCAACATTGCTGGGCAATCATAAGCATTTAGCATAATGGCAAAATCTTTATTGCCTTGTTTTTGGCTAATCTGCATAACTGACTCCATTTTTGTCAACAAAATTGTCACTTATGACAATTATGTTAACAAAAACAAAAACTATGTATATCAATCAAACACATAAACTTGATGTTTATCAGTGTTTATCGAAAGTTTTTTGTGTGGATATCATTATGGCGCGGTCATTGCTGTATATAAATTATCCAATTAATTTTGGGGTTAAGTGATAGAAAACTAACAATAATATTTTTCATTTAATAATGACAATAAGGAAATTTTATTATGAAATTTAAAAAGTTACTCTATTGTATGGCCGCCGCCTACCTTTCAAGCGCAACGTGTTCGATTGCCTTTGCAAGTGAGGTTACAGCGATATCTCCGCATGATGATGGTGGGGTAATCACTGAAGATTTAGCGTCTAAAGGTAAAATTATCAGGCTGCCCAATGGCGATTTAGTCAGTGCCTATGCTTATGGCAATAGTCAAAGCAAAACGGTTTATGACTTGAAAGCCCAAAAAGAACGTCCTGCGCAGGATATTTTTATACGCGTATCAAAAGATGACGGTGTGACTTGGGGGCAAGCGGTTAATATTTCAGATACGGCACGCAAAACATCAAAGCAAAGTTACTGGGTATCGGATGGTAATGGTGGTGTGTCTCTCGCTGATTTTTACGGTGACTCAGGCAAACCAAACATCTTTGCCGCTGGTGGGCATGTTGCCGTGACATGGGCTGATAAATATTGTCCTTCAATTGATGCCGATGCAACAAATCTCAATGATGACATCCCTGATTATAATTATCATCAGGGGGCAGCAACCTACCTTGACCGTGAGGGAAGACAGCTACCTTTTAGTTGTACTTACATTGCTTATACTAAAAATCCCAGCGCAGTCGATGCGGACAGTAATCCTACTGGCGGTACCTGGAAGCGCGAGCAGTTAAGCTTTGGTGAACGTGATGCCAAGCAAAATACACCTAGAGCCACCAGCTATAGTGACGGGGCCAAAGTGGCGTGGAACGTCGCCTGGCAAGAAGACCCTGAAGGGTTAAAAACCGGTGATGCTGATGGCCCAGGCGATGGCGCCAGTGGTGCGAACGTCAATAAAGGTACCGATATTTGGTACACCTATATTGAGGACATGAAAGCGCCCGCGCTTGCTGATATCTCATTTGCTGCCAATGTGTCTCGTGTTACCAACAACTTCAAAACGTTCAAAAAACGTGAAGGGGATGATGTTGTTACCGAATTAACCGGATACCTTGATCCAGTCTGTGCAGTCACACCAGAATGTGCTGACACACAGCCATTACTTGTCGAAACGGGTAAAGAAGGCGCATCACGTGCCAATTTAGGTATGGTTCAAGTACCTGGAGAAAAACCCGTTACTATTATTGCCTATGAAGAAACCAAAGGCGGTGGTGAAGGTGTCGATTTTGGTAAGGTTGTTCGTTATCACCGCTTTACGTTTGACCAGCCACCCGCAAGTTATATTAATGTCTCGTTCAGCTCTGGCTTACAAAAAGGCGGCAGTTCAACGGGTAATTCCCAAAACCAGAATCAACCTGGCGCTAAAGGCAACTTTACCGATGATGATACCGTTTACAATGGTGAAGATGTACAAGTATCCTATCCAGATACTGAAGGCGTGGTCAGTGATGTCTATCAGTCCCCCGATTGGCAAGACCCTGCACGTATAGGATGTGTGCTTAGTAATCCTGGAGAAAATGCTCGACGCGTGCGCTTCTTTTACAATCAAGTTGCAGGCATGGATGAAACCATTAATCAAAGCGGTACCAAATTGATGGTTTTCTGGAAAGAAGGGGCGTATGACCAGGGTGGCCCTTCTGACATTATGGGCCGCATTGGCGTAGTGGGAGAGGAAGCCACAAACACAGGCTTAACACCGCTTGATTTTACCCCAGCTGTCGATACCAGTTTTACAACGTTTACCCGTTATGTTCTGACATCGACAGGAACGGTTGTTTATCCTGATGGCGTTGGTGGTTATGTCGATGGTGTTGGTAATGCAGTTGACGTTGTCGACGGTGATGCGGTTTTAGATGTCACCTATGAAGAAGCGGGTGGCTGTAATTACTACTTAACCGACGATGAGCGAGACGCCATACCGCCAGTAACTCTGTCTGATCGTATTAGCAACTCAGGTGCCGTTAACCTAAGTACTAATGCATTTGCAGAAGTCACTACTGATGACTCAACTAAGACCATTGAAGCCTTAACCATCACGACTGAGAATAACAACCTTGAAGATGCCCGTGCGCACCGTGGTGCTATTCGTGGTGATACTATCTTGTTTGGTTACAGTTACACATCAGACTGGGCATTGGCCAAGTACACAACTGAAGATAACTATAACTTCTTCACTCGTCGTAGTTACGATGGTGGTAATACTTGGACAGGCACCCAAAACTTGACCAATTATTTACCAGCATTAGAAGTCGATATTAAAGAGCCACGGATTGTGGGGGCGCCTAGTAGTACCTCTGCCTGTGACTTAGCGACTGCACCAGATGGTGAAAATTGCCAAGATCCTAATGCCTTTATCGTCGCCTGGGGTTCTATCAAAAATACCTTAGCGCATATTGGTACGGGTACAGAGCTTGATGTGTTTGTCACCAAAACCAGAGATGGCGGCCGCACTTATGAGCCACTTAAATTGTTATCTGCCAATATTACGGTGCCATTAGATCCAGAGGGCGAACCTGACTTTGAATCACAACTTAGAATGAAGCCTAACGGTGACAATTTGTATGCGGTATGGATGGAAACCTCAACAGATGAAGCTGGATATGAAGATACGGTGGTAAGATATCGTGCTGAAGCTGACCTTGAAGATGCAGGCGCGCCTATGACGTTACTTGATGATGGCACCTACATTTACAACTACAGCCAGCCTATTACGGTCGACCAGGGTAGTGTAACTGGCCTTGTTGTGTCTTCAACAACAGCAACGGGGACAGATTATACTTATCCTATGCCGCAATTTAGTTACAACGTCACAGGCCTTGTTGAGGGTAGCACTATTGCCGTAACCATTAATTTTGGCAGTTCATTACCCACAGACTTTGTGTTACTCAAAGTGATGGCTGATGGCTCTACTGTTGAGGTTGATGAAGCTTATTGGCAGCTCATTGGCGATAACTTGATACAAGTGAGTATCACAGACGGTGGAGAGCTTGATGAAGATGGCGAAGCCAATGGTACTATTGTCGACCCAGTCACTGTGGGAGTACTGAGCTCAACAGCAACTACCACATCTGGCAGTAGCAGTGGTGGTAGCTTAGGGTTACTTGAATTGCTACTCGGTGTCTTTGGACTTGGGCTATTAACCCGCAGAAGCAAAAACTAACGAATCATTGGTTTGATTTAATCGTGTTAGCGAAAGCCTCCTTCGACAAAGGGGGCTTTTTTGCGCAGAGTCTCGCCCGATATGTGTTGGGTTATCTTGCGCTCAATATATTTGAAAATAGTTATCAATGCCCTGCATACAAGTATTTAGCGCAAATAGGCTTAAATGATATGATATCTGTCATATTTTGACTAAGCTCAAATTCACCCAGAATTTCGTCCTATATTAGGGCGCACAACTTTATCGTTTTTCAGCATTACTGGAGACCAAAATTCATGACCAATGCGAATGTGGATGCCACACCATTATCTACAAAGCCATCACAAGATGGTTTTCACATGCCAGCCGAATGGGCGGCTCAGCAAGCTGTGTGGATGCTTTGGCCATATCGCCCAGACAACTGGCGCGCAGCAGGGGCTTATGCTCAAGCAACATTTGCAAACGTTGCCGATGCCATTGGTGCTGTAACACCAGTATACATGGGCGTTCCCAAGGCATTTTTAGCACAGGCTAAGACGGTTATGCCTGCTCATGTGACCTTGGTTGAAATCGATAGCGACGATTGCTGGGCCCGTGATACTGGCCCGACAGTGGTGGTAAATACTAAAGGCGAATGCCGCGGTATTGACTGGGGCTTTAATGCCTGGGGTGGTCATAACGGTGGTTTGTACTCTCCGTGGGATAAAGACGAGCAAGTTGCGCAGTTAATGAACGCTCAACATGGGTTTGAGGGTTATCGCGCGCCGCTCATTCTTGAAGGTGGCTCAATTCATGTCGACGGTGAAGGCACCTGCATGACCAGTGCTGAGTGTTTACTTAACAGCAACCGCAACCCCGATTTGACTCGTGAGCAGATAGAAGCTTATTTGTCTGAGTATTTAAATGTGCAGCAGTTTATCTGGTTGGAAGATGGCGTGTACATGGATGAGACCGACGGACATATTGATAATATGTGCTGTTTTGCTCGCCCAGGCGAAGTGATTTTACATTGGACTGATGATCAAAACGATCCACAATATCCTCGCTCAAAAGCGGCTTTAGATGTGTTACAAAATGCGGTAGATGCACAAGGGCGTAAATTAAAAATTCATTTAATGCCACAACCAGGTCCGTTATATTGCACCGAAGAAGAAGCCCAAGGCGTAGAAGAGGGCACGGGTGTACCACGCACAGCGGGTGAACGTTTAGCGGGTTCTTATGTGAACTTTTTAATTACCAATCAGCGCATTGTGTTCCCACTGCTTGACCCTGCAACAGATGATATTGCTGCGCAAAAATTACAAGATATTTTCCCAGAGTATGAGGTTGTGGGTGTACCTGCCCGTGAAATCTTATTAGGCGGCGGTAATATTCATTGTATTACCCAGCAAATTCCTTCTGGACAATAAATAAAAACCTAGACCAAAAACCAAAGGAAGACGGTGAATGTTTAGTCACTGTCTTTCATTATATTTATCTTTAAGAGCAATTAACCTTTTACACAATTGCCTTTCAAGAAGAGGTTTTAACATGTTTGAAGTCACTGAGATTTCTATTTCCGAGTTGCGTGCTGCGCTTGGGTCGGGCCGCACTACATCGGTTGAACTGGTTAAGTCATATTTAGCGCGAGTTGATGCTTACGACGGCCCAGCAACAGAGACTAAACTAAATGCCTTGGTGGTGCGCAATCAAGATGCGCTAAAAGAAGCCGAGGCGTCAGATGCGCGAAGGGCGCGTGGCGAAACCCTGAGCCCACTTGACGGCATTCCTTATACTGTAAAAGACAGCTATTTGGTTAAAGGATTAACGGCAGCGTCGGGCAGCCCTGCATTTAAAGATTTAGTGGCTCAATACGATGCTTTTGCCGTTGAACGTCTGCGTGAAGCAGGGGCAATATGCCTAGGTAAAACCAACATGCCGCCTATGGCTAATGGTGGCATGCAACGCGGCCATTATGGCCGTGCCGAAAGCCCATATAACGCCAATTACCTTACCGCACCTTTCGCTTCTGGGTCTTCCAATGGTGCAGGTACTGGCACCGCCGCAAGTTACTCTGCTTTTGGCTTAGCCGAAGAGACATGGTCGAGCGGTCGCGGACCTGCATCAAATAACGGTTTGTGTGCCTACACGCCCTCGCGCGGGGTGATTTCTGTGCGCGGTAACTGGCCACTGACCCCAACTATGGATGTCGTAGTGCCTTACACTCGCACCATGGCAGACATGCTAGAAGTGCTTGACGTGATTGTTGCCGACGACCCAATAACTCGCGGTGACTTATGGCGCCTGCAACCCTGGGTTGAAATCCCCAAAGCCTCTAAAGTGCGGCCACAATCTTATCTGGATCTTGCCGCTCAAGCTGGCACGCTTAAAGGTAAGCGTTTCGGGCTACCACGCATGTTTATCAACAAAGATGAATTGGCTGGCACCAGCGAAAACCCAGGTATTGGCGGCCCAACCGGTCAGCGCATCAATACCCGTGCATCGGTAATCGATCTGTGTGAAGCGGCGCGTAAAGCATTGGTAGCCGCTGGCGCTGAAGTTATTGAAGTTGATTTCCCGCTGGTATCAAATTGCGAAGGTGACCGCCCAGGTGCGCCAACTGTGTACAACCGCGGTATAGTGACACCAGAGTTTTTGGAAGATGAGTTATGGGAGCTTTCTGGCTGGGCTTTAGATGAATTCTTGCGCGCCAATAATGACCCGAAACTGAACAAACTGTCTGACGTAAACGGCCATTTGATTTTCCCCCATGACTTAGGCACCCTGCCAAATCGTGAAGGTGATTTAGCCGCAGGCATGGATGAATACGTCAATATGGCCAAACGAGGGCTTAAGTCATATAACCAAATCGACAGCGTTCCCGATGGTTTGCGCGGCCTAGAAAAAACCCGCAAGTTGGATTTAGAAGATTGGATGGATGAGCTCAAACTCGATGCTGTGTTGTTCCCAACAGTGGCTGATGTTGGCCCTGCTGATGCGCATGTAAACCCCGCGTCGGCAGATATCGCCTGGAGTAACGGTGTTTGGGTTGCTAACGGCAACCTGGCGATTCGTCACTTAGGTGTGCCGACAGTGACCGTACCAATGGGCGTGATGGCTGATATTGGCATGCCTGTTGGGTTAACGTTTGCCGGCCGTGCTTATGACGACAATAACCTGCTGAGGTTTGCGAGTGCATTTGAATCGACAGGCAACAAACGCGTTATTCCTCCACGCACGCCAGCGCTGGTTAAATAAACACTAAATTTAAGTGTTAAATTAAGCGCTAAGCACTCATATGAAAACGGGATTGGTTTATCAAAGCCAATCCCGTTTTTTGTTTCTAGCATTCAGGGGGGGCGTATTTCACTGAAGCTTTACGTTTATGAGTCGAGACAAGTCAATTAGCCGTGTTTTAATTTAACAGTAGCGCTTTAATCTGCGGTATCACAGCCTTTGTTGCAAGGTAACCCGCGTTAATCGCTTGTGTTTTGTCATCGAATCCGCCAATGCCATTTGGCTCATATAAAGGAGAAATCACAATATCGGCACTGTCTAGTTCTGGTTGCGACAGTCTGCAGCTTTGCATCCTAAATACGGCTAGGGTTAACTGGCTGGCAGACACTTGAGGCTGAGTTTGGTTGTGGCAATAAATGTCGACAGCAATGACCCTTTTGGCACCTAACTGTTTGGCTGCGTAAACCGGCACAACACTTAAAATACCGCCATCGATCAAAATATCCCCCTGGTGCTCAACTGCTATAAATACCCCCGGAATCGTCGATGAGGTTTGCACTGCATGGCCCGGATTACCCGACCGAATGGTCACCGTATTGTGTGTGGTCATATTGGTCGCGGTCACCGCCACAGGTATCGGCATATCTGCAAGGTCGTCATATTCTACTTGCGCGTTTATCCAATCGGATAGATTTTTACCATTAACTAAGCCTTTTGATGACAATACAAAGTCGGCAATATCGCTCATCCCCACGTCTTCAATGGCTGCGGACATAGCTTGATAACTCATACCTGACGCGTATAACGTTGCCGCGATTGAACCTGCAGACGTGCCGCTGACAACATTGGGTTTTATCCCTGCCTCTTCTAAAGCTTTGATGACGCCTAAATGCATAAAACCACGAACACCGCCACCACCAAAAGCGATGCCAAGCTGGTGCTCTGCATTGACTGTTGGCGTTGACGCATTAAGATCCTTGTATATCAGGTCGTTATAAAGATTTGGCGATGAGCAAGCCATTAACCCCAGCGTTGCAAGTGTCAGTAATGTGACCAGCGTTAGTGTTGGTTTTTTCATTCGATCAAAGCGACCAGTTTAGTGATGTTTTGTCTAACGATAGCGCCCAAAGCTTGGCTGCCATGTCTTGATCCAGTGCAATGCTCTCGAGTTTATTTTGATCCACAGGGCCAACAGTATTGGCTCGCTTGGTGGGTCCATAAAGTGTGCCAGGTTTTAGCCCTTGCTCAGTTGCACACATGACTTCTGGCCATGCGCCTTTTTCAGCTGATTGAGCGATAACCCGAGACATTACTGCCCATAGCATTTTATTAAAGGTACTCGCGGTATCCATAAGCAAGTTGGTACGAGAAGCGCCCGGGTGACAAACCTGTACTTCAACGTTTTTTCCCGCCGCTTTTATACGGCGTTGCAACTCGTAACCAAACATCATTTGTGCCAGCTTACTTTGTGCGTATGAGTCCCAGGCGGTGTATTTTGTGTCAAAGTTAAGATCTTCAAACTTAATCCGTTTAAGCCCCATTTTGTACGCGTTGCTACCCACCATCACAATTCGGCCTTTAGCCTCGTTAATGCGATCAAACAGCAAGCCACACAATAAAAAGTGGCCAAAGTGGTTTATCCCAAGTTGGCTTTCAAAACCATCGACGGTGAGATGTTGCTTGGCGACCTGTGCAATGGCGCCATTACAGATAAGTGCATCGATGATTGGCGTGGTGTTTAGGAGTTCGTTTGCTGCGTTGCGCACCGATTCAAGCACAGCCAAATCGACCTGAATAAACCTTACATCAATGTGCTGACCTAATGACTGCTTTAATGCTTCAATTGCGTTAGCTGATTTGCTTGGGTTACGGTTCAGCATAACCACCTTGGCGCCTTTACTGAGCAGGATGCGAGAGGCTTCAAAACCTGCGCCACTGTTAGCCCCTGTGATCACATATGTCTTTCCTACAAGTGAGCCAATGCGCTCAGGAGTCCAACCGTT
The DNA here is from genome assembly GCF_014648295.1 of Shewanella saliphila. Classification (GTDB taxonomy): domain Bacteria; phylum Pseudomonadota; class Gammaproteobacteria; order Enterobacterales; family Shewanellaceae; genus Shewanella; species Shewanella saliphila. The sequence goes on from NZ_BMQV01000064.1 coordinate 10,059, forward strand.
TTTACCAAATTGTTGAGTCGTCATCATCGTTACCTTTGTTGTGAAGCTAGGGGCTTTAGCAAGTGCAATCATTTAATTTGCATGTTGCTACGAGCGGTAGTAGTGTTACCTGAAATGTACTATAACTCTCAGGTTGAGATGTAAATAGGCTCATTAGTCGCTAAAACGTGCCTATTTGTATCTATTTGGTGAGACGGTGTGAAAATGATCAAACAAAAGATAAAGCAGTTAGTAGAACAACGCATTAGTGCCGATGGCATAGTCGAAACCGCCATTAAAGGGGTGAGTTTGTTTAAAATTACCCAGGCAATGCCTTGTGCTCCAGCCGTTTACGAACCCACAGTGGTGGTTATTTTGAACGGTCGAAAAGAAGCGATTCTCGATGGCGACAGGTATATCTACGACAACAGTCAGTACATGTGCTGCACCGTCTCATTACCTGTCGAGGCCGGTACGCCTGAGGCTTCACCCGAGGAGCCATTGCTTGGGGTTTATATCTCGCTCGATACCAAAGTGATGACAGAGTTAGCCATTGAGATGGAGAGTGCCACAGGTGCGATTAAGCAGCCTAAAAGCAGCTCACAACCACAAGGGCTTTCTTTAGCAAACTGGGATGATACTTTTGCTGATGCGCTACTTAGATTACTGCAACTCGATGGCAGCATGGATGCATCAATCCTAGGCGAAAGCCGACTACGAGAGCTGTATTACGCCGTATTGAAAGGCGACGCTGGTATTTCAGCCAGAAGAGCGTTTGGTATTGGTAACGAGATTGCTCGCTCAATTGAGTATTTATCCTTAAACCTAGGCAAAAATGTCACCATTGATGATTTAGCTTCTTTAGTAGGGATGAGCCGAGCGGTCTTTCATCGTAAATTTAAACAAGCTACCAGAATGTCGCCTATTCAGTTTATGAAATCGATGCGCCTTAATCATGCCGCCATGCGAATTGTTGCCGGTATGAATGTCAGTGAAGCTGCGATGAAGGTTGGCTATGTCAGCTCCTCGCAATTTAGCCGAGAATTTAAGCGTATGTATGGTACGTCGCCTAAGCAATGGAGCCAATCTAAAGCGTTAATTGAGCATGTGGCCTAGCCATCAAAATCGAACATTGATACAAATAGGCATGTTTTAGACAGTATATCGCCTAGTTTGCTACGGGTTTGAGAGTTAAAGTTGTTTACATAAAAGTAATGTAGGGTACCCATTATGAAACAACTCATCTTATCGATAGGAGCAAGTATGGTTATTGCAGCAACAGTCACAGCGGCATCGGCCAGCGGCATTAACAGCGAGTTACAACAACTTGAAAATACTGTTCAAGACAGAGAGGGTAATGTTTATCGCACCGTTAACATTGGCGAGCAAGTTTGGCTTGCTGAAAACCTACGAAGCACCCAGTTTCAAGATGGCTCAGCAGTAAGTTCGGGCGCAGTGCCAAATGATGATGCGGCAAACCTATTAACATACGGCCGCTTGTACAACTGGCATGATGTCGCTGATCAAAGAAACCTTTGCCCAGTAGGCTGGCGAGTCGCCACCGATGAAGATTGGAAAACCCTAGAGCGCACTATAGGTATGCCAGAGGCTGATCTGCACAAAGACGGCTGGCGCGGCGGTGAACAACATATTGGTTTACAGTTAAAAGAGGCTCAAGCAGATGGTCTATTTGCTAAATTCGAACCATCGCTTGTCAATAAGCAGCAGTTTTTTGCAAGACCTGCAGGCGTTAAATGGAACGGGTTTTACATTACTCAAGGCGCTTACACCGAGTTTTGGACCGCAACCAGCGCAACCGACAGCCAAGCCATTATTCGCACACTCGCATACTCGTGGTGGAATGCGCATAAACACGAAATTCGCCGTGCGACCAGCTCAAAAGATTATATGTTTTCAGTGAGGTGTGTCAGGATTTAATGCTGTGTTAAAGTTAAATTTAACGCTTTGTGACAAGCTGAAGCAATTCAAGCTTTAGCTCTTTAAGGAGGTCGGCATGGAAAATGTGATTAAGTCTGTTACCGCAACCGTACAAAATGGGGTCGCTAAATCAGATGGTAAACTCATTCTGACCACATCACATATTAATTTCGAGCCGTACAATAAACGGCTTGGCCTTGGCCCATACACATTTGAACTCTCTCACATTATCAAAGTTAAAAAATCTATGGCCAAAGGTGCAGGGATTTTCCCTCTCTCTACTGATGCCATTGAGCTAACGTTTACAGATAACCAGATGAAAACATTCATTTTGGGGAATACGGATGAGTGGATGAAGCTATTGACGCCTGCTGGCTAGCAAACGCATTCATTTCAACGGAAAACTCGTATGGATACTCCAAATTTATTGTGATGTGTAGAATTACTAACGGGCACACTTCTGGCCAATCCTGACTTTGACAATATGATGGGGTTATCTGAATCTGTTCACGGTGCATTTGACGCATTATCGCATGAGATATTGAACACTCTGAAAGCATACGAGTAATGGATTTGGAGCTAGAACAACAGCTAAAACCAAGGGAACCCACTCTCATTATAAATAAAATCTTAATTCTGTTTGCTTGAGGTGCATATTTATTTAGATAAACAGATGTAATAAATTGAACTCCTCGCAAGGTGATAGCGATCGCCGAGCCACAGAATAGGAGTTTTACCCATTATGTCAGCAACTCAATTACAACGTACACGCGCATTAACATTACCTTCACGCGAAGCCATGCTTTACCGTGAGCCATCAGTACAGCAGTTTTGGAATAACAATAAAGCGTTATTCAGTGATGCCTGGAAAGAATGGCAACAAACCGAGCAAAAAAACGAGTTTAGCCTTGATAGTTCATTACTTGATAAGCGATTACGTGAAGCGGTAACTCAAGCCTGGCAAGACCCAAGTAAAGAAGTTGCAGTTAAAGATTTACTGCAAGAAGTGGCACCAGACGTGTTTCAATTGCAGTTTTTTGATCCTGAGCGTTTAGCGGTTTTACGCAACTATTTAGAAAGCGTATGGAATGCACAAATTCCATTGCGTCCACCTTACGGCATTGTGCTCAATCGTCGTGGTGCTATGCTCGACAGCCGTTCAGAAGGTTACCTTGCCGCGCCAAATTTCCAGGCTTTTTATCATGAAATGTTAAACACCTATATGCGCCCAATCGCGCGGTTGTTATTTCCTGAAATCATGGGCTACGACACGCAAACGTTTGGTTTTTCGATTCATTATCAACCCAATACTGACAGTTCGATCCGTCCACACACGGATGCATCGGCGGTCACATTAAACATCAACCTAAATTTGCCAAGCGAAGCGTTTACCGGCTCTGCAGTCGACTTTTTTGATGTGGCGACAGGGCAAAAAATTGCCTTAACATTTAAGCCTGGCACCGCCATGGTCCACCGTGGCAATGTCGTCCATGCTGCGCAACCGATAACCAGCGGCGAGCGCACCAACTTTGTATTGTGGTTATATGGCGACCGAGGCCAAATACCACCACAAGGTGCTAAGCGCCCAATCATAGATGCAGGCGAACGTTGGACAACACCAACGGCAACATTAGATAGCTTTGCGCCGTTTTAATTAGTTTATGGCAAAAGGTTAACTACACCCCTCACGTTGTCCCGGCATTATTTTGAGCCGGGACTCTTTTTTATGGCCAGCGGCCACTAGCGTCGTGGCGCTTCGCCCACAGCAGAGTATGAGTGTCCAATGAAAGTAAGTCGCTACTTTAGATGCTATCTAACGAATTTGGGGATGAAAATTTATAAAAATTCAAATCAGGCTAAATTGAGGTGTTAGGCAAAGATACTCAAATGAAATCACTTCTATGACACGCGGTAAACCCATCCATGGGCGCTCTGCGAAAACATCCATGTTTTCGAAGGTCATAGCCGCGATTACATCGGCCGTATAGTTATCTTCGATTTAACCTTGTTTGAAATTGAAAGATCTAACGTATTTTGGGATAGAAGCTTGTTAGCTATTTTCTCGTCTTCCCGGCAATGCTTTTGAGCCGGGATCCAGGTGTTAGCTTTTATTGTTATGTACTTATGGCCAGCGGCTACTGACGCTGTGGTGCTTTGCCTATTGCAAAGCATATGACTGTAAGGGGTTATTTGGCTTCAACATGGTATTCATTTACCGACACGCACTCGTACATCCATGTAGCTCGACCACTTGTCTGATGTGAAGGGATTCACAAATGCCGTGATGGCATGGTCAATGATGTTCCCGACATCATAATGACATTTCCCATATCCATATGGGTCAGATGCCAATGAGTGGCCATGGGACGGTCGGCTCGCAAACCACCATGATGAAGCTGTTAATGTTTGTCTTATCTACAGGTTTTAAAAAAATCAGTTTAGTGAGATGTATGCGTTGGTCAGACTAAATTTTAATCGTGTATAGCATTTATAATATCCATATGGGTTAGATGTGCGTGAAAGGCCATGTCTGGACTCACGTATTCTTTTGTAAAGCGTCTTCAACGGCCTCAAGTTAAGAGTTGAATGTTGGCTTTTTCATTGAAACCTATTTACGAAATTCTTGGTTTTACTATGGCAAAACCTACCTTAAAGTTGTAATCAGAACAGACAATTAGCCGAAAGGTTGTACAAAATACCACTACCGCAAAAAAGCAAATTCCTATAGCATCTTAAGTTAAGTAAAGAATTACCGATTAATATGGATATGACATTGTCCAAGTCCTACAAGCGATTTATGCCTTGCAAACAGCCCAACGCATAAATACTGAAACGTTACATGTAAAGGAGATACTTTGAGAACAATAAGAATTTTAACGCAAGATAACTCAATTAAATTTGATTGCCCAATCTGTAAAGCAAATTCTTTATGTGATATCCAATACATGAGCATCCAGAATTTTGGGCTATCAACTAAGACATACATGCTGGTTTGCAGGGCATGTGGCGATGGTTCTGTTTGGAAGAAATTCGATATAAAGGATAATTTTATTTACAGTCTAAGGTTAGTCGATCCAATCCTTCCAGATGCACCAGAAGCTTCACTTGATATGCCAGAAGATGTTAAAGCTGACTATGAGGAAGCTAGGCTTATAGCCTCATACTCACCTAGAGCTGCAGCAGCACTACTAAGGCTGTCTCTACAAAAGTTGTGCAAACACCTAGGTGAGCCCGGCAAGCATATAGATACAGATGTTCGGTCACTCGCTAAGAAACCAGAGTTTGGAGAGCGTCTAGTAAAGGCTGCAGACACTTTGCGGATAGCAGGCAATAATGCAGTGCATCCCGGTGAAATGGACGAACAAGATATTGATAATATTTGTCAAGGACTTTTTGGCCTGCTCAATTTAATCGTTCATGCAGGTATTACCCAAACAAAAGAATGGGATGCCATGTACGATGGACTCCCAGAAAAGCCTCGAAAGGCTGCTGAGAAAAAAGATGGTCGTGAGTAAACACGTAACAAGGAAAGGCAAAATCGCCCTTCGGGCTGGACGCGCTAATGTGCGCCTTTGCTTGCAGCGTTATACGTAATTTGATTTATATTCGAGCCATCATAAAAGGAATTTATTAGTGACAACGACAATTTTAACTGTGCTCTTTTCAAGTTTCTTACTTCCAACTTTACTGCTCATATTTACGTTAAAGTCACGTTATAAAGAACATGCAACTATAATTAATCAACACTATAGAAATGCATTTTTATTAAATAGTCACCCTTTGAATACAGCCATAAATCCTCTTGATAATTCAGGCAGAATTGCAATTTGCCTTAAATTAACAACATGGCTTTCATTATTTTCAGGTTCTGATCTATCACTAAGAGTTCAGCACCTTAAGGAGTGTTTGGAAACTGATAAGAATATTCGAATAAAAATTGACAATATAGGGATTACTAACATATCAATGCGGTGTAATGATGATGAGATTCAAGAATTGTTCAATAATCACCTAAGTAATACTTTAAGGTTTTTCTTTAATATTAAGTTGTTAACAGCCTCTTCACCTGAGTCTAGGAAGTTGTTGAGGACTTACAAGGATGACCCTTCTATCTATTTAGATCGTGACAATGGATATTATAAAGACTATCTGACAATTTCATACAGGTAGTCTTACGTATAACATATTTTAGCCTCCCGCCAGTCAATAGGCGAGCCTAACTTGTTTGACTACTTTTGTGGTCAATTAACATGGCTAATCAGACCTAGAATATTCAAATGATGGCTGACGTGGTTTTAGTCCTGCATGATTTGAGTCCTACTATTTTGTTTATAATATAGACAAGCTGCAATAGGCGATGCATTAACAAGGGCTAAGCCCTTTTTACCTCAAAAACTCACCAAACCCGCTTTATACTCTCTCTAAAAACAACAAAACATCTGCATGTTAAATAATAATCTAATATAAAATAAGTTATTGAAGTTAAATCAATTTTAATTTATTGGCTCTAAAGGAATGTTATGTGATTTGCAATCAGCACTTGTAGTGGGTAATCCATTGGATTACACTTAATTTATGCATACGATCGTAGAATTACCCGAATACAAGAAACGAGTTGAGAAACTTCTTTCGGATGATGAGAACAAGCAAATTATTAGTTATCTTGCATAGCATCCAAAATCCGGAGTGCTAATGCAAGGTACTGTGTACTGGTCAAGCCAAACTGGACACTTTTAATTGAGAATTTTCAAACTCTACCGGTGACAGATCACCATTAGCTGAATGAAGTCGCTCCAAGTTGTAATATTTCATGTAAGCCGTCACATCTT
>NZ_BMQV01000065.1 GCF_014648295.1 Shewanella saliphila
CGCCGATTATGTTAAAAACATGATCACTGGTGCTGCACAGATGGACGGCGCAATTTTAGTAGTAGCAGCGACTGATGGCCCAATGCCACAGACTCGTGAGCACATCCTACTTTCACGTCAGGTTGGCGTACCTTTCATCATCGTATTCATGAACAAATGTGACATGGTAGATGACGAAGAGTTACTAGAATTAGTAGAAATGGAAGTTCGTGAACTTCTATCTGAATACGACTTCCCAGGTGATGACTTACCAGTAATCCAAGGTTCTGCATTAAAAGCGTTAGAAGGCGATGCAGCATGGGAAGCTAAAGTAATCGAACTTGCAGAAGCACTAGACAGCTACATTCCAGAGCCAGAGCGTGACATCGATAAGCCATTCCTACTACCAATCGAAGACGTATTCTCGATTTCAGGTCGTGGTACAGTGGTAACAGGTCGTGTTGAGCGTGGTATCATCCGTGTATCTGACGAAGTAGAAATCGTTGGTGTTCACGCGACTACTAAGACAACGTGTACTGGTGTAGAAATGTTCCGTAAGCTGCTTGACGAAGGTCGTGCAGGTGAGAACTGTGGTGTGTTATTACGTGGTACTAAGCGTGATGACGTAGAACGTGGTCAAGTACTAGCTAAGCCTGGTTCAATCACGCCTCACACTACATTCGAATCAGAAGTGTACGTGTTATCAAAAGAAGAAGGCGGACGTCACACTCCATTCTTCAAAGGTTACCGTCCACAGTTCTACTTCCGTACAACAGACGTAACAGGCACAATTGAGTTACCAGAAGGCGTAGAAATGGTTATGCCTGGTGATAACATCAAGATGGTTGTTACTTTGATTTACCCAATCGCGATGGACGACGGTTTACGTTTCGCTATCCGTGAAGGTGGCCGTACAGTTGGTGCTGGTGTTGTAGCTAAAATCATCGCGTAATAGCGACTTTAGTGAACACTAAAAAAAGGAAGCTTCGGCTTCCTTTTTTGTTTTTAGATAAAAAAAACAAATTAATTGGTTTTTTTATCTAATTTGTCGAGCTAACTTTACCTGTATTGTTGCGAACAAAGCTGAATAAGAATACAATCTATGGCCGATTTTTGACCCTGTGCTTATGCATTTTCTGGGAAAGCTCGGAAATGCGGATTTGGTAAATATGCTGTTTACCAAGCTAAGCTCAGGTCGTAGTGAGTAACGGAATTAACCGATGACAACAAATACTGAAAACCAGAGTAATTCTTTGGATATCGTTAAGTGGAGCGTAGCAGCATTGCTCATCGCTGCCGCTGTTATAGGCAATCAATTTTACGCAGATGCTAGTGTTGTGGCTCGTGTTGCTGGGGTAGTTATTGCCTTTGCTATCGCAGGTGTTATTGCATTGCAAACTATCAAGGGTAAGCAAGCATTATCATTTGCTCGCGAAGCACACATTGAAGTGCGTAAAGTGGTATGGCCAACTCGCCAAGAGGCGCTAAACACTACATTTATTGTACTTGCAGCAACAGCTGTAGTGGCACTGATCCTTTGGGGATTAGATGCTGTATTGTTACGAGTAGTCAATTTAATTACTGGCGTATAGGCATCTAAAAATGACTGAAGCTACAGAAGCGAAAAAAAGATGGTATGTAATTCAAGCCTTTTCGGGTTATGAAGGTCGTGTTCTTAAAACACTGCTTGAACATATCAAAATGCATAACATGGAACACTACTTCGGTGAGATTTTAGTTCCTACTGAAGAAGTAGTAGAAATGCGTGCGGGTCAGCGTCGTAAAAGCGAACGTAAATTTTTCCCTGGCTATGTATTAGTGCAGATGGAAATGAACGATGAAAGCTGGCACTTAGTAAAGAGCATTCCACGTGTAATGGGCTTTATTGGTGGCACATCTGATCGTCCTGCGCCGATTTCTGACAAAGAAGCTAATGCTATTCTTCAGCGTCTACAAGACACCGTTGAGTCTCCAACTCATCGTGTTATGTATGAACCAGGTGAAGTTGTTCGTGTATGTGATGGTCCATTTGCTGACTTTAACGGCACTATCGAAGAAGTTGATTACGATAAGAACCGCGTTAAGGTTTCGGTAATGATCTTCGGCCGTTCAACACCTGTAGAGTTAGATTTTAATCAGGTTGAAAAAAGCTGATTAAAATAACTACAAAATAAATATTGTTTGCGGGTGCGTATTTTATTATAATTCGCACCCGTTGTTTTGAGGGGAGCAAATTGGCATGTCGCCGAGATGCGTTTGAACCCAAATAGAGGAAATGTCGACATGGCAAAGAAAATTGAAGCTTATATTAAGCTACAAGTAGCAGCCGGTGCTGCAAACCCGTCTCCACCAGTTGGTCCTGCTTTAGGTCAAAAAGGTGTGAACATCATGGAATTCTGTAAAGCATTCAACGCTCGTACTGAAAAGTTCGAGAAAGGTATGCCGATCCCTGTTGTTATCACTGTATATAACGACCGTTCTTTCACTTTTGAAACTAAGACTCCACCTGCGTCTTTCCTACTGCTTAAAGCAGCTGGTTTGAAATCAGGTTCTGGCCGTCCTAACACTCAAAAAGTAGGAACTATCAAGCGTAGCGCAGTTCAGGAAATCGCTGAAACTAAAGCCGCTGATATGACTGGTGCTGATATTGAAGCGATGACTCGCTCAATTGAAGGTACTGCACGTTCAATGGGTTTGGTAGTAGAGGACTAATATAATGGCAAAGCTAACTAAGCGCGCTCGCGTAATCCGCGAAAAAGTTGATGCAACTAAACAGTACGACATCAACGAAGCAGTAGCACTTTTAAAAGAACTAGCAACTGCTAAGTTCGTAGAAAGTGTTGACGTAGCTGTTAACCTTGGTATCGATCCTCGTAAATCAGACCAAAACGTGCGTGGTGCTACTGTACTTCCACACGGTACTGGTCGTGACGTTCGTGTTGCTGTATTCACTCAAGGTGCAAACGCTGAAGCTGCTAAAGCTGCTGGCGCAGAACTAGTGGGTATGGAAGATTTAGCTGAACAAGTTAAAGCTGGCGAAATGAACTTTGACGTAGTTATCGCATCACCAGACGCAATGCGCGTTGTTGGTATGTTAGGTCAAATCTTAGGCCCACGTGGTTTAATGCCTAACCCTAAAACTGGTACTGTAACACCTAACGTTGCAGACGCAGTTAAAAATGCTAAAGCTGGTCAAGTGCGTTATCGCAACGACAAAAACGGTATTATCCACACTACTATCGGTAAAGTGGATTTCACTGTTGAACAGTTGAAAGACAACTTAGAAGCGTTAGTGTCTGCACTGAAAAAGGCTAAGCCTGCAGTTGCAAAAGGCGTTTACGTGAAAAAAGTAAGCATCTCTACCACTATGGGTGCAGGTGTTTCTGTTGACCAAGCTAGCTTGGAAGACATTAAGTAATTTTACAAAATGCGCGCGTTAGTCTATAATGCGCGCACTTTGTGGGTTGAAGCTGTTTTTTAGCCAATAATTATCGTTTTTTCGATTTGTTGAGTAAAAAATTAGCTTCCGTCCAAGACCGCAGGCGTCAATCGTAAGGTTAACTTAATTTCCTGCGTAGACGGTGTCAGGCCCCAGCTAAATTTTTTTACTGGAATATCTGCACCGTAAGTAACTAAGTACATGTTGTGCTTAGTTTGGTAAATTCTAGGGGTATTCCCTAGGTAGAATCCAGGAGTAAAGCCAATGGCATTAAGACTCGAAGACAAAAAGGCAATTGTTGCTGAAGTCAACGAAGCTGCCAAAGGTGCACTTTCTGCAGTAGCCGCTGATTCTCGCGGTGTAACTGTAGGTGCTATGACTGTTTTGCGTAAAACAGCTCGCGCTAACGGTGTTTATGTACGTGTAGTACGTAACACTCTAGCTCGTCGCGCTGTTCAAGGTACTGCTTTTGAGTGCCTAGCCGAAACTTTCACTGGCCCAACTTTACTAGCTTTCTCTACTGAGCACCCAGGTGCTGCAGCGCGTCTTTTAAAAGATTTCGCTAAAGAACAAGCTAAGTTTGAAGTTAAAGGTGCAGCTTTCGAAGGGGAATTTATCCCTGCAGCTGATATTGATCGTTTAGCGAAACTACCAACATACGAAGAAGCACTAGCTCAGTTGATGATGACTATGAAAGAAGCATCTGCTGGCAAGTTCGTTCGTACATTGGCCGCTCTTCGCGATCAAAAACAAGACGCCGCTTAATTTTAAGCCGGCCGCTTAATCAAATTGAATTCAGAACAATAGGAAATATTTCTTATGTCTATCACTAAAGACCAAATGTTAGAAGCTTTTGCAGCAATGTCTGTAATGGAAGTTGTTGAACTAATCGAAGCTATGGAAGAAAAATTCGGCGTTTCTGCTGCTGCTGCAGTAGTTGCTGGCGGCGGCGACGCTGGTGCAGCTGCTGAAGAGCAAACAGAATTCGACGTAGTTCTTACTTCACACGGCGACAACAAAGTAGCAGTTATTAAAGCTCTACGTGGCGCTACAGGTTTAGGCCTGAAAGAAGCTAAGACTATGGCTGAATCTTCGCCAATCGCTGTTAAAGAAGCGATCAGCAAAGAAGAAGCTGAAGCTCTTAAAGCTGATCTAGAAGCAGCTGGTGCAGCTGTTGAAATCAAGTAAGCTATAACTTACTTGCTCACCCAAGCAATTGGGTGAAGGCTGGCGGTTTTTTAACCGTCGGCCTTTTTTGCGCTTTATGCGCAGGCGATTTTTATTCACCGTTTGTCGCCAGTTTTAGCAGTCCCTAGCAGAGATTACTGGTTAGGTTCTTGCCATCAACGGTGATGGGCAAACGTGCTGATTTAATTATATTATTTCAGTCTTGGTCACATCTCGTAAGCAGAGGAAACCCATGGTTTACTCCTATTCTGAAAAGAAGCGTATTCGCAAAGACTTTGGTAAGCGTCCAAAAGTTTTGGATATCCCTTATTTATTGTCTATCCAGTTAGACTCTTTTAAGAAGTTCACCGATCAAGACCCTACGGGTGAGCGCGGCTTAGAAGCTGCATTCCGTAGCGTTTTTCCTATCAAGAGCTTTTCTGGCTATTCTGAGCTGCAATATGTCAGCTACAAGCTAGGTGAGCCAGTTTTTGATGTGAAAGAATGTCAGATCCGCGGTGTTACTTATTCAGCACCACTTCGCGTTAAATTACGCATGGTGTTGTTTGACCGTGAAGCTGCTGCTGGCACTGTTAAAGACATTAAAGAGCAAGAAGTCTACATGGGTGATATCCCATTAATGACTGATAACGGTACTTTCGTTATTAACGGTACTGAGCGTGTTATTGTTTCTCAGTTACACCGTTCTCCAGGCGTGTTCTTTGATCATGACCGTGGTAAAACCCACTCTTCAGGTAAGGTGCTGTATAACGCACGTATTATTCCTTACCGTGGTTCATGGCTTGACTTTGAATTCGATCCTAAAGATGCTTTATTCGTTCGTATTGACCGTCGTCGTAAATTACCGGCAACGATCATCTTACGTGCGCTTGAATACTCTACTCAAGATATCTTAGATCTATTCTTTGAGCGTATTGAGTTTAAGATCAAGAAAGACTCACTTGTAATGGCACTTGTGCCTGACCGTTTACGCGGCGAAACGGCAAGCTATGACATTAAAGATACCGAAGGTACTTTATTAGTTGAAGCTGGTCGTCGTATTACTGCGCGTCATATTAAGCAACTTGAAAAAACCAACACCACTGAGCTTGAAGTGCCAGTTGATTACATTGTTGGTAAGTATGCAGCACAAGACTATATCGATGAAGATACAGGTGAAGTATTAGTTACAGCTAACAGCGAGATTACCTTAGAAGATTTAGCTAAGTTGTCTCTTGCTGGTATCAAGAACATTGATACATTGTTTATCAATGATCTTGATCATGGTGCTTATATTGCTGACACATTACGCATTGACTCTACAACTAACCGTCTAGAAGCGTTAGTTGAGATTTACCGTATGATGCGTCCTGGCGAGCCACCAACCAAAGATGCAGCAGAAGGTTTATTCCAAAACCTATTCTTCAGTGAAGAGCGTTATGACTTATCTAAAGTAGGTCGTATGAAGTTCAACCGTCGTCTTGAGATTGCTGAAGACGAAGGTAACGGTGTGTTGTCTAAAGAAGACATCGTATCGGTAATGAAGAAAATCATCGAAATCCGTAACGGCTATGATGAAGTCGACGATATTGACCACTTAGGCAACCGTCGTATTCGTAGCGTAGGTGAGATGGCTGAAAACCAATTCCGTGTTGGTCTAGTCCGTGTTGAGCGTGCTGTTCGTGAACGTCTATCGTTAGGCGATTTAAACGAGCTTATGCCACAAGACTTAATTAACGCTAAGCCAATTTCTGCGGCAGTGAAAGAGTTCTTCGGTTCTTCACAGTTGTCACAGTTTATGGATCAAAACAACCCGCTATCAGAAGTGACGCATAAGCGTCGTATTTCTGCTCTTGGCCCAGGTGGTTTGACTCGTGAACGTGCTGGCTTCGAAGTACGTGACGTACATCCAACTCACTACGGTCGTTTATGTCCAATTGAGACCCCTGAAGGTCCAAACATTGGTCTAATCAACTCGCTAGCAAGTTTTGCACGCACTAACTCTTATGGTTTCTTAGAAACACCTTACCGCAAAGTGGTTGATGGTGTGATTACTGATGAAGTTGAATACTTATCAGCAATCGAAGAAGGCCGTTATGTTATTGCGCAGGCAAACATTGAAGTTGATGCTAATAGTCGCATGGTTGAAGAGCAGATTGCGTGTCGTCATAAAGGTGAGTCTACCTTTATGCGTGCTGCTGACGTTCAATATATGGACGTATCACCACAACAGATTATTTCTGTTGCGGCATCACTTATTCCGTTCTTAGAACACGATGATGCTAACCGTGCATTGATGGGTGCTAACATGCAACGTCAAGCCGTTCCTACTTTACGTGCTGATAAGCCGTTAGTAGGTACTGGTATTGAACGTACACTTGCTGTTGACTCTGGTGTGGTTGTGGCGGCTAAACGTGGTGGTGTTGTTGACTACGTAGACGCTAGCCGTATCGTTGTTAAAGTAAATGAAGATGAGCTACGCCCAGGCGAAGCGGGTATCGACATTTATAACTTAACTAAATATACCCGTTCAAACCAAAACACCTGTATTAACCAACGTCCTTGTTGTTTCGTTGGTGACCCAGTAGTTCGTGGTGACGTATTAGCCGATGGTCCATCTACCGATTTAGGTGATTTGGCTCTTGGTCAAAACATGCGTATCGCGTTCATGCCTTGGAACGGTTATAACTTCGAAGATTCGATCTTAATTTCTGAGCGCGTTGCGCAAGAAGATCGTTTCACGACTATCCATATCCAAGAGCTTTCTTGTATTGCTCGTGATACTAAATTGGGTAGCGAAGAAATCACTGCTGATATTCCAAACGTAGGTGAGTCTGCTTTATCTAAATTAGATGAATCAGGTATCGTTTACATTGGTGCTGAAGTGAAGGGTGGCGACATTCTAGTGGGTAAAGTGACACCTAAAGGTGAAACACAGTTAACCCCAGAAGAGAAACTACTCCGTGCTATTTTTGGTGAAAAAGCCTCTGACGTTAAGGACAGCTCATTACGTGTACCTAACTCAGTGAAAGGCACCATCATCGACGTACAGGTATTTACCCGTGACGGCGTTGAGAAAGACAAGCGCGCGCTTGAAATCGAAGAAATGCACGTACGCCAAGCTCGTAAAGACTTAGGTGAAGAGTTCAAGATCCTTGAAGAAGGTGTATTGAGCCGTGCACGCAACTTATTATTGTCTGTTGGCTATTCTGAAGCTAAATTAGCTGAGATCCCACGTAAAGACGTATTAATTCAAGTTATCGACGATGAAACTAAACAAACTGAATTAGAGCAGTTAGCTGAACAGCACGAAGAGCTAAAAGCTGACTTTGATAAGAAGTTTGAAATCAAGCGTCGTAAGATCACCCAAGGTGATGACTTGGCACCAGGTGTACTGAAAATTGTTAAGGTTTACTTAGCCGTTAAACGTACTATCCAACCAGGTGACAAGATGGCGGGTCGTCATGGTAACAAAGGTGTTATCTCGAAGATTTGTCCAATCGAAGACATGCCATACGATGAAGAAGGTAATCCTGTAGACATCGTACTTAACCCATTGGGCGTACCATCGCGTATGAACATCGGTCAGGTACTTGAAGTTCACATGGGTGCTGCAGCGAAAGGCATCGGTAACAAGATTACTGCTATGCTTGAAGAGCAGCGTGAAATTGCCGAACTTCGTAACTACATCAAGCAAGTATACGACCTAGGTGACGACGTGCTACAGCGTGTTGACATTGAATCGTTTACCGATGATGAAGTCGTGCGCTTGGCAACTCACCTTAAAGGTGGTGTGCCGATTGCTACACCAGCATTCGACGGTGCTAAAGAGAAAGAGATCAAGCAAATGCTTGCTCTTGCGGGCTTACCTGAATCAGGCCAGTTAACATTATGTGACGGCCGTACCGGTAACGAATTTGAGCGTAAAGTAACCGTTGGTTACATGTACATGCTCAAACTGAACCACTTAGTTGATGACAAGATGCACGCCCGTTCAACCGGTTCGTACAGCTTAGTTACACAGCAACCATTGGGCGGTAAAGCTCAATTCGGTGGTCAGCGTTTCGGTGAGATGGAAGTGTGGGCACTTGAAGCATACGGTGCAGCTTATACTCTACAAGAAATGCTAACAGTTAAATCAGATGACGTTAACGGTCGTACTCAGATGTATAAAAACATCGTCGACGGTAATCATCAGATGCAACCAGGCATGCCTGAGTCTTTCAACGTATTGTTGAAGGAAATCCGTTCACTTGGTATTAATATCGAGTTGGACCAAGAGTAAGCATCGCACTTAAGCAATGTTTGGTAACCAAGGGTGCTTTGCATCAGCAAAGCACCTGGTTTAACTCCTTCAGGAGAGAAACGTGAAAGACTTATTAAAGTTTCTTAAGCAGCAAAGTAAGACTGAAGAATTTAACGGAATCAAAATTGGTTTGGCTTCGCCAGATCTCATCCGTTCTTGGTCTTTTGGTGAAGTAAAGAAGCCAGAAACCATTAACTACCGTACATTCAAGCCTGAACGTGAAGGTTTGTTCTGTGCGCGTATCTTTGGTCCGGTTAAAGATTACGAATGTTTGTGTGGTAAATACAAACGTTTAAAGCACCGTGGTGTGATTTGTGAAAAGTGTGGCGTAGAAGTTACCCAGACTAAAGTGCGTCGTGAGCGCATGGGTCACATTGAATTGGCTAGCCCAGTTGCCCACATTTGGTTCTTAAAATCACTTCCGTCACGTATCGGCTTAATGCTTGATATGACGTTACGTGATATTGAACGCGTACTGTACTTCGAATCATTTGTTGTTATTGAGCCTGGCATGACCACGCTTGAGCGCGGCCAAATGCTTACCGAAGAAACGTATCTTGATGCGTTAGAAGAATACGGTGACGAGTTTGAAGCTAAGATGGGTGCTGAAGCAGTTTTAGAATTGCTACGTGCTATCAACTTAGAAGAACAGATCGAACAAATGCGTGAAGAATTGCCTTCAATCAATTCTGAAACCCGTCGTAAGAAGGTCACTAAGCGCCTTAAACTGATGGAAGCATTTTTCACTTCTGGCAACAAGCCAGAGTGGATGATCTTAAAAGTATTACCGGTTCTTCCACCAGATCTACGTCCATTAGTGCCGTTAGACGGTGGTCGTTTCGCGACTTCAGATCTTAACGATCTTTACCGTCGTGTGATTAACCGTAACAACCGTTTGAAGCGTCTGTTAGATTTAGCTGCGCCTGACATTATCGTACGTAACGAAAAGCGTATGTTACAAGAGTCAGTTGATGCGCTATTAGATAACGGTCGTCGCGGTCGTGCTATTACGGGTTCTAACAAGCGTCCGCTTAAATCTCTTGCTGATATGATCAAGGGTAAGCAAGGTCGTTTCCGTCAGAACTTACTTGGTAAGCGTGTTGACTATTCAGGCCGTTCGGTAATTACCGTAGGTCCTACTTTACGTCTACATCAGTGTGGTCTTCCTAAGAAGATGGCACTTGAGCTATTCAAACCATTTATTTATGGCAAGTTAGAAGGTCGTGGTTTAGCCACTACCATTAAAGCTGCTAAGAAAATGGTTGAACGCGAACAGGCTGAAGTATGGGATGTATTAGACGAAGTGATTCGTGAACATCCTGTGATGCTTAACCGTGCACCAACACTTCACAGACTAGGTATTCAAGCATTTGAACCTGTTCTGATTGAAGGTAAAGCAATTCAATTGCATCCGTTAGTTTGTGCGGCATACAACGCCGACTTCGACGGTGACCAAATGGCGGTTCACGTTCCATTAACGCTTGAAGCTCAGTTAGAAGCTCGTGCGCTAATGATGTCAACCAACAACATTTTGTCACCTGCTAACGGTGAGCCTGTAATTACTCCGTCTCAGGACGTGGTATTAGGTCTGTACTACACCAGCCGTGAATGTATTAACGGTCGCGGTGAAGGTATGGCTTTCTCTTCAGTTGCTGAAGTAGAAAAAGCTTACGCTACAGGTGCAGCAGAATTACATGCTCGCGTTAAAGTGCGTATCACTGAAACATCAATAGCCGCAGACGGTGAAAGAACTAAAGCCACTCGTATCATTGATACTACAGTTGGTCGTGCGCTTTTATCACTGATCCTGCCAGAAGGCTTATCATATGATTTGGTTAACCAAAACATGGGTAAGAAGCAGATCTCTAAGCTGTTGAACACGTGTTACCGTCAACTAGGTCTGAAAGATACCGTTATCTTTGCTGACCAATTGATGTATACCGGTTTCCGTTTTGCAACCATCTCAGGTGCCTCTGTAGGTATCGACGACATGGTTATTCCAGACGAGAAATACACCTTAGTCGCAGACGCTGAAGCTGAAGTGCTTGAAATTCAAGAGCAGTTCCAATCAGGTCTTGTTACGGCCGGTGAGCGTTACAACAAAGTGATCGATATCTGGGCAAGTGCCAACGAAAAAGTATCGAAAGCGATGATGGAAAACCTGTCAACTGAGACAGTGATAAACCGTGATGGCGTTGAAGAGAAACAAGCATCGTTTAACAGTATCTATATGATGGCTGACTCGGGTGCTCGTGGTAGTGCCGCTCAGATCCGTCAGTTGGCGGGTATGCGTGGTCTGATGGCTAAGCCAGACGGCTCAATCATCGAAACCCCAATTGTGGCTAACTTCCGTGAAGGTCTAAACGTACTACAGTACTTTATTTCTACTCACGGTGCGCGTAAAGGTCTTGCCGATACCGCATTGAAGACAGCTAACTCGGGTTACTTAACTCGTCGTTTAGTAGACGTAGCACAAGACTTAGTTGTGATTGAAGACGACTGTGGTGTTGAGCATGGTCTAACAATGAAACCGCTTATTGAAGGTGGTGATGTTGTTGAGCCATTACGTGAACGTGTTCTGGGTCGTGTTGTTGCTGTTGACGTATTGAAGCCTGGTACTGAAGAAGTGCTTGCTCCACGCAACACGCTTCTTGATGAAGCATGGTGTGACACGTTAGAAGAGAACAGTATCGATGAAGTTATTGTACGTTCTGTAATTACCTGTGAAACAGACTTTGGTGTGTGTGCAGCGTGTTACGGCCGTGACTTGGCTCGTGGTCATATTATTAACCACGGTGAAGCAATTGGTGTTGTTGCAGCACAGTCAATTGGTGAACCAGGTACCCAGTTAACCATGCGTACGTTCCACATTGGCGGTGCGGCATCGCGAGCTTCTGCAGAAAACAACGTTCAAGTTAAGAACGCAGGTTCTCTGAAGCTACACAATGCTAAGCATGTTTCTAACATCGACGGTAAGCTAGTTATCGTGTCTCGTTCTTCTGAGTTAGCCATCATCGATGAGCTAGGTCGTGAGAAAGAGCGTTATAAAGTACCTTACGGTACTGTGTTAGAGAAATTGGAAGACAGTGAAGTGAATCCAGGCGAAATTATCGCTAACTGGGATCCACATACTCACCCAATCATTTCTGAAGTTGCGGGTAGTGTTAAGTTTGTTGACATGATCGACGGCGTAACCATGACACGTCAAACTGACGAGTTAACTGGTTTATCTTCAGTTGTTGTGCTAGAAATTGGTGCGCGTACTTCTGCAGGTAAAGAATTACGTCCAGCCATTCGTCTAGTTGACGCTGATGGTAATGACTTAATGATCCCTGGTACTGAAGTACCAGCTCAATACTTCTTACCAGGCAACGCGATTGTATCGAAAGACGATAACGCTAAAATCAACGTTGGTGACGCTTTAGCACGTATTCCACAAGAATCGTCTAAAACACGCGACATCACCGGTGGTCTACCACGTGTTGCTGACTTATTCGAAGCGCGTAAACCAAAAGAGCCAGCAATTCTTGCTGAAATCTCTGGTACTATCTCGTTCGGTAAAGAGACAAAAGGCAAGCGTCGTCTAGTTATTACGCCAGCTGATGGCGGCGATCACTATGAAGAGATGATCCCTAAATGGCGTAACTTAAACGTGTTCGAAGGTGAAAAAGTCGAACGTGGTGAAGTTATTGCTGACGGCCCAGAAGCAGCACATGACATCTTACGTCTTCGTGGTATCCACAACGTAGCTAACTACATTGTGAACGAAGTACAGGATGTTTACCGTCTGCAGGGTGTAAAAATCAACGACAAGCACATCGAAGTTATCATTCGTCAAATGCTACGTAAGTGTTTAATCACTACAGCAGGCGACAGTGAGTTCTTAGAAGGCGAGCAAGTTGAAGTCGCGCGTGTGAAGATTGCTAACCGTGAGCTGATTGCTCAAGGGAAAGCACCTGCAACGTTCGAGCGTGAATTATTGGGTATTACCAAAGCATCTTTGGCTACTGAATCATTCATCTCAGCAGCCTCGTTCCAGGAAACCACTCGTGTGTTAACTGAAGCTGCCGTTGGTGGTAAGAGCGATCCGTTACGTGGCCTGAAAGAAAACGTAATCGTTGGTCGTTTGATCCCTGCTGGTACAGGTTATGCTTATCACAAAACTCGCAATGAAGAACGCGCTAAAGAAGCAAGTTCGAAAGGCAAAGTGGAAGCAACAACTGTAACTGCAAGCGAAGCTGAGCAGAACCTAGCAGATCTACTAAACTTGGCTGGTAGCCAAGATTAAGTTAGCAATTTGTTAAAAAAAGGCGCCAATGGCGCCTTTTTTATTGGAATTTGCACGAAAAGTTGGCTATTTCTTGACAGGCAGCCATTACCTTTCTAAAATTCCGCGTCCCATCATTGTGGGATATAGATTTTTCACACCTAATTGTTGAGTTTAAATCAACTGTCGGAGCTATACATGGCAACTGTAAACCAGTTGGTACGTAAGCCACGCGCGCCAAAAGTCGAAAAGACTAATGTGCCTGCGTTGAACCCATAACTTGCAAGAACACAGTGTAATCCTAATCCGTGGTGGTCGTGTTAAAGACTTACCTGGTGTGCGTTACCACACTGTTCGTGGCGCATTAGACTGTGCTGGCGTGACTTCACGTCGCCAAGGCCGTTCTAAGTACGGTGCTAAGCGTCCTAAGTCTTAACGTATCCCGTTTAAGTAAGGCCAAGCTAGTATTTATTTGACATTCCAGTTTTGGAAATACCTGAAGCATACGGAGAATTGATATGCCAAGACGTCGCGTTGTAGGACAACGTAAAATCCTACCAGATCCAAAGTTTCACAGTGAGTTGTTGGCTAAGTTCATCAACGTCATTATGCAGGACGGCAAAAAGTCGACTGCAGAAAAAATTATCTACAAGGCGTTAGATGTTGTCGCTGAAAAGAAAAGCGAAAACCATTTAACTATCCTTGAAGCAGCTCTTGATAACGTTCGCCCTTCAGTCGAGGTTAAATCTCGTCGTGTTGGTGGTTCAACGTATCAAGTACCATGTGAGGTTCGTCCAGTGCGTCGTAACGCACTAGCGATGCGCTGGTTAGTTGAAGCTGCTCGCAAGCGTGGTGAAAAATCTATGGCTCTACGTCTAGCAGGTGAAATGCTAGATGCATCTGAAAACAAAGGTACTGCTGTTAAGAAGCGTGAAGACGTGCATCGCATGGCTGAAGCTAACAAAGCCTTTGCTCATTACCGTTGGTAATATGATGGAGCGGGCTTTTGCCCGCTCCATATTGTTGATATTGCTAAAACCAAAAGTTTTAGTTGAGAGGGTATAAATAGTGGCTCGTACAACCCCAATTGAGCAGTATCGTAATATCGGTATTGTTGCTCATGTGGATGCAGGTAAAACTACGACAACAGAACGTGTTCTGTTCTATACCGGTATGTCTCATAAAATCGGTGAGGTGCATGATGGCGCCGCCACGACCGACTGGATGGTACAGGAACAAGAACGTGGTATTACTATTACGTCTGCTGCTGTAACGACCTTTTGGCGCGGTATGGATGCTCAATTCACTGAACACCGTATTAATATCATCGATACCCCAGGTCACGTAGACTTCACGATTGAAGTCGAGCGTTCATTACGCGTACTTGATGGAGCCGTAGTTGTATTCTGTGGCTCGTCAGGCGTAGAACCGCAATCTGAAACTGTTTGGCGTCAAGCTGACAAGTACCACGTTCCACGTATGGTATTCGTTAACAAGATGGACCGCGCAGGGGCAGATTTTGACCGAGTAATAAATCAAATTCGTAACCGCCTTGGCGCAACTTGTGTGCCGATCCAATTAAACATTGGTGCAGAAGAGAACTTCAAGGGTGTTATTGATTTAATTAAGATGAAAGCCATTAACTGGTCTGAATCCGATCAGGGAATGACATTCACTTATGAAGACATTCCTGCAGATCTCGCAGCAAAAGCTGCCGATATGCATGAGTATCTCGTGGAAGCAGCAGCTGAAGCCTCAGATGAACTGATGAACAAATACCTTGAAGAAGGCGAGTTATCAGAACAAGAGATTAAAACAGCACTGCGTCAGCGCACAATTAATAATGAGATCGTTCTTGCTACCTGTGGTTCTGCATTTAAGAACAAAGGTGTGCAAGCGGTTCTTGATGCGGTTATTGACTTCCTTCCAGCGCCTAGTGAAGTACCGGCAATTAAAGGTATTGACGAAGACGAGAATGAAGTTGAACGCCCATCAGATGATAATGCGCCATTTGCAGCATTAGCATTTAAAATTGCGACTGATCCATTTGTTGGAACACTTACCTTTATCCGAGTTTATTCCGGCGTACTTGAGACAGGCGCGGGTGTTTACAATTCTGTTAAGCAGAAACGTGAACGTATAGGTCGTATGGTGCAAATGCACGCAAACGATCGTACCGAGCTAAAAGAAGTTCGTGCAGGTGATATTGCTGCGGCTATAGGTCTAAAAGATGTTACAACCGGTGATACTCTTTGCGATAACAATCACAAAGTGATTCTTGAGCGCATGGAGTTCCCAGAACCCGTGATTACCATTGCCGTTGAGCCTCGTTCGAAAGCTGATCAGGACAAAATGGGTATCGCGCTGCAAAAATTAGCAGCAGAAGATCCATCTTTCCGAGTTGAAACTAACGAAGAGTCTGCTCAAACACTGATATCAGGAATGGGTGAGCTACACTTGGATATTATCGTCGATCGTATGCGTCGCGAATTCAGTGTAGAGTGTAACGTAGGTAAACCACAGGTTGCCTATCGTGAAACAATTCGTTCTAAAGTCGAAGTGGAAGGTAAGTTCGTACGTCAATCTGGCGGACGTGGTCAGTTTGGCCATGTTTGGCTAAGACTCGAACCACTTGAAGAAGGTGCGGGCTACGAATTTGTCAATGAGGTCGTAGGTGGTGTTATTCCTCGCGAATACATCCCAGCCGTTGATAAAGGTATTCAAGAGCAGATGAAAAACGGCGTATTAGCTGGTTATCCTGTTCTTGATGTGAAGGTCACATTGTTTGACGGTTCATATCATGATGTGGACTCGAACGAAATGGCGTTCAAAATTGCAGGTTCAATGGGCTTCAAACAGGGTGCGTTAGACGCCAACCCTTCGTTGCTCGAACCTTGTATGAAAGTAGAAGTGACTACACCTGAAGATTATATGGGCGACGTTGTCGGTGATTTAAACCGCCGTCGTGGCATAATCGAAGGTATGGACGATGGCATCGCAGGTGTTAAACTTGTCCATGCGGTAGTACCTCTATCTGAAATGTTTGGTTATGCGACTGATTTGCGCTCTGCATCTCAGGGTCGTGCTTCTTACTCTATGGAGTTTTACAAGTACGCAGATGCACCGCAAAACATTGCAAAAGCGATTATAGAATCTCGTAACTAATATCGGTTACGGCATCAATGTTATATTGCTCGAATTAAACGAGCACTTCTGAAAAGAAAGGAATTTATCGTGGCAAAAGCTAAATTTGAACGTAATAAGCCTCACGTAAACGTAGGCACCATCGGTCACGTTGACCATGGTAAAACAACTCTTACTGCAGCTATCTCTGCAGTATTGTCTAAGACTTATGGTGGTGAAGCACGTAACTTCGCTCAAATCGATAACGCTCCAGAAGAGCGTGAGCGCGGTATTACTATTAATACTTCTCACATCGAATATGACACACCAACACGTCACTACGCACACGTAGACTGTCCAGGTCACGCCGATTATGTTAAAAACATGATCACTGGTGCTGCACAGATGGACGGCGCAATTTTAGTAGTAGCAGCGACTGATGGCCCAATGCCACAGACTCGTGAGCACATCCTACTTTCACGTCAGGTTGG
>NZ_BMQV01000066.1 GCF_014648295.1 Shewanella saliphila
CTTCCTTCAGACCCTGCCGTTGGCCAGCAACGCCCTTGCCATTCGGATTATCTTCCCCTCAGTCGGGGTGATTCAGGTTTCTTTCAACCTGACGGGTTTGCCAGCTTCGCTGGGCAAACAAAAAAGAGGTAAACCTTACGGTTTACCTCTTTTTTATTATCTATCTCAAAGCTCAGATTTACGCTTAATCTTGATACTGGGCATAATCAACTAAACTCGCTAACGACATATTTTGTTGTTCTGTTGGATTTTTTAAACGCTTAGCAAACCAATAACGTGGCTTCCAATAGACATTGTTTAAGCTAGAAATTTTCACGCCTTTTTTGGTAGAAGCATGTAAAAATTTGTCCTGGCCCATGTAGATGCCCACATGGCGGGTTGTTCTTCCGGTTTTAAAAAAGACTAAATCACCAATGATTAATTGATTTCGTGGGACATCTTTACCTAAAGTGCGTTGAGCATTAACCGTGCGCGGTAGTTTGTCACCCACAATATCAAGGTAGGCCAAGTATACAAAACCAGAACAATCAATACCGTTACGGCTTAGGCCACCTAAACGATAAGGGGTGCCTTTCCATTGGTCATGAAAACTGAGTAAGTTTGACTCGCTCCATTTTGGTGGCTGCGGCTTAAGCATAGGTGGCACCACCACAGGCTTAGGGGCGACAACCACAGGCGGGTTAGACGCACACGCAGACAGCAACACCATTAATACGACACTATATAATCCTTTAGCCAATTCGACCCACTCCAAGACCCGAAAAAATCACCGAAATATAAAGACCTTTAGATAAATACACAATCAAAATACATCACAAGCCACTGAGTAATAGTATCAAGCTTAATTTAACGGGTAATCAGCTGCATACATTGCACAATGGCGCGTTTTGCTGCGGTTTTATCTGCTTTAATTTGACAGCGTAGCATAGTCCCTTGCCAATTTGACCAAAAAATGTTCGATAACACACTGGCACTCATGTCTGTTTTAATAAACCCTTGCTGCTGACCTTGCTCAATAAGCGCGTTAAATAGGCTCAACCACTGATCAAACAGTTGATTAAGTGTCTGATGCAGCAACGTCATTTGCGGATTCACTTCAACCATTAAGTTACCCATTAAGCACCCGCGGGGTTGCTTGTCGCTAAACAAAAAATCGATCAGTTGATGATAACCGCCCAATACTGCTGTGATATTGGTTTTAAAGTTAGCATTAGGGTCCATGGCAATCGGGGCAATACGGTGATCAAAATAGTATTGTGCGACTTCGGCAGCAAACGCTTCTTTACTGACAAAATAGTGATAAAACGATCCCTTAGGAATGCCCACTTCATCCAAAATGAGTTTAATCCCCACGGCGCTGTACCCGTGTAAAGCAAATAGCTTTTCACCGACGGCGCAAATTGACTGTTTACTGGTGGTATTTTTGTTCATAAGCTCTCCATTTTTCCGCTACCATAAACAAAAATAGACCAGTCGTCTATTAGTTTCCAGTTTATTCATAATATTGGAGGCCGCGGCAGATAAACAGCGTTAAAAAGGCTGTGGCATAAGCAGTTTAGGTGGAAGGGTTGTTGGGCTAAGCGTTGTTGACGTAAGTGATATTGAAGTTAGAGGCATTGACGTAAGCGAGTTAGCCAATGAGTTGAGTAGCGATTAGTCACTGGCAAAGAGCAACTACTCATGAGTAGCTGGTAATGAGCAAAGAGCAAGTAACAAATAATGAGTCGCCAGGTATTAGCGGGTGTTTTGCTGAATGGACTCATCTAGCAGTTGTTGGGTGTCTGCACGCTGTTGGCGACGTTCATCATCAATATGCTGATTAACCAATTGCTCACACTGTTTTTGTTGATCATATTGGCTTAATGGATCGGTCGCTTTATCTGTTTGTGCCTGGCATAACACGCTACTGCATCCGCTTAACAACACACTCGCGGCCACAACTAAGACCGGAAAATACCTCGATGATACTACCAAATAATCACGCCTTGTTTTGTCATCATGCATATCATCTTTACTCCTTTAAAAAGTGACCCCTATTAAAAAACCAGCCCGAAGGCTGGTTAATAATATGCTAATCAATCACGATTACCCAGTAATGCGTAACTCATCGACAACCTTTTTAACGTCGTCGGTATTTTTGGCAATGGTTAAGGCTAAATCACGTTCAGCGTCACTCGATACCGTACCTTCTAAAGTGACTACGCCGTTTTCAACGTCCACATCAATTTCGGTACCTGAGATGTCAGTTGAAAATAATAAACGGGTTTTCACCACGGTAGCCACTTTTGAGTCAGTTAAAGTATCGGCTAACGTTTCGCTGTCATGGTCTTTATCATGATGCGCTTTCATCACGGTTAATTCGTTATTAACCTCGTTGACGCCATCAACACTTTTGACTAATTCGGCAGCCAACGCTTTATCAACACTGCTATTTACTTTACCCGTTAAGGTGACGTTGCCGTCTGTTACGTCGGTATTAATATCAAAAGAGTTAAGGTTAGTGTTTAACAATAACGTGGTTTCAGCTTTACCATCAATCCATGCATCTTTTGCATCATCCTGCCAATCTTGAGCTGCGTTTGCAGTGAATGCCATTGAACCAAGAACGATGCTTGTTAATACTGATAATGTAGTCTTTTTCATAAAGATATTCTCCATTGTTAGTGTTAATGCTGTATTACACCTTAGATAATGCGCGAACTGTGCCAAGTTTTTTAAGTTGCTGTTTTAAAGTGATTTACTATTAATTCCCGTGCAAAGCTTATCGATGATAGTGACTTACTTTCGGACTTTTTTACCGACTTGATGTAAAAATTTCATGGCGATTGGCTCGACTCGTTAAGTGGTAAGTTTTTCATGCTGTCGCAACTGATTTGCAGCCAAGCAATCCCCTCTGCCAATTGCCTAGTAACACGTTGGCTATTCGCACGCTTAGCGGCAAGCTTGAGGCGGCTTAACACATATTGCTCTGCGGTAATCAGTACCTTAATCGCTTTTGTCATGCGGTTTTGCGCAATGGCTTTTTCAGCCTCGGCATAATAGGGGCTCAATGGCGGTGTTAAATGGTCAATACTATCGATTACTTGCGGATAGCGCGGTTCGACTTGCTTAAAAAGCGCCGTTAAACGGCTTAACATGCCTTTTCTTACCTCTGCCATATGGCCAAATATGCGCTTAATATTGTAATCAATGGCCCCTTTTGTGGCCCGGCTATAAAATTGCTGCCCCGCCTGGCATAAATCAATCGCTTCATTTAATAACCATAAGTCGCTGCCATCGTGAGTGACATTATGTGATCGCTTTATAATCAAGGCTCTATCTCCTTATCATCAACTAACTGGGTTCGTTAGCCCGCTTGATGACTTGCTAATGAATGTAATATTGAGTCATTATGATGACTTGCATAATTCATACACATTGACAAAGTTTAATTAAACTGTTGATTTTAAATTGTTATGCTAGCAATACGTTCTCGGGACAAACGCCGAATAGGAAAAAATTACCGCCTTTAATTGTCAAATCTACATCACCGATTACAGTGGTTATTAATAGACAGGGAGTAACATCGGCATGGGTCGTCCAGTACTTTTTTATCATTTGCGCCAGCCGCAAACTCAAACGCAGCTATTACAAGTTTCAGCCAGCCAGCATTTTAATAAGATTGCGAGCAGCATCGATCAATCCTGGTTAACTCAGCTTGAAGACAACGCTGTCGATGTCGCCATTATTGAACTCGCCAATTTAAGCCAACAAGACTATTTAGACATCGCCAACAGTGCGTTAATGTCTGATATCGAATTTATCTTTTTAAGCGAAGGTAAGCCTAACCCGAATCTCGATAAGCTTATGGCGACTGGCGCGGGGTATCATTTCCGTCAGCCCTACGACATGACATTGATTGACGACACCTTAGAAGACTTTGCCCAGGATTTAGTCTCGCAATCAACCAAAAAGCAGCAACCCTTTTCGAGCGAGCTAGACCAATATGGTTTGCTTGTGGGCTCGTCGCGCGCCATGCATAAACTGTATCGCACCACTCGTAAGGTGGCAGTAACCGAAAGCAATGTGCTTATTATTGGTGAAAGCGGAGCCGGTAAAGAGTTGGTAGCCAATACGATTCATTTAGCCAGCAGCCGAGTTAACGAGCCTTTTATTGCCATTAACTGCGGCGCATTAAGCCCAGAATTAGTCGACAGCGAGTTATTTGGTCATGTAAAAGGTGCATTTACTGGGGCAAATCGAGATCACTCAGGGGTATTTGAACAAGCTGAAGGTGGCACGTTATTTTTAGATGAAGTCACCGAAATGCCGCTCGAGCATCAAGTGAAGTTGTTGCGCGTGCTTGAAAATAACGAATATCGACAAGTGGGTAGTCAAAAGGTCAAAAAGGCCAATGTACGCATCGTGGCCGCCACCAACCGCGACCCCGCCAAGGCCATTGAGCAAGGACAATTTCGCGAGGACTTATACTTTCGCTTAGCCCACTTTCCAATCCGCGTACCGCCATTACGAGACAGAGGCGACGACATTAGCGGTTTAGCTCAACACTTTTTGGCATATCGAAACTCGGCTGAAAAGCTTAGCAAAACCTTTAGCGACGATGCTCTGAGCTTAATTCAACAACAAAAGTGGCCTGGCAATGTACGCGAGTTAAAGCATGCCATCGAACGCGCTTATATTCTCGCCGACGATATTATTGATGTCAGCCATATCAATATTAACCCGCTAGAACCGTCTACCGAGTCAGCTGAAGACGATGTACAAATCCCCGCAGGCATGCGTTTAGATGAACTTGAAAAAGTGGCCATTTATCAAGCACTAGACCAAACCGCCGGCAATAAAAATGACACAGCCAAACAGCTCGGCATTAGTGTCAAAACCTTGTACAACAAATTGAGTAAATACCAGGATCAAACTAGCTCAGAAGATTAATAAACTCATCATCCCAGAAGTGATTCTGAGATGGAATTCACCAAACGAATCATCCCGGCAATAATTTTAAGCTGGGACACACCAATATTGTCATCCCGGCAGTGCTTTTGAGCCGGGATCCAGGTGTTAGCTTTGTACTTTTGTACTTTTGTACTTTTGTACTTTTGTACTTTTGTACTTTTGTACTTTTGTACTTTTGTACTTTTGTACTTTTGTACTTTTGTACTTTTGTACATATGGCCAGCGGCCACTAACGTCGTGGCGATTCACCCCACAGCAAAGAATGTATCTGTAACGTTTACTGTTATGGTTTCATCATGGCATTCACTCACTGACACGCAGCAAGTACATCCATGTAGCTCGGCCGACCCGTCCATGGGTCGGACGGTCAGCTCGCAAATATCCTTGATGCCACTGTCAATGTTTACTTAATCTGCCGATTTTAAGAATAGAGTTGAATCAAGATGTATTTCTGCCCTTAAATTTCTTCGTCAGCCGCCACGTCTAATATATTAAATGTGTCATCACCGTAGAGGTCAAATAACATTAGTGGGAAGCCACTGATAACAGCGACTTGGCTACTCGGACGGTGCTTGTTCATTTGACTTTCGAAGACTTCGACCATACAAGCTGGCTCAGTGGGGAGCTCTAAAGAATCATTCAATAAGTAATTGACTCTCGATAAATGCTGTTTGGCTATACTACTCCAAGTCTCTGACGTATACAGACCCCAGTTCTGAAATTGTTTATCCATATCAGGTGCGGCATTTACCCATTTTTTATAATTTCTTAGATCGACAGTACTATGTGTGAGGTATTCTGGGGCGTGCCCCCTTTGGTGACGTATAGCCTCTACCATCGGATAGCTAATACATAATAGCCCTTTGTCTTGTGCATCATTGAAAAGGCCCACCATATCGCGAATTTTTTTGTCATCAGCGTTTGAGCAGTGACAATCGTAGTCAAAGAATAAGTATATCTCACTGATATCGTCAGGATCTTCTATTGCTATCACTGCACTATCATCATCAGTAAGTTTATCTCTACTTTCTAGTTCTTGAACTATGAACTCATATGTATCAAAATATTCATCCTCAGTTACCTTATTGAATAAGTTATAGATACTCATTCCGTAGGATGTTTGAACAATAAGTTTAGAGTCTCTATTTAATATTTGTTCTCTGAGATTTCGAGCGATATTTGGCTCAGCTTTTCTCCCCTCAAAGACAAATAAAATATTACTACTCATCGAATGCACCTGCTCGGTACATTTTCTCAAGGTTATGCGCTTTTCGAAGCTCTCTGTCTGTTAATTCATAAAGAGGCTTTAATGCGTTCTGGTCTAGAATATAGTAGCAGTCTGGTCTCAACACATGATTGGATAGTAATGTACTATTATGGGTAGTAATGATCGACTGACATGATGTTTCCGATACCAATTTCACTATTCGTTTGGCGAGTGCGAAATGGTAGTAAGCATCGAACTCGTCAATATATGCAAATGTGACTTCTTTATTTAATAGTTTAAGATACCAATAGTAGAAATTACCAAGTGATATCGTACCTGTAGAGGCTATTAAGGAAAACTCTATACTCTTGTTACCAAAATCGAATTCTATTTGCTCTTTACCTGCATCTCCAGTCTGAATGAGAAGGCATTCTACCCCTGACTCATTAAGGAACGCTTCGAAATCCTTTAGCTTGTCTTGTTCAATAATTCGCTGTGAAATGCGTTTTGTTTCAAGTGGACCACCATGAAACTCAGTTGTTTTTGTCAATGTGCGGAAGAACACCATGCCTTTGACAAAATCAATAAATTGGAAAAAAGCTTTAGCTTCTTTAGTTGAGTCAAGTAGTGCGTTAGATTCTAGAAACTTAATGGGAGATATATTACGCCCTGTAAAATCATTTTTTAGAGCTTCTGTCCCTGCTAGGTTGTAAGTCGCAAGCGCTGATTCTCTGCGGTCAATTCTCACAACTTCCTTACCATCTATTTGAAGCATCTCGTATATGGCTTCAGTACATTTTTCCTTCCCATAATTATATACAACCTCTACGCCTTCAAAGTCAAACGTATAAATAAATTGGGCCAGTGATTCATCAGATATGCTTGCGTTTAAGTAGTTCACGTGTAAAGACGGAATAATGTTAGAGGTATCGAGTAGATGACAGGTCAGATCTAAAATGGCTAATCCGAGATTAGACTTACCCACTCCGTTACCACCGTACATCACCGCACTACACACTACACCGTTATTTACTGCGTGTGTGTTGAATTCATAAGATTTATCAGTGCGTAGATTTACTTCGCACTCTTCATTAAAGTTGCGGAAACCTTTAACTTTAAGACTACATAGCATATTTTGTACTCAAGTTTTTTCATTTGAACTAAATATATCACATCGATAGGAATAAGCCGTAAAAAAAATACGGCACCTATAAAATGTTAAATAACTAAATTTAATCGAATTTGTATAGATTTAATAAAAAACAAGTAATAACTGAATATTACCCTCACTTTAAACGCCCAATTCAACTCTGAACTTGAGGCCGTTGAAGAAAATGACGTGAGCTGGCCATGGACGGCCAGCTAGCTTTAGAGGGGAAGGGACGCCCCATCTGAAGCGTTAGCATTTTCGAATAAGGCTGAAGAACACTCAGACGAAGTTAAAAGCTGAATAATTTTCCGTCGCAATTTTTTCGCTCATCAGAAAATGTTGCCGGAACGCTGAGGGTTTGCAAAGGGGTACAAGCGCTTTACCCCTTTGCTCTGGTGTGGGCGAAGCGCCACGACGTTAGTGGCCGCAGGCCATAAGCAAAACAAACACCTGGATCCCGGCTCAAAAGCATTGCCGGGAAGACAAATTTAAACTGACCGACCCATACAGATATACTTGAATCAAAGTAACGTTTATTCACCCTGTCGTGGGCGAAGCATCACGACCTTAATGGCCGCAGGCCAGAATTAAATTACCCCAGCAGAATCATCACACAAGTTAGTTGGATATTTACAATAAATTCAACAATTTAAATTGTACCACCAAAAGCTTTTAATCTGTGCTTTTAGCTTACCTTCAGACAACAAAGAGGCTAAATCGAAGAGAGATAATGACAGGTGCAGATGAGTCAGCGAGTGTCCAAAACATGGATGTTTTGGTTAAGCCCACATGGATGTGCTTGCGGCGTCTCGCTTAATCATCTGCACGGAGCCTGCGGCAGGCAATTAATACCGATGAATAATTGGTATTGGTTAAGCTGAATCAATACTAATTAGGCCAGACTATTCGAGCCTGTAAAAAGAATTACCTCTGTGGAATCATCACAGACAACGACTTTGGTTTCACCTCAATACGCATATCATCAGCCTCAAACAACTCGCCATCAATCACGTACTGACACTGAGCATCCGTTGTTAAATAGACTTTTTTCGCCTGCTGATGATGAATCGCACTATTCTCAGCTTGTTGATCTCGGTTGCCTGTTAAGCCTGCAAACAATAACTCGGTCATACTAAGTAATTGTTGTGGCGAAGTGTCACTTGCCTCAATCCAGGTGATA
The DNA here is from genome assembly GCF_014648295.1 of Shewanella saliphila. Classification (GTDB taxonomy): domain Bacteria; phylum Pseudomonadota; class Gammaproteobacteria; order Enterobacterales; family Shewanellaceae; genus Shewanella; species Shewanella saliphila. Next base: position 8,491 of record NZ_BMQV01000066.1, read on the forward strand.
TCGAGTAAACCATCATTAATAATCGGTTCGCCATTACCTTGGGCTAAAACGCTAGTAAATGGCGCGGCATTGGCAACCACCAAACTGGTGGTGTCGATAGTGTGGGTTTCACCGCCATCTAACTGCATGCGAATCGACCACGATTGATTCTCATCAATGGCCTCCCACAAACCAGTTAAATACGCTAACTGACCCATGTCGTTTTTGGTCTCACGGTCGGCTTTTTGAATCATTTTATGCTCAAAGCCTAAGCCCACCAGCAACAACATAATGCTGTCGTTACACATTGCGGTATCAATGCGTTGGTGATGACCTTGAATTAAAATCTCTAACGCCTGCGACACAGGTATTAATTTACTGTTAACCCCAAATAAGGTGTGACTTAATGCATTAGTGGTGCCCATTGGAATAATGCCTAAATAAATATCACTGTCGACCAACACCGAGGCGACCTCGTTGACGGTGCCGTCGCCGCCACAGGCAATGATGATATCGGCACCTTTTTCTTTAGCTTGTTCGGCTAATTGCACTGCCGATTTATCTTTGGCGGTGTACAGCACATTAAGCTGAAAATAGCGCGATAGGGTTTGTTTAATATAGTCGGCTTCGTCGTGCCACTTACCACCGCCCGATACCGGATTAACAATTAACCAGGCTTGCTTATGGATATTAATTTGCTGCTGTTGATGCATTTTTTCAACACCCGCTAACTGCCATTTATTTAACCTGGCAGTTTGACGAATATCATTAATGCTTTTAAGCACATCGCTAAACTGACGTTGCTTATCGCGGCACACTAAATACGCGGCTAACATTAATACTGAACGGCCTCGTCCTAAGGCACAATGCACGACCACATTGTTGCCTTTGCGCACCTGATTATGTAACCAGTTTACTGCCTGATTAACTTGGGCAATGGTTGGCACGTTATGGTCTAGTACCGGAATATTTAAATATTCAATATTCTCATCCACTAAGGTCCATTCAAGTGCGTCAAACTCGGCGGTGACATCTAAAATAGCGCCGACTTTTTCACGTTTAAGTTGCTCAACATCGCTTGGAAACAAGCGACAAGCTAAATACAACTGCTTATCGATTTGTTGAATAGCAGGTACTTTGTCGTGCTTTCGAGCCCACGCGTTGTACGCCTGACTGCCCATTAAAAATGGGATAAAACTCCAGCTGATATACCAGGGAATACTGCCGTCCTGGCTTTTACGAAAAATGCCTGCGCTATTAAACCAATAGGCAGAGCTGACTAAACCTAATGACAATGCCACCCAGCCAAACACCACTTGCAGCAAGGCATAAGGCAAAGCAATGCATAGGCACAATGCGATAAAAGTACCAAGGGTGTAATAATATTTAATGTGGATTTGGGTCGGCATAATCTGTCCTCCTGGGGTGAAATAACAAAAGCGGCACTCATGCCTAATGCATGAGTGCCGTAATATTATTAACAGTCAGGATCCTCGGCTTTCATGCCTTCTTTTACGTCTTCACAAGCATCCTCAACCGCATTACCTGCATCTTGCATCATCTCATCGACCTTCTCACCTGCATTTTCGGCTTTGTTATCTGAACATGCAGATAAACCCGCTGTAAGTAGTACCATTAAACTTGCCATTGTGATTAATTTTAATAATTTCATAATTCATCTCCTGATGATGGTAAATATTTTGACCGTGTTATTAACTAAGTTGGTTATGTAGGTTATCGAGGTGACTTACCACGCAGTGCATTCGACACTAACGAAATCAGCAACAACACCACAAAGATAAAGAAAATAATTTTAGCGATTCCCGCTGCTGCACCTGCAATACCTGTAAATCCCAATAAACCTGCAATAACGGCTATCACTAAAAACATTAATGTCCAGCCCAACATAAAAACCTCCTTGGTGTACGGTTTGTCTTCAATGTACTGAATATGAATTAACGATATTCGTACATGAGATGTTTCTGTGTATCTGTGTTTCTTATACTTCTCATCGTTCGTATATTAACTAAAGCCAGCATCGTGCCAACTTCGAAAATAAAACATAAAGCATTAATTAATATGGATTTAATTATTCAGAGTGTAATAGGTACAATCTACGGCATATCACGCGGTGGGAAATTTTTACCGACAATTCGGTAAGAGTTTCAGGCTCAAAGCCTAATGGGAAACCAACAGATATAAAAAAGGGCTGCCAACAATGGCAACCCTATTTTTTATGATGTTGATTTACGATTTATCGCATGTTTATCTTGGTAATTTAAGTGATATCACCGCAGCTAACGTCACAAATGCACTTGAGATCCATAAACAGGCCTCAAGGCCATATTGCTGATATACCCAACCCGATAACACGGTACCAATTAAGCGCCCCATGGCATTAGCCATGTAGTAAAAGCCGACATCGAGTGACACGCCATCATTACCGGCATAGCTAACAATAAGGTAACTGTGCAGCGATGAGTTAATCGCAAATACTGCACCAAACAACAATAAACCGGAAATTAATGACTGCTGAATATAAAAGTCAAAGTGTAGTGCTAATGCAATGGCGGCTGGGATAACTAATAAATACCCTGCCCACATAAAGGCGGCTTGCCCGCTAGGGACTTTGCCTTGTTTTTTACCGGTAAAGTACGGCGCAAATGATTGCACAATACCGTAACCAATGACCCAGCTAGCCATAAAGCCGCCGACCCACCAATGGTCCCACTGAAATGTAACCGCTAAAAATACCGGCAATGCCACCACAAACCACACGTCGCGGGCACCAAACAAAAACATCCGCGCCGCCGACAGCATATTAATTGCCGGGCTTTTTGAGAACATATCGGTAAATTTAGGCTTGTTTTTAGCTTTACCTAAATCGGCTTTTAAGCTGAGTAAACTCATTAGCCACACTATGGTCAACATAGCCGCCATGAGTATCACCGCGCCGCGAAACTCAAGTAATGTCAGTAATAAGCCGCCTAAAAAGAAGCCAACCCCTTTTAGGGTATTTTTGGAGCCAGTGAGAATCGCTACCCACTGATACAACTTACTCTGAGCATCATCAGGCACCAGCATTTTAATCGCGCTTTTGGCGCTCATTTTATTAAGGTCTTTGGCGATACCAGACAAGGCCTGCGCTGCCATAACATACATTACGGTAAGCATATCGGCGGGTACCGTTAGCATGGCAAGGGCGACAATTTGCAGCCCAAGACCAATGTTCATGGTGTTATTTAACCCCAACCTTGCGCCTAACCAGCCGCCAACGAGGTTGGTTATTACGCCAAAGATTTCATAAAACAAAAACAACATGGCAATGTTAAGCGGGCTGTAACCAAGTTGATGAAAGTACAACACCACCAGCATCCGCAATGCGCCGTCGGTTAAGGTGAACGCCCAATAATTACCGGTAATAATTAGGTATTGTTTAATCTGCGGCGGCAATGCGCTCAGTGATAACAGCCCCATGCTGGGTTATTCCTTATCTGCTAGGCCGACTTTGCGGGCAAGCTCTGCAGTACGGTTAGCGTATCCCCATTCATTGTCGTACCACACGTATAACTTCACCTGAGTGTCGTTGACGACCATGGTCGACAAGGCATCAATAATGCTTGAGCGCGGATCGGTTTTATAATCAACCGACACAAGCGGGCGTTCTTCATAACCCATAATGCCTTTAAGCTCAGTGTCTGCGGCTTGCTTAAGCAGTTGATTCACTTCTTCTACTGTGGTGCCGCGCGCCACTTCAAATACGCAATCGGTAATTGAAGCATTGGCTAACGGAACACGGATCGCGTGGCCATTTAGCTTGCCTTGAAGCTCAGGAAAAATATGGGTAATGGCAGTAGCTGAACCGGTTGTGGTGGGGATTAAACTGATACCACAAGCACGGGCACGGCGTAAGTCTTTGTGCGGTGCATCTAAGATGGTTTGGGTATTAGTGATGTCGTGGATTGTGGTCATCGAACCATGTTTAATGCCGATTTTTTCGTGGATTACTTTTACCACTGGCGCTAAACAGTTGGTGGTACAAGATGCCGCCGTTACTATCGGGTGAATCGCTTTATCATAGAGATCATCGTTCACGCCCATCACAATATTGAGCACGCCCTCTTCTTTTACGGGTGCTGTAACCACAACACGCTTAACACCTTGATCTAAGTAAGCTTGCAGTAACGCTTTGGTTTTGATTTTACCTGAGGCTTCAATCACTACATCGCATTGTGACCAATCGGTATCTTGAGTGGCTTTGTTTTGAGTACATGGAATAGCTTTGCCATTAATCACAATGGCGTTGCCTTGATGGGTCGCCTCGTGATGCCAGCGCCCATGCACTGAATCAAAGGTCATTAAGTGGGCTAACGTTGCTGCGTCGCCAGCAGGATCGTTAATGTGGACAATTTCCACGTCGTCCCAATCGTACGCTGCGCGCATTGATAAACGTCCCATACGGCCAAAACCGTTAATACCTATTTTAATCGTCATAATATTGTCCTAAATAATGTTATTTGGCTTATTAGTCAGTAATCTTTAATTAATCGTCTTTAATCAGTAATCTTTTATCAACAATCTCTAATAAACAATCTCGTATGAAAAAGATCATAGAGTAAACGCATCAAAATATTCGCGCTGTACTGGGTGCGCTAATGCTTTTGGTCGCAATGCTTGTACTGCACTAACGACTTTGTCTTTTGGCCAGCCTAAGCTGGCAAGAATCAATCCAATCACTAGCCCTGTGCGTCCTGAGCCGCCTTTGCAATGCACAGCAATTGTGCCCTGGTTGTGCATCAAATCTAAGATTTGCGCTTTATTGGTTAACCAGCTGGCTTCAAATTCAGCGCCCGGTGCGGCGTCATCTAATATAGGTAATTGCACCCATTTAATGCCCTGGTTGGCACATTGTGCGGCTAAATCGCTGGCATGATTGCGGGCCATTTCTTCGTCAAACATCAAGGTAAGTAGCATTTGAGTACCCGCCGCTTTTAACGTAGTGAGCGACTCTGGCAATGCTTGCTCTTTAGTGCCTGGGCATGGGGTAAAAATCAATTTAGCGCCATTCTCATTGAGTGGATCTAATGGCAAAATATCAAACGGATGTGGCGACATTATTAACTCCAAAAATCGTTTAAAACTGATATTAATATTGAAAAACCTGCAAAACCTAACGGCAAAAACTGGCTTTATTAGGGCGGTTTTCCATAGCGTCTAAACGCTCAAGATACGGCGAAATTAATGCAATATTATTTTCAGTGGTTTGCGCAATCACCGACTTAGCCCATAAAGCCAGGCTAGGGTTAATGCGATAAAACACCCATTGGCCGTGTTTTCGGTCGCTAAGAATATTGGCTTTTTTCAGTAAGGCTAAGTTACGCGATACTTTAGGCTGGCTATCTTCATCCAGTGCTTGCATTAACTCACACACACACAGCTCACCATGATAGTGGGTCAACATTAAGGTTTTTAGACGGATGTCGTCAGTTAAGCATTTATAAAACGCGATGGGATCGACGTTGGTAAATGTCTCTGTGGATTGCTCTATTTCGATAGGAGCATCATTTGCAGCGGTTGCAGCCGTTTTATTCTCCACCAGCAAAAACATCGACAAGCGATTGTTAAGCTCGGTTAAGGTACTAGAAAAAGGATGGTGACCTTTGCGTGATTTAGGATCGGGGAAATCCCAGGCAAGTTGCTTACCAGCCCCAGGAAAACTGCGGCATTCGGTATTGGCTTTATCGCAAAGTGTAATCACGTAGTCGAAGTCTTTTCCGTCAAAGCTCTGCACGCTTTTAGAAACTAGATCGCTGGCATCGACACCAAATTTTTGTATCGCCTCAATCGCCCTTGCATCAACTTCTTCAGGCTGGGTGCCCGCACTAAATACATCAAATTGATCACCGGCTTTGCTTCTTAATAACGCTTCGGCCATTTGTGAACGGGCAGAGTTACCGGTACACAAAAACAATACACTTTTCTTTTTCATAGATAATGGGCTCAGCTGAATTCTTAAAAACATTGTATATATGATTATTTGCATGTACAAGGTTAAGGCAATAAAAAAAGCCTATTCAAAATGATGAATAGGCTTTACAACAACGTTCAACGTTAGTGTTTATCTAACCAATTCACGGCTAAGGGCCATACTAATGACTTGTTGTTTTAACCACTAACATTACAGCTTTTCTTTTAAATTAACGTACAAGCTCTGTCTTCAATATTTAATGGATGCATATCAGAAGCAATAAAATCAACCACCAACCATTTACTTTGATTATCAAATAACATAAAGTCCAAATAACTTGACAATCAAACTAATAAATTATGACCAACTTTGCCGATAAATATGTCCACCAGCATAACTTCACCTCTGTGAATGCACAAAACGAACGCCGAACATGGTATGTACTCGTGATTACTATTATTACTATGGTTATCGAAGTGACTGCCGGTACGATTTATGGCTCTATGGCGTTACTTGCCGATGGTTGGCACATGGGAACCCACGCTGCCGCTTTTTGTATCACGCTATTTACTTACCACTATGCAAGAAAGCACGCCAATAGCGACAGATTCTCTTTTGGTGTCGGTAAGGTTGGCGTACTCGGCGGATACACTAGTGCGATTGGTTTAGGTATTGTCGCGCTCATTATGTTGGTTGAATCAATACATCGCTTACTGTCGCCAGTTGATATTCAATTTAACCAATCCATTATGGTCGCAATTATCGGTTTAGTGGTTAACGTGGCGAGCATGTTTATTCTTGGTCATGAACATCACCACCATGGGCACGATCATCACGACCATGATCATGATCATGCTCACCACGAAGATGACGGCCATACACACGATCATGATCATAGCCATCATGGACATAGCGACCATAATCTCAAAGCAGCCTATTTTCACGTACTCGCTGACGCGCTCACCTCAGTGTTAGCTATTGGTGCGCTTTTAGTGGGTAAGTATCTTGGCTGGTATTGGTTAGATCCTGTTATGGGGATTGTGGGTGCCGTGGTTATCACGAAATGGGCTTTAGGCTTAATGAAACAAACGAGCCCAATTTTGTTAGATGAAAGCATCGACAAGCATTATCAAGCTGACATTATTAACGCACTTGAAAATGAGCAAACCAAAGTGACCGACATTCACATTTGGAGAATAAGCGCAGATCACTATTCGGCCGCCATTGCAATTTGCACCACAAGCGACACGAATGCTGAAACATTTAAACAATCACTGAGTAAGTTTGGTAAGCTAAACCACTTAACAATCGAAGTGAATTACGCTTGAGGCTCTTATGCATTCTTTGAATAACCTGATCATCGAATTTTACGACAAACTGTCTTCTTGGGAGCAGTCTGTCGTTAAAGATACCGGTTACTCATTAGCACAGGTGCATACCATTGAAGTATTGGGCTCGCACGGCCCAATGCGAATGAAAGAGTTAGCGGATAGATTGGGGATTACCACCGGCACACTAACCGTGCAGGTAGAAAAGTTGGTGCAATTTGGTCTTATTGTCCGTACTCCGCATGAGGTTGATCGCCGCTCAATACTGGTCGAATTAACCAGTGAAGGTACTGCGTTGCACAAGCACCACAACCGCATGCATTTACAACTAACAGAAGACATCACCCGTCATTTAGACCCAGAGTCGATCAAAGTGCTAACTCAAAGCTTTGAAAAAATGAACCGCGAGTTTTGAAATGAGGCTCGCTGAGTTAAATGCTCAGCGAGCCATTTTTTATAAAAAAACACTATGAAATCGTGGAATTAGAACGAAGACAAAGTAAGGCTGTGACACCTGATGCAGCGTTGCTATGTTTAGTACTTTCATGGAATTAAAACGAAGACAATCTTAAATGGCTGTTTTAATTGTATTTAGGCAGTCACCCCCTCCGTTGGCTAATATGTAATTCCACTAGCGCATCGAAGTTATTATCCTTGTACAACACCATAATCGAAACTATATTTACATGAATATAAACCTATAGGAGAACAGTCATGGTTACATCGAAGCTTCGTAAACGTCTAGCGAACGGCACCTAGCAATTTATCTTTGCTTGATATTCCACGGCAATAATGACTCAACCTCGGATGAGGTCTCTGCCAAGCCTTGCAGGCACTTGGCGATATACTCATGCACG
>NZ_BMQV01000067.1 GCF_014648295.1 Shewanella saliphila
TACTGCTTCATCTTTAAATGCCTGCGGATAACTCTTATGTGATTTTTTTAAACTCATATCGACCTCTTAATTTATTGACCATACTGTCTCAAAATTAAGTGTCCGATGGAATTAGACCAGAACAGTTTTAAACTCCGCTAATATTGGTACAGCTTCTTGTTGTCTTAATTGTTGGCGCTCAAGAGCGCTGAGTTGTTTTTAACGTTTTTCAATAGCGTAAAGTTTGGCTATATAGCTCAGTGCAACTTCAGGCTTACCTGCTTTTTTTGACCCACTCGCTTTTTGTGCATCAGTGAACTTTCGGCGCACATGTGCCATGCAGCCAGCATGGGTGACATCTTTTAATGTGCCATAAGCGCCGTAGCCATCTGTCAGTAAATAACCAGAAAAGCCAGACAAGAACGCTTGAGCACAACGGCCTGCCCGGCTTGGATGATAGTCATAAATCACGATAGGCGTTTGGACAAACTCACCACTGCGATACACCCACATATACGAGGTCGACTGCGCTTCTCGGTCAGCTTCTCTTAAGACTTGCACGGTGGTTTCATCAGCGCAAATCAGCTTTTCATTGAGCAGTTGTGACTGCATCGCATCAATAATGGGCTGAACTTTCATGCCTAATTGCACACACCAATTGGCTAAAGTAGCACGACTAATATCAATGCCTGAGCGGGTAAAGATATCGACCTGACGATAAAGTGGCAGTGCATCAACATATTTTGCCGTCACAACCGCGGCAAATGCCTCGGCACTGCCAATACTTTTAGGGATTAAACTGGGTGGCTTAGGCGCAGTGATAATACGTGAGCTTGTTTGCGTTTTTTCACACTGACGACAGGCATATTTCACCCGTTCATGGCGGATAACCGTGACTTTTTGAGGAATAATCTTAAGCTCTTCACTGGTTTCGACGCCGCATTGGTGCAATGGAGACTGACAACATTCACAACAAGGTGAGTCAATTTCATGCGTGATAACTTCACGCTCTAGCCCTTCAGGTAACGGTTTACGGCCTGTTTTCTTTTTGGTTTGCGTTGATGGCTCAGCAATATCTTGTTGCTCCGCCTCATTGAAGGTGCCTTTAGCTACTTTTTCACTCTTTGAAGAAAACCGCTTAGATTGACTTAAATTTAATTGCTCAATTAACAACTTAATTTGCGCTTTAAGCTCGGTAATTTCTTCTTGTGCGACATGGGCAGCTTCCTTGGCTAATAATGCTTGTGCCTGTGCCGTGTCCGCAGCTTGTTGAAGCTGCAGTATCATGGCCTTAAGTTGCTCAATATCGTCAGGAAGCGTTGTCATTACGAGTGGGGAATGTGTTCATTTCTCCTTATTGTGACAGCGAAAAAGGATCGTTCAAGTCTAAAAGTATGATCGCTTATTTGATCACACTGTTAGGTTAGTTATTGGTCGATGCGCTCTGTGATGCTCGATAGACAACCCCGATAACAACCAATTTAGCTGCGCTTTGCTGATGTGTAACGCGCCATCGAGTGTGGGCGTTGGCCACTTAAATGTGCCTTTTTCTAACCGCCGATAATAAAGCCAAAAGCCATTCGTGTCCCAAAACAAGATTTTGAGTTTATCCCGATGACGATTACAAAAAATAAACCAGGCCTCGCTAAACGGGTCCATTTCAAGGGTTTCGGCAACGATAAGCGATAGCCCATCGATGGACTTACGCATATCTGTGATACCCGTGACGAGATAAACTTGAGCTGATGGTGTCATTGTAGTGCTGCAACCCAATGCTGGATTTGGCTAGCGCTTAAATGAATTGGCAACTGAGCACGCAAACCATTTGCAAGGACTAGCGTGACGACGTTTGCATTCTCGACGGATGCATCTGTCACAATAATGGGTTGCAATCGTTGTGGTTCTTGCTGTACTCGGAGTTTTTTGGCCCATGTATAAAAGGTTTGATAGCTTATGTTCTGCTCAGCGCAAAACTGAGTGATGCTAATGTCACTTTGTTTTTGCTGCTCGATTAATGAAGACCAATACTGGTGTTTTTCTTGTGATGTCATAGTGCCTCCTTAAATTGGTGAGGTACTATGACAACTATTTTTATGATTGAGTATGTGGGGTTTATTTACAGCTTACGTTACAACGTTATAAATGTTGTTGTGGCTTAGTTATTTTGGCCACCTAGATAGAAATAATCTAATTAGCAATTGTAATTTTTTACGTAAACTAGCCCTGATTCATATAAGCACTATTTTCAAGTTTTTTATACAGTAACTCACCAAGCTCACCAGTAAGCTCATTACCAGTTTCATCTATTAACTTGTAACTTTGTTGACTTCCACCCAGTGAAACAGCCCCCTCAATACCACAGATAATATTATGTGTTGCTTCTCCAACAGCAAGCTTAACTAAAGCCAATACTTTTTCTCTCTGCAAAAGTGTGAGTCCAATATTATCGAGTTCATAGCCTAGATAGGTTGGTCCTTCTTTACCTTTGGAGTATGAGGCCACCAAACAATCTATAGATTTGACCACATTATTTATAAACTCTTTCGGTGACATAGTTTCCCCCAAATTACAAAGTGTCTAGCAAGCTAGTGATCCCTGAACTTACCAAACAGATTATTTCAATTCGTAATTTACAAATTGATTCCATTCGCCTATGGCATCGTCAGCAGCATTTAAATGTTTTTCCGATGCGTCATTCATTTCCTCTACAAAATCAGCAATGCATTGCTTGTAGCGCATAACATCATCATTAAAGCTATCTATTTGCCATTGTGATGTAAATTCATAAGGCTTGTAAGGTTTCGAACAAGAAGGTGAAGGAGTGAACATATCACTAAAAGCAGGAAAGCTAGAAAAAACCACTAGAATTAGGGGGATAAAGTGTCTGTAACGCATTGAACTATCCTTGTCTCTAAAATTAACCAAAATATCTTAATTCAATCCTAAGAACGAGTCACCAAGCAAAGTTATTAACTGTTAAGTAACACTTATACTTACAACCGTTTACTATCTATAGCGACAAATTAAAGTAACCCCTTTTTCTTTCGCCAATCGTTAACTTTAGCCTTTGTTTTTTCAGTAAACCCACTTCTAACATTATTTAGAATTATATTTTCGGACCCATGTGATGAACGAAGCCCCCAATATTGAGATAAACGACACATAATTAATAGAATCTTGCCATTCTTAGCTTTTGGAATTAACACATCTCGAAGATAACTCTGGGCAGCCCAAACACTAGGTATGCTATTAGCTATGAACTGGACTTTATCCATATTGACAGAGGCATAAGGAATTAGATTGAACACTGCAATATTTTAGCAGCAGCTTCAATATCGCCAGAATACAAATGCTTTGCGACAGGTTGAAACCACTTATCCCAGCTAGGAATATCATATGGATAAGGCTGTTCACCATCTAATTGTTTAGAAAGTACCTCTTTTAATTCTGCAGAGCGTATCACCTTACTAGATCCATTATCTACGCTTGGATTTGCATAACAAAGGACAATACTTGCTGTTTTCAAAGGTCCAAAATATGGGCCAGGAGGAAGCTCATATTCAAATTCACCACCAATTAATAACTTAAGCTCTTCCAGGACAATAGCATCATTCGGATGTCGGAAAGTGCCTTTGGTGCGGCAAGCGCACCAGTAGTCAAAAAAGTCCATTTTTAATCCTTATGTTACTAAACTGATTATTGGCTATATTTCTTTTACTTACTGTCGCTGCAAGCGAAAAGTCTGACATGAGTAGCTTCCAGCTTTCAATCACTTACCTTAATAATTAACCCGTACTTTGTCATAAAATATAACAATAGTCTGACAAATCGAAAGCTCTCCGATAAATGTCCACGTAGTATGAGCTTTTATTACAATAACGGTTCTGTTCTTTAGTAGATCACCTTAAAGCAAAAGTGAGTTTAAATTATGGATACAATTAAGTCTCAACCGGTGATAGCAATTAGCCACCACAAGTTTGTTGATTGCATGACTTGCGATATCCCTACTTTATCTTTAATTTTTCATGAAAAGACAAAACATTTTTAGGAATATTGTTGCCACTATAAAGCTCTACCTGCCAGATCCTGCCTTTAACTTCTGGAATACCTAGCCTCTTGAAAAACTTCCTATAATGCGCAATTTTTGAACTGTGGCTTTCATGAAACTCTATAATGACTGCATTTTTAGATTTAAAGAACTCGATGATAGAGTTGAGAAATTTTTCACCGAGTTTATTTTTGGTCAAATCTGCATTTAGAGCAAAATGCCTGATACGCACAGTTCCGCCTGAATGCATTGAAATACCTTCAACATTTCCAATTTTGAGTGAGTATTTATATTCTTTATATTGACATCTTATGTCAGGAAAGCTGCTGTAGCCATGAGTATCTGGAAGGCCTTCTAATGGTGCTATCCCGTACCCAGTTGTCCATTCGAGTTTTGCTCCATAATATCCAAAGAAATATGCTTCAGGTTCTTTTAGCCATTCATTAATGAATAGCTCATCATAATTAGGGCTTTTGCCATACTTTCGATTAAACTTTATCTTTTCAATTAGATTTATAATCATTGAAGTTCTCTAGGATAGATTTAATTACAAGACGGTATCAAGCTCATCTAATGTGATGACCAAATATTTAAGCAACGACAAAATCATTGGCAGAGCAGAGCGCTATCAATAGTAAATTCACAACTATCAGCTTTAGCATCTATCCAATGGTTTACGTCCAATTTACCATTGCAACCAGCATCCTCAATAATGGCGATATTTTCATCACAAAGTAGCAGAATTGCATTACCACTTTGTATTTTTGTCATTATCGTAAAATCTTTAAAAGGAGCAATTAACTGTGGATATCGCTCTGATATTTCAGACAATAATTGAGCACCATCATCGACTTGCTCACCACTGAACTTAAGGTGTCCATCGACTGCTTGGGATAAATCCTTAAACTTTGATGCTAAATCATACATTGACTCATCATCATATTTATCAGTGCAAGAACAACTTAAGGATAAAAACATCAATGCAAAAAAAACGATAAATTTCATCGGTTAACTCCAAGCGGTAAGGGTTTTATTTTCTGAAAGGCCTGTATCTAAGTTCCAACTTAAAAACATATTATCGTCACCATCTTCAAAAACTGCTTTTGCCAAATAGCACCAATATTTTTGAACATTCTTTACCGCCAAATCAAAGATATCATCGTAATCCATACTCCCATTTGGAGTCTTCAAGTTTTGAATATAAGACATATCAAGATCATCAATTGATGGATAAAGAATTCCAACTGAAGCAGCTACATGACGAGCAAACGGAAAAAGTCTATGCCCTTCATCAACATTGTCCACGACTATCTGGAATCCTTTATGCCACGAATGAATTTCTGGAGGAGAAGAACTAAACTTATCTGGAAATACAGTTTTTAAAGCGTCATACCATAAACCATGAATGACACTATCCAACTGAGATGAATCATTTAAATCAATACAAGAACCAATATTCAATCTAACACGATCAGCCAAACCAATGTCACCAAGATTAAGACGCCCCCAGATATAGGTGTCCTGATTCATCTCACAGATCCGATGCTCTTTCTGATTTTGCTCATAAGGCCCAACTCTTAATTGCACCACAGGATGAACGGTTATGTCACAAATAACATGAGCTACGTAACCAGAGAGCCATGCAAATGCCCTTTCCTGTTCCTTATTTGATAACTTCTTCGTTAGGTTAATAAGCTTTTTAATAAATAGATCTACACTTTCATAGTGCATTTTATCAGCCCATTCATTCTGCTCACTGTCGCCGATTTTCAAATAAGGATAATCAGGGCTTACACACCCTAACTCCATGAAACTTTTCTCTCTAGAAAGTATCAATTTTGCCTTTTGTGGCATATCCAATTTAGATAGGTCATTGTTTGATGATGCAAGATTTACTGCCGTAATATGGGCAAATGCTCCAGGCATAAGAACTCCTTTTCAAAATTTATTAAATTTACACAAATCTAAAATAGCTAAGCCACTACAATTCGGGAAAACATGACCGGAACCGGCAATTCTAATAATCGAATACCGAATTAATAGATAATATTGATCACATTAGGAGGTTGTATGACCCAAGTAACACTAGGGTCATACAACCTATCATATTTCTAACAAATAGTTAGTGTGGTAATGAGCGTAAATGTGAGCACACATTTTCCCATTGACCTGCTCGGTAGCGCATATATGCGCATACTCGGACAACTTTTGATCCAGACATAGCTGTAATCTCCAAAAATATAAAGGAGGGAGCTCTGGCATATTGAGTTGGAAGCATCTACCCTGTAGGATGTAACCGTATTAAAGTGGTCCTAAGGTATTTACTGACTTGAGACCTCCCAGTGTTGAGTCGATAATTATTGTTGGTAGCAATATTTATCACCAGCTCAATACTTAAAAGGCTTCTGCTAACTAATAGCTGAAGCCTTTTTATTTTTCTTTGGTAACACCTTTATAGACTCCGCCTGTTTTTTTCACACTCATAAATTGTCCCGTTTCAGAATCACGTTTCGTCCATAATTGTGTTTGTGGATTGAATACTTGAGTACGTTCACGTACAGCACCAATTCTTGCATTATCACCGTAAGGTTTGTTAACAGCCATTATCACGCTCCAAATAGTATATATTGTGTTATAAATTAAAAATGGCACACAATGTAGTGTTTCCATTAATTCCATTATAATCGGATCAAAAAAAGATCGCAAGCATAAGGATGCTGAAAAAGTGACCACCAGATCATTTTGATGTTGTTATTGTTTAGGATAAGTGCTAATTTTATCGTCAATATCTATAAAATAGCAGGCATAAGCACATGCAATTACTCCCTGTAAATCGTCAAGAGCGATTAGCTTTTATTGAACTCAATTTATTATTTGTAGGCACAATTACAAGGAAGACATTGAAGGAAAGGTTCCAAATTAGTGACGCTGCCGCAACTAGAGATCTAATAGACTATCAAAAGTACTGCCCTGATAATTGCACTTACGATAACAAACTCAAAGCATACCTATACAATCAAAGTAGCTTTACTCAACAATTTGAAATTGACGTTAATGTTGCATTGTTAGAATTAACGGGACAAAGGCAAAGTCTGACTCAGAAAACACATGAACGATTTTTGAGTAGTGAAACTCTAGAAATGATTACAAAACCGAAGGTTGAAATCGTTTCTGCAATAACGAGATCTATGGCTAGCGCTATTCCTATAGAAATTGAGTATTACTCTGTTCGATCAGGGAAGCGCCGAGCAGTCATTATTCCTCACTCTGTCGTTAATAATGGGGAAAGATGGCATTTCAGAGCTTATGACAGAGAAAAAGACTTATTTTCTGATTTTGTTATCACTCGAATTGAAAAGGTTAAAGGAATCAAAAGTAAGGTTAATAGCTATGAAAATAAAACTAATGATACTGAATGGAATAGCGAAGTTAGGCTAGTTTTGGTACCACATCCATTATTGCAGAATCCACGCTCTATTGAATTAGATTATGCGATGCAAAATGGTGAACATAGAGTGACTGTAAAAGCGGCCTTAATGGGATATTTTCTCAGACATTGGAATGTTGACTGCTCGCCCGCCGATAATTTACTAGTTGGCAAACAATATCATTTATGGTTAAAAAACAATGAAGTTATCTTACATAACCAGCAAAGATTTTTTGTACCTGGTTTCGAAAATCATAAGATAAATTAAGGCAAAAATGGATAAAGGTGATGTTAGATTCTTGGGTTGTGGATATTGATATAAAAGTTATTATTGCTTTGATTAGTATTGTTGGCATTCTTATAACTGCCATACTGAGTAGTTCTGGGTATTTTTACCGTAATAGATTTGAAAGCAAAAAAAGTGCAAGAAAAGTGCTCTATTTGCTTCTAGAGATTCGACACGCGATAAATGTGTCACTTTTTGATGTTGATGAAGTAACAGATCAATACATTGAACATTTTGTAACACGCCTACAAAGCAAAGGTATGCCGGTCAAGAAAGAAGAAATTGAAGGAACATTATTTGAAATGATCAGAAGCCATATCGATAATCTAAATTCAGCAATTAAAACAGACATATCAATCCGCTTGTTGCCACAATTCGAAGATACATTAATGGAACTAGCTTCTGTGGCACCGGTGCTGGCATATCAACTACGTGGCAAAGAAAAAATAGAAGCCTTAATTGATCTTACAAACACATATATTGAGAGAATAGATTCTGAATTGATTCCAACAGTGAACGTAGATTGGATGAAAAATATGTTGGTCGATATTTCTCAGCAACAGAAAGTAGATACGTTGAAAGAAGTATCAGCGAGCTTAGATACAGATGTAATCTTACTGGCAAAACATTGTGGAAGAAGTGACTTATTGAAATGTAAAAAGGCGTTAAAATCGGGAGCTAGCAACAAATTAGACTTTCAAGATTTAGATAAAGTGATCGATAAAATCATAGATAAATTAATAGTTACTGCTAGTGCACAAAATCCTAAATAACACCCTATACCAATACAAAATACCATCACAGTATGAGTTAAATTAATAACCGATGAGTAACCAATAAAAAGCCTCCTCTCAGTGACACAAGAGGAGGCTTTTACTACCTTTTCGGCAGTTTGTGCGCGAACATATACGTCGAAACGATTATCTTCTTTTTCAACTGCCTATTCGGCAGAGACCGCATTAACCTATACATCATATCGATTGTTTTTATTTTCAGCTGCCTATTCGGCAGGTCACGTTAGTCTCACCGAGGGAGGAAAGCCAGCTAAATTTTCAGCTGCCTATTCGGCAGGTCACAATAAACTTACCAAATAAAATGCTACAAGATCAACCACTAAATATCCAAATAGAATAATGACCATTTAATTTTCGAGATGGGAAATATGCATAAAAATCATATAGTAAAAATAATTTAAAAATAAAGGGTTAAACATTATCTGTTAAAAATGATAAATCCGGTACGGTCCCACTAAGTAACTTATTAGTGGCAAAGCCATAACTATTAAATAATGGTTCATATTGTTTCTCACCCACAACCTTCTGAATATGCAATATATAATCTTGCTTGGTACTTTGACTAGTCATTGCAATTCGATGAAAAACATCAAGCTCTCTTGGCTCAGTATTTTTACTAGGTTCGAAGATCTCACCTCTCGCTATTGCCCGTTTTTCCAAACGTTTTAATCGTCGCCTTGCTTCGCCAATAAACATCTTAGCGATTGCTTGGTTTCGCTTAAATCTAACTTCAGGACAGTCAACTGGAACAGTTTCAACCTCACTCACTTTAAAATAACCACAATCTTGCATGTCTTGAAAGTAGGACTGTTGTTTAAGCTCATTTAATATTGATGTATCACTGTGAACAAACGCAACAGCATTACCAATTGATGTTTCAGACCAAGCCGGAAAACTCACGCCTAAACCCGCTATGTCATGCTTACTGACATAACCATGTAAAACAGAAATACACCGGCCAGTAAGTAACTCAAGATTGGCTTCTTTAGGTAAAAAACGAATCATAAAATAATATCGCTGTGCGTTACTCACCTTTTTTTACCTCTGCTTTTTTCTGAAACATACCGCCTTTAATCAATACAGCAAATAAGTAATAAATATCAGGGTTTATGGCCTGAAAATCATGTGCATCAAGCTGATTTAATTCTTCTAGATAATGTTCCGCATTAATAAAAATTGAATAAAAATTTAATGCCGTATTGGGCATTCGTCTAGCAATATTATTCTCTTTGTCTGCACCATACTCATGTACTCTCAATCGTTTCGAATCGCCCCACCAATCATCAATTAACTGTAACGCGGCTCCAATTTTTACTGAGTTAAAACTAACAGCGTACCGTCCATCCAAACATTTAACTTTTGAAAAGTTTTTGGTCACATCAACTTTGTCTGCTTTCATATTAAATACTTGGCTAGGAAAGATTTCTTGGCAAAACGATGTGCTAATTTTAGCGGTAATATCAGCACTCCAATAAATCTTCGGATCAGTCAAAGCATTTGAAAGTTCAATGCTTAATTGCTCCAGAGTCTTCAAGTCATTGTCGTTCCAGCGACTTTCCCAGGCTAGTTGGCGAGTATTTTCTACTTGATATGTATTACCAAGACTCGTTTTAATCAAGATATGAGTATCACCAGAATTTTGATTTCGCCATAACCATGTGCCAAGCATCAGATTTTTACAGTATCGTGTAGCAAGCTCTTTATACCCACCACAAGCATTAAATTGTTTAGACAATAACCTTAAAAGCACAATGACATCATCGTTGTTACATGCATTTGGGGTCAAAGAGTTCGCTTGGACACGTAATGAAAAGCGGCAATAAATATGCTCCACATTTGGGGGAACATAACACTCTTCAATAGTTATAGGATTACAATGAGCAAGATCTTGCGGGGCCACATTTTTAGGTTCAAAACTTATATTAAAACCTTCTGTAAAACCCGCTTTTTGACCACGAATACGTGTAATATCAGCCTCTAAAGGAATAAAGTCTGACTCAGGTGTTTTGTAAAAAAATACGGCTTTACCTGGGTGTAGTGAACGCTCATACTTTAAAAAATTACTCAACTCCATTGCCATTCCTTAGATTCTTTTCATTAACAAGAATTGCTCTTTAGCCTCAAGGAACCAAAAAGCTCGCCTGTAAAAATTCAGTTGACCTTGTAACCTTATATCAATAGCAGAATCACATGATGCAAGTCCAATTACAGGTTCGCCGTAGCTATGTAATGGAGCGATTGACCCCGCTCTTGCTTTAGGTTTTTCAAGTAACATATAGCCAGCCATAACAGAACAAAGTGAAGCATTGTTCTCTAATAGTACTGTTAATTCTCTAACACTATTAATAGAGTGTTTTGTTGGCATAACCCACTTACCATAGGCAGGAAAGCGACTTAAGATTGAATAAAGTAAGTCTTCATTTTCATATAGCTTACACCATTCATAATCTGCATTAACTGAGGGACCATGCATTGTTCCTCCGGCAAAGCGAGAAAGAAAACAAGCCTTCAATTTAGTAGTACTGTTATCCAGTTTCGCTAAATCATCTTCATAACCATCAATATGAATAACAAGGTCAAAAACTAAGTCACCATTTCTCTTATCTATAATACCAGGGCGGCGAAATTCACTCTCTTTGCGCCCTTGCATTGCAAATTCAGGTAATTGGGTGCCTTTTACATAATCAAACTCACGAATGAACCATGCAAAAGAAGTAAGTCGGATCGTGGTGCCTAACATTGCATTTAACTTGCGTTGATAGTTATGCATCATCCCCCAAACAGCGGTAAGTGATGGCAAGCCGAAGCAATAAGGATTTGATAACAACTGAGCGTCATAAACGCTTATATTTTTAAGGTGCAAGTATCGCTGCAATTTTTTAGCATCAACGACTTCAGCAGGACCTCTGGATAATTGCTTTAAAATCCAGAGTAATTGATTTTTTAAGGGCTTCATCAAATCTGGATGGTATGCATATTTTCTGGTTTTATTCGAATTTGATAACATAAAATTCAAATGACTAAACAACAGTGGTAAAAGACTTTCCCAATCTGAGTCTGGGTGATTTAAAAGTTGCCACTCAATACCATCTTGATTCAACAAACCAGCTTTAATATCAACATCGTTTTCTTCTACTGCTTTGCGTCCCTCAATTAGCGGTGCTAACCATGCGCTCAGCGAATGTCTAACTTGCTTTAAACTGGCTACTTTTGCTTGCCTTCGCTGTTTGACTGCAAGTTCTGTGTAATTATCCACTAGTTTGTCTAATGCATTGGGAAATTCATTTCTAAGTAAGGCGTATTGATCGAATAAGCTCTGACCATGCTCTAATCTAGTCAGCATAGACTCATGAAAATTTGATTTATTGTCTGATATTTTCGGTGGATAATTTAAACACCTTACCTTGCCTCCTAGGCCTGCCACTAATTCACTAACCGCCCCAGGGCGGTTGTAGTTTAAATGCGTATAACGCCCTTCTCGCCGAGAGGCCGCTTGTTGAAGTTCTACTTGCAATCCATGGCTAACAACAGGTGTGATAGAAGTATAGCTATCGTGATATGGCATCAAGACTTGAGTTGAGTATTTATCAACATAGGAAGGTAGCTCACTCTGCGGTAGTCTTAGTTGAACTTGGGCACTAATTACATTCAGCGACTTAGCTGAAACACCTAACGCTTTAAATGCCGACAACCACTCTTTAGGTATCCCACCACAAAAAATATTGGCAAGGCAAACTAATCGGCCTTGCCAATAAAAGTAACACACAAATAATTTAGCGAGATTTATTTTAGCGCTATTGTTCGACCAACCTAAGGTTGGGCTACAGTCTGCACTGCTTAACACTTGTCGTTGAGGCACTATAGGCTTAGCTATTAACCGCTGCTTACTCACACGGATATCAGGATATTTTAAGTTGTGTGTATGAAACCACTCAACTTGCTTAATGCATTCATTGAGATGGTACTCATCTTTTAGCGTTGCTTTGGCATGCTTTTTATCTAGTACGTCTTTCACTGCTTTTTTAGGGAAGGTCAAGTTTACTAGAATGATCAGCGCTTCTTTTTCACAGCCTGTCACATCGACACTGTCAGTAAATGAGCTAAAACCACGCCTTATCGCTTCTGTCCGCTCATCAAGCTCTTTAATTTGTAACAGCTCACTTAAATGCTTAATTACCATGCTGATACGTACATCCTTTGGTCTGATGAACCAAAGCTATTTTTATATTCAACAACCTGTCTTAAATAAAAAATAGCCGCTTGAGGATCTATTCGATACTTCATTTTATGTCTAAACGAGCTGCTTAATACCCCGTCCTGATACAAACGATAAATTTGTTCATGGGTTGTTCCCAAAATCACAGCTGCTTCACTAATACTCACCAGCATATCGGCAACATTAGGCTTTTTCGATTTAGGATGCGCAGCAACTAAACGACTTAAAAATTCCAACACTGTTTGCCGAATAAAGTGAGTTTCTTTTTCATCGCGGTAGATATGCGGCAGGCCCATAATTAACTCGCCATAAATAAACCGAAAGGAAGTGCGGTTAAACAAATCAATCAACTTATTATCAGCATTCAAAGTCATAAGATTTAATTCATCGAATACATTTTGAGGCCAGGCTTTAAAGTAGGTTACTGCGGCATTAAACGGGAAATCTTCATTTTTAAGATACCGCCGCTGAAACCAAGCCAAGCTAGCAAAACGTTGAGATATTGATACTGACTTAAATAATGAGTTTTCATCCTCCTTATAGCTCATCAATTTAGTCGCTAATTCTACTTCATCATTACTGGCAGGCTTTACACACCCTTTTGCGAATTCAAAACCACAAACACAGTGGCTAATCGACTCATTTTCAATGTAGTTAATGGGAATTGAGCATTCAGAACACTGATGCAACAGCTGACATTTATGCTTTGCACATGCCTCTATGGGGGTTAAATGCCATATCTGCCGAATATAAGGTTCATCAGATAAGCAATGGGGGCAAACAGGTATCGCATCTGTTCCCATAGTGGAGTGATAACGAATAAAACTCAGTGGAATATCAACACCATTTTTGTGTACAGCAGATAAACCAATAACCGTACGGTCTGACTTTAACAAAGCCAATTTCTGAATTTCGAATTGCGGCAAACCAAGCAAAGATTCAAGTAAACCTAATGCTCGCATTCTAAAGTGGCTGTTATGTTTGGCGTGATAAACATTTAGGCGTTTTAAATCGATAGGAAAAGCACCGTGGGCTTCAAAATCAAGCTCATGAAGTTCTTCACGAATCGCTAGACTGAGTTGCTCATATGAATCAAAAAAGTTCTCAGCCACTACCCGTAGCAAGTAACTTTCGAGCGACTCATCATTAAACGCACGAGATTTAGGTGAAAATAGAAAAGCCATACAACACCAAAACTAAGGAAGTCTTAGCTTAAGGTAGCGGTTATTGTTATCTAAGGCAAGATGTTAGCTTGTCGGGGTTGTCAGAATTAGATCTAAAAATAGCCCAAGTCATAAAATATCAATTTTTGATTTCTGTCTCGCATACACTGTTTATCTTATTTATATCGAAAAAACTTAAATATCAATCCTAACAGTTGAACTTGCTGTAGCCATTGCTGCTATTTTCGTTTTGACTTCAGTATAAATATCAACATCGACGTCTGGTACTGAGAGCGAAATAATCAATGAATATCTGGCCATTGAATTCCAACGTTCATGAGATGTACGAGTCTTCCACCATCCACTCGCTGGGTAAATCACTATTTTTCCACGTTCTGCAAGCTCTGCAGCACTGCCTTTCCAAATATCTTTGTGGATAGATCCTTTATGACGGTTAGTCGCTCCCAGCAACCAATTTGAGTCGCTAGGGGAGTCACCTGGTTTATCTCCATCCGCGGCAGCATTAATACGCCTTATAAAGTCAAAATCAGACTCCTCTGGTCGTTTAACATCAAAACGTAGTTGATGACTAGCATAACTATATTTATTCAAAATATTACGGCTAGATGGATTCGGTTCTATGAAATAAGAAAGAGTCACTGTCAACTCAACGTTTGCTTCGGCAATTGCTTGTAAAGCTTGTTTAGGCCATGGCAAATTATGTAAATGCATATCCTTTGTTTTGATCGAACCATCTTTATAGAAGGGTTGCATCACATCCTGTATAACTACAGAAAAGGAATTATTAGCACTTCTAATAGCCTTTTCTAAATTAGGGATACCAAAGCCAACCATACGAGTCAAATTACTCATAGCATTTTTTGTAATGTTCTTATCGGAACGTTGAGCTGAAATTAACGAGTACATATTATTCGCCCAATCAGCAGAATGGACAGTTAATGCTCGGATTGTTTCTGGCCACAAATCAGGATACTCAGCAGTTATTTGCGCAGTAAAACGCGCAGCAAGTGCAGTAGCTGCACTAGTGGCATTACTTGTTTGAAAATACCGTTGAGAGAAATCATGGTAAGTACTAAGTAAATGTAAATCCTGCATGCCAACACATCCAAGTTGATCTTTACCAACATTACCACCTTCAAAAACAACTTCAGGTTTAATAGGAGCATTCCTTCTATCCCATAAAACTGAGGTAGTACTGTATGGAGACAAACCTCCAAATTGTGCTAATGGTTCATAATCACAGGATTCAGAAATAGTAATTTTATTGGTATATGCACCAACTGTAATAGAGTTCCATGCTTGGGCTGGATCATGAACATCTTGTAATTGATTGTAATATGGATATTCCATACTTCCATCAAACAAAACATTACCCGCACAAATTGTAAATAAACGAGGATTTTCTCCCTCACCTAAGTAATCAACAGCGAGTGCATCAAGTGTACTTGACCAAGATGATGGGCGGCCTCTATCTGTTCCTGTGTTTGCAGAAAGAGACATTGAGAATGTGCGAGTTCGATCAGGATTAGCGATTTCAGCTATCGCTATAGCATCTGATGTTATTTTTCCTAAAGGTTTACCTTCATTATCACCACTATTATTTAGAACCTTAACCGACTCTAATTTATGATTAATAGATACGATTTCATCGGTTCCCAGAATATCAGATAAGTCCCCCCACATAGCTAGACCTGCCATTTCGGTACCATGGCCATTATTATCTGTAGGAACTCTATCATCAGTAACAGTTAATTGATCATTGATTCCAGCAAAAGGTGAGAGCAAAGGGTGTTCCACATTAACACCACTGTCCAGGATACAAATATAAGGTTCATTTCCACTATTCTGTTGCTCTAAACGAGCTAATAAATCTTGTGACCATTGAGCTTGCTCTAAGGTTGAAGAAGAATCAAAAAAATCAGCAGTGACTTTAGGCGATCTAATTTCAGCAACCCTACTTAATAACAAAGTATTATTTGTTAATTGGTTTTGAGTGGCGTTAACTTGAATGACTGTATGCTCTGGAAACCTTAGTTTGTGTGGCGAAACAATAATTTCCAGTTGCCTAGATATTATTGTGAAATCAGCAATGATCTCTAGATATTGATTCGTCGACTGTTTATTTCTTTTCGGAGTCGATAGCCATATTTCCCACCAAACAGACTCATCTTTATCCTCAGGTAATAAGCTATCATCGTCAGACCAAATCGCAGAAAAACCTGCTGCCCGAATTGATTGTATTGAATCAATTAGTTTTTGGTTATCTATAGGGCTACCGTTTACGTTTTTCTTCTCAATTAAATAATCAGTAATTTTTTTCTCAAAAAAATGCAATTTTCCATCAGGAATGAAAACAGTAGCAATAGTTCTCGTTTGGTCATTTTTAATAATAGTTTTTATATTATGCAGTTCAATTTTTTGAGTCGTATGGTAATCCCCCCTAAAAAAAGCTGATTTCAAAAGTAGAATTTTCTCGTACTATATACGCAGGGAGATTCTGCATGAAAACATCAAAATTTAGCGACAGCCAAATCTTGGCTATCCTCAAGCAAGC
>NZ_BMQV01000068.1 GCF_014648295.1 Shewanella saliphila
TACTGCTTCATCTTTAAATGCCTGCGGATAACTCTTATGTGATTTTTTTAAACTCATATCGACCTCTTAATTTATTGACCATACTGTCTCAAAATTAAGTGTCCGATGGAATTAGACCAGAACAGTGATTAACTGCGCAAAATATAACTAAGCTGCGTTTTAATTACACAAATACGCCTATTAATTTGTGTGTCGTTAATACAATGATGCGTCACAGAACTTCAACTCAATGGTATCCTGTCCACTATGGCTAAGTTTTACTCATTCAAAATAATAAAACGATTACCGTCCTTGTCAGTGCCGTGATAAATAGTAATACTAGGCTAAAATATAAAAGTTAAAATACTGAGTTGTCATAAGCTTATGTTAAAAATAAACCCAATAAAATTAATTGCCTTACTGTTATTAATGTGTGTCAGCGGGTGTGAGCAATCGGCTGAAAATGGCCAGCCTAAACTCACCCCAGAACAAGTTTCACTTGGATTTTTTCAAGCCATTTACATCGACAAAGATGTACAGAAAGCCAAACAGTTTGTGGCCGCAGATATTGCAGAGGTGATGGACCATTACCACATTGCTTCGGCAGTGCAGCGCCATGTACTCGGGTTATCGATGAAACAAGTTACGATGTCGATTGATGAAATTGATATCGACTTTTTCCGTAAATTTACTGACGATGTTACCGTTGTGGTAAAAATGGAAGGATTAAAAGGTGGCCGCAAGTGGGTAGACGATCGCACTATCCGTTTACATAAAAAAGGCAACTCTTGGGTGATTGTTGAAATCCTACCCGAAAAAGGCAGAATTGAAGGTTAATATGACAAGTTAACCAATAAAATTAATTAAAAAAATAACCAATAAAAATAGCAGCCTAGGCTGCTATTTTTATTGCTGTGTCGCGGAGTATTTAATGTGCTGGTATTGATACCGTGACATTAATATGCTCGTTCAAACATCTTATTCTTCGTCAGAAGGTAAAGACTCTAACACGTCATCTTTTACTTGGTAATAAGCATTTTCGTATTCATGAACTTCCATAATCACTCCAGTATTTCTAGGTCGTAGGGGGAGAAGGCCTGTCTTATTTTGTTCACTGATTTGTGTACCTCTCAATACACAATATCGATGTGAGGGATGACATTTACCTTACACAGAGAAGAGTTCCAATCACTTTCTTCTGCTGGCGAGTATAGCAATACTCCATTCGGTTTCAAACAGCGAATTACAGAAAACTTTCAGTTTTGTACGTTTTTTGAGTCAATTTCAGTAAAAAACACTGTTTTACGATAGAAATAATGAAAGACTTTCAAAAAAAATAACACGCCCATGCGAACATCGGTGTGTTATCGAGAGTACAGAAACAGAAGTGTCTACTTACTAATTGAGTGAAAACCGCAGTGACTTATACCTGGTTAATGTGATTTAAAATCCGCTTTTCTGAAATTGGATACGCAGTACCCAGCACCTGTGCAAAACACGAAACACGATATTCTTCAATCATCCAACGTGCCTCTATTAACGCTTGTGGCATGGGCTGTGATTTAGGCACCTTAGCCGATTGTGCTGTTAATGCATCTTGTACTTTACTGATACTGTGCATATGCAGGCGGTCACGGGTGGGATCAACCGGCAATTTCTCTAAGCGGTTTTCAATCGCTTTGAGATAGCGCGCCACATCGGTTAGGCGTTGCCAGCCGCAATCTTCGACAAAGCCTTTGTACACTAAACTCTCTAACTGGGTTTGAATGTCACTCATGGCAAAAGCAATGTCTAAGCTGATTTTGCCTTTTAAGCGTTTTTTTATTCGCTGATAAATGGTTAGCACTTGTTCTACGTTTAAGGCGATTTGCTCAGCGGTGGGATTGAGTTCCTGGCGCACCCACTCTTTAGCTTGCTCAAACTGTGCTTCATTACGAATATCTAATTGCTTTTGATCGAGTAACTGCTGCACTGCCGCATTGATAATATCTTCAATCAGTATTTGCACCTGGCCAAACGGATTAAAGTACATCGCAAGTTTAGCTTTATTCGGCAGTGCTTTTTGTAAATGCTTAACAGGCGACGGAATATTGATTAACAACAACCGGCGTAAGCCCACTCGATGATGGCGCAAGGCTTCATGCTCATCATCAAACAGCTTAATCGACACGTCGGTTTTGTTATCGATAAGGGCCGGATAGGCTTTAACCTCGTAGTTACCTTTACGTTGCTGATACTGCACAGGCAAATCACCAAATGTCCAACTGGTAATCGCTTGCTGTTCAATGCCTTTATCTGCCACCTTACGGATAGCTTTAGCCACTACGCCTTGCAACTGCCCTTTAAGCGTTTCTAAATCCCGCCCTTGCGCCACCAGGCGACCTTTATCATCTTCAATCTTAAAGTTCATTTTAAGATGTTCAGTAATTTGGGTTAAATCAAAATCGTCCGCTGAAATACGCACGCCACTCATGCGCAGCAATTGCTTGCACATTGATTCAATCATCGGCAGTTCAAATGGCTTCATTGCTTGATAACAGGCACGGGCATAATCAGGTGCTGGCACAAAATTACGGCGTAAGTTTTTCGGTAGCGACTTAATCAGTGCCACCAGCTTTTCTTCACGCAGCCCTGGCACAAGCCAATCAAAATCACTGTCATCGATTTGATTTATGAGTGCCACAGGAATATGCACTGACACACCGTCATCAACATTACCGGGCTCAAAGTGATAGCTCACCGTTAAGCCTAGGTTGGCTTTATGCCACACCTCAGGAAAGTCTAACGCCGAAATGTGATCGGCACTGCGCTGCATCAACAAGGCCTTGCTGTAATCTAATAAGTCAGGGGTGTGTTGACGGGCTTTTTTCCACCAGGCAAAAAACAATGGCGCGTTATAAATGCCTGCGGGGATCAGTGGCTCATAAAAATCCACCAGCACTTGCTCGTCGACCAAAATGTCACGTCGACGCGACTTATGCTCAAGTGATTCGATGTCGTTAAGCAGTTTTTGGTTATTAACAAAAAACGCTTCTTTGGTTTGTAACTGCCCTTCTGCTAATGCGCTGCGTACAAAAATCTCACGCGCCTCAACAGCATCAATTGGGCCATATTGCACCCGGCGGCGATTCACAATCGTTAAGCCATATAACACCTGGTTTTCAAGTGCGACAACACTGCCCGCTTTAGCCTCAAAATGCGGTTCTAAGTAGTTCTTTTTTACTAAGTGACAGGCTAAAGACTCGGCCCATTCAGGTTCAATTTTGGCACAGCAACGAGCAAACAAACGCGATGTTTCGGTAAGCTCTGCGGCCATTATCCACTTAGGGCCTTTTTTAGCTAAAGGCGAGCCCGGGAACACAAAGAACTTACGGTTACGGGCACCTAAATATTCGTTGTTTTCCCCTTTAAAACCAATATGACTTAACAAGCCAGACAATATGGCTTTGTGTAATTGCTCATAACTGGCGGCATTGTCGCTTACTCGCCATTTTAGCTCGTGTACCGCTTGTTTGACCTGGGTGTATAAATCTTGCCACTCACGTACACGCAAATAAGCGAGGTATTCATCGCGACATTGCTTTCTAAATTGGCTGGCCGACAACTCGTGTTTTTGATCTTTAACGTGATCCCACAGTTTTACCCAGCTGACAAAATCTGAGTCTTTATCGGCATAGCGGCGATGACATTCATCGGCTGCTTGTTTTTTGTCAATGGGGCGCTCACGTGGATCTTGAATAGACAAACCTGAGGTAATCACTAACGCTTCATGCAAACAGCCCAATTTGTTGGCTTCGATAACCATTCGAGCTAAGCGTGGATCAAGCGGGATTTTGGCTAAGTCTTTACCCAATGGAGTCAGTACTAATTCGCCACGCTGTTTTTTAACGGCTTGTAATTCTTCGAGCAATAAAAAACCATCGCGAATATGTTTTTGATCGGGCGGCTGAATAAACGGAAAACCGGCAATGTCGCCAAGGCCAATCGCCAACATTTGCAAAATAACCGAAGCCAGGTTGGTGCGCAAAATTTCAGGGTCGGTAAATTCAGGACGCTGAATAAAGTCCATTTCATCATAAAGACGAATACAAATACCAGGCCCGACACGGCCACAACGACCTTGGCGCTGATTGGCACTGGCTTGAGATATCGGCTCAATTGGCAAGCGCTGTACTTTAGTGCGATAGCTATAACGACTAATACGTGCGGTACCTGGGTCAATCACATAGCGAATGCCCGGAACCGTTAATGAGGTTTCAGCCACGTTGGTGGCTAACACTATGCGCCGGCCTATATGGCTTTTAAACACCTTAGATTGCTCGCCGTAAGACAAACGCGCATACAAGGGTAAAATTTCAGTGTCGCGATATTGTTGCTTACGCAGTAAATCGGCTGTGTCACGAATTTCGCGTTCACCGTTCATAAATATCAAAATATCGCCGGGACCTTCAGCGATTAATTCATCGACCGCAGCAAAAATGCCGTCGCTAACATCTAAATCAGCGTCGTTATCACGTACCAGTGGCCGGTATCGGGTTTCTACTGCATAGGTACGGCCTGATACTTCTATAACCGGGGCATTATTAAAATGCTTAGAAAAACGCTCAACATCGATGGTTGCCGAGGTAATAATGACTTTTAAATCGGGGCGTTTTTTCAGTACTTGCTTTAGGTAGCCTAAGATAAAATCAATGTTAAGACTGCGCTCATGGGCTTCATCGATAATGATGGCGTCATATTGATTTAAAAAACGATCTGAAGTGAGCTCCGCCAGCAAGATCCCGTCGGTCATCAGCTTTACATAACTGTTATCGCTAATGGCATCGGCAAAACGGACTTTAAAACCAACAACCTCACCTAATGGGCTATTAAGCTCATCGGCAACCCGATTTGCAACACTGCGAGCAGCTAAACGACGTGGCTGAGTGTGTCCAATAAGGCCGCGTGTTCCTAAGCCTAATTCTAAGCAAATTTTAGGTAGCTGAGTGGTTTTACCTGACCCCGTTTCACCGGCGACAATCACCACCTGGTTATTGGCAATGGCTGAAGCAATGTCTTCACGCTTTTGCGATACGGGCAGTTCGTCTGGGTAACTAACAGCAGGTCTTGCTTGCAAACGTTGCTGCGCTTTGGCGTAGGCTTTTTTTGACTCTTCGGTGAGTTGCGCTAACGTTTGAGATTTTTTTTCAGACTCAGCTTCTTTATTGATACGAAATAAGCGACGACGGATTTTTGCCGCATCGGTTTGATAACAAAGATTGAGATACGCCTTAGAGAGCGGGTGAAGGTCCGAATTCAAATCTGATTCCCTTGCTTACATCGAAAAAAAGCGATCCTAGCAAGGAAAACAGCATAATGGTATTGATTTTGATGATTGTTATGCAGGAGTGAGATAACACTGTTGCATATAGGTATTCATCGCTTTTAGTACATTGGTGCGATTAATGGTACCGATCACTTTTCCACTGCTTATTACTGGGTATATTTTAGGTTTAGCACCGAGCATTTGTTCAGCTAATTGTAAAATACTGTCATCTGGCGCTACAGATAACACCGGACTTTTCATACAATCTTCAACAATACTGGTCATGTCGCAGTGGTAGCTACTTTTTAACATCACAGCTAAACAATCTTGTTGTGATAAAAAGCCCACTAATTCGCCTTTTGCATCTACAACCGGTGCACCACTTTTATTGTGTGTAAGCAGTTGCTCAACGGCAATGGCTAACGACATATTTTTAGTGAGTAACACAGGACGTCTATCCATGTGATCTTTAATTTTAATCGAATCCATATAACCCCCAAAATGCACAACAATTGATGTACATATAAACCTAAAAAGCATATCGATTAAAATCGATATGCTTTAAGTCTAGTCAAGAATAATTATCTGGACAGTAAATTTAACCGATTAACTTAATCGGTTAAAAACAATTAGTTTTCGCGCCATATCATTACCTTGGCTTCTTGTCCTTGATGACGAGTTGCACGGTACATTCCTTGAGTATTAAATGGCGTAGCAATGTTACCTTGTTGATCAATCGCGATAACCCCACCAGTGCCACCAGCAGTCACTAAGGTCTGATTAATCACCTCGTCTGCGGCTTGGATAATGGTTTTTTGTTGGTATTTTACTTTTGCGCAAATATCGCCAGCCACTTGGTAACGTATAAAGTATTCACCATGACCGGTTGCAGATACCGCACATACACCATTTTCAGCATAGGTACCCGCGCCAATGACTGGTGAATCACCGATACGGCCAAAACGTTTAGCGGTCATGCCACCCGTTGACGTCCCGGCAGCCAAATTACCCTTTTTATCAAGCGCAACTGCGCCAACGGTACCGTATTTATAATTAGCCTTTAATTGGCTAACCGACGCTTGATAATCGCCGCCGTTAACTTGCTCGGCCTCAATAATACTGGCTTTAGCGTCAAGTAATTGTGAGTAACGATGTGCAGTATCAAAATGGTTATTAGGCACCAAACTAAATTGTTGGGTCAACGCAAACTCTTCCGCGCCGTCGCCATACAACATGACATGGGGAGATTTATGCATAACTGATATCGCTAAATCGATCGGATTTTTAATGTGTTTTACGCCGGCAACGGCACCCGCATTCATGCTTTTACCGTCCATAATAGAAGCATCAAGTTCATGGCCACCATCAAAGGTGTACACAGCACCAACCCCGGCATTAAATAATGGGCTATTCTCTAGAATGTTAATTGCCGCTTTGACCGCATCAACACTTTCTCCCTCCTGTTCTAGTACTTGGTAGCCACGATTAACCGCTTCAGTTAGCTTGTCGCGATACGCTTGTTGTTCTGCGGTCAGGTTCGCAGCGTATATGGTGCCTGCACCGCCGTGAATGGCGATGGTGATCGGGCTTTGTTGTTGAGCAAGTGCGTTGTTAGCGCTAAGCCCTAAACATAAGGCAAAGGTTAAATATAATTTATTCATGATCGGCAAGTCCTTGAAACACGTATATCTTTGTAACCATTTATCTGACTTATTACAATGATATTGTTGCGAGTTTTCATCTTTATAGCGACAATAGCATTCTAACCATGGTGACACATGTCGCCAGCATCATTTTTGGAAAATTTGCTTAATTTGTCCACTCAACGCATTACTTTTGGCCAGTTGTTGTTATTATTTTTGACCTTATTGATGTCAGGTTTTGCGCTGGCTGACGCAAATTGGTTAAAAGTGAACATCAATGGCGCCAACAAAAAGCTGACCAATAATATCAATGCACATCTGGGCACCTTACCTAACTCTGATGTGCAACGCAGAGCGTTTTTATTCACCGTCGAGGACAACACTCAGGATGCCTTAGAATCGATGGGCTATTACCATGGCATTGTCGATATTGATATTAACGAAACTGAGTCTGGCCCCTGGGAGCTTAATCTCAATATTACTCCTGGTGATCCGGTTATTATTCAATGGGTTGATATTAATTTTACTGGTGACATGCTGCAAGATGACATGTTTGCTTTATGGCTAAACACCCTGAAAATAAAGCCCGGTGACACCTTAAATCATGGGGTATATGATTCAATAAAATCACAATTGGTTACCCTTGCACTGGCAAGAGGGTATTTTGATGGCCAATATACTCGCTCAGAAATCAGCATCAATCGTGATTTAAATACCGCACAAATCAATTTGCAGTTTGATTCCGGTAAACGTTATGTGTTCGGAGAAGTCGATTTTAATGGCAGTACATTGAATGAAGACGTACTAGAAGCGTTAATTCCGTTTGATGCCTCTGCCCCCTACGCAACTCAGCAATTAACCGAATTTAACCGTAACCTATTAGATACAGGTTACTTTAGTAACATTAAAGTCTTGCCACAAATCGATAAAGTCGACGGCGGTCTTGTCCCTATAAAAGTAGAGTTAAGCCCAAGAGCAAGCCATTTAATTGAAGTGGGTTTAGGTGCTGACATTGGTAACAGTACCGAAGACACCTTTGAGCCTAGGGTAAAACTCACATGGCGGACCCCGCAAATTAACCGTTATGGTCACTTTCAAGAAACCACGGCAGAATGGTCTCCTGAGCGACCTAAAATCTTAACCACCTACACCATTCCATTGAGTCATCCGTTAAAAGATCAGCTAAAAATAAAAGTCGGTTTGTTACGCGACACTTATGGTGTGACTCAAGATTATGACGAAGACAGTCGGTCTTTTGAGGATACAGGCCAATTAGAGTCAGAAAAATATCTACTCGGTTTGTCTAGGCAATTACGCTCGCAGCACAATTGGTTATATGGCTACTCTCTTGAGTCCATTAGAGAATTTTATGAGCAAGAAGATATCGATTATGATCCGCGCTTTTATTTAATGGGTTTTAACCTCACCAAAACAATCCGTGGCGATAATACATTGGATCCCAAATCGGGCTTTCGCCAAACTTACAGCGTGCAATATGCCGATCCGTCTTTAGGATCGACCATCCGTTTAGCCCGTTTACAGGCTCGCTTTAAGTGGATAGAAACGATATTCGATAATCACCGTTTTGTGGCGCGCATTGATTTAGGAGCCAACATTGCCAGTGATAATGACATTAGCCAAATCCCACCCTCTTTACGTTATTTTGCCGGTGGCGATCAAAGTATTCGCGGTTACAGCTATCAAGAACTTGGCCCTTATATCGACTATACCAATAGCGATGGCGGCTTATCTCGTCAGGTTGTCGGTGGACGTTATTTGGCGGTGGGAAGTATCGAATATCAATATTATTTAACCCCTACCTGGCGAGTCGCCAGCTTTGTGGATGCCGGTAATGCTTTTGATACTGGTCAACTTGAACCCGTTGTTGCTGTTGGCGGCGGCGTTCATTGGATTTCCCCTATTGGGCCGATTAAACTGGATTTAGGTTTTGGTTTAAAAGAAACCGAAACGGTTGCGCGCTCTTATCGTTTCCATTTAACCATGGGGACAGACTTATGATAGACAAAACAACACCACAACCCCCACCAGTGGATGAACCCACACAAGCCACAACAAAACAAAAGCGTGTGCCGTTGAGTTTACAAGCCAAAATATGGCGTTCAATTAAGCTCTACACCCGCATTTTGGTCTATGTACCACTGGTATTGTTAATGCTGATCGCGGTACTAATTGGTACACCTTTTGGCAGTAAAGTGACGGTTGTGCTAGTTAATCAATTTGTTAGCGATATAACCGCTCACTATCATTCAGGCACACTTAATGACGACTTAAAGTTAGACCAATTAACATGGTCAATGCCCGGCATCAGTGTTGCAGCGCAAGACGTTGAACTTAATTGGGTACCTACTTGCCTTATTAACAGCCAGGTGTGCGTGTCAAACCTCTCTGCATCAAAGCTTAGCGTTGATATTGTCACAGATGATATTCCTCATAGTGCGCAATCCGAAGAAGCCATAGCCCCTGAACAACCCAGCCACCAAGAGTTGCTATTACCCATTACGATAAGCCTAAATAAAGCGCAATTTAAACAAGTTGATGTCACTGTTAATCAGATGACCTTTCACGCTGATGAGTTAGCAACAGAAGCCATTTGGAATGAAAGCGGATTGCAAGTTGACCGATTAAGCAGCTTAGGTTTGATGGTTAACATTCCAACTAACTCAACGCCAAACCAACAAGAGCAGGAAGACGACAGCAGCGAAAACGACTGGCCATTAGCCAGCTTGCCACAAATACATATGCCATTTCCGCTAAAAGTAAAACAGTTCGAGGCAACACAAAGTCAGCTGATTATTGGGGAGCGCATTGATCATTTTAGCCTCATCAGATTAGGGGCTAGTTTTAGGGCGTTCCAGCTGAGTATTAGTCAATTAGACATCGAACATGATTATGGTGATTTGACGGTTATTGGTGATCTCGCGTTTGAACATCACTATCCGCTAACCCTCAAACTCCAGGCTAATATCAAAGACGTGACTGAATTGCCCGGATTAACCAATCACAGCTTACGTCTTGAGTTAACTCAAGATTTATCTCAGCTAAATATTAATGCCATCGCCAAAGGTGATAATCGATTTAATTTGGCTGCAACTGTAGACCTCACCTCAGCACAACTTGCTTACCAGCTCGAGCTTAACGATGCCTATTTACAATGGCCAATGCTGCAACCACAGTATATAACCCAAATAAAACAGTTAACTAGTAAGGGGAATTTACACGACCAAATAGCCAAACTACAGGGGCAATTGACCACCCCTTATCACCCTAACCTTGATATTGTTGCCGATATTGATAATCGTAATAAAACACTTAAAGTTAATCAGTTAAGTGTAAAATCTATTGCCGGTAACGTAGATTTAGATGGCCAGTTATCCTACAAAAATGATCTCAACTGGCAAGCAAACGTAATAACCAATGATATTAAGCTGCAGCATATCGACTACCTCACTCAATCTACCCCAATGACAAGCCTATTTAGTGGCCGCTTTACCAGCCAGGGCGTGGTGAGTAAAAACGACTGGCAATTGGCGATTGAACAGGCAGACCTTAGCGGACGACTTAATGGCTACCCACTTAATCTACAAGGCAATATTACAATTAACCAGGCGCTCGCAGTCAATGCAGATAACTTGCAAGCACACGCACTAGGAGCACATTTAATCGTAAACGGCACCGCCGACACGATTTGGGATATCGATGCTGAACTCAACGTACCCGATTTAAAACAATGGCTTAAAGGCGGCCGCGGTAGTATATATGCCAAGGTCGATGTCAGTGGTAATAGTGCTAATCCGATTGTGGATGTCGATGCGCAAATTAATAAGTTAAGTTACAGCGGCAGTAAAATCGATAACGTGTCATTGGTTGCCAATTATCGACCTTATGAGCAACATCGCTACAGTATCGACATGAAAAACTCATTGTTGTTTTGGAATAATTACAAATTAAGCGAACTTACCTTACACAGCGAAGGTGATCAACATCAGCAACAAACCACACTGACAACCCTCGGTGATATTGTGATTAACAGCCAATTGGCCAGCTCCAGCGATCTAAATAAACAGCTATTCAAGGGCACGTTAACTCAGTTCGATATGGCTAATGCACTTGGTATGTGGCAACAGGACAACCCAATTAGCATAAACTGGGACCAGTCAAAACAAAGTGGCAACCTCAGTCGCTTTTGCCTCGTGCACCCACACAATAAGCTTTGCTTAGTTAACGACATCAGTTTAGGTCACACGGGGCAAGCAAACATTAATTTCTCAGGAAACCCAGGGCAGTTACTGGCGCCAATTTTATCAAAAAAAATCACCTGGGATGGCCAAGCAGCCCTCACCAGCGAAGTGAATTGGGCCAAAGGCAAAAAGCCAACTGTTGACTTACAGTTTACCTTAATGCCAGGCAATATTACCCTCACCCGCGCCAAAACCAAACCCGTAAGCATTGATTACCAACAATTATTACTGCATGCATCACTTGACGAAAAACAGGTCACCAGTAACCTTAGCTTTAATTCATCTGGTATTGCTAATTGGCAGAGCCAACTGAGTGTCAACATTACTCCAGACAGAACACTGCAAGGTAACATTGATATTAATGAATTAAACTTGGCCCCATTTGGTGAGTTTTTCCCAAGGCTGGCAACCTTAGAAGGCATGCTGTCCAGCCGATTAACCTTAAATGGCTCGCTTATGGACCCACGCGCATCGGGCAACATTAAGCTCAGTGACGGTGCACTTGCCCTCTCATCTAACCCAACATTGATTGACAAACTGTACCTGTCTTTAGCGCTTGAAGGTCAACAAGGACAACTGAGTGGCCAATGGCATATGGGCGATGGTGAAGTAAGCACCAAGGGCACTTTGACGTGGCCACAAGGCCAGTTTAGTGGTGACATTAATGTTAAAGGCAGCAATTTAGCGGTTATTCAGCCGCCAATGGCAATTTTAAATGTCTCCCCTGACATAAACATGACGTTTGATGAGAAACTCTTTGCCGTTAAAGGCCAAGTAAATGTGCCATCAGGGCAAATTAAAATTGTCCCGCTAGCAGAAGGCGGCATCGCAGTATCAAATGATGTGGTGTTTAACGACTCTATTTCTGAAATGACGGTGAAAACCAGCCCGTATGCCATTACAGCAGATGTGAAAGTCAATGTTGGTAAAAACCTCACCATTGATGGTATGGGCCTCAAAGGAAAGCTTTCTGGTAATTTATTATTACAACAACAAGCCTTTAAACCGCCAATGTTATTTGGCGATATTAAGGTCACTAATGGCAGTTACAAATTTATGGGGCAAACACTCACTATCGATACTGGTGAGGTTCAGTTTGTCGGTCCAACATCCGTGCCTAATCTGAATATTGAAGCCACCCGCGACATTAAAGATGAAGATATCACCGCAGGCGTAAGAGTCACCGGCACCCCAATGCGTCCGGTTGTGACATTGTTTTCAAGCCCGGTCAAAGAGCAAGCTGAAGTACTATCTTATATTTTAACTGGTAAAGGTTTTACCTCTACCTCAAATGAACAAAGCAACTCATTGATGATGGGCGCGGCACTCAGCTTAGGAGCCCAATTTGATGGTGGCGCCATGAACAGCATCGGCAGTACTGCGACAGGACTCATTGAGAAATTTGGTTTCTCTAATGTACAACTAGATACCAATGATGACGGTAAGGTTGCCGTGAGCGGCTATATTGGTGAAGATTTAATGATTAAATACGGTGTAGGTGTATTTAACCCTGGGTATGAGATGACCGTACGCTATTATTTATTATCACAACTGTATCTAGAGAGTGTATCAAGTACCTTGAGCCAATCGTTAGACATTTACTACAGCTTCGAAATCGACTAGGTTCTAGCATAAAATTAAAACACAAAAAAAGCGCCCTTAGGCGCTTTTTCTTTCAAATTAGCAATTAAGCGAATTTGAAGTCAAAGTGTTCAATCATTGGCTTGAACGCGTGACGTTGTACAGCTTGTACACGTACTTTGATTTCTTTACCATCTAAAACGATAGTCAAATCAGAAGTGTAGAAATCATCATTTAATTGAAGGTTGATGACATCTTTGTGTGCCATCTGGATTGATACAGGCTCTTGACCAGCACCATAGATAACTGCAGGAACTTGACCAGCATGACGTAGGCGGCGGCTCGAACCTTTCCCGATTTCAGTGCGGGTTTGTGCGTTGAATGTGTAAGACATAAGATTAGTCACTCACTTAATAATAAAAGTATAAAGGCGCCATCATTTTCGACCAACGATGACTCAAATAAAGCGCGCGGATATTACCATAACCATTAGCGCCTCACAAGTGAATGTTAACCCCAACGCCTCACCGGTCCACAATCGACATGAATAAAGCCATCACGAGGATAAAAACCAACACCTCCAAGCTTTAAAGACACCGCCGCGTCGCGAAGGTTTTTAGTGCTCACACCTGGAATCGCAATATCCATCGCCATACCTTTCATGTGGTAACTCTTTTTGGCAACGCCATTACTTTTCGACGCTAACATCTTGTTGGTTTTAGGTGAACGATAAGCTGAAATAACATGGATTTCATCTTCATTATTTAAGGTAAGCTGCAATTTATACAAATACTCAAATAATCGCTTATCTATAGGCGCAGCTACATTTTGGCGATGATCGCGTAGCACCTGATTAAACTCAGTCAAAATGTCTGCTTGATATTGGCCATCAACCCAAAAACTACCTTGGCTGCTTTCGCCTGTATGGCGATTATAGAAATGAAGGTCTTTAACACCGTGAGTAGAACGGCTTGCTTGCGCGGTATTGGGCAACATAGTTGCCACAGCGGCACCGCTTAAGCCCAATAAAACTTGCCGACGAGTTATGCACTCAATTGTCATTTACACACCACTTTAATTACTAATTTACATTACTTATCGGCTATTAAAGCACGATTTTCGTCATCACAACGCTAAATTCGCATTGTTGCTTTTTTATCCAACTGATGAGTAAATTAAACATTAATACCGATAAATGCAAGTCTGGTAATGTAGGGATAGTCGATTGACACAAAAATAGGGGTAATAGTGTGATACCGCTCAAGCGGTTAGCTAAAACAAGATGTTCATTAACTTTGCTTCATTTAAACAGTTATCGTGTCGTTTTACGGTTTCGGTTAGTGCCATCGTTATTGCACGACACCTTTAGGGTGTTCTTTTTGACTTAACAAGTTCAGAGATTGGGGAGGTATCAATTGATAAATATCATCGCGATACTGAGCAAGGTGTTGTTCATCTACCCAAGCTGGCCAATACACCATGTGTACAGGTAAAGTCGACGACAAAGCAAACCACTGAGTTTGAGTGTAATTAGGCTGTAAGCGTTTCCAGGTACGCTTATCGATAACCAAACGATTAGCAAACCAATCGGCCAACAACTGTATTTTTTCAATACGCACACATCCAGACGATAAATCACGATCTGATTGAGCAAATAAAGACTTGCTTGGAGTGTCATGTAAATAGATGTTTTGATCATTATTAAAATGAAATTTATATCGACCTAGCGCATTATCACCACCAGGGCGTTGCACCACTCGATAAGGAAAGCGTCCTCTGGCCTCTTGCTGCCATTGCTGCGGTGTAAAATCAACTCGATTACCCTCATAATCAAACACATCAAAATGTTTGTCAGTAAAGTAATGACCGTTTTGTCTCACATGCGGCAGAATATCTTGGGTCAGCAATTGCCTTGGCACTGTCCAAGTCGGGTTAATAATGATATTCGATATTTGTCCTGTCATCTGCGGGGTTTGTCGATACGGCTTTCCGACAATCACTTTCGATGACAACACCACCTGATCTTTGTCGACTAACGCCATTTGAAATGCGGGGATATTAACCAACAAATAAGGCTGCGGTAACTGACTCAGATAGGTGGTTTTTTCCACAAAACTTTTGGCTAATATTGTTGCCCGTTGTTGAGGAGTTTGGTTTAACCAAAATAAGGTTCTTGGGCCAATAACAGCATCGGCCTTTAAACCATGACGAGACTGAAAACGCTGTACACTCTTAGCTAAAGCGGGCAAATACACCACTTCATCAGCAAGGTATTCATTGGCGTCACCGAGTAACCACAGGCGCTGACTAATTTGCTTGATACTAGGATGCCCATCACCGGGTCGCAGTAAGCCGCCAGGCTCAATTGCTTGCCACTCTTGTGTTTCAGCTAACCACATAAACTTACGCAGATAATTTATGACCCCAAGGTAATCATCTACTGCAGGTTCCAAGGCTATATTTTTATCAATCACAGATGCATGACGGTCTAACGTATCAAATGGCAATAATACTTGTTTTTTATGCCAAAAATCAGCAACACTTTGTTGAATATTATCGATGTATTCTAATTGCTGAGCAGCAGAGCCTGTTTGCAAAATGGCGAGGTATTTTTCACGCTCAGCCGTGGGCTCAGCTAAATATTGCAGTAATAGGTGTTGAGTTAAATTTTTGTATTGCTCAGAGGCTTGAGCCAATGAAGAGGGTAGCAAACACATCAGCCATAAACTGATGATACTCACAACGACTGAGCGCTTCGATTTGTTAAGCATGCACTTCCCCATCCGCCATTACACCTCCATATTGTCACGTTTCACATCATGGTTAAATCGCTAAATTGATTATGGCAAAAAATATCACCTTTGAATGACAGATACATTTAAGCAACAAAACTTCATACCAAAGCGTTACCTAAGAGTGTATTAATCAAGCAAACACATAAAAAATAACCAGTTAACATTAAATAATGAATAGACAACTAGGAACAGTGAATATGAATTGATATAAGGTGCGCTGCAGTCTTTAAGCGTAGAGGAACCAATGAATAAAAAACAACTTATCCAATCGATGGCAAGCCAACTGGATATCCCTCAAACTCAAGCCAAACCACAGCTTGAGCAAATTTTACACGTCATTCATCAAGGTTTATCGGAAGGCGAGAAAATCTATATTCCTCAATTTGGTACATTCGAATTACGTTTCCATTTACCTAAAACTGGCCGAAATCCACAAACGGGTGAAGCCATCGAGATTGACGGATTTAATCAACCAAGCTTTAAAGCTTCACCAGCATTAAAGGCATTACTCAAATAATGAACAATTCTAAACCTTATGGAAAGAATGGTTAACTAATTTAGTTAAACTTTCAGCGATTTTAAATAACTACACCTTCACAAAGTTAATCTTGATTTAAGATTTAAATCAATAGCATAACAACATTCAAGCCTCCAAATGTTAGAGGCTTTCATAATTAATCACTCCTAATAAAAATAGAATAAAAGGAGACATCTGTGAATAATTTGGCTTGTAATAAATCCAAACATTTTATTAAATTCAGATACCGGCGTTTTTCAAGACAGTTGTCGCCTAAATTGTTAAGCAACTTCTTTATGTTGCTCTGGATTTAACGCCACAGCGCCTATTGGTTGCCAGTTTCGCTCTTCTTTTGACCATCGCTCTGGAT
>NZ_BMQV01000069.1 GCF_014648295.1 Shewanella saliphila
ACACCTGTGCACGGTTGCATATAAGAAGCTATGGAGGTTGACTGTTCATATGATGAAGCGTCTTTTTCGTCTGAATTGTTACAAGCTGACGCGAACATAAGGCAAACAAAAAACAAAAATGAAAATGAAAATTTAGATTGCATAACACTAATCCTTTAGTTTTATTGGATATAAATAAACATAATTATAAATTTTTATATTAGCAACAAAATAAAAACAGTAAATAGACGCAGATCACATCTTGGTAACAAAATTTTGACATATGTTACTATCTTTATTTCTAATTAAATTTCTGAATAAAAACCAATTTCGGACTTTTATTGATTGTAAATAGGATCGAAGGAATGAAATTATTTAACTATTTAATCTTATCTTCATGCATTACACTGTCACTAAACTCACACTCGAAAACGTATGATATATTGGTAGAAGGCGCCGATGAAAATAATGTGTTGGTTCACAAAACTCTAACAGTTGAGAGATCAAAAGGTGAATATATTTTTGAAGGAGATATCATTGTCACTGAGCATATTGAAACTCTAAACACTCCAACTCCTTATTCCGTTATCATTAGCGGTAGTCAATATAGATGGGATTTGGGTGTAATTCCTTATACCATTTCAACAAATTATAGCACCAGTCAAATAAATTCAATTCTTCAGGCGATGAGTGATATAGAAGATGTTTCAGGTGTTATTTTTGTCGAACGCTCGAATCAAGCGGACTATATCTCTATATACAAGGGCTCAGGTTGAAGCTCTCAAGTAGGGAAGCGAGGTGGCTCTCAAAATGTTAGTTTAGCAGATGGTTGCTTTAGCGGCGGAACACCTACACATGAACTCCTACATGCTGCAGGCTTTTGGCATGAACAATCACGGGAAGATCGTGATTCATATATTACAATTAATTGGGAGAATATTATATCCGGGAAAGAGCACAATTTTGAACAACATATTTCTGATGGGGAAGATGTTGGCCCCTACGACTATAATTCTATAATGCACTATCACTCGACCGCTTTTAGCTCTAATGGTCAAGCAACTATTTCGAGAAATGACGGTATGTCTTCTCTAGGTGGTTCTGTTATGACTTCGACAGACATTTCTACTCTTCGAGAAATGTACGGTTATCTTCAAGAAGTTGATTTAAACGTAAATTACCATTATTGCTACGGCGAAAACTCTCTCAATTGGGCATCATATAATGATGATGCTGATTATTATGAGATTCAGATAAATTCAGGGTATGCGTTTTCAAACTTCGCAACAACTACAAATAAAGCATATCAAGTAAGTGTTAATCAAAATACAGAGTTCAGAGTTCGAGCTTGCAATAATGAGGGGCAATGCTCGAAGTACTCTAACAGCGTTACAGCCAAATATGCATCAGTTTGTATGTGATTTAAATAGTTGAAAATTGGCTGAATTTTAAGTGAAGACTAAACATTCTGGGCTTTCTGGCTTGGTAACTTAACTAAAATTCAGCCTATCTAACTGCATCGATTCAACATCAAGTAATATTTCTATAGCATAGTCAATTGGAAAGTTAACTTGAATCAGGATTAATATTTTGTTATCCATTCTTGCTGTTGAGACTGTATCCATAGATAGACAAGCCACTGTATTATTTAAATCGTCACAGAAATAGTAAACACTTTGGTGCATTATCTGGAGTGGACCTAGTTCAATGGACACTCTGTAGCATTACTAAAATTAGGCCAACAGGCCAGTATCAAGCAAATCTAATCTAGGCATGCGAAACAAGCTTTGGGGCACGAACGTGTCAGCTTCATTCCTCTGACACGTATATGGACAAAAGTTTGTTAGAACTGAGGCTCTAAAAGTAACTACTGGGATTAGAAAATGTATGGTAATCAAATAAAGTTTATACTGACCCAAAATGCAATAAAGCGGTTCAAATGGACGGTTCATGAGTAACGAAATAAGCAAATATCAGTGAAAAATAGAGATTTCAGGCAACAGTATCCCACCCCATGCAGTTTCAGCGGCCTAAGCAGTCATTGATGCACTTAGATGTTGAATTCGAGATTTAAGTCAGCCCGCTTTTAAGTGCTGGCAACAACTGGCGAAGTGTCGTCGGCGTTTTTCTAGATGCTCACAATAGTGGGTAAGTTCTTGAAGTGTGCCGACTGGGCCGTGAAATAGCTTACCGAACTCGGTGGTGAGTTTGAGCCAGTTATCTTGAGGGATATTCAATCTTGTGAGTAACTTAGCGCTATATGTGCTAATAGCGCCACGCTTATCGTTGCGAATAATGCGTCCCGTATCATCAACCAATCCAAGATAATCTTGCAGCGAAAATGCGATGCCCTTGGGTTGGTCTTTACGATCATTACCAATGAAAGGCAGTAGGCTCTGTGGTTGCTCACCTTTCAGCGCAGCCCTAATTCGTAGTTGAATACTGGTATGGTCTGATTGCTCTGGCGTGTCTGCCATATTTGCCCGAATGGGATTGAGGTCGACATAAGCCATGCAGGCTAATACTGCCGCCTCATCGAGCAGTGCTTGCGATTTAAAACGTCCCTCCCAGAAGCGGCCAGTGCAGTTATCTTCTTGATTTGCTTGCCTTGCTATCGGTTCGTTCAATGCCCGCATGAACCAAGAAATATCGCTTAATCGGCTGCGATATAAAGCAACTGTGTGACTAAGCTGCAACTGTTCATAATCTTCAAGCGTTTCACCATGAGCAAACTTTTGGCTTGTATCAGTACCCTTAAATAACTGATGCCAATGACTTATTACCTCGGCATCAGACCAACTGTTGGCTTGATATATGTCGATACTGAGCACAACATGCAGATGATTACTCATCACTGCATAGGCCGCAACATCAATAGCGAAAACCTCCGCAAATTTAAGCAGCTGAGCATCTACCCAAGCACGTCTGTGGTCGTAGTTTTTACCAGAAAACTTGTCATCGCCGCAGAGAAAAGCACGGCGAATAACGCGACTACAACAATGGTAACAGGGGGTGTCTTCTAGGCTAATTTGGCTTCTACGAGGGCGCGGCATCATAACCTCCTTGTTAATGTCTGTTCAGATTTTAAGCTTAGTTTAAAATCTGGAGACTCTCCAGTAACATGGATGGCACCTTATTCTTTTGCTCAGTCCAACCAGTGCTAGCCCGAATAGGCCAAGGATAAGGTAAACCTAATCCGCATAGGTGTTTTACAATTAAAGGCGCAATGGTACGGATTTCATTAGGGGCGCAGTGCTTACTGTTAAGCCCGTATATATGGCAGTACAACCGCTTCTAGCGGTAAATGAGCACATTAAAAGCAACGATAAGTGTGAAGTAATAAAATAGAAAACTAAGGCCAAAAAGCTTTGGGTGAGCAGATTATTGCCTTGACTCACCGGGAGCGTCCA
Source organism: Shewanella saliphila (assembly GCF_014648295.1). GTDB lineage: Bacteria > Pseudomonadota > Gammaproteobacteria > Enterobacterales > Shewanellaceae > Shewanella > Shewanella saliphila. The sequence goes on from NZ_BMQV01000069.1 coordinate 3,390, forward strand.
TATATGTCTTATTTATTAACCCTTTTTATTTCAAGTAATTTTCAGTTAACAAAGAAAAAAGATATGAGGAATAAAAGTATTAAGAATATCCTTATTCTCTTAAATAAAGTCATTTTTTTATATTCTTCAGTCTTGATTAACCCACTATATTTGTTGCCAGACTTAATTGCTGACTTGACATCTTCAAGCGTTATTTTGTTATCCTGAAGCGCTAATCTAGCATGAATCTGAGATGCGAAAATACCTTCTAAAAATATCAAAAACAAAAAGGTGAGCACACAAATTATTGTAAAAATCAAAAGAATCCCCGCCCAATAAGCCATGTATGATTCACAAAACCATAGGCAGCATAACCGACATTTAAACCGGTGCCAATGTCAGCCCCAGCACCGTCACCAGTAAATGTAAAATCACCCTTACCAGCAAACATGCCCATACCACCTACTGTGCCACTGAAACCTTCCAATGTAGATAAATCTCCCTGCCATGTCCCGATCGAGTAACTCATGCCGCCACCAAGGCCAGCAAAACCTCCACCAGAGAGGGTGAAAAAAGTACCTAACTCGTAGTACTTTGAAAAAGCCAACGAAACGGTAGACTCCACCCCTACACCAAGCGCTCCACCCGTCAAAGAAGCATCAAATTTTACATTAAGTCCTTTGCGCAACTTACTAGCGATAAAGTCGCCAGCACTTTCAAGTTTTTCAGAAGCATAGTCATACAAATCGGAAGACATGTCTTTCATTGATAATAGCGCTTTTTTCCCAGCATCCACGACTCTGCTTCTAACTGATTGGTGATGAGCTTCATCATTAAACATCCGAGAAAAAGCTCCTGTAAGTGCGCCATTTGCGAATTTCCCACCAGTTAATTTTGAAATTGTCCCACCAACAGTCGCTGCTGCTACAATTCTTCCAATGCTAAACCTAGCAGAACTAATGCCATTGATACTCTTCTCAAACCCTTGTGTTACACCAGCAGCTAAGAAGCCATGACCAAACTTACCTCCTTGCAGTATGCTAGTTATTCCACCGACCATAGCGTGAGCTGCTATCTTTCCTACAGTTGCAGCGGTAGTTAACTCTCCTCCACTGAAGCAAGATTGACAATTTGCTTGCGAAAATGCTTCACCAACCTGATAAAAAGCCATCGCGGTAAACGCTCCCCTCAATGCACCTGTAAATACGTTACCACCATTAGCAGCAGCTCCTGCGGCACCTGAGGCAGCACCAACAAGGGCATATCCTGCTTGCCCGCATTGCACATTACCACCACAAATATAAGTGCCAATTGCAGCAACTATAATCCCAACATAAGGTCGTATTTTTTTCCACGTTTTACTCCACCAACTATACCCACTCGGATCGGTTAACGTCAGCGGGTTATTTCTCACATAAGCATAACGATTGTAACTTTGTGAATCCGTAGGCGCTTGGATCAGCGGATCAGCCTGCAAGAATCGCCCCAAGGTTGGATCGTAGATGCGGCCGCCCATATGAATAATATCTAAATCTTTGATGTGCTTATGGCCTGTATATCCTCTGTCTGTCGGTTCGCTAGTCGTAAAACTAGCAAACGAACTGTGGAGAAACACAGCGGTACGTTTACCCCAAGGGTCGTAAATCGCTTGCGATACCACTGCGCCACTGGCATTGGTTGTGGCGATGACTGAGCCTTGATGGTCTTTGTGTAGATAAAAAGTATCACTTGAACCATTGCTTCGTTGGGTATAGACAATATCGCCAACATAAAACTTATGCTCGGTTAATGTACCTGCGCCACCCGTACGATATACCTTTTCATAATTGCCTAAATAGGTTGTCTGATAAGTCACATTTTTGCCATTTTCGACATACGTATCAGATTTATAAATAAGCTCACGTTCAGGCCCATATTTCATGGTAGAACTACTGCCAGCTTTCGTGATTAATGTTGGCTTGTCGTAACTGCCATAATTAAAGGTACGAGTACCATCTGTTTTACTATTGCCGTTGGCATCATAGAAAAACTTATACAATTGCGCTCCAGAGGCTGATTTGACCTCATTAAGCTGGTGCGGTTTAGTTGCATAGTAGGTGTAATTGCCCACACCCGTTTTAAATTTAATATTACCCCAGTCATCATAATTATAATCTTGATACGTTTTAAAATTAGCAGGCAAGATAGCACTGCCAGTGGCAATACTAATCGTGCGGTCTTCTAAACGGTTTGTCAGGTAGTCATAGCCATAGGTTTCTGTAAAGTCGGTAATGCCTCCAGGAATTGAACCAAATTTAGTCCAGCGACTGGTTACGTTGCCGATATCATCATGCACGACATCAGTGTAAGCAAGCTGAGCACTACCCTTTTTAACGTCAATACTTGATAACCAGCCAGTGTCATCTTCAAACATCGCTGTGGTAGTCACATTGTTACCGTAAGTGACTTCGTCGACTTGGTTTCGCGCGGTCATTGAGTCAACACGTTTTAATAATGCCCCTGTCACATTATTTCTCACCTCAGTAAGATACCCTGTTGTGGTTGAGTAGTGATTCTTAACTGAAAACGCCGCAGTGCCTGTAGGGTAAGTGGTAATACTTGGACGACTGTAACTATCGTAAGTTTGACTTTGCGTGAACGTATTACCCTCTATTAAGGTTGTTGTGGTTTTAACTAAGCCATCTGGATAATAAGTAAAGCTATTTTTATACGTTGGATTGCCAGTAGCACACGTTGCAACTGCTGCATCAAATTTTTCGACTGAAAGCAGTCTGCCTTTATCGGTCGCTGTACCATAATTCCAACAAAGCGTGCCTTCTGATGGCTCATAGCTTTTTATTTTGCGTCCAAGTAAGTCATATGAAAAAGTGAAGGTATGGCCTCTAGCGGTCTCCTGGGTCATTAACTCACCAAAAGCATTATAGGTGTACTTCCATAGGCCTTTTGACGGGTCATTGGTGGAGAGTTTCCTGCCCCAGTCATCATAAGTCACGGTGACAATGTAATTACTGCCTTCTCCGGTTGTGTCTGTAGTCACAACATTGCCTTGAGCATCATAAGTAAAAGACACTGTATTACCGATTGCATCTTCAGTATAAGCCGTTTCACCAAAACCATTTTGATATACGCTTGTCGTTATACCGACTTCATTAGTGGTTCGACTTTCAAAGCCAAATAACTCATTTGTGACTGTTGTGCCATTGGGCTTTGTAACAGTATAAGGTCGATTTAATTCATCGTATTCAAATAGTGTAAAACCAGTTGAGTTTGGCTCATACACCATTTTTTCTCGGCCTTGCTCATCGTACTCTTTGATGACCTTGTTCCAGCCACCGCTAAAGCTTGTGGTTTGCGCGATAACCTCGCGCCCCCATTTATCAAAATACACTTCCTGGGTGGGATTTCCGGTTACCGTTGTTCTAACGTAATAATAGGCATTACTAGAGCAGCTACTGCAAAAAGCTTGAGTAACGGTTGTTGTTTTTGCGTCAGGATGGTCAATGGTTTTTAGTCGGCCTAAATCATCAAAATATTCTATTTTTGCGACATTATTGGCATCGGTAGTTTTTATTGAAGTGATGACACCTGTTACAGAGTCTGCATCAACATTGTTATACTTAAAACTGGTTCTAAACCCCATCGCATCATCTGTGTAACTCAGGTAACGCCCTTTAGCACCATAATTGCTACTCGTACTGCGAGTAATATTTGTGCCTGTTGCTGTGCTATAACCCGTTACTGCTTCAGAGGTTTTATTTCCCCAGGCATCATACCCATAAGTAGTTGTGAGTTTAGTGGCTGCTTGATTAGGTGATAATGTGCTCGATTTCAACATCAAATTTGAATAGTAATCAAATGTGGTTTCTCGGACATGTGTTTTAGGGTCGCCTGTTCGTGTTTTTGTGACAACAGAAGAAGCTAAACGGCCATATCGTTCCCAGTCACCTGAACCATAGGTATTAACATTGTTGGTAGTGAGTACGTCATTAGAGTATTCATCAGAAATTTCAATGTTACTTTCAAGTAAGTTACCCCAGTCATCATATTGATTGGTCGTGAGCGTTACGCTTGACAGTGTGCTACTCAGATTACTGTCTAGTATGTAACTTTCTTCTTCTGAAGATGCAATATAAGGTGAAATACCACCATTAGCGGTTTGGATGACGTCTAGCGTGTTACTCGCCCTTGAAAGCATCTGAGTATCAAGCATTTGAATGGTTTCAATAGGCATGCCTGCATGGGCAAACGTTAATTCACCATGCTCTTGACTGTATTTGGTTTCGGTCACAACATTGGTTTGGTTATCGATGGTTTTTAACATCTGAAAGCCTAATGAACCACGGCCCTTTTTATGGATAAGAAAACCACCGTATTGATAGTTGACCGATACTTTGCCATCAACACCAATATTGCTTTGTGTTTCTACTTTACTGACGAGTTGCATACCTGAGTGAGGTGAGAACGTATCTGTTGTTGTGTCTGCATCTGAGAAATTGGTCACATACACGGATGAGTCTGTCATCGGTTTGTAGGTCACCGTTGTCGCAACACCAAAGCCATTGGTAATGGTATTGATGGCGAACTCTTTAATCCCTTTACGGTTATAGTATTTTTTCCAACTGCTGCCTGTTGAAGTCAGTAGGTTTAATTTACCATCGCCATCCGTATCACCAAAACGAACCGTAGCATTGGCGTCAAAATCCATAAAGCCACGGTTCTCAAATGAAATCCATTCACCCGAATTTGTGGGGCGAGAGAAGAAAATAGCCCAATTAGACGTGGAAGTTGCATGTAACACGTCCGCGCGGCCGTCATTGTTTAAATCAACAAATTGGTCAAGGTATTTTTTAGTACTCGATGTAGCTAACCCCGCGTCTCTAGACGCTAAGAATTCAATACCGTTAGAGAGTCGATACCACCATTTATCGCCACTGACAAATAACAAATCACTCAAGCCGTCACCATTTAAATCGGCTATACGGAAGGTGTCTTCATAGTTACCAAGGGTCTGCTGTAAGGTTAAGACCGGATTTGCCATGGTGCCTGATGCAACAAAAAGCATATGTTTTGTTGAAGTACTGCTGGTCCAAGTGCCAGCCCAATCTCTTTGACATTCATCTCTAGTGCGAATAGAAGCATTTAATACACCACGAACATAACAACCGGATGTTGTCGACGTCACTTTCATCACAAGGTCTGAGCGGCCATCACCATTAACATCAACGGCACTGGCAGATTTCATATCAGCAGTTTGAGATTGCACTCCCATATTTAACTCAGCCGATGCAACGGTATCCGTAAAGGTATAGAGGGTTTTATTCGCAGTAAAAGTACCATTGCCATTGTTTACATGAGCCTTAATCGTATTGCCCGTTCGAAAAACAATGTCTTCATTGCCATCACCATTGACATCCATAACTTGCGCACCGTTCTCAAGCCCGGTGGCGACGACATTAAGGTTGGTTAACGTGTATTCAGAGGTTATAATTTTAGTAACACATTGCTCCCACTTAGCACATGCCTCAACACTTTCGCTAGCCTGAAATGATAATGCATGCCAATTTGCTGTTGCAGAGTTGGCAACAAGTAAATCCCTTACACCATCACCGTTATAATCAATATTAAGTGCATATTCCTTTTTTGATGTACCAATCGATGTCATCGTTTTGGTGGAAGTAAAGTAAGGGCCGAGCTTCACAGCCCACGAACTACCACTGACGTAAACAATATCTTGATACCCATCACCATTGACGTCAAAAACTTGAGAAGTACTAACGTTGGCAGATCCACTCGCAACAGAGGTGGGATTCTCAAATGGCTTAAAATCAGTTGATGTGGGTACATCATGACAAAAGTCAGGCCCAGCAGGCTCTGACTTACACAGATATTGCATGCTACTGCTAGATAGATTGGGGCGTTGCCAACCAAACGTTGTTTTGGGTAAGCAATTACCAAAGTCAGTATCATTATCGGGACATTCTTGAACGGATGTTAATAAGGTGCGCTCTTCTATAAAATTACTGTTCTCATAGTTCAAAAAGTAAGAGCGGTAGTTGCTACCGTCAACCGATGAGTCAATACGCTTTAGTATTTTGTTATGCTTTGCAATAGCCCCCGCTTGATAACCTAAAAAACCCTTACCGTAGTCTTCGTAAACAAATTTAACTTTATTGAAAGCAGTACTGTCGCCCAATTTTGCTGAGTACTGAATGCTATCAATGTAAAATGTCCCATTCGTTTTACTGTTGTTGTAATTAAACAGAATATAGTTATCTTTAATATCTTTGATGACTTTAACAGCCCATGTTTTTGCCATTCCAGTCTTATTGCTTGGCTCAACAAATGCGTCCGCTTGATTTGTACTGACAAGACCCGTTAAACCGGGATTACCATAATAATAAGTTTCACCGGCTTTCGTTTTGACTTCAAAATAACTAGGCCCATTAGCTTGGCTACCGCCCATAGCAGTAACAATTGAGAAGTCATCAATTTCTTTAATGTAAGTTGAATAAGGTGCACCGTAGGTACCCGCAAGCAATATCAATCGTTGACCATCAAGACAAAACCTATCACTACTGGTAAAATTTACACCTGTAATCGCATTGTCATTAATTGGCGTTTGTGGGCAGCGAGAAACGGCTGAAATACCGCCAACACTCCAACCAATACCTACAGGGCCATCTTGAAGGTTATTACTTGAATAGTTTAACGACACTTGCGGCGTTACGCCTGCTCGACCTTCAGGTATGTTAATGGGTACTGAGTATGTGGCGGCACCACTCTCATCAACCCTAAACTCACCTGAAGACAACCCTACAACTTCGGCCTTCGAAGATGCACTTACTCCAAGAATAATGAGCATTATTGGAAGCAATAATTTATGGCGAGACATGAGGCATCCTTACTTTCACGTAATAATAAAGGTTGATAATTGGAATTTAAAAGGGGGTAAGGGCTACATCGATACGTTCAATGCACTCTTGTAGCTCAAAGACAAATACAGCACTGCCTGGACCGTGTTCAACATCTTTCCTTGTTAGCTCATAAGACCGACCTGAGTTAACAGCGGAAACAATTAACTGACCAACGTTCGATTCGACTAAATCATACTCAACAGAAATGGCAACTTCACCGGAATAAGGGCAGCCGTCATAACTGGTGTTGTTTAATACATCGAAAGATACAGATTGATTAGCTGCAATAGCAGGTAATCCTACAAAATAAAAAAACACCAAACCTATGTTCAATCTTCTTAATGTAGGGCAAAACATCCTTTTGTGCATATATTGAAATCCATTTGCAAGCTAAAGTTGCTGATTCTAGAATTTGAAGAAAATATGCCCAATTTTACATTCTGTCAACATAATAAAATCAACGTTTCAAAATTATTTTTTAACCACTAATCGAAGATAAAATCAAAGCGTTATCGATGATCGAGTTCTAGGTGAGTCACCATTAAATTTGTCGTTTTGCTATTGGTTATAATTAAATTTAATCGCCACATGCTCATGCTTTCTCTAAGTAGTGTTGTCTTGATACCTAGGTAAAACTGAGGGATCATCAAATTGATTATTATTCACTTCACTAGGCCTAATTGTTACTCATAACCGATTAGGGTTATTGAAGTATTTCAGCTAATTCAATGCTGCCGTCTCTAGTTGGCTTTTGGTGGTGGCTATCCAGCCACCCAATCCTGGATTGCCATAATAGTAAGTCTCTCCCGCCTTAGTGACGACTTCAAAATACTGAGGGCCATTCACTTGGCTGCCGCCTTTAGCCGTGATTTGCGAGAAATCATCGATCGCTTTTACATAGGTCGATTCTGGCGCACCATAAGTGATTAAAATTGGGATGCCGAATAAAATGCAGATTAGATAGATGAATTTTGCATGAGAAAATATAGGTCAAATGTAATCACTATTACGAACTTGAAATATCAGTTCTAACGAGGAATGGGGCAGAAATTAGTTAGAGCTTTGACCCTAACTCAAGAACTTTTGATTAGAAAATGTATACCTAGTCTCTAATGTCGTGACCAATTTGATTAGCCACTAGACAACTAAGATGTTGGACAAAAGCTCGAGCTAATCTGAACTTTTGTCCTCTATCTAATAAGTTTCCTGATTACAACCTTAAAGTCATGTGCAGTGGTCAGGGAATCGGTATCAGCACGGACTCTGTGAAGCGGAATGTTTGCAGCATCAAAGATGTTATTTTTTAGTTTGTCCCTGCGTCTTGCATCTACATTGTCATGATAGTGACTATCTACCTCGAAAAAATATTTTGGGTTATGGTTATCAGCTGGATCAAAAACAACAAAATCAACGATCCCTTTGAAGTAAAAGTCTCTTTCAGGTAGAGCAAGATGTTCTCTAATCATGTCAAAATCAAATATGTTACTAAGCACTACATTGGGATAGATAAAATAACTTGGAAAAACGTCTTTTAACGCTTGATAAAACTCTGATTCTAAATTACTTTTAAATAAAGGTTGTAACCAATCAACCCTAGAGAATTTGGATGTCTTTGTTGGTTCTTCAACTGATGGTTTGATGCCAGTATTCTTTTGAGGTTCAACAAGTAACTCAGCTGCTTTATTGGAATGCGTACACATTCGCGCAAATGCAACAGCTTCTTTATGGCTTAATTCTTGATACGCCTCTATTCCAATGTTCTCAATTTTTGTTCGTGCATCGCCACTGAGATATAAGTAACTTGCAGAATGTAATAGTATATATTCACGGCACAAAGTCGATACGAGCACAGCAAGTTCTTCATTGGCAAATCGAATAAACTCCGTCTCTAAATGTATACAAACATTAGCCCACTCCACTTCAGAGTGTTTAAGAGATGATTGCTCAGTTCTTGTTAACTTGAATATATCTGGCCAACGTTTTTCTGCCATCAAAGAGTAAAACCTTTCCATATCTAATCCTATAAACCATTTCGATAACGATGGATTTAGAGCTAATCTTCAATACTCTGATTTAATCAACAATTATCAGGTTGATATAACTCTTGCTAATGTCATGACGGTCACACCAAGTATCCAAGCGCTCTTTACTGGATGAGATAAAGTCCTGATTACCGCTGTCACTGACCATGTGGAGAATTGAAGAAATTGGCCGAATGTGGTCTCCTACTTGCTTAAATAGAAGAGTATTCATGATTTTTTCCAACAATTCATCTTCAGGCACAGAATTATTCACTGCTATTTCACAAATATTATCCAAGTGAATATACCCTCCATAACCAAGCATTGAATAGACTACACTAGACATAACGGGATCAATTTTGACAGGCTGCCATTGTTGCACATCCTTACGGGATCTTAACTCAGACTCCTTAAGCCGAACGGGGTGGTACATCCAGCCTGCAGCATCTTCGGTTTCGGTTGGAACTGCAAACATCAACGGGACAGGCACTTCAACATTTGAATCTTCACCCCAAGGCATTTTTACATCAAAATAAAGAGATATTTTAGACCAAATCACTTCTAACATTATGCGAGCAGCATTTCGATTCAACGATAATAATGCGGCCCATTTTCGATCTTCATTTATGGCGATAAAAGGAACACCATTACCTTTAACAATACTAAAGCCATTCGTTGTTACTAAAGCAGGCAAGCTTGGAACTCCTAACCCATCGCCTGTAACCTCACCCTTCTCCAGCAATATGTCTAAGAAGGCATTTCTCATACCAGACTCTGTGCTGTATCCACCATAACCATGAATGATACTAAGTGGTGCTAATATTTCTTGGACCAAAGAATAGAATAATATTCCATCAGACTTAGACAGCGAGTTAATTTGACGATAACTCTTAGGAGCTTCTTTACCCGTAATTTGTGAGAAATGAATGCGAGCAGCCTCGATTTCAGGTTCAAAATTTGGATCATCAAACTTTGATTCAAAATGTTCAGAAAACTTCTGCCTAATTACTCTTAGATGATCGAAAGCATCTATATAGTCTGCTTTATTAAGAGTTTTCTTTACTTCAAAAACACAAAGAACCTGATCTATTGGATAAATAAACTCTTTTGTTCGACCATATTGTGTACCTTCACCACAAACTAACATTCCGTCAATTTGTTGAGGTAACATTTCTTCTCCCACAGAAATGAAACCGGACACGACCTTCAAACCCAAAGACTTCGGAATGGCAAAATTTTGATCAATGCCCTGCTTAGTTATTTCTTCATATGCACTACCTAATGTTGGCATATGAGGCATATCAAACTTATCTAAGGCTTCTTTTTCAATTTGAATGAACTGTGCTAGCAGTTCTGATGCTTGCTCTATCATGATTTTTCTTGTTTGATGAAATAATACTTTAGGTTGGTGTAGCTATGGCACGCTTTGATTTGTTCCGCTTGCCAAACTTATATACACCCCGTATAGCCATAGACTAATCCGGTGAAAGTCCTTTGCAAGAAGGTTTTTCTCCAGTAACACACTGTTATTAAGCGCTAATTATTATAAAATCGCAAGTGTTCATCACGAGGATAGGTCAGAAGGAAACCGCGTCTTGTAATATCCACCATAATTATGCAGTACTGCAGGAAAGTTCATGACCCTATCAGGGGAGATCCGAAATATTGAGCATCCATAGATTTAGTATTGATAAATAAGGATGGAAGTTTTCCAGATTATAATACCTCTAACACACAATTGAGCATAAACGTGCCAGCAGAAGAACTGACACGTAATTGGACAGAAATGAGTTAGGTTTGAAATTGAATTGGGAATTTGATTCATCAGAAAATCTGCAGAAAAATGTTCTGTTCAAGTAATTGTTGACACCTTTTATCTCTAACTAATTTCCTTTGGCTCATAATAATGGACGTTTTGGGTATCTAAAATTTGGACAAAGTTTAACCTGAAAGAAACCCGCTAACTTGTCGTTGATGAAGTAGCCCTAGGCTCTAGGGCTACTTCATATTAGCAATCTGTATTTTCAGATGTATTAGTCTCGACTTGATCTGACATTCAACTTGAAAAAGTGAGAGTTACCCGTTTTGATAAAGGTGTCGAATCTTTTAATCAAAACCAAAAAGGTAACTCTCATGTTTCATACTAACAATC
>NZ_BMQV01000070.1 GCF_014648295.1 Shewanella saliphila
GCCGACGAAGATAAGCATTGTTGGAAAACAAAAGCGATGCATGATGAATCCATCGATGCTTGAAGCAGTATTAAAGGTTGGGTTTAGTAGTTAGGTTAAAAATTAAACACTCATGCGGTGGCCCTGGGTTGATGCCATTGTTTATCAAGTGGCGCAGCGGTGTTTGAGTAAGAGCGAGGTTGGGAAATGATGGTTTATAGTAATTTATTAAGCTCAATATATAAATTTTATTTAACTCATGTAAGGCTATAGTGTATGCATAGTTTGAAATCGATTAGAGTAAAAGGTTTGCGTTCTATTATTGATTCTAATACTGTCAATTTAAAACCAATAAACATTTTAGTTGGAACAAATAGTTCTGGAAAAAGTTCGTTTCTTAGATTATTTCCTTTATTAAGTCAAAGTGTAGAAAGAAGAACTAGAGGACCAATACTTTGGAATGGTCCTCTAGTGGATTTTGAATCAATAGAGAATACTTTATCCTCATCATTAGACCCTAACAATGATTGCATATCGCTGACATTTGTATCTACAATTGATGGAAAAATAGCTTCTACTGGACTTTTAAGCAGATTAAACAGTCAAGTTACAGATGTAGAAATTGCGTCAACCATATCTATTTCAAAAGGAAAAAAACCATTTACTAGCTTCACTAAAAAATATATTTTAGCGTTTGACGATGATCATATAACATTTACTTTCAGTGAGGGGGGGGAATTAATTGGAGTTGACTCTGAGAGACTAGTTTGGGATGTAAATAGCAAGACAGAACAAGAAGAAATAGCTAAGTACTCCGTATCTGAAACAGATAGTATCATTCCATTTTTCAGAACTGGTAGAAATTACTTTCACTTTGGAGGCTGGGGCTTAAATAACACTTCAAAAGATGCGTCACAGGTAATAAGAGAAAGTATTAACTCTACAATAGTTAAGCTAACAAAAGGCTCAGATAAAGAAAGAATTTCATTGATTTGTAGAAAATTAAGCTCTGTCAGAGGTAGCGATACAAAAAAACTAAAAGAATTTAAAAAAATAATAAACTACTCAAGAGCTCAAAAGGTTACGGCGAAATGGACTGTGGACGACGCTCAATTCAAATTTATTTCAGGTCAATGCAACTTACTATTTGCTTTAGAGTTTTCAGAAGCTTTAAACTCCTACCTTACAGGTACTTTTAAAAACATTCATTATATTGCACCACTAAGAGCTTCAACTGAAAGATATTATAGATTTCAAGATTTAAATATAGACCAATTAGATCATACTGGTTCCAATCTTGCTATGTTTGTTTCAGCATTACCCCCGAAATGGCAAAAGTCCCTTGATGAATGGACTAAAATTAGTTTTGACTTTACTGTCAAAGTTGATTACTCAAGCTCAAATTTAGCGTTAAAAATTGCATACGGAAATGGAGGGGAAAGTTACAATAATGTTACTGACATGGGATTTGGATTTAGTCAAATATTACCAATATTAGTAAGTTTATGGTCAGTATCATCTGGATATGAAAATAATCATCAAAAAAATATTTCCAAACAAGTTATTTTTGCAATAGAACAACCAGAACTTCATCTACATCCAAGAATGCAAGCTTCACTTGCTAATGTATTTTCTAGTGCCGTTAAATTAGCAAAAGAAAATGGTATTACCCTTAACCTTATTATAGAAACGCATAGTGAAGCATTAATTTCGACTATTGGAGATCTTATAGCAATAGACGAAATAGATAAAGATACTGCAAGTATATTAGTTTTCGAACAAGATCGCATAGAGCGTACCACTGAAATTAGAACTTCAAACTTCCTAGCTGATGGAACTCTTGAATCATGGCCTAAAGGATTTTTCTCTTACTAATATGATAATTAAAATTGATGAGAGCATATCAAAAGCTCTAGAAGAAATGACCAGCGAAAGTGATGCTATCGAATTACTTAGGGACTTAGAATATAATAGAGGACTAGGTTACATTGCTATAGAAATATCTAAATCAACATGTCTAAGAATAATGAAGTCGCTTGATGACAATGATAAAAGAATAGAAAACTTCCTTAAAAAGGAAAAAAGTAAAATAACATTTAATCAAGAGCTTTTTGATTCATTTAATTTCAAACTCTACGTTTACCACTCTGATTTTCATCAAATACAACTAAACGATGATTCTCATATATTATTTGACATAAAAAATTATTCTACAAAAAAATATTCAGAAGGTTTCTACACTCCTTTTAATAAACCTAAGCTTATTACAGAAAACTCATTATCTGATGGTAAAGTTTTAAAAAAAATTTGTGAAAATCACTTTAGAAATAACTTCAATGTACACGACTATCAAATTTGTATAGAACGAAAAAATGGTGGCGGGGATGGAACTGGAGATGAGATTTCTGATAGTGATACTAGTTGGTTAAACTTATTCTCCATAATTGATAGTGATAAAAAACATCCTCAAGATAATTATGGAGAAACAGCGAAAAAAGTAATCAAGTCTTATTCGGAGTTAAATTTATTACACAACTATAGAGTTTTGAACGTTCATGAAATAGAGAATTTATTCCCTCTTGATTGGTTTTTAAAGAAAGCAAACCAGAACCAAAAAGATGATATTATATTATTAAAACGAATATATGATTTAGATAATAGATCTTTATTTTATTATGATTTTAAAAAAAGTTTTGGCTACAAAGCTATATTTTTAAAGGAGAGTTGTGCATTAGCTTCATATTGGAAACCTATATTTGAAACTACTCTTGAGCAAGAGAAAATTGAAAAATTGGCAATTCAGTCTTCCGCTACAATAGGCAGTAATGATATAAAGATATTAGGTTCTTTAGGAACATTGTTTAATGCGGTTAAAAAGGATTTTCTATCAAATAAACTCAATAATTTTCAACAACCTAACCTTAATAATGAATGGGACGAATTAAGTGTTTGGATGATTGAACGCTTTATTTGCAGCAAGCCTTGTCGTTTTTAGGAATAAGTCAGGGGCTGATCATACTCGATCGCTTTTTAATAAGTGGGGGCAGAGTAAACTTAATAATAAGTGGGGTCAGAGAATAAGTGGGGTCAGAGTAAACTTAAATTTCTTAGCTATACTCTCTAGTTCAAGTCACTTTGAACAGGGAAGTTGCACATGCCAAGATCCCCAAGAATTTGCCCCATTGGTATTCCTCAACACGTTATTCAACGAGGTAATAATCGCCACGTTTGCTTCACGTCTGAACAAGACTTTAAAGCCTATGCTGGATGGCTAAAAGAGTATTCGCGTAAATTTCATGTTGAAATTCACGCGTGGGTATTTATGACAAATCATGTGCATTTGCTTTGTACTCCTCAAAAAGCCAATGCTGTTAGCCTTATGATGCAATCACTTGGTAGACAATATGTTAGATATTTTAATTACACATACAAACGTACCGGAACACTTTGGGAAGGTCGTTTCAAGTCTTGCTTAGTGCAAACCGAAGAATACTTAATCCAACTATATCGTTATATTGAACTCAACCCAGTAAGAGCTAATATGGTTAATGACCCTGTCGAATATGTCTGGTCTAGCTATCAAATCAACGCCCTAGGTAAGGCCTCTCAGCTTTGTACTCCACATCAGGTTTACCTTTCAATAAGCAACGACCCTCAAGCAAGGCAATCATCTTATCGAGCCCTATTTCAACATCAATTAGATGCAAAAATGATTAACGATATTCGTCAAGCAACCAATAAAGGCATGGTAATCGGCAGCGACACATTTAAAGACCAAATAGAAAAACTAACGGGTAACAGTATGCATCCAAAGAAAATGGGACGCCCTTTTAAGGTAATAGAATAAAGTTTACTCTGACCCCACTTATCACACTTATCACTTGACCCCACTTATCACTTATCCACAAGCATGCTATTAAATTCGTGGGGATCCCTCAGACTCTGACCCCACTTATCTTATAGTATCTTATAGAATAAAGTTTACTCTGACCCCACTTATCACCCCACTTATCATGACCCCACTTATCACCACTTATCAAAAGTTAAGAACTCATTAGTAATTTAGCGCCGCACTCAGCATGTGGCGCAGCTGCTTTTCATATTCCTGCGACTCTGGTTTAGCGATACCAGTAAGGTGCAGTGACGCCTCCGCCATACTAATGCCCAGCAACACCACCATAAACAGAGCGGCACGCGTCTTATCACCAATGACTTGCTCAAGGTAGTTTTGCATGGCGATCTTTTGCTGTTCACGAACCAGCTCACCCACAGTTTCATCGTGAGCATTCATTTGTATCAACCGAATGATTGACGGCTGCTCCTCATCTTTGGGAGTGCTCGCCATTATGCTGACGGTCATATCTACCAGCTCAGCGATTCCCGATTGTGGTAAACCATCCGCGACTAAGGCGCCTTCCAGGGTAGCCTCGAATAATCCCTGTTTACCGCCAAAATTACGCGATACCAACGCCACATCGACACCTGCAGCCCTTGATATTTCACGCAAAGACACGTTGGAATAGCCTTTGGTCCAAAAGCGAAGTCGCGCATGATGGATCAATTTTTCGCGAGTACTGAGTTCAGCCGTCATATCAATTCGCATCCGTAGCAGGTGTAGTCAACACTTGTTGACTTTATGAAGAATGGATAATAGAGTAGCCGAGTCAACACGTGTTGACAAGCAGTCATAAACATCAATAAACCGTAATCGCACACTTAACAGAAAACCACACACTATGAATAATAACGTTTCTTATAAAATCCCTTTGTGGGTGAATATTCTTCAAGGCTTGCTGATCGCCATTATGCTTCAGCAGACCTTCATTTTTTTCTTTGATCACCAAGCCATAGCTGCCTCTGGAATTAACGTTGGGACTGATAGCCCAAACCTGAATATGTTGTATGAGTTTGGTGCAAGAACCCTAACCATGGCGCTGGTGTCCATCATTGTGTTAATCACCCAAAACCCACGGTATTTTCTGGTTATTCTGCTGATGAATATAATCAGAGAAGGCTTAGAAACCATCGTTGACCCTATGTTTCCACTAGCTAACGCACCGGCGTCGCCAACGGGTGATTTGATCATACACATCGCGATAGTGGCGATTGAGATCTGGGCATTTATTATTGTTTATAAGATCGTGAAGCACATGGATGGTGCGGAGAAAGGCGTTGCAAGTTAAATTGTTTGAACGCTTCAACTGTTTGCAATAAGTGGGGTCACATAAGTGCATAAGTGAGGGCAGAGCCTGACGCCCCACTTATCTACTTAACAAAAAGCCCAAGAGATACTGGCTCTCTTGGGCTGCCTTGTGCATAGATGCACCCGCGATGTTAAGTGCGAACGGTGCTACTTACTACTTACCACCGGGCTCTGCAAAACGAGTCATCCAATCCTTCACTTGGCCGTACCAATAAATCGAGTTATTTGGTTTCAGTACCCAGTGATTCTCATCAGGGAAGTAAATCATTCGCGACTCAATACCTTTGGTTTGCAATGTACGGAATAACTCAAACCCTTGTCCTACGGGCACTCGTTGGTCTAACTGACCGTGAATAACCAAGGTTGGCGTATCAAAATTGGCCGCGCCATAGTGAGGTGATATAGATTTATAAATTTCAGGGTTTTCCCAAAAACTACCAAAACGTGTACTGTGTACCGCGAAATCCGCCGCCATTTGTGAGTACATGTTATACACCGCAGCATGGATAAACAGTGCGTTAAAAGGATTATCTTTTTGCCCCAAAATAATTGAGCTTAAGTAACCACCATAACTGCCACCACCAGCGACTAAACGTTCGCTATCAATCCAGTCTTTGCTCTTAAACCAATCCGTTGCTTTGTAGATATCCTCAAGCGACTTGTTCTTCCAGTCTGGGTTAATACTGTCAGTAAATTTTTGGCCGAAGCTACCCGAGCCGTGAAAATTAGGCCAAGCGGTCACGTAACCCCAAGAAGAGAACGTTTGCGCATTCCAACGGTAATGGAAGCTGTCTGAAATTGCGCCATGAGGACCACCGTGGATCAACATCATCAGTGGGTATTTTTTGGTTTTATCAAATCCCGGCGGGTAGTGCACCCACATCTGGATATCATCTCCGTTATAACCTTTATACGTCACCGACTCATAAGTACCCATGCCCACATTGGCCAATACATCATCGTTAAAGCTATCTAAACGGGTTATTTTTCCATTGCGGGAGTCAATCTTCACCACGCGTGCGGGATGTAAAAAACTTTGATTGGCAGCAACCAAAGTACCGTCTTTGGCGATAGAGGGTTTGCCAAAATCGGTATTGTTGGTGACTTGTCTCACTTGGCCATTTTTAGCATTGATGTAGTAAATGCGGTTTGTGGCTGCATCGGCTATTGATGCATAAAACCCCTTACTATCTGGCGTCCAAAGATATTTAGAAACAGATCGGTCCCAATCTTTGGTCACTACACGTTCGCTACGTTTGTCCATGTCGAACAACACCAAGTGTGAAGTGTCACCGTAGAAGCCATGAATTAATTGGCGGGTGAAGGCAAGTGTTTTACCATCGGGACTAAATTTAGGTCCACTATCAGGTGCTTGATTGTCCGGAGTTAAATTTTCATATTTTCCGCTACCGATTTTAGCAAGAAATACATCAATTTTAGGGTCAACTTGGTTAGCGGAGCCGTTTGAGTTAAAAGCAATCCAACGTTCGCTTGGGTCGATATCGTAGCTGCCAGCGCTTTGTGAAGAACGTGGCAATTGCTTTTTCAGTGGTTGGGTGATGGCTTCAACGTCTCCACCTTTGGCTGAAATACGAAAAACATGTGCATCTCTTTCTTCATCTATCCAATGGTCAAAATGTGAATAAGGCAGTGCGTTCCACTGGTGGGCGGAGACCTTATCGTCTTTATCAGCTTTGAGTTGCTCGGTCATTTGTTCCCAGTCTTTGCCTGGGAAAATACGGCTAATGAAGTAAATGTGCTCACCAACCCACTTAATACCATTCACGCCACCGGGAACCTCAGTTAAGCGTTGCGCTTCGCCCGGTCCATTCATTGGTAATAAGTAGATTTGCCCTGCTTCGTCTTTGTCACGTTTACTGACAAAAGCTAAGGTTTTTCCGTCTGGAGAAAACACAGGCTCACTCGCGCGTAAGCCTTTTGCAGTAAGTGCACGCTGGCCTGAGCCATCTTTTGCAAACAACCATAGCTGAGTCGTGCCTTTATCTTCTGGTATATCGTACTCAGTGACGGCAGCAATAATATGATCACCTTGGGGTGAAACAATCGGACTACCGATACGCTTGAGTTGCCAAAGCACCTCTGCCGATAATGTTTTGGTTTGCTCTGCAAAAGCTGATGCCATTGGCATCAACAAACACAGTATTAGAATCCCTACTTTTTTCACGAGAGCTTCTCCTTCATTCTGAATGAGTTCGTAGTCATTTTATGAGTTGATGTGCAACAGCGTTTGGCTGGGTGACAACCGTTTGTTCCCACTCAAAAACCAGCACATACAGACGCCCCAGTATAGCGAGCAAAGCCCGTTAAAAGATACGAATAACAACGGACTGTAGCAGCTGTTTACAAATTAATTGTTTTGAATAATAAAACCGGTAATAAAGGCGCGAATTAGTCATAAATAGGGTTAATAAGTGGGAGACAGAGCGTGAGGGCTCCCAAACATACAAACTGTAGTGGTCAGGTAAAATTGACCACGCTTTTAGTGCCGCAGGCCATAGGTGCAAAAAAGCATAAGCAAACACCTGGATTCCGGCTCAAAAGCATTGCCGGAAAGACGTGAATATAAGCATTACCGGACCGACGTAAACATAAGCATTACCGAAATGACATAAATATAAACAGTGCCGGAATGGCGTGAATATGAGCATTGCCGCAATGATTACTTAACCAAAGGTGATAACGATATACCGCTTAAATTTACATTAGTGAAGCCAGAAACTGAGTAAAAGGCACAATATTCTGTTTAACGCTGGCTTCTTCTAATGCCTGCATATATTCACTGCGGCGCTCGACCGGCACAACCATCCAAGGGTAACGACCCGAGGCCATCATCAAGTTCATAACAAACCTCCCCATTCTACCGTTACCATCGAAATAAGGATGAATATACACAAAGATAAAGTGCCCTAACACAACCCTTACTGCCGCATTATCTTCTGCAGCCAATAATTCAAACAAAGTCGGCATCATATCTCTAACAGCGTCTCGACTAGGAGGCGTATGCATAGACTGACGAATATAAACTGGCCCCGTTCGATAACCTGCTAGGTCCGATTGCTTAACAATACCAGCAGCAACGCTTGGGCCGAATAAAGCCAAATACCAATCACTGTGTGCGTGCTCTAACACATCACCCGAATTATTCCCCTCTAACACCACCCGAACGGCTTTTTTCACTTCTTGAAATGCATCCCAATAACCTTTAGCGGCCATTGCATCTAGGTGCTTTTTACTATCAACAGAGTCTTCAGTCTGCCAATGACCAAATCGAACAAGTTCGATGAGTTCATGAGTGACACGATAGCCTTCGATGGATAATGAGTGATAGGCGTCTGTGATATATTTATCTTCCACCTCGGCCATGTAAGTTTCAATAGCAATTGTTTGAACACTAAGCTGAGGGAAATTGGCTATAACATCTTCGCGCATCTGTGCCCACATCAGTCGTATTCGATTAGCATAGGGCGAGACATCACGACGACCAAAGCTTATCTGTACTGTTTCTTTAAAGGGGTCTTCTTCTTGCACCACTAAATCAGAAGCCTGCATACCTTTCAGTATATTGTTTGCAATGAGATCCCGGCCAATGTTTCTAAAAGCCCCCACTAACCGGCCTGCAATTACACTGTGATTACCCGACAACAAAACAGATAACACGTCAGATGCATCAGTTACCATTGATAAGGCAGTGCGCATTTGAATAGGTGCATTAACAAACTGGCTCGCAGAGCAATACACTAACGCGGCAGGTAAACTATACACATTAAGCCCATCAAGACTTTCAATATGTTTTACATCAGGTAAATTTAGCCTAACATCAAAAATAGAAGTGTTATGCAGGAAGGCCGTAGGCTTATTATTTCCCTTTGGAGAGCGCACAAGTAGCTGCTGACAAACGGTTCTGTCACCAATATGTAGATTTATCGACTGCTCAGCTGATAAGCACCAAGATTGGTCAAATCGCGCAGACAAATAGGCTCCACAGAAGTCCCAAAAAGAAGTATACCAAGACGTGCTGTCACCTGGATTTTCATCAGGCATAGCAGGAATATACCAACCTCGAATGACTTCTCGAATAAAGCCATACTTCATTAAACGCTCACGGTGTAATCGACTTAATTGCTTCGATTGAATTGCAACGAAACCAGACTCTTGGAGCATCTTTAATTGCGCGAGAGAATCTGCTAATTTTTGTGATACTACATTCATTTGAGTTCCTAATAACTACACTAGAGTTTTATTAAATCGAAGATTTATCGTTATGGCTTTTATAGGTTTTAACGCTTTTGGTGTATAGGCTTTACCGTTTTATCACTTATAGGTTTTAGTGTCATTTCATTTATAGGTTTTAATGATTTTAATTTATAGGTTTTAGCGTTCCACTCACATGTCTTAGTAGTAGTTAACTATAGTTAAATAAACTGTATGACACTAAAAGCATAAGCAAACACCTGGATTCCGGCTCAAAAGCATTGCCGGAAAGACACTTGTTCGGAATTTACTGGAATGACAGGCATAAAAAAGCGAACCAATTGGTTCGCTTTTTAATTGTAAAACTTCAAATAAAGCCTACTACCACGATAATGGCGTTACTGCCGATGAGAAGACAAGAAAGCCGATGCTTTTCTCCTCGGAGTTGACTGGTGTCAATGAGAAGAGAAAAGTGTCGGCTGACGCCGTATTATCGAGGCCAAGTAGTTGAGGATCGTTAATGAAGTTGGTTAATTGAGGCTCTGTTTTTTTTTGCATTTTTGCCACATTCTTAGAATGGAAGTTGGTTAACACATACACTAAATTTAAAAATACTCACTTTTTGTTATTAATTAAGTTGGTTAATGTATAGGTAAGTATATCTAATCGTCGCCACAACATATCACCATTCAAACAGTTCTTCCGGGTTTATACAATTAACAGAAATATTTCTCGGCTCGACGCCGATGTTAAGCTCACACAGCCTAAAGATCCCTGCTCATTCCCAAACATCTCCCAAAAGAGCCTTATGTAAGTTAGTCACAAAATCCCGAACAAAGATATTTTCTAGCGTTGGGTTCTTGAACTTACTTGCCAACATTTGCCCATGAAGTATGTTGGCCGCTTCCAGTTCATTTAATTGCTAACGAGTAACTACATGCTTATACTTCAGGCTCAGCATATCATCAGGGGGAAAAGGCGTTGCGCCATCGAGATTTCGACCAATGCAACCAAGAACTATTCCTTAATGTTTTTCCAAAGAGCACGTCCACCAGATTCGATAATCTGTTCCTTAATCTGGTTAAGCAGTCGTATCTGAGCCTCTCCACTTATAGTCTGATCTTCTAAAAACATGTTCTGAGAGTTGGCATCTAGACTTCTAGAAGCTATTTCTGTTGCCCTGCCATCAATAATGTCTTCAATTGGTTTTCTAGGCACCAAAGCGTAAGTCAGATCACAGTTGAGTTGTTCTGCTAGCCCTTGAAGCTGATTTAGTGTGATATCACCCTCAACTTCTTTTCGTTCAAGAACAGAAATTCGATTTCGACTGAAACCCATTCTTTCACCAAGTTGGGAACCAGACATCCCTAGTGCAGATCGGATAGTTCTGACCCAGCCCTCTTTAGGTTTTGTGAACAGTCGAAACTCTACCGCCGAATTGGCAATAGCTCTATACTGATGCATCACTGTCTTTTTGACTGTGCTTTTTGGGTTACTTCGCATGAAATACATGATTCCGCTCACTTCTATATTAGCTTCTTAATCATATTGTAACCCTAAATAGAGACATGAAAAAAATTTTGTATCTAATTTAAGATACAAAACAACTTAATGCACAGGAAATAGGTTACATTAATTTGAAGGTGTATTTTTATAAGGTTTTAAACTTCAATTGTGTAACATTGAATCAAGACGAGTTTACTAATATGCATCACTGAATAGTGAAGATTGCATAATCAAGTATCAATTTTTCATTGTATACCAGCAAGATAAGAGAAATTGATTCCGGTTTTTGTACTTTGTCCGTTTAAGTCTTGTATTGTCTTAGCCTAAAAAAATTAAATCCAATACCATATTCGATTACACTTCGGTAATTGAACATTATTTGATGTAAATCAACTCCTTAAAATCATCATTTCACTTAATATGTGTTATGGATTTAACTTCATAGCAAAATTATTGTCTATTTATCAAATAATTTAATTTCATCACACTTTCTGAAAATTATTTCTTAGGAACTATAAATGAGAAAACAAAACTTGTTAACTTTGATTATCATTATATTAACTACGAGCGCTTGCATGTCCACCGAGAGAAGCTACGACCCAGAGAATAGAGAAGATTTTAACTACGACAAATCAAAATCGTTCGCAATGAATGTTGTAGATGGTTCATTAGATTTTCACAATGGGCTAATAGATGCAAATGTAGCCGAAGATGCTGACATTACAGCCGATGCATTATCTAAAGCATCAGATACTTATCTTGGCTTCATTAATGGAGGGCTTGGTGGTGCACTGCTAGGACTATTTGGCTCATCATATGGAGAATACCCTCTGAATGCCGGATATGGTATTTATTACGTCCCCATTAGTGATAGAAGTATTAAGAGCATTGATGCTGCTTATGAATTTGTTAATAATCAGATAATTAAAGCAACTGAAAGTGAATACGGCATAAAATATTCTTACAGTATTTGGACAGCATCACATTCATATGAGATGATTTACGAAGGTCCTTACTGCACTGATTTACAAGCAAAAATTTACCCAAACGGTAAAAAACTCTATACTGAACGATATATGCAAAAGCGAAATATCACTGAACTTAATCAATGTGTTAAATCTGGGTATAATAATATTTCTTTGATGAAATTTACAACTACTACCCCAAAAGGTGAAAAGGGCAACTATGCTGTGATGGGGATTAGGGCAATGGGTTGGTATACTAACTTTAAAGTTGTTGACAAGTTAGACCCAAACTTTTACTACCTAAGGCCTGTATCAAAAATAAACAATGCTCCATTCGTTTATAATGATGCTAAAGCGTGGTTTTTCATCAATCCTAAGAGTGGCATCAAAGATAATATAACTAAACAACAGCTCTCAAACGTTTTTCCAAAAATCATTTATTAGCAGTTAATAATTAGTCATCATTTGTCAGCTTTCAAGCCATCCAAAATAGACTAAGAATTATATAAAAAGAGGTTAACTATCCTCAATTATAATAAAAGTTGGTTAACGACGCTAAAGCAGTTAGCCAACTTAAATAAGCCATATCAATTGCAAATTTTACATTCTGATTGCGACTACACGACCTTCATCATCCTCAGAAGGGAAACTATAGGAATCAATCAAAGTTCCTTGCAACCAAATGTAGTGAGGCATCCAGAATGAATGCTTTCTAATCAGTGCCAGCACACTTTTCAAAGTAAATTCACATGCTTTTGGTTTGAGCCTGAAGAATATAAATGAGAAATTATCTCGAACTTCAGCTTCCAGTTCAGCTTCCGACAAAGTCACTTTTAAAAGGCGATTCAGTTCATCATCTTCATCAATAAAGTTACCGTAAATGTCTAACAGTTTTTTGTCCGCTACAAAATCAAGATACGGGTCCTCAATTAGATTTCCTTCAGCGATGTTAACATCCATAGCCTCCTTAATCTCGAAGGCAAGAACACACCCATTTAAAAATGCGTCCTCTGCAATCCGGTATGGCTCATACGCTATTGTAACTTGATGCCAGTGGTTAAATCCAGCGGATAGTGCGACAAGGTCAAGTGCTTCCGTATGTGAAATAGAGCTCTCTCGCTTTAATTTTCGGGCTTTTTGCTTTAAACGTTCGATAGTAGAAGTTGAGACAACACGTTTGATTTGCATAAGTTTCTCCATTTAGCGATAACGGTGCCCACTGCCGAGGTCGCAGAAAAACCTAAGATATAAAATGAATTGAAGCCGTCCTATCCAGGTTCGCTAAAGTGGGCAGCAGGTATCGACTAGACCTATAACCATCTTACCGTTCCGGTTTCAAAATTCAATTAAAAATTCAATTAAAAATTCAATTTCCAATTACCTTGCTTACTTGAAAACTAACTTTTCCTATTATCAAATCTCATTCAAATAGACATCAACGGCGTTTTTCAAGACAGTTGTCGCCTAAATTGTTAAGCAACTTCTTTATGTTGCTCTGGATTTAACGCCACAGCGCCTATTGGTTGCCAGTTTCGCTCTTCTTTTGACCATCGCTCTGGATGTT
>NZ_BMQV01000071.1 GCF_014648295.1 Shewanella saliphila
ACATCCAGAGCGATGGTCAAAAGAAGAGCGAAACTGGCAACCAATAGGCGCTGTGGCGTTAAATCCAGAGCAACATAAAGAAGTTGCTTAACAATTTAGGCGACAACTGTCTTGAAAAACGCCGGTTCCGGCAATGCTGTTAAGCCGGAATCCAGGTGTTGCTTTTCACTCTCTTAACCAAAGTCAAAAGAAACACCTGGATCCTCAATAAAAGCATTCGAGGATGACGTGCTAGAACCTAGAACCTAGAACCTAGAACCTAGAACCTAGAACCTAGAGTCTGTAAGCGAAGCGTTCGGTAAACCGTTATCAGTCTACGCTTTAGTACAATGCTGCAATAATTTAATAAAAAAATCACTGCCTTTGCGTTCTGCAAAAGCAATATTGCGCTCAGGGATTGATTCGGGGTCATTGTAGTTAGCCAGGGCAACTTCCATGCTGGCTTCTCGAATGATGTGTAAGGTTGGGTAGGGCGCTCTATTGGTAAAATTGGCTGCGCTGTCTTGTGCTTCACCATCAAAACAATAGTCGGGATGAAACGTCGCAAGTTGGTACACGCCTTCATAATCCTGCTGTGCTAATAAATCAGTAGCATCATCGACTAAATCCAAATAGGCATAAAACCCTTCGAAACCGCGCGGTAAAATAAATAAAGTGGTTTCTGTTTCAGGGTGATTGTCTAGGTAGCCACATTCTGCAATTAAAGCCTTCATAACGGCTTTTATTTTAGTGTGTTCAATGGCCACATAGCGAATACTGGCACGCTCCACTTCTCGGCGAGCAAAGGGACAAATATTGTATTTCATGATGACATCAACAACCCAGCGTTCGGTGTGGGCTATGCATTCATGTTGTTCCATAAAAAACCTTCACTCAGTTACTGTGGTGCTGCTGGTAGCATCATCGGGATAATAGACGCCACTAACAGCAGAGCCATCGACACATTAAAAATACGCTGTTGACGTTCATTTTTCAGTATACGTTTCAACGCCACACCAAAACTAAGCCATACTATTGCACACGGAAAGGCCACGCATAAAAATACACTGGCAATGGTGATTATCTGGCTATTAAGCTCTTGATGAACAGTGGTAAAGGTGGCAATTGCGCCTACCGCCATAATCCAGCCTTTAGGGTTAACCCATTGAAATGCGGCGGCTTGAATAAAGCTAAAAGGCTTACTGACTTGTTTGCCTTCCATTTTGTTGCTGCTATTGGCAATCAGCCATGACAAATACAATAGGTAAGTAATGCCCACCACTTTAATCACTGTGTGGATCACCGGATAAGCCTGAAATAAAGTACTTAAGCCTAACCCGACGGCTAAAATCATTGTTGGAAAGCCTAGGCTTATCCCTAATAAATGCGGAATACTGCGCTTAATGCCAAAGTTGACCCCAGATGTCATCAACATGATGTTGTTAGGCCCAGGCGTAATACCGGCTGAAAACGCAAACAATGCTATCGCAAATACCAATTCCATATTGTTATCTTTTTGCCAAGGTATGATGAAAATTTGTTGGCATTCTATCGGTTAATGTTACGACAATCTAATAAAAAAGTGATTGCTGATTCAGATCGATATTAAACATTGTGATATCTGATTTTACGGGGTAGCTTAACCTTATCAATAATATGGTTTTTGGCGTATTTAAAATAGGACTCTCCCATGATAAATAGCTTAAGCAAGATGATTGTTATGGTTAGCATTGTGCTGCTAACGGCATGTACAACCAATGATATTACGCCGCCAGCATCGCAACGTATAACCATGGTGACTAGTGGTGATTTATCGGTGTTATCGAAAACTTACGCGTGGCACGAAAGTCTGTTTGTTGTGCAAACGGCCAATAAAATGGATGAACAGGCGTTACGTAATCAGCTAGTCAAGTCGGTGAATAAAGTCATGGCTGATAAAGGCTATCAATTGGTGTCTATTAACGACTCCCCGCACATGACGGTAGGCTTTGGTATGGCTTTAGCCACTGAAATGAGCGATAACGACATTTTAGCGAAGGTCGGTCTTGTACCTGGCCTTGCCACTAAAGATGCTAATGCACAGCAACATAAAGGCTCGGTATTAGTGGCTTTTTTCAATCCTAATATTCAATCCCCCTTTTGGCGAGTATTAGCACAAGGATTTACTGAGCCAGAGCAGACGATAGAGGTGCGAGAGGCGCGGTTTGATAACTTGATAAAAATGATGCTAAACGATGTGCCAGCGATGTAAAACGTAGGCCAATAAAAAAGACGCTAACTGCGTCTTTTTTGCTAGTACATGCATTACTAACCCATTAGTGGCTAACACATTAATTGGCTATCAAGAAAGATCACCCGTGTGTAACTTCGACTTCATACGAACCAAATTTACGGATGTTAATCACGCCAGTATCAAAAATTAAATATTGGCCTTTAATACCTTGTAAGGTCCCTGTGACTTCTGGCACTTTATCAAAATTATGCGATTTCACTTTAGTTGGAAATTCAGTAATCGGATAACTAATGGCCTGAATGTTGGCATCAAGGCGTTCAATCTCAATGTCTTGATGTTCGCTTGCTAACGCTTGCAGCTTGTCTTCAATCAGCGGAATAAGTTTTGTCGCCTGCTCGACCAAATCGATATCATCATTATGACCTTTTAACATGGCTTGCCAGTGGGTTTTGTCATTGATGAATTTGGCTAACTCGATTTCAATTAACCCTGACATTTTACGGGTCGATACTTTAAAAATCGGCAAACCTTGTGTTGCACCTTGGTCAATCCAGCGGGTTGGAATTTGGCTGTGACGCGTAATGCCCACTTTTATCCCAGAGGTATTAGACAAGTAAACATAGTGAGGCACAAAACAATTCGACATGGCCCATTCTGGTTCACGACAGGTGCCTTGATCAAAATGGCAGGTTTCTGGTTTCATGATGCACATGTCGCAGCTAGCTAGCTTTGTCATGCACACGTAACAATGGCCTTGCGAATAACTCTTTTTGGTTTTTTTGCCGCAGCTGCTGCAAAAAATATTACCCGTGTGAGTCATGGTGAGGGTTTTACCGATTAATGGGTTTAGCGGTAAGCGATCCTCACCTACAGGTAAATGATACTCCACCTCATGGTTGTCATTGAGGTGGGTTTTCAGTTTTGATAGCGTTCCAAACATGGTTAATCCATTTTATCGTCTTTATTTGTTGGCAGTTTAGCAGATGATGAAAATGGAATTTAGCCTTAATTTATCCAACATGGTTTATGTGCTGTTTATCTGTTAACTTTTTAAGTTGATGGGTTTAACTTATCTAACACCACGTCATCACCCATTTCATACAGTGAGGTGGCAATCATCTCTTCTTGTGATGGATCGGTAAGGCCTAACTCCATTGTGGCTCTAAACAAATCAATACCTGTGTGGCTAGCAGTTTCATACTGACTACTAAACTGCTCAATATTGATGCCTAATGCATTCATTTTATTAGAAATATGCAAAACAATACCCGGGCGGTCGTAAGCCACCAGGTTATAGCGTAATTGTTTAACAGGCTTTGCACTTAAACTGGTTTTAGAAAAGGTCAGGGTTAAGCCATCAATGCACTCTAACGCATCGACCAGCTCATCCCATTTTAGTGCTGGAACTTCCAATTGTAATATTGCGGCAAAAACACCATCAATATGGCGCATTTCAGAATCTAGCCAGTTACCATTATGGCGACTAACCACATTGGCTATTTGTTCGACTAATCCTTTTCTATCAGGTGCTTGAAGAGTTAAAAGGTAACGCATCATACGATATTTCTCCTATAAGTATTAGCTGTAACACAACTGTCATCTTTACGTCATATAATCGCAGCCACTTAAGATTGCGTTGTTGTTTTATTGTTGATTACGATAATTTGAAAATCTATTAACGGCTAACATGAATGGCCAACTGAAACACAGACAAACCTAAAACTAAAGGTGAGTATTGTGGATAAGAAAACCGCTCACTGTATTTGTTAAGTAAAGCCGCTGTATGGTCATAAATATTTATTGTTAACACAGTAGACTACACAATCAAAGCGCTAATTATGGCATCGATTAATTATTAGAGGTTCTTAATGGAAAGTCAGGTAAATCAACCTGGTTCTGCTGAAAAAAGTCTACTTGTTGGTAGACAAGCATCACGCAGAGCATTTAAGGATAAAGCAGCTGAGTATGGAATAACCATTGGCGGCACCATGGTGTTTGTTGCCTTGTTATTGATTTTTTTCTACTTGCTGTATGTCATCAAGCCCATCTTTGATGGAGCACATATAGAACCGGTGACAAGTATCAGTTATCAAAATGCTGATGCTGAAACGTTAATGGTTGGTACTGACGAGCAAAATGAAATTCTTTACCGCGTTACCGCGCTGGGTACTGTTGATTTTTACTCATCAGTAACAGGCCAATTGATTTCATCATTTACGCCTACATTACCTGAAGGCACAACCGTTACTAGTAGCGCTAAATCTAGCCCAAGTGAACAACGTTTCGCGCTAGGGTTAAGCAATGGTCAAGTGATTGTTGTCGGTGTTGATTTTGCGGTGTCTTACCCTGATAACCAACGTCTAATTACACCTAAACTGACTTATCCTATTGGTGATGAGCCGTTAACCATCAACCAAGATGGCGCTGTTTACAATATGGTGTTTGATTACAGCGACAGTCGCATGAGTTTTGCTTACCAAGACGCCAATGGTGCTTGGAAGTTAAATCGCCAAGAAGGCGAAGAAAACATGATGACCGAAGAAGTTGAATGGACGGTTTCAGAGGTTTTCATTGAAGAAGCCCCTAAAGAGGTGGTTTCGGTATTAATGACACCAGATCACCGCCAATTGATTTTAAGTACTGCTCATCGCTTATTTGTATACAACACCCGTGATGCCGATGCAGTTGAGCTGCTACAAGTACTTGATGTTAAAAAAGGCAACGCCAAAATTAAACAAGTGGATTTATTGGCGGGTGCAAGCTCAATAATGATCAGCTACGACAGTGGCGTGATAAGCCAGTATTTCCAGGTGAACGGTGAAAATGGCCGTTTATACCAGCAAATTCGTGAGTTTGACGATGTTGCACCAGTAAGCTCAATGGCCACAGAGTTTTACCGTAAGAGTTTTGCGGTATTAAGCTCAGAAGGCGAGCTAACGCTTCTTTATACCACCAGCCAGCGTAATTTGTTTGATGAAAAATTTGACCTTAAAAACCCAGGTTTAATGGCCTTTAGCCCGCGTTCAAATGCATTGGTTATCGAAGCTGACAACAAACTGAATTTACTTTCAGTGCAAAACGACCATCCTGAAGTGTCTTGGAGCGCCCTGTGGCAAAAGGTGTGGTACGAAGGCTATCCCGAGCCTAAGTATGTGTGGCAGTCAACGTCAGGTTCTGATGACTTTGAAGCGAAGTTAAGCTTAATGCCATTGGCATTTGGTACCATGAAAGCGGCTTTTTACGCCATGTTATTTGCCGTGCCATTAGCCATTTCGGGGGCTATTTACACCGCTTATTTCATGACACCTAAAGTGCGTAATGTGGTTAAGCCGACCATTGAAATTATGGAAGCATTGCCAACGGTTATTTTGGGTTTCTTAGCGGGTTTATGGTTAGCACCATTAATTGAAGATCACTTGCCCGGCATCGTGGTGTTGTTGATGTTATTGCCAATATCAATATTAACCACGGCATTGGCTTGGAGCAAAATGCCAGAAACCTGGAAGCATCGTTTACCTGAAACCTATCAAGAGTTGATGTTAGTACCTGTCATTCTGTTTGTAGGTTGGTTCTCGTTCACCATTAGCCCAGTGATTGAAGTGGCATTATTTGACGGTAATACACGTCAATTTATCACCAACGATTTAGGCATCACTTTCGACCAACGTAACGCATTTGTTGTGGGTATCGCCATGGGCTTTGCGGTTATTCCAACCATCTTCTCTATTGCTGAAGACGCCATCTTCTCTGTACCACGTCATTTATCGAACGGCAGTTTGGCACTTGGTGCCACTAACTGGCAGACCTTAACACGCGTAGTACTACTGACTGCAAGCCCAGGTATTTTCTCTGCCATTATGATGGGGCTTGGCCGTGCTGTTGGTGAAACCATGATTGTATTAATGGCAACGGGTAACACAGCAATCCTTGAGTGGAGTGTGTTTGAGGGTATGCGTACCTTGGCGGCTAACATTGCGGTTGAGATGCCAGAGTCGGCCATTGGTAGTTCGCATTATCGTGTGTTGTTCTTAGCGGCCTTTGTACTGTTTGTATTCACCTTCTTCTTTAACACCATTGCCGAAGTGGTACGTCAGCGTTTACGCGAACGTTATAGCTCACTGTAAGGAAAGATGATGACTCAATATTTGATTAATTCGCCAATCGCCTTGAGAGGTTTGTGCAATGGGTAAGTGGTTTAAATCAGGTTCACCGTGGATTTGGATGACCGGTGGTGCCGTAAGTATCAGTTTAATTGCCGTTCTTGGCTTATTACTGTTAATCGCGTGGCGTGGTCTTAGTTACTTTTGGCCTGCTGATGTTTATGAGTGGCAGCTTGAAGATAATCAAGGTGTAAAAAGCACGTTAATCGGGGAAATTTATGACCGCGAAGAAGTGCCAACAGAACGCTTATTGTCTGCCGGGCATACATTTACGCAACACCCTGGTGAGTTTGTAACGCGTTACCTCGTTAAAACCGGTAACCGTGAGTTTGTAGGGTTAGATTTTCGTTGGATTTTAGCCACTGATATTGTTAGCCGCACTCAACCGGCTGACATTGCCAAATTAGAGCGGACTAAAAACGGTAACTTTTACGGTTACCCAATTGCAGTGATTGAAGACGGTAAACGTTTAGCATTAACCAGCGATGCCGACATCGAAAGCTCATTGGTTAGCCATATTGAGCGTGCGGTTGAAATTTCAGATCAAGCCGTTGATTTGCAAAAGTCGGACATTGGCGCAATTAACTATCAAATCGAACGTTTGCGCTTAAAGCAACGTGGCTATGAGCTTGATGGTGAGTTAACCGAGGCACGTAAAGCCGATATCAAAGCGCAAATTGATCAGTTAAACAAAGACTATTTAGTCCTTGAAAAAGACCTATTTGCACTGCGTGATAAAGCGGCCCGTGACTCAGTGGTCATCCGCGACATGCGTGGTCAAGAAGTGGTCCTCAAGCTAGACTCTATTTTAGATGTTAGCTATGTCAATCACATGAGCATCTTTCAAAAGGTCGGTCATTGGTTTGTTGGCATTGGTCGTTTTATTAATGACGACCCACGTGAAGCGAATACCGAGGGCGGGGTATTTCCAGCCATCTTTGGTACGGTATTTATGGTGATGTTGATGGCCGTTATCGTGACACCATTTGGTGTGGTAGCCGCTATCTACTTACATGAATATGCTAAAAAAGGCCCTATTACTAAGATGATCCGTATCGCGGTGATTAACTTAGCGGGTGTACCGTCGATTGTTTACGGTGTGTTTGGTTTAGGCTTCTTTGTTTACATGATGGGTGGCTCAATTGACCAATTGTTTTTCCCTGAAGCATTACCCGCACCGACATTTGGATCGCCTGGGGTTATTTGGTCAGCACTAACTTTGGCTATCTTAACGCTACCGGTTGTGATTGTATCAACCGAAGAAGGCCTTAGCCGTATACCTAGCGCAGTGCGTCAGGGCAGCCTGGCATTAGGTGCAACAAAAGCCGAAACCTTATGGCGGATTGTTATTCCAATGGCGAGCCCAGCCATTATGACCGGTCTAATTTTAGCCGTGGCACGTGCTGCCGGTGAAGTTGCCCCGTTAATGTTAGTGGGTGTGGTAAAACTAGCCCCCACATTACCGATAGATATGAACTTCCCGTTTGTGCATTTAGAGCGTAAGTTCATGCACTTAGGTTTCCATATTTACGATGTAGGCTTCCAGAGCCCTAACGTTGAAGCGGCTCGCCCATTGGTGTACGCAACATCGTTCTTATTAGTATCAGTAATTGTTGCACTTAACTTAACCGCAATCAGCGTGCGCAACCATTTACGTGAAAAATTCCGTTCGCTAGAACACTAATTAGCGATATCCTGAAGGAAAGAAAAAAATGATTTCTATTGATAGTTCAACAATGCAAACAGAAACAGTTGATTTAGTTAACTTACCCGCGCAGGATACCGCACTTGAGATCCGTAACCTTGATTTACGTTATGGTGACAAACAAGCGTTATTTGATGTGTCGATGAAGATCCCTAAAAAACAGGTCACTGCTTTTATTGGTCCAAGTGGTTGCGGTAAATCAACCTTGCTACGTTGTATCAACCGCATGAACGATTTAGTTGATACTTGTAAAATTGAAGGTGAAATTTTACTTCATGGACAAAACATTTATGACAAGAAAGTGGATGTAGCATCACTGCGTCGTAACGTGGGGATGGTGTTCCAGCGTCCTAATCCGTTTCCAAAGTCAATTTACGAAAACGTGGTGTATGGCTTGCGTTTACAAGGCGTCAATAACCGCCGTGAACTAGATGAAGCGGCAGAGCGCTCTTTACGCGGCGCCGCAATTTGGGATGAAGTGAAAGATCGTTTACACGATAACGCATTTGGTTTGTCTGGTGGTCAGCAACAACGTTTGGTTATTGCGCGCGCCATCGCAATCGAACCAGAAGTGTTACTATTAGATGAACCTACTTCAGCGTTGGATCCTATTTCAACTCTAACCATTGAAGAATTGATCACTGAGCTAAAAGAGCAGTACACCGTTGTGATTGTGACGCATAACATGCAACAGGCTGCTCGTGTATCAGATCAAACGGCCTTTATGTATATGGGTGAATTGGTTGAGTATGCCAACACCAACACGATTTTTACTACCCCTAAAAAGCGTAAAACAGAAGATTATATCACCGGTCGTTACGGTTAATCTTTTGAATAACGTTTTTAATTAACTTTTTGAATTAGGTGGGTATTATGGAAAAAATGACTCTAAACAAACACATTTCTGGTCAGTTTAATGCTGAACTTGAAGACATTCGTAACCGCGTATTAGCTATGGGCGGTTTGGTTGAGCGTCAACTTGAACAAGCACTAGATGCGCTAGCAAGCTTAGATACTGAACTGGCACAAACAGTCATTAATGGCGACCACAAAGTTAACGGCATGGAAGTGTCGATTGACGAAGAGTGCACCCGCATTATTGCTAAGCGCCAGCCAGCAGCAAGTGATTTACGGATGATTATTGCTATCACAAAAACCATTGCTGATTTAGAGCGTATTGGTGATGCGTGTGTGCGTATCGCTAAAGCAGCACTTGAAAACCGCGCCAACAACCAACAACCATTATTAGTCAGCATTGAAAACATGGGGCGTCACGCCACGCGTATGTTGCATTCAACCCTTGACGCGCTGGCACGTATGGATGCTGATCAAGCACTTGAGCTGCACAAAGAAGATGCCAAGCTAGACAAAGAATACGAAGGTATTATCCGTCAATTAATGACTCACATGATGGAAGACCCTCGCTCAATTCCTGGTGTATTAGATGTATTATGGGCCGCCCGTGCTGTAGAGCGTGTGGGTGACCGCTGTAAAAATATCTGCGAATACGTGATTTACTATGTAAAAGGTAAAGACGTACGCCATGTGTCGTATGAAGAAATGGAGAAAGGTCTATAACTGTTTGACAGTCAATGCCTGATTTCACCGCAACGTTATGTTGGTAAAGCCCCTTACGAGGGGCTTTTTAGTATCCTCAGAAAAGTTTATAAGTGAGCGATTCTATGAAGCCCTTTGAGCATCTTAGCGACATTTTGGGATCTACACGGTTAAGACTGAACATATTGCAACTGATTGGACATAATGACTTATTAGAAAACCGTCATTGGTTCAAATTGTCCCTACAATTTTGTTTATGTGTTATTTACAGATTTATTTTGAGATCTGTGTCTCATTTTAAATATGGCATTGTTATTGCTGTAACTTAGTATCTATTACCTACGGCAAGATTTATGAGATGTGAAATCAATCGTTTCGACAACGTCAATAAGATTTCAGGCGAGTTCAGTGGCGCATTTGCAGATTTAGGCACCTTTCTTCCTTTAGTGCTAGGTTTAATCGCCCTTAATCACTTCTCCCCCCAAGGGATATTTTTGGGTTTCGGTTTTTTTGCATTATTTACAGCACTTTATTACCGAAGACCCATGCCGGTACAACCGATGAAGGTGATTAGTGCATTAGTCATTGCAGAAGGCATGTCCCTTGGTATGCTCCAGGCATCAGCCATACTCATGGGAATTATCCTGCTGGTATTAGCTTATAGCGGCATTATTCAATGGATGGCTAAACAGTTATCGCCAGCAATCAGTATTGGTATCCAGCTAGCCATCGGGCTTCAACTTATCTGGCTTGGTGGCGTCATGATGAGCGAAACTTGGTTCATTGGGTTGCTTGCCTTTGGGCTATTGTTTGCGAGCCGTTATATGCCAATGCAATATTTGGTGATGCCGTTAGTGATTCTCCTCGGGATTATTTGGCAATATTACAGTGGTACAGCACCTAGTTTTAATTTCACCCAAACCAGCGCATGGCAGTTAAGTTGGCCTAGTATTGATGAGTGGGGCTCGGCTGCAGTGCTATTAGTATTACCGCAATTAGCGTTAACATTAACTAACGCGGTGATTGCGGTGTCGGCAATGGCCAAAGATAAGTTTCCTGAAGACGCAGTTAAATTTGAGCCACAACAATTTGCTAAAAGCTCTGGTTGGGCAAATTTATTGCTAGCGCCATTTGGGGCAACAGCCATGTGCCATGGGGCAGGTGGCCTTGCTGTACAATATCACTTTGGTGCTCGCACCTGGTTAGCGCCCACCATTTTTGGCAGTACATGTATACTTATTGCTATTTTTTGGGGTCAGGGCATTGCCGGTGCGCTTTCATTAATTCCTCTGGCCATTTTAGGCAGTTTACTGGCAATAGCAGGCACGCAATTGGCTTGGTCAAAACGCTTTATCGATGGCAAACCGTTTTGTATTTTTGTGATTTTTTCTACTGCAATAACATGTTTAGTCATTAATACCGCAGCAGGCTTAGCCGTTGGAGTGTTATTAGAGCTAGGTCGTCATCAATGGTTGAATGTCGCCAATACGAATAAGTAATCTATTGCTTGTGTGAATATGAATACCTGATATGCCGTATGGCGCTTTGTTAGTGCGACAAAATAAGCAGTCGCAAACCGTGAACCTGTTCCAGATAGTGAACAGGCTCCAGACTGTGAATAGATTTGAAGTGACTAATCAACAAACTGTGTTAACATTTTTGTTCAGTCCTTTCTTCTTTTATGTGATCAATGAAAAAAACACTCGCGCGCGGCTTAACTAACTTACTGCCAATGGTGCTGTCCATTTGGCTGTTTTGGTCTTTATTTATTTCACTTGATGGATTAGGCCAATTACTGCTTGAAATTGTTGGTGTTAAATCCGTGTTTGTTGGTGCTGGCTTTTGCTTAGTCGCCTGTTTAATCTTTGTTGCCGGACTGCTTTTTTCAGTAAGCCCCATTGCTTGGGTTTATGGTTGGATAGAAAGCCAGTTAATGAAATTCCCATTATTTAAATCGGTTTATGGCAGTATTCGTGATATTGCCAGTTTGATGAGCCGTGATGGTGAACCTAAAACGCAAAAAACCGTATTAGTTAAACAGGCTAACGGTGGTTATGTTGTCGGTTTTATCATGAGTGAGTCCGCTCCTCAACCATTGGCTGATGCATTACCAGAGGGCGATTGGGTGCCAGTATTATTTCAGCTCAGCTACCAAATGGCAGGAGTCACCAGTTTAGTTAAACGTGACGATCTAATTTACGTTGATTGGTCATTTGAGGATGCGATGCGCTTTAATTTAACCGCCGGGATCGCGAATACCAAAGCAGTGTAGTCCGGGTTTTATTTCTAAGTATTGCTGACATCGTGACTCAGTATGAGTGTTAGCTACATTATCAATATTTATCGAATTCAGTTCTAGTTACTGAATAATCGTCAAATAACAGCGTATAAACAATTGCCCCAAGCGATAACAGTGATTATCCTTGGGGTAATTTTTTTGTCCGAGTGATACTTGTATGTCAACTAATCAAAGTAAACTAGATAAAGTCTTAGCCGAAGCCAGAGACTACAAAGCCACCCGTGAAAAGGGCTACCGCGAACAAGCATTAAAACTCTACCCTTGGGTCTGTGGCCGTTGCACTCGTGAGTTTACTCATAAAAACTTGTCTGAATTAACCGTCCATCACCGAGATCATAATCACGACAATAATCCTTCAGATGGCACCAACTGGGAATTATTATGCTTGTACTGCCACGACAATGAACACTCACGCTTTGAAGAGTTAATTCGTTACGGCAGCACCAAAGAAGCCAAACAAGAAGCCGCCACATTCAACCCGTTTGCAGACTTAAAAGCGATGATGGATAAGAAGTAGGGCTCTCCTGACGTTTGGACAACGTCTACTACTCCGTCGTTCCGGCAGTGCTTTTGAGCCGGAATCCAGGTGTTGGTTTTTAGGGTTTTAGGCCCTAGGTTCTAGGAACTCGCAAGCTCGCCAGAGAGCGGACTTCGTCCTTCTAGAATCTAACAAACACCTGGATCCTCAATAAAAGCATTCGAGGATGACGGCATAGAGCAACATCAAACACCGTCAACTACCACTTCATTTGCTCATTCGTACTCAGATGACGCCCACTATTCCGTCGTTCCGGCAATGCTGTTGAGCCGGAATCCAGGTGTTGGTTTTGGGGTTTTAGGTCTTAGGTTTTAGGAACTCGCAAGCTCGCCAGAGAGCGGACTTCGTCCTTCTAGAATCTAAGAAACACCTGGATCCTCAATAAAAGCATTCGAGGATGACGGCATATAGCAGTATCAAACACCGCCATTATTCCGTCTTTTGCTTGTTCGTACTCAGATGACGTCTACTACCACGTCGTTCCGGCAATGCTGTTAAGCCGGAATCCAGGTGTTGGTTTTAGGTCCTAGGTTCTAGGAACTCGCAAGCTCGCTAGAGAGTGGACTTCGTCCTTCTAGAATCTAACAATGATGTGGTCAAGTAAATCTGTACACAAACAAGAGTTGCGTTTTAAGCAGCACTTTCAGCTGCTGTTGGGGTCATATAATTATTATAACTATGCCCGCGTTTTGTATTGTAGTGCTTCAATATATA
>NZ_BMQV01000072.1 GCF_014648295.1 Shewanella saliphila
GGTATTAATTCTGTTTAAACGTGTATTAACACTTTGATATTCGTCCCAGAAGTCATTAGCCATCAGTTTAATAATCGGACGTTGTGACGCATCGTTAATGATGTCCCACATAGCCACTTCAAATGCTTTATAGCCTTGGGCAAAGCAAATCCCAAAATCGACTAATACACCCCGAATTTGATTAGTGCAGGCAGTTTTCTCCTTCACTAAACGTTCTCTGACTCGGTGTAACATCAATATTTCTTGCTGCTCTTCGGTTTTCACTGGCACGAAACGAATGTTTGGCCTAAAGCTGGCTTCAAAAATCGCCATTGTGTCATTGTTGTCATTTTTACTGCCTCGCACGAACGGGGTGACATGTTGGGCTGGAATGAGCTTAACGTTATGCCCCATAGCAAGAAATTTTCGTCCCCAGTAATGGGATGAATAGCAAGCCTCAAATACCACATCGCAATGGGGTTGTTGCAACATAAACTCAGTCAGTTGAGTGCGATTTAACCGTTTATTGAAGACTTGCTTTGCATGGTTATCCATTCCTAAAACTTGGAAAACATTTTTTGCCAAATCAATCGCAATAGTGGTAACTTTCATAGTGGACGCTCCTTAAGTAACTGTATGGTTCAACATCAGTTTGGCGCATTGACGCCGTATTAGGGAGCGTCCATCTCATCACCCATTATTTGAGCACGGGCCAAAAGCCTGTTGCAACCTGCTCGTCGTCCCGGCAATGCTTTTTAGCCGGGATCCAGGTGTTTGTTTTGTACTTTTGTACTTATGCCAGCTCACGTATTCTTTTATAAAGAGTCTTCAGCGGCCTCAAGTTCAGAGTTGAATTTGGACATTTACAAGCGAAATTCAACTTATTAATGGACACAAACGATTTATGAAGCTGTTGTTTAAGTTTAATTTTTATAAATTTTACTCTGACCCGACAAATTTAAATTGGGGCTGTTAATGCACATCCATAAACAGAAGAAAAATTAAATCCACGTGTGCTGCACCAATCTATTGTTCGATAAGATTCTGAGTATGATTTTATCTCACAATAACCTAGTGCCTTCGCTTTACCATGATATCGATTAGCAGCTGTTTTTTCATAAGTGACATCTTGAATTTGCATAAATCGTGAGCTAGTTCGATCGAAAAGCTTAGCACAATGACTTTTAAGTCTGTTCGGCGCAATGAAATCATTGAGTCGTTGTCTAAGTTTTAGCTTCGTCGGCTCATCACTTCCCCAATCAGTATTTACCTCAATCGTAAATGCCACATATTTTGTACGAGTGTCATTTTCTATTGCTTGATTTGGAGTAACGACCACATCATGAGAGCCGGTTTCTGCTTGATTAATGCTGTAGTTCTTGGATGCTATCTCTTTTTGACGCTGTTGCAGTGCAATCATTTGACTTGCTGCTAAAGCTTCATTTTCTTTGATTCTTTGTGCTCGATCACTAGCAAACTGAGCATTATCTCGACGGACTTTTTCTTTGTTAGCACGTACTTGTTCAGAATAAGCTTGTTGATCTGCGTTTAATTGCCTTTGTTGAGCAAGCATCTCCTCTTTGGCTTGAGATACCTCTTTTAACCCTTTTTTTAATTCGCTATTGAGTGTTGTGGCGAATATCTCAAAGGAGCTTTTCTTAGGGTTTTGTATATCGTAGGCTCGTTGTTCTAATGCCTTTTGCTTTTGAGCTAAACGATCTTCCTGCTCCCATACTTGTCGTTCATATTCAGCTTTTATTTGAGCTTCTCTTTTTTTATTTTCAGCAATCATATATGCCTGAACATTCGTACTATATTGCTCAAAAGCAGTTTTTCCTGTCTGGTTCTTATAATTAGCATTTACACCATGAGCAAAAAGTAAAGCCTCTATCTTTTTTTCATTTTCATTAAGTGGCCTTCCATTTTTAGGATACACAAATGATAAGGGATATTCTCCCTTATCATTAACATGATTAACATTAGCTCCAGCTTTCACTAATAATATGGCTGCTTTAATATCATTATGAGTAAAAGCGATAAGCAGTGGGGTATTTCCTTGATCATCGGTAATTTTGTCTAGGGCTGCTTTTGACTTAACCAATCGCTCAGCTACCTCATGATGTCCTTGTTGTATAGCAATAGTTAACGGAGAACTAATATTAACGTCGCAATTTAATGATACTAATAAATCAACCATTTCTAACTGATTGTAATTGGCTGCATAAGCTAAAGGGGTTAAGCCATTTTTTGTCGTTGTGTTAATGTCAGCACCTGAAGATATTAAGTATTTAACGATGTTGACATGGCCCTTTTCTGCTGCTGCATGCAATGGAAGTAAACTTTTACCTTTACTTATATCAGCGCCTGATTCTATTAACAATTTTACAGCTTCAAACTTTCCGAAGTACGCAGATTGAAATAAAGGTGTATGTTCAACTGTATTGACAGCATTGACATTAGCTCCAGCCTCAATCAATGATCTTATAATAATAATCTGATTTGTAATGGTTTTTTTCGTTGTATCTTTCGCTTCAAGCGTAGCAAAGTGTAAAGAGGTCATATCGTCACTGCCTTTAGAATTAACATTGGCACCATATGATATTAACATTTTAACAAGATCAGGATTGTTGCGTGCAATCGCATAAGCTATGGGGGATATTGAATTGGACATTGATTGATTAACATCTGCGCCCAAGACTAGTAATAGATTAACGATTTCATCATAGCCAAGAATTATCGCGGAGAATAGTGCCGTAACCCCATCAACATTGACTGTATCAATGTTCGTTCCAGAAGAGATAAGCAATGATGAAAGTTCAAGGTTATTGTTTTTTACAGAGTAATGTAGTGGTGTAAGATCCTGTTTATTTTGAACATTAGCCTCTGCACCATTTTGTAGTAAATATTTGACTACTCTAGTATCGTTATTACTTACCGCTGTCAATAAAGCAGTATTACCGAGAGGGTCGGTTTGATTTATATTAACCCCATTTTTTACTAATTCTTCCATTTTTTCATAATCAGTTTTTACAATTGCAGCATTAAGTGGCGGTGTACCATTTAATTCACTTGGGGAATAAGGGTCCGTAGTGCATCCTTGCAAAAAAACAAAAAAAATATAAAAGAGAAATAGATTAATTATTTTCATTTTAAGCCAGCCTATCATTCATATATGTTAAATGAGTATGATGGACATGGCGATTTGATAAGATCGCAAAAACAGCCCTGATAACAAAACCCTACAATATTTGAAGCTTTAAGTAAATTTTGACTAGTGAATATAATCAATTTTTTTGTAACTGTTTAAATTATATCTATTTTGTAGCTTACTAGTTTTGTATTTTCGGTTGAAGTCTGCACCCTAGCTCAAAAATTTTACAACATGTGTAAATAAATAAGATGGCTTTATTAGGGATTAGCCTCGCTGAGGTTTAATATTCGTGTAATTGGATACACAATCAATATCAACAGCACACAGAATAGTGTGTAGTAAACAACACCTTCAGCTGGCGCTTTAGAAATAGGTTCATAGAAAAAAAGTGCGATACAAAACGAAAATATTGAAAAGCCGATCTTTCGCGGAACATGGCAGATGTCGAATTCAGTTACGATAAGTTTAAACCAAGGAAAGCCACAAAAAATAGATATTGATACAATTGGAAAGATTGTCGTACTCCAATTTTCAATTGTTTTTCCTACTGCGAGTTGACTCGTACTGGAGTTTGAAAATAGAGCTAACATTACTACCGAGGTTGTAGCAACCCAAGACAAAAATATAAATATTTTTATTAATTTTATATACATATCTGGCAGTTCATTTTTCATCGAGATCCCCATAAAACGATAAAAAATCAAACTGAATCTGAAGTTTTTAAGTTGTTATTCAGTAGCATAAAAACATACTGTTGAATAGATAATTTGTCAAACTATGGGTGCATTATGTCAATGTATGGGTTCAGCGACAGCGATTGTCGCTGGAAGCAAAGCCTGACATAGGCAGCCTCCAGCTTTC
The DNA here is from genome assembly GCF_014648295.1 of Shewanella saliphila. Lineage (GTDB taxonomy): Bacteria > Pseudomonadota > Gammaproteobacteria > Enterobacterales > Shewanellaceae > Shewanella > Shewanella saliphila. The sequence continues at coordinate 3,992 of NZ_BMQV01000072.1, forward strand.
AATAACTTACCGAAAAGATGTAACCATACTCTGACATAAAATGTACCCATAGTCTGACAAATCGGAACTGCACCTAGATACTATAATTATGAATTGTCATTTTATTACAACTGAAAGCGTATCTCTTAGTAACTCGTTTTTGGACAGAACTTTGTTAACGATTAGTGTTATTTCGCATTAGTTTGGGTATCCTAAAGTTCTGTCTAGTGTGTCGGGGTGAACATCATTTCATCATACATCTGGCTTCCTGTTGAATTTACAAGTTAACCATGGAATAAAGTCGTATAACACCCTGAACATAAATGCAAACAGAGCGGAGAAGATTGCTACGTAACCTAAATCAGAGTTGGTATATGAGGATTCAACTTCTTTGAACTCAACATTAGACTTCACTCCAGATGTATTCGGTGTAACCTTAATCTTTAATAGCTCTGATGAAATTACAGAAATGTTTAATTGGTTGTCCTCAATGAAACTATCAATAACGACCTTTTTTGACGCTGCACCCACGTTACTAAATTCTACTTTCCCAAAGGTGTGTGGTGGCTCTGTTGTATAAAAAACTCGGAAAAGTGAAGGGATTTTATCAGTGTCGACATCGATGGAGAATAGGTAGTCGTCAATAGTCGTCTTGCCTATGTTTGTAAGCTTTATAGTAGTGATATACGAATTTTCCACATTCTGACCGAATAGTTCATGTTTACGATTACCTACTTCTTGGGACGTCAAAATCTCTTGGGGATTACTTAGCTGAATAAATACCTCTTTCTCTGGTGCAAACAAGTCCTGTATATATGGCGTTGCCCATACACCAATAGGAATCAAGACAAGTGCAAGTAGCAAAGGGTAAATATAAGTGGGAAAAATCTTAGATTCAGCCATTTTCTCTATCCATGCTTTTGATTGTTAGTTTATGAGCGACATACTTTATCTGCTCTTCTGTACTAACTGGAGTGTGCTCTTTATCAGGCATTGATAGCTTTATTTCTAAGTCAAGATTCATGATTTTTTTGTCATTGGTAGTTATTTTTGACTTTATTTCGTCAACGTATAGAGAGCCAAACCTGTTTTTTTTCTTAATATCACGCTCCAAGTTTTCTAAAATTGGCTTTTGGTACTCCTCAACATGTGCTTTTATCTCATCTTCAGTGACCTTACTTTTAATTTTACTTTTGATAACTTCATAAATACATAAAGTAACAGTTGCCGATAGTGAACCAACTAAAAACAGGATAAATGAGCCACGTTCTACCCTATCAACGTCTAGGTGAATATTGTTGTTAATGAACTTTTGAATTTTGGTACGACTTGTTCTCTTGTTCATGTCACACATAGTTTCAAAGACACTCTGCTCCACTGCCTTTTGAAAGTGAGACAAGAGAGCCGTTAGTGTAGCTGAAGATAGCCTGTCTGGTTTGCTTACCAGTTTGATATTGATATCCATAATTGTAGCTTGTTCCTAGGTGAAGACTTGCAGGTCAGAATTACAAAACCATAAGCATACATATACAATCAAGTTATTAAAATATAATACAAAAAAAATAAATGGAGTGAAAAAATCTAAGATCTATTTCACACTCTCTTTTCTATGCGCAAATTAAATTTGGACTGCCCACACTCTTCTTTGTGCTCCATCGCATTAGTCGCGCATTTCTGATATTAGGAAATTTAGTCAAATAACACATTACGATAAAATACGCTCAATAGATTGAAACTCATAATGGGGCATAAATGATTTACACTGTAGTGACACATTTCTGAACTTGAGTTCAAGATGTGTCTGACTAAAGCACATAAAGGACTACTAAAATACACACCGACAGTTAGTTGAGTTTTTCCACAGCCCTACATTTGGGAAAGTTTGAACAGCCCCAAAATTTAGATCCTGCATTTTGGCCTTTTTTAGCTTCACGTAACACCATATCTGATCCACATTTTGTGCAAAGCTTGTCGGTAGTTTTTTGCTTAATGATCACTTTAACATGAGCTTTATGGGCTTGGTTTGTTGAAAATCCTCGCGCTAAACGACCTGATTCAATATTGTTGATGACATCTAAAACTTGCTGTTGATTCAGTAGTTCAGCAGAATGTGAACGAATGTATGATAAGCAACCACTTGCATAAGTTACATTTTCCGGCATCTCCGTTTTAAACTCGCTCTCACCGATAAATACAACAACTGAGAATAGTGCATCAATATTGATATTAAGCTGCGATTCTAGTGTTTTTAAATGCTTATAATTTTGATGGATTGGATTCTGAAACTTAGATGAGTATTTAAAAATTTTCTGCGTCCACAGCTTTTGGTTAGCAGAGCCAAAAATCCATCCTTTCATGTTTTTTGTTTCAATAATGAACACACCAAATTTAGATACAACAATATGATCAATTTGAGTGGTACCATTGTCAGTTGGCAGGGTAATATTTTTAAGTCTGCGATACTCGTTATGCGGTAACCTCTTGAGTATCAAATTGACCTGAAACTCACCCCAAAGACCTTTAAACCAAGGTGTTGTGGTGATATAGGTCAATAAAATAACAGGGAATATATACCAAACGTTGAGAGCAGCATTCATTAAGATTTCAATTAAATCCACAGCAACATCCTTATTTGTCGTTGGAAGCAAAGTCTGACATAGGCAACTTCCAGCTTTCAATAACTTACAGAAAAGATATAACCATACTTTGACATAAACTGTACCCATAGTCTGACAAATCGGAACGGCACCTAGATACTATAATTAAGAATTAATGATAATCCATCAATAGACTTTCGCATGTCGGTGACACCTGATACTAGGTACACATTACCGGTCGGTGTCATAGCAATGCAGCAACCCAATGTCTAATTTGAGCTTGGCTCAGCGTAGCAGGAAATTCAGCGCGAATACCGTTGGTAAAGGTAATGTTCACCGACAGAGCTTGCGTATATTCATGTTCATCGACAATGATGGGGTGCAAGGTTTGCATGGCGTCAGGAACGCGCAGCCGCTTAGACCAATAGTAGAAGGTTTGATAACTGATGCCGCTGTCTGTACAGAATTGCTTAATGGATAGCTGGCTTTGTTTTTGTTGTTCAACAATTGATACCCAATGGGCGCGCTTTTGTTCTTGGTTCATAGTACCTCCGGTGAAAAAGGCACTATATTAAAGCGTGAGTATTATTGGTATGTGGGGTTAATTAACCGCTTACTTATTAACTATGTGATTTATCATCATGGTTCTTCGCAAGCTAATCGGCAGTTTGGGGTACATTACTGTCTCATGTTGTAGGCTATCGAGTCGCGAAAGAAATGATTGTTGATGGCGAAAGCTTATGAGATCTGATCAAGAGACAGGATAGTATTCTGTTTTTAATCCAAGATTATTATATCCTCGAACTTTTCATTATCATAATTTATCATAGAAATTTTTATGCAACAGTCACCATGCTTTGTTATTTCACCATTTCTAACGTGTTCATATGATCCTATAGATTTTGGTTCTAATAACAACCCGTTTTTTTGATAAACTACAACATTAACCAATCCACTCCCTAACGCACCAGCGTTATAGCTTCTTAATACAATAGTGCTATTATCGTTTGCTTTATAAACAGCCTTATATTTATGACTATACGAAATGAAATCGGATATGTGGTAACAAGCCAAAATAAAACCGACAACAAAAGCCCATGATTTAACTTTCACTTTCAATAAAATAAAACTAATCAATACAAATATAAATAAACATAAATTTAATGCCACATCAAATATTTTGTAGTTATCAAAACTATAAATGTATAAATGTTTATCTGTAAACATAACAAATATTATATAAATAGCAATCAAGGTAAATAAAACAATCCCAGTAAGTTTTCTCATAGTATTTTTCTGCTAATATTTTATAGTGATATCTTAGGGTAATACTATATACATAGCCAGGGCAACCGCATTAGTGTGTGTTTTTTGAACACTATGAATTATTTCAATACTGAATCACTTCCAATCATTCATGAAGTGATAGCGTACTAATAGACTGGACCTTAAGCATTTAAATGCTCAAATATCGACTCCAAGCTGTTGTCTTGTCTCGATTTTGATTGTTGGGAACGACAACATTTTTTTGTGATAAATGTTATTGCCCAACCCTGATTAGCCTTTAATTGGTAAGCGGTCAATTAACTAGTGAAGGTTATTCTGCTTCACCTAAATCATCATTCCACGGCAGCAAATTAGACAGTTCATCTGATGGTGCACGCTTGGGTAATTCCGTAAATAGATGACGGAAATAGTAGTAGGGATTCAAATCATTGGCACGGCAGTTCATCACTAGGCTGTATAAATTCGCACTGGCTTTAGCCCCCCCACCGACGTCGAGAACATCCAGTTTTTTCGCCCTGTGGTAAACGGCCGGATATCCCGCTCTGTCACATTATTATCAATACTGATATCCCCATCTTCAAGATAGGTCAGTAATTTTGGCCATTGATTTAAGGTGTAACTAATGGCTTTACCTAATGCCCCTTTAGGTAAAATATGTTGGCTGTTTAACCAATTGTAAAACTCATTAAGGATAGGTTCGGCTTGTTGCTTTCTTTGCTGTTGACGCGCTTGTGCGGTTAAGTATTTTGCCCGCTTTTCTATGCCGTAAAGTTTGGCAATATAACTCAGTGCTTTTTCGGGTTTGCCTGCTTTTTTTGAGGGGGATATTTTTTGTGCATCGGTAAATTTACGTCTGGCATGTGCCATACAAGCGGCTTGAGTTACCTGCTCAAGCGCATTGTAAGCACTGTAGCCATCGGTCAGGAGGTAGACTGAGTATCCCGTTAGGAAATCCTTTACACAGGCGGCTGCACGATTCGGTTGATAGTCGTAATAACCGCAGGGTTTTCTGTAAATTCACCACTGCGGTAAACCTACATGTACGACTTAGTTTCGGCTTTTCTGTCTTCTTCTCGAAGGGATTGTACAGTTGTTTCATCGGCACAAATGAGTTTTCGCTCAGGAAGCTTATCCTTCATTGCATCGATAATGGCTTGGACTTTATCATCTAGCTGTAGACACCAATTTACGAGTGTGCCTCTGCTTATATCAATTCCTGAGTGGTTTAAAATATCAACCTGGCGATACAGTGGTAATGCGTTCACGTATTTAGCGGTGACAATAGCGGCAAACGTTTCAGCACTGCCGATGCTTTTAGACAGTATGCTCGCAGGCTTAGGGGCGGTAATGATTTTATTCCTGACTTGTGTTTTTTCACATTGAATAACTCATTATCTGATCAAGGAATAATAGTTTCCTTAGTAAATGACAATGAGTACGACTTTTCTGACACATTTTAATTCAATTACAGATCCTCGTATTGAACGTTGTAAAAAACATCAACTCATCGATATTCTTCTACTCGCTATCTGTGCAGTACTCTCTGAGGCCGAGGGGGGGGAGGATATTGAGGACTTTGATCACCTTAAGCTTGATTGGCTAAAAAATACGGTACTTTCCCTGGTGGTATACCAAAGCATGACACCATCGCCCGTGTTATTTGTCGATTAAAATCAAATGAAATAGAAAAAGCCTTTCAGCCTTGAATTTCACCTCTGATAGAAACGACAGGCGCTGATATTATTGCCATTGATGGAATGACTGCACGACGCTCATTTACTACACAAGACCGAAAAACGGCATTGCATACCGTGAGTGCATGAAGTTGCCAGCACCAATTAGTACTAGGGCAAACCGCTGTTGATAATAAAACGAATGAAATAACGGCAATACCTGAGTTACTCGCGATGTTAGATATTGAAAACAGCATCATCACGCTTGCTGCAATGGGATGCCAGCAAAGCATTGCGAAACAAACTATCAAGCAAAAGGCTGATTATATTTTCGCACTTAAAGGCACTCACTCAGGCATGCAGGATGAATTAGAAGCTTGGTGGCATAAAAGTCAACGAGAAGGTTTTGATGAAAATAACATGGATGAGCACATTGAAATGAACGCTGGACATGGACGTATTGAAACAAGAACTTGCCAACAGTTATTGATAAACAAAGACTGGCTCGCTAAACCTTACAGATGTCAGGCTTGCGGAGTGTTATTCAGGTTACATCGCAAGTTCATGATAAATCAACGGGTACAGATACGATAGAAACACGTTGATATATCAGTTCATTAGCCCAAAATGCAGCGCAAGCGCTCAATGCAGTACGAAGTCATTGGCAGGTTGAAAGCATGCATTAGATGTTAGATATGGCTTTCAGTGAATATGAGTAGATAATACGGAAACAACAAGGCCCACAGGTATTTAATGTGATGCGTAAAATTGCCATGGTTTTACTTAAGCGAGATGATACAAATCAGCTAGCATCGCGAGGAAAAAGAAAATGGCAGGGTTAGACGATGATTATCGCTCAACCCTGTTGGAGTCTGGAATTAAAATTCGCTAGCCGTGCAGATTCAGCCCCCTGTATAACCATTACATTTGACGATCTAATACTTAATATGTTATTTTTTTGTTTCAATTTACTTAAAGGGACTTTTTATGTTTCAAAATCTACTCAAACTAGGTGTAATAGCATTTTGCTTTTCTCTATCATTTTCTAGCTCCGCAACTCAAATAGAATGTTCAAAATTAGAAAAGAATAAGTCTGTGGAGATAGAGCTTAGTAAGTTCTATGGTTACTCTAATTGTTTTTCTTTTTATAATCTTCAACCAAACACTCAAATTGATATAGTGACTTTTTCAAAAGATAAGGTCACTAATAATATTAAGCTTTATGATATAAAAAATGGTAATAGTACTTATATATCTGAAAGTAATTCAAATGGAGAAGGAGTCAATATCATCTCATTGAATTCTACTGACAGAGATGTAGCTTTTGTATATAAACCTTTGAGTAATCTGGACTCTAATAAGAATCTACAAATTTCTTATAATGATGTAAATGATTCCATACAGGTATTTATTTCAAATGAAAATGTTGTAGATACAAGTAATTCAACTGGGAATCAAGGTGGCACTTGCAAACGAGGGATTTGTGATGAAGAACATTAATTATATATTCTTATTCTTATTCTTGTCCTTGTTAAGTAGCAAAGTAAGCGCGACAGAAGTATGCACTGAAGCACAAGAACCCCCAGCAGGTAAACCAACTAATTTCGATATAAATGCTAGTTTAAATAAATTTGATGCTGCTAAATCTGCATTTGATGGGATTCCAAATGTTGCATATAGAAATATGCTTAAAGCATCATATATGGCTGCTCAGTTTGGACCAGGTGCACCATATGATTTAAAAAATAATCCAAATTATATGTCTTCTGAAGGATTTGGTAATTGGTTTTATGGAGCTGCGGCCCAACGTATGGGATATTCAGCAAGTCAAGCGACGAGAGCGGGTTCAATCGTCCAACAGTATCAAAATTATAGAAATACTGGACATGCTGACGTTGGCGACTTGGGTAAAATGGGTGAAGGGATTATAGATTCAGTCAACGGTATCAATCTAGATAATCCTGGAGATAAAACAAAGATTCTTGGTGGATATGATTATAGCGAAAATGTATATGAAGAAGACCCTAACTCAGATTCAAATCCTGACTCATGTAATCCTTTGTCAAGTTTAGCTAGTACTTCTGGCTATGGTGGAGGGTGGGTAGGAGGAAGTAGTACTGGCTTTTTTATGTCAACCGATACTAGCTGTATTCTCGCTTGTTCTTCTGGGTATGCAACTATAATTGATTTGTAAAAATTGAGTATTTTTTAGCTAAGACTTGATCTAACTAATATATTTAAAAATGGTAACTGTTAGTTTAGGTTTTAGCTAAATCCACCCCAATCTATGACATTTTTTCGTGTATTGATTCGTGTATTGATTCGTTTTATTTGATCATTTGATCATTTGATCATTTGATCATTTGATCATTTGATCATTTGATCCAAAATTTGCTATTAATTACCGTTTGATTGGCTAATATTTTCATCTTTATTAATTAAATCAAGACTATGATAAACTCCTGAACCATTGCATTAGTGCTTAATTTTTAATCTAGGCGCTTAAGCCAGCCTTTAATACCGCCTCAAGCATTAATGTATTCATAATGCATCGTTTTTGTTTTCCAACAATGCTTATTTTGGTCTACTCTGCTCGTAAGTAAGCGGTAAATGAAGCAGTGAAACGTTAATCCAAATTGTTCAGAACAACATTCCACGGCATTAAATCGGTTAAATCATCGGTAGGCTGGCGCTTGGGTAACTCGGTAAACAAGTGTCTGAAGTAGTAATATGGACTAATATCGTTCGCTCGACAGGTCATCACTAAACTGTATAAATTCGCACTGGCATGCGCGCCGTTGACTGACGTTGAGAACATCCAGTTTTTACGCCCCGTTGTGAACGGGCGGATATCTCGTTCAGTGACATTGTTGTCGATGCTAATGTCACCATCTTCAAGATAAGTTAATAATTTTGGCCATTGGTTTAGTGCATAGGTAATGGCTTTACCTAAATACCCTTTGGGAAGTACCTGTTGTTTCTCCAGCCAGGTTTGTACTGGTCAAGCCAAACTGGACACTTTTAATTGAGAATTTTCAAACTCTACCGGTGACAGATCACCATTAGCTGAATGAAGTCGCTCCAAGTTGTAATATTTCATGTAAGCCGTCACATCTTG
>NZ_BMQV01000073.1 GCF_014648295.1 Shewanella saliphila
CTTGTTTAATATCGCTTCTTTAAATTGAACTGAATGCCTTTGATAATTCACTTGCTTTAACTTACCGCGCCCTGTTTATTTGTAAATTAATTGAGGCGACAACTATCCTGACACAGGGGGATACTTTCCAGAATCTAACTCATCCAAAAAGTCATTTCCGTCCACAAGATCATCTTCATCAATATTTTCAAAGCGTGATCGAACAAGTTCCATTTTCAATTCTTCAAAACGGTTGTATTCTTCGCAGGAGACAATCACTGCGACAGGATTGCCGTTCTTTTTAATTTCAATAGGTTGAGATTGAACTTTCAAAAGCATCTTACCGAAATTGGTTTTTGCTTCATTTGCATTTAGTGTAAACATCTAAAGATCCTCATCTTGATTACATACACACTAATACAATCGACCAAAACAATCAAATCGAACGATTTGTTCGTTTTTAACGTTATCAAGATTAGTCGGTGCTATATCCATTACCAACAGCCAATAAATCAATAATCAAATCCCAACTGCGCTTTAATGCCGTCATTAAACGCGTGCTTTATCGGTACAACCTCGCTGACAGTATCGGCTAAATCAATAATGTCGCGATGACAGGCGCGACCGGTAATAATCACATGTTGCATTGGTGGACGGTTTTTAAGTGCAGTTAATACTCGCTCAAGTTCGATGTAGTGATAACTCACCATATAGGTTAACTCATCAAGCAGCACTAAATTCACCGACTCATCTTTTAACAGTTTTTCGGCTTCAACCCAGGCTTCCATTGCGGCTTGGGTGTCTGTTTCTTTATCTTGAGTTTCCCAGGTAAAACCGGTTCCCATGACATGAAACTCAACGCCTGCGCCTTCTAATAAATTACGCTCACCACAAGCCCAGGTGCCTTTAATAAACTGTACTACAGCCGCTTTATGACCATGACCCACAGCGCGAGCAACCGAGCCAAAACCCGAGGTTGATTTACCTTTACCGTTACCGGTGAGCACCAACAAAATCCCCTTTTCATCTTGCGCGGCAGCAATTTGAGCGTCTACGCCTTGCTTTACTTTTTGCTGGCGCGCTTTATGGCGCTGGGCTTTAGTGGCATCAATCGCGTTTGTTGATTCATTATCGTGGTTTTCGGTTGTCATATTATTATTCCTGTTGATGTGCTCATCTTAAAAATGCACTGCTAATGAGTCTGTAATACGCGCAATGGGTTGTACGCGGATCGGATTAATTTGTATTTGTGGTATATCGAATCAATGTACGATGAAGTCTTATTGCTTTAACGCCAATGGCAGCCCTGCAACCACCAGCGTCACTTGATCTGCTATTGATGCGATAGCTTGATTTAACCAACCCGCCTCATCGACAAATTGACGATTGAGTTCGCCCATTGGCACTATTCCAGAGCCGACTTCGTTACTCACTAACACCACATCACTGTGTAATTGGGTCAGGCATTCAAGCAGTAACGACTTTTGTTTAGGCCAACGGCCAGGATTTGGGTCGAGTAAATGATTGGTTAAGAGCAGTGTTAGGCAGTCGACTAAAATGACTTGTTGCGGCTTATCAATTGCCACTAAAGTTTGGGCAACGTCGAAAGCTTGTTCGTGCAATGTCCAGTCATGGGCGCTGGACACTCTGTCTTGCTGGTGCTTGGCAATACGTTGAGACATTTCAGAGTCTAACGCGGTGGCCGTTGCTACATAGACACATGAATAACCGATTGCGGCGTATTCGGCAACACGCTGCTCTGCAAATCGGCTTTTACCACTGCGCGCGCCGCCTAACACTAAGTGGATCATTAGCTTAATCCAACGGCTAATATCACCAGGTAACAGCACACCTCACTGATTTGTTGCGCTGCACCTAGGGTGTCGCCGGTGTATCCGCCAATTTGTTTGCGGAAAAAGCCACCCAACAAAATTCGCACTAGCCACAACGAAATAAACAGTGCAAATGCCGCGACACCATTTAGCCACAACAACACAAAAATGCCACTGGCGATTAAAATAAATAAGTCGTTTAATTGCTGGTATTCAGCAATCGGCTTTGATTTGCTCGTGTCATCATCGCGAACATATTGCTCACTAAAAATGAAACTCGATGCCAACACACGGCTCAAGGTGTGACCCGCAATAAGTGCACTCACCGCCGCCATTGGGCTGTATAGAGCAAGTTCAACCAATAATTGCCATTTAAGCAATAACACGAGTCCGAGCGCTAAAGCACCATAACTGCCTAAGCGAGAATCTTTCATAATTCGTAGCTTATCAGCTATTGTCCAACCACCGCCAAAGCCGTCAGCGGTGTCAGCTAAGCCGTCTTCATGAAATCCGCCCGTGACGAATACACTCGCAACCATCGACAATAATATGGCAATGCTGGTAGGCAAAATTAATTGTGCTAACCAAAACACCAACGCACAAATTAAGCCGATAACTAAGCCGACTAAACCAAAATAACGACTGGCTTTGTTGAGTTTATCGTTATCGATGACTACCCACGACGGTATTGGGATCCGAGTAAAAAAACTCATCGCCACAAAAAATAAATTTAACTGCCGCAACCATTTTATATCGCCAGACATTTTGTTCCTTTAAACCACATTATTAACGCCAGCATCATCGAAGCTGGCCATTTGATTGTAAAAATTTACTGCCCCTTGAATGAGGGGTAAGGCCAATGCAGCGCCGGTTCCCTCTCCTAACCTTAATCCTAATGACAACAATGGTGTAGCCTGCAACGTTTGCAGCATTAATTGGTGCCCTTGCTCGTGCGACTGGTGAGCAAACACTAAATAATCATTTGATTGTGGCGCTAATTTTAGCGCAACTAATGCTGCTGCAGTAGCGATAAAACCATCTATTACGACTAATATTTTTTGCTCTGCCGCCGCCAAAATAGCGCCGGTCATTTGTACAATTTCAAAACCGCCCAAGTGGGCTAATATCGACTCAATTGACGTCAGCTCATTACGATGTAAATCAATTGCTTGATTAATTAATGTGACTTTTTTGTTTAAGGTTGCATCGTCAATGCCCGTTCCGCGCCCGACACAAAGTTCAACATCAAGATTAAGCACTGCCGCCATTACCGCCGCAGCAGCACTGGTATTGCCTATGCCCATTTCACCTAAGGCAATCATGCTACAACCATTATCGACATGCCTTTTGACCAAGTGTTTTGCAAATTCAAAACCCTGACGGACTTGAGCTAACGACATAGCCGGTTGCAAATGCATGGCTTGGGTTCCCGCACCTAAGCGTTGATTGACCACACCACAGTCACTGGCTAATGGTTGTAAAATACCGCAATCGATGACTTCTAATGCAAAACCCACCTGGCGACAAAATACATTAATCGCCGCGCCACCATGAATAAAATTATGCACCATTTGGGTGGTCACTTCGCTTGGGGCTATAGACACCCCATGCGCGGCAATACCATGGTCAGCAGCAAATACCAGCATGGTAGGCTTATTGATATATAGCGGTGAACAAGTCGCGGCCTTCGATTCAGTGACGGTCGATTCAGTGCGATCAGGTTGAGCATTAATCCATTCACTTTCGCGGCTATATTGCACTCTGGCTATTTGTAACGCTAAAGATTCAAGTTGCCCTAATGCCCCTAGCGGTTTGGTTTTTTGGTTAATTTTGTGCTCAATGGCCGGATCATATTGGCGGCTTGCCACGGTAACAGAAAATAACGACTGGGCAATAGATTGCTGATTCAATTCTCAATCCTTTTATCGACGGTGACGTAAAATAAACAAAAAGAACACACTGCCAAGTGCAGCAGTAATAATACCGACTGGTAATTCTTGATTGCCCAATAAGCAGCGCGCAATCACATCAATCCATACCATAAATAAACCGCCCAATACCGCAGTTAATATCATCGGCTGACGCCCAGAAAACAATAGCCTTACAGTATGGGGGATCATCAAACCCACAAAGCCGATACCGCCACAACTGGCCACCAGCATTGCGGTAATCAGTGAACACAGCAGTAGCATGCTTAATCGCAATTTTGCTACATTGACCCCGAGAGTATGCGCGCTCTCATCACCGGCTTGTAGCGCCATTATTTGCCGTTTAAAGGCCAGCATAATCAGTAAGCTCATACTAACGGTAACCGTAGGAAGCCATAGCTGCGACCAACTGGCTTTAGCAAAACTGCCTAAACTCCAAAATAGCACTGATGCGGTCGCTTGTGGGCTTGAAAAATACAATAATAAACTGGTTAAGGCGCCGAACAGAAATGAGGTTGCCACCCCAGATAACAACATGCGCTCAACCTGGCTGGTGCGGCCAATACCCGACAAAGCAACCACAAACATTACCGATAAACTGGCACCAATAAAGGCCCCAACAGGTAAACTGAGCATCGACCAAGACCACCAAGGCTGGTGACCGAGTGACGATACCACCAGCGCGCCATCAAACAGCTGAGCAAAAATCCCCGTTTGGCTAAATAGCGAAATCACCACAACTGCACCAAACGATGCCCCTGAGCTAATGCCAAATAAATACGGGTCGGCAAGCGGATTTCGGGTCACGGTTTGCAAGACACTCCCCGCAAGAGACAACCCTGCTCCCGCCACAAACGCCAGCAAAATACGCGGTAAACGCAGCTCTAATATAATCCGCTGGCTTAAACTTGCGCTCTGACTTGCATCGTTATTGCCACTCAATAGCGATGTCATAACGCCTAATACGTCAGACAGCATAATATTGGCGGCACCAAAGCTGGCTGCAAAAAACGGGGTCACTATGGTTGCTAGCACAATCAAAGCTAACACACTGTAATAGCGGGTATGCGCAGCATTAATCATTGTGTTGACTCACTCTATTATTGGTCTGATAACCATAAAAATAACTGATCAACGGTTTTGCATGCTGAGGATGTTGGTTAACCTCGCAGCATACGCCAAATACATCACTAATTTGTCGTTCGGTCAGTACTGCGGTTGGATTGCCTTTAGCGATAAGCTTGCCCTGATCAAGTAACAGTAATTTGTCACACATGGCACTGGCTAAATTTAAGTCGTGGATTGAGGCGATGACGCTTATTCCAAGCGAAGCCACCAATTCTAAAATTTGAATTTGGTATCGAATATCCAAGTGGTTGGTGGGCTCGTCTAAAATAAGGATTTGCGGTTGCTGCACAATTGCACGGGCAATAAGCGCACGTTGTTTTTCGCCGCCAGACAAATGCTCGTAAGGTTGCTGGGCATGTTGAGTAAGGCCCACTTTAGTTAATGCGCTATCAACTAACTCGCGATCATGTTGAGTTGTCGCGTCAAATATCCCCTTATGTGGCGTTAACCCCATGGTGACTAATTGTTCTGTTGTCAGGTCAAAATAATGCGGTGTATCTTGTTGTACCACGGCAACAGTGCGCGCTAATGCCTTAGCTGAATAATTGCTAATATGTTTCGAAAAAAGCGTAATTTTGCCGCTGCTAGGTTCAATATAACGATACAAACAGCGCAATAGGCTCGACTTACCGGCACCATTAGGGCCAATAAGCCCTAACATTTGTCCTTTAGGTAAGCTGAAATGAATATCAGCAAGAATGGTTTTACCGTCAACTTGCCAAAAAAGGTGTTCGACATCTAATACCGACTCAGACATGGCTTGTACCTCGCCATGACCAAATCACTTTAATAAAAATCAACATAATAACTCCCCTAAGTTGCCCGCTTAGGTATGGATATTGAAGTAATTCAAAGCTGGTATCTGACTCATATTCAATAGGTTATTGAATATCTACAGTTGCGGGTACAGTTTGGGCTTATCCCAATTCCCAATACCTTGAATTACATAATGATTAACGTGTATCTGTTGGCAACATTTGCGGCCAATTTAATCTAAAGGTCACTTCAGGTTGCTGCGTTTGATTATCAGCTAAAGGCGTAACGTCATCGCTCGGTTCAGCCCAGTACACATCAACAGACATAATAGCAGCATAGGGGATGGCAAGGTTAGCGAATAATCCGTTGTTTTGGCTGCTTTTAAGCACATAAGCCATAATGCAGCGCATTACCCCGCCGTGCGTCACTACCAGGGCTTGCTGATTATTTATTTCAGGCTCATCTGCTGCATTTAGCGAGTGCCACATGCTGTCGACCACCGCCATAAAGCCTTGCTGCACCCGTTGATAAAAATCCACCAAACTCTCGCCATTTTCGGGTGTATTGGCTACTTGCCATGGGTCTTGCCAGTACGCATCAAATTGACTTGGGCTGGCTTGATAAATGGCATCATAGGTTTGGCCGTCCCATACGCCAAAGTTAACTTCTTGCAACGCTGGCAGCACGGTGAGTGGTAAATTTAATTGCTGGGCAATGCTAGTAGCAAAACTTTGGCAACGCACTAAAGGAGAGCTAAAAATTTGCTCAATAGGCAGTGGCACACAGCTAAAAGCCTGGTGCATTTTTTCTCGCCCCTGCTCAGTTAATGCCACATCTATTTGGCCACGGGCGATTTCACCACCTTCGCACTCACCGTGACGCAAAAATACGATTCTGGCTTGTTTCATTTAATACTACCTCAGCCTTGCCCTTTGAATAAAAACTCGCGTATTATAGACGTCTATACGTTTATATGTCTAAATGAAGTTTTTAGGTAATCATTCAGAATAGACTCTTTGCCTTGTACAATCAGGATATCGCCCTTTTCCATTAATTTAAGGGTATGCTTATCTCAATCAAGGTATCAAGCAACATAGTGATAAAAAGGTAACCGTTTATGGCGAAGTCGACTTCTCACAGTCAAACACTTGAACAACTTAACGCATTGTTAGCAGAGCGTATTGTGATTTTAGACGGTGCAATGGGCACCATGATCCAAAATCATAAGTTGGAAGAAGAAGATTATCGCGGCAAGCGCTTTAAAGATTGGCACTGCGATGTAAAAGGTAACAATGACTTATTGGTACTGAGCCAACCTGAATTAATTAAGGCGATTCATGTCAAATACCTACTAGACGGTGCTGACATTATTGAAACCAATACCTTTAACGCCACCACTATCGCCATGGCCGATTATGACATGCAAGCCTTGTCGGCCGAAATTAACCTCGAAGGCGCCCGCGTAGCACGCCAGGCTGCTGATGAAGTGGCCGCACAAACAGGCAGCCCACGTTATGTTGCTGGGGTACTTGGGCCAACCAACCGCACCTGCTCTATTAGCCCAGATGTTAACGACCCCGGTTTTCGTAATGTCAGTTTTGATCAATTAGTTGAAGCCTACGTTGAATCCACCACTGCGTTAATTGAAGGTGGCGCCGACATTATTTTGGTCGAAACCATTTTTGATACCCTAAATGCCAAAGCCGCGTTGTTTGCCATTGAAAAAGTGTTCGATGAAATTGGCGAGCGCTTACCTGTGATGATCTCGGGCACCATTACTGACGCATCCGGTCGTACCCTGACCGGACAAACCACCGAGGCATTTTATAACTCGCTGCGCCATATTAAGCCATTATCGATTGGCCTTAACTGCGCACTTGGTCCCAAAGAGCTACGCCCATACGTAGAAGAATTATCACGCATTGCCGAATGTTATGTGTCTGCCCACCCCAATGCGGGCTTACCCAACGAATTTGGTGGTTATGATGAAACCCCAGAAGAAATGGCCGAAGTCATTAATCAGTGGGCTGAAGCTGGCATGCTTAATATTGTCGGCGGTTGTTGCGGCAGTACGCCAACTCACATTAGCGCGATCCGTGAAGCAGTGCTCAGGCATGACCCAAGACAGCTCCCCGACATTCCTGTCGCCTGTCGTTTATCTGGCTTAGAGCCATTAACAATCGATCACAACTCATTATTTGTTAACGTCGGCGAGCGCGCCAACGTCACTGGCTCGGCTAAATTTTTACGCTTAATCAAAGAAGAAAAATTTGAAGAAGCACTCGATGTGGTGCGTGAGCAAGTTGAAAACGGCGCACAGATAATCGACGTCAACATGGACGAAGGCATGCTCGACGGCGCTGCGTCGATGACCAAATTTTTAAATCTCATTGCCTCTGAGCCAGACATTTCCCGCGTGCCTATCATGATCGACTCATCAAAATGGGAAGTCATTGAAGCCGGCCTTAAATGCGTGCAAGGCAAGTCGATTGTTAACTCAATCTCGATGAAAGAAGGCGAAGAAGCCTTTATTAAACAAGCCACATTAGTGAAACGTTATGGCGCTGCGGCGATTGTGATGGCGTTTGACGAGCAAGGCCAGGCCGATACTCGCGCCCGTAAAACCGAAATTTGTACCCGTGCATACCGCATTTTGGTTGATGTGGTCGGTTTTGCCCCTGAAGATATTATTTTCGACCCGAACATTTTTGCTATCGCGACCGGTATTGATGAGCACGACAATTATGCTGTCGACTTTATCGAATCAATTAAAGACATTAAATCGACACTGCCACACGCCATGATTTCAGGCGGTGTGTCTAACGTGTCGTTCTCATTTCGTGGCAACAATTCAGTACGTGAAGCAATTCATGCGGTATTTTTATACCATGCGATTCAAGCGGGTATGGACATGGGGATTGTTAACGCGGGTCAGTTAGCAATTTACGATGACATCGATAAAGATTTAAAAGACAAAGTCGAAAATGTGGTCCTTAATTTACCTTGCCCAGTGGCCGACTCCAGCAATACTGAGCAGCTACTCGACATTGCAGAGCAATATCGTGGCGACGGTTCACAAGTGGCTAAAAAAGAAGATTTAGCCTGGCGCAGCTGGCCGGTAAACCAACGTTTATCGCATGCCTTGGTTAAAGGGATCACCGAGTTTATCGATGAGGATACCGAAGCTGCTAGGCTTGAAGCGACTCGCCCACTTGATGTGATTGAAGGGCCATTAATGGATGGCATGAACGTGGTTGGTGACTTATTTGGCGCCGGCAAAATGTTCTTACCGCAAGTGGTTAAATCAGCCCGGGTGATGAAAAAAGCCGTGGCCTATTTAAACCCGTATATCGAACTTGAAAAAGTCGAAGGCCAATCTAACGGTAAAATCTTAATGGTGACCGTAAAAGGCGACGTGCACGATATTGGCAAAAACATTGTTGGCGTTGTGCTGGCGTGTAATGGTTTTGAAGTATTCGATTTAGGCGTGATGGTGTCGGTTGAAAAAATTCTCGACGCAGTTAAAGAACATGATATCGATATTATTGGTATGTCAGGGCTGATCACGCCAAGTCTGGATGAAATGGTCCACAACGTGAAAACTTTCCATCGTGAAGGCTTAACCATTCCAGCCATTATTGGCGGTGCTACCTGCTCTAAAATTCATACCGCGGTGAAAATTGCCCCACATTATCCACACGGTGCCATTTACATTGCCGATGCTTCGCGCGCTGTGCCTATGGTGTCAAAACTGATTAATAATGACACTCGCCAAGCCACCATTGACGAAACCTATGCTGAGTACGACGTTATGCGTGAAAAACGCCTGTCGCAAACCAAGCGTAAAACCATCGTATCGATTGAAGCGGCTCGTGAGAATCGTTGCAAACACGACTGGGAAAGTTATACCCCATTTACCCCTAACGTACTGGGGCGTCAGGTGTTCGACGACTATCCGTTAGAAGACCTAGTGGAGCGTATCGACTGGACACCATTCTTTAGAAGCTGGGAGCTACACGGCCATTACCCTGAGATTTTAAACGACAAAGTTGTGGGCGAAGAAGCACGCAAACTGTTTGCCGACGGTAAAGCCATGCTAGAGACCATCATCAAAGAGAAATGGTTAACCGCCAAAGGCGTGATTGGGTTATTTCCTGCCAATACGGTTAATCATGATGACATTGAACTGTATACCGACGAAAGCCGCACCACAGTTGAAATGACCACTCATCATTTGCGTATGCAACTTGAGCGTGTGGGTAACGACAACTTCTGTTTATCTGACTTTGTTGCACCAAAAGACAGCGGCGTTGCTGATTACATGGGCGGCTTTGCAGTGACTGCGGGGCATGGCATTGACGAACATATCGCGCGTTTTGAAGCCAATCACGATGACTACAATGCCATTATGCTTAAGTGCCTAGCCGACCGTTTAGCTGAAGCTTTTGCCGAGCGTATGCACGAGCGTGTGCGTAAAGAGTTTTGGGGATACGCTGCCGATGAAGTGCTAGACAACGAAGCGTTAATTCGTGAACGTTATAAAGGTATTCGCCCAGCACCTGGTTACCCAGCTTGCCCAGATCATACCGAAAAAGGCTTGTTATGGGATTTACTCAAACCCGATGAAACCATCGATTTGAACATCACCGAAAGCTTTGCCATGTACCCGACCGCTGCGGTGTCTGGCTGGTACTTTGCCCATCCTAAATCGCGCTATTTTGGCGTGACTAATGTCGGTAAAGATCAGGTTGAAGATTACGCTAAGCGTAAAGGCATGAGCCTGGCAGAAGCAGAAAAGTGGCTAGCGCCAGTGCTGGACTATGATCCTGAGTAAAGAATGATCCAGAATAAAGTGTGACCCTGAGTAGAGAATGATCCTGAGTAAAGGATGATCCTGAATATACTCTAGTTCGCATATCATCTTGATGATGCATTTAACGCCTCATCAAGATGATTTATCAGCCACTCCTTTTATTCAGCCTTAATCTAGGCATTCTTTAACATTCCCGCCAGACAGTACTCCCATTCCCAAATCGCTATTTACAAATCATAAAGCTTATTGATAAGTGCTGCCATTGTGCTTCAGCCATCCACCGATATGTTGTCCGCGAGGGTCGTGATGAGTCCAGTGGATAACGCCGCCTTTGTTATTAAACTCATACACACCATAGAACTCGACGTTATCGCCAACATTTAGGCCATTTATGCGTGGGGCTAAATCGATATTATGGGCAACAAGTAAGGTGCCGCCACTGGCTATTTTCAAAATAAACCGTTGATGGCGACTGCCTTTTAGATCATCCGACAGTACTTTTATAACATTACCAGAACCCGCCACTTGAACTTTGCTCTGCCGATTATCAATGGCATTTTGTAAAGCGCTGTTGCTGGCACTATCACTGGCAACGGTATCAGCCGCGAAAACGTTTTGTACTATTTGGGTGGTTTGAACGTTTTTGTCTAAATAGCCAAATAACGCGATGCCGAGTAAGCCAATGAGCAGTATTTTTTTCATGATTATCAAATCCCTTGTGATAACAAGCCAATCTTTTCTTGTTCTAAAATCTTACTATGCTGCATTAACAACAAGTCCAATACCTCAGGCGATAAACTAAATATTTGCACTACGTATTCACCAGATGCTGAGTGGGTTGCTTGCTCACCTTCATAAGTAATGTGTAAGCCTAATCGCTTTAAGGTTTTCTGATCATAACTAAATAACTGCGCGTCTCTTTTATCGTGTAACCCTGGCATCATGCCTATCACCGTCACAATCTGATTCACCTTTACCTTGTTGAAAAAGTCGAGCTCGGCTTGCTGCCACCTAGTCAAGGTGTCATTCGCACCTTTGCGCAACCTCTTGTTAGTACCTTGGTTATTAAAATTCGGGAGATAAATCGGTTGTAATGCACCGCCATGCCAACCCAATAGGCCACCTTGTTTGACCGTAACATCATTACTGGCTGTAGCAATATAATTAGCACAAGATGATGCGCAGATTTTGTCTACTATCACCTTTAGCTTGTATTGATATACCAGCTCACCAAATCGAATGCCTGCGAATACTTCACCGCCACCACTATTGATGATCAGTGATTCTATTTTTGTTGGGCTGTTAGTGAGGAGTTGTTCAAAAGAGGCGACATTATCAGCGGTGATTTCGCCACTATAAACAATTGTGTTTGCTGAGAGTGGATCAACCACCACACTAAATGGCTCTGGCTGGCTTGCACATCCTGTTAAGGTGAGCAGCAAAACGAAAAGTAAATTACGCATTCATATTCCATTATGATGTTGAGTTAAGGATAAATTATCACGAATAACTGCTTTTAAGTAAATTTATAAACATTAAAAAATAACACATTTGGTTATTAATATTATGGCTAACAGCCGATATCATTGTGACGCTTACCCCCTGTGTCAGGATAGTTGTCGCCTCAATTAATTTACAAATAAACAGGGCGCGGTAAGTTAAAGCAAGTGAATTATCAAAGGCATTCAGTTCAATTTAAAGAAGCGATATTAAACAAGCTTAG
>NZ_BMQV01000074.1 GCF_014648295.1 Shewanella saliphila
CGTGTAAAACTTGCCCTTTGGGAGTTTCACCGAGCTTCCACTACGTTGTTACGTTAACTTATAAGGTACCTACATTACCGCATTAACGCGCCTAGTATTGAAAACACGGTGAAGCTCTGAAACACGTATCTTCAAGTTGATTGGGTATAGATATTTATCTTGAGTTCAGGTTGTTTACTCTGTTTCAGTTTCTTCTGTATCTGCGCTGATAAGTGGCCAGCCACCCAGCGCTTTCCAGCGGTTAACAATATGACAAAACAACTCTGCAGTACGTTCAGTGTCATACAGAGCGGAGTGGGCTTCTTTATTGTCAAAATCAATACCCGCCATCTTACAAGCTTTGGCCAGTACGGTATGGCCAATAGCTAAGCCTGCGAGTGTCGCAGTGTCAAAGCTTGCAAATGGATGAAACGGTGAACGTTTTAAGCTATTACGCTCAATGGCTTGATTCACAAAACCCAAATCAAATGCAGCGTTATGAGCCACGATAATACTGCGATGGCAATCAGCCGCTTTTTGGGCTTTTTTGACTTCTTTAAATATCTCTAAAAAGGCCACTTTTTCATCAACAGCTCCCCGAAGCGGGTTAGTCGGATCAATACCGTTGAACGCCAAGGCTTCGGGTTCTAGGTTTGCACCTTCAAAAGGCTCAATATGAAAATGTAAGGTTTTGTCGAGTTCAATAACCCCATCACTGTTCATTTTCAACATTGTGACAGCAATTTCGAGCAACGCATCGGTTTTGGCGTTAAAACCTGCGGTTTCAACATCAATAACCACAGGGAAGTAACCACGAAAGCGGTGTTTAAACTTGTTAGCGTCACAAATATCAGTCATTACAGTCTTTATCCTCAATTGATATCATTTTCAGAGTAAATGATATAAGCCGAGTATTATGCGCAAACTGACGCGCAGTGTCATGTTTGATTGTGTTTTTTATCGGCGATTAAACATGATTGTTTGCTAAAGAAACCCTTAAACAGGCCGATAGTAACTATGTAATCGATATAAAGGGTGTTTTTATGTGGCGAAAACTAATGGTACTCACAAGTTTGTGTCTTTGCTCAACGGCTCATGCCGATTTGAGACATTATGTTGCGTCCCTTGAAAACTCAGCATGGCGTGTGGGTGAAAATAATCCAATCGAATGTCGTTTAGAGCATGATATTCCTGATTACGGTCGCGCCGTGTTTACCAGTATTGCAGGTAAAGAACTCAATTTACAATTTACTTTAGATATGTGGTTAAAGCCTGATTCTGTGACCAATGCAACGCTAATCAGTCGAGCGCCTAGTTGGCGACCTGGGCATAACTCTAAAGAAATTACTCAACTCGCTTACCAGAAGCAATTTAATGGAGAAGTACCCAAAAAGGCGGCGTGGTCAATGTTGACAGAATTAAGCCAAGGTATGGAACCGACATTTTATTATGCCGATTGGTACAACCCTAATTCCAAAATTGCCGTGGGGTTGTCATCGGCCAACTTTGGTGGCAAGTATCGTGAGTTTCGTTCTTGTTTAGCTAACTTATTACCCTACAGTTTTGATGATATTGCGTTTACGGTACTTAATTACCAAGAGGGTGGTGTGGAGTTAACTCGCTTTTCAAAAATGCAATTACAAAAAGTACAGCGTTACTTGTCATTTGACCCTGAAGTGGAACTTGTCTTGATTGATGCTTATACCGATAGTTATGGTGGCCGCTCAGTAAACCAAAGGGTATCAGATAAGCGTGCAGACTCCGTTAAAGATATTCTTATTGCCAGTGGTATTCCTCAAGAGCGTATTCACACCGAAGGGCATGGTGAAAAACGCCATGTGGCGGCCAACGATCTCGAGCAGGAACGCCAAATAAACCGCCGTGTAGTGATTAAGATCACCAAACCGATTTAAGACCTAATCAATGCGTGTAACGCAACGGCAATACAATAAACCTAAGTAGTTTATTGCTTGGGTTTTATTTTGTTTGTTGCTCAGACTTTAATACCCATTCAACTAATTATCTGGTCATTCAGCGGGAGTTCTGTGTCTTCTAGGCAAGTAGTAATAGGATTGTAGGCATAGTTGTTCTCGGCAACAGCTCCTGCGTTGCTCTACCTCCTGCATCCATGCAGTCGTACGTCAAAATGCTATTAAGCAGTATAGAAGGCACAGAAACCCGCCTGCAGGAGGCGCTTAGACTGTCCATTTCTTTTTGTTGCATTGTCTTAGAAGGGAATAACCATTATTTCAACAATGCGCCTCAAACAGGACAGCCTGAGTGACTCTGATTGGTCACATAATTAATGGAAATGGTATAACAGGTTATTGGCAAAAAAAGATAAAAAAAACCCACTTAATCCAAGTGGGCTAAATAATTTGCAATCAACAAATTTAAGGAAGGAAGTCAAGCATAAGAACAAGGGTAAACTGAGGTATTGGGCTACATCAGTTTGGTGTTCTTTGTTTTCAACATCTGAATCGGATGTGTCCTGAAAACAAGGCTATAGTAGAATGAAAAAATGGATTCAACAAACTAGAAAAATTACGATTTACCATTAGTAAAACTAATGAATCAGCTTTGGGTTAAGCTTGGCGGATCATGCTTAAGCGCCTGTTATAGCGGTTTGTTAGATTGTTATCCATATCTTATGCATAATTAGTCGGATTAATAAATTGGGGTAAGTGATAATATTTAACAATTGCTGGTTCAGCTCTTTGTCATGCAGTTGTTTATTTAATAATAGACGCTCTAAAACCGATATATTTTACGTATTACTATGATGATACGGGGGAAACTGATTAACTTGCCAGCTATGTTATGTTGTTCTATTGAGTTAATCGATGTCTATAATATGAACTCG
This sequence comes from Shewanella saliphila, assembly GCF_014648295.1. GTDB lineage: Bacteria > Pseudomonadota > Gammaproteobacteria > Enterobacterales > Shewanellaceae > Shewanella > Shewanella saliphila. The sequence goes on from NZ_BMQV01000074.1 coordinate 2,843, forward strand.
ATAGATTTGAGCATGCTGTAGGCACTTTATATTGTTAGCCAAAAGGCAGTAAGCGGTCGTAACGGAATACTGACTAGTGATAAGTTAGTTTCGTTATTGCATCCTCTAAAAAGGGTTTATAACGTGCGATTCCCGCTCAATATCGATACTGATTTATAGGGTATAAGATGAGGTTTATTGGCACTTTTTTGTGTAAACTTTTGTTAATGATTTGGGGAAATACATTAATAAAGCTTCATCTATTACCGTTCCTGAGGTTTTTAGTGTGTTTTAGCGCATTTTGAGCAAAATAAAGTCCTTTTTTCCCGTCAGGTATTATTCACAAGCGTGCAGCTACTCGGTATAGTAAGCCAACTTTTGTCTGTTAAGAATTCGTGTTCTGATTATGTTTGTTTGGCCCATATCAATTTACTATGAAGATACCGATGCTGGTGGTGTTGTGTATCATTCAAATTACTTAAACTTTTTTGAAAGGGCACGGACACAATGGTTAAAAACAATGGGTATTCGCCAAGCACAATTGTTGGCGGAGGATATTGCTTTTGTCGTTAAACATGCCGATATCGATTTTCGTAAAGCAGCAAAATTTGAGCAAGACTTATTGGTTGAATCCAAAGTCGTCGAATTAAAAAAAGCGTCTTTGGTGTTTCACCAACGCTTAGTTGATCATCAAGGTGATTGCTATTGTGAAGCGACAGTCGTTGTCGCGTGTATATCTTTGTCACGAATGCGTCCCCGCGCTATTCCCCTAAATATTGTTCAGGAGTTTGACAGTGCACGCTGAAATTTCATTTATTGGTTTGTTTTTAGAAGCCAGTGTGTTGGTAAAATTGGTCATGTTGACCTTGTTGGCATTATCAATTGCCTCTTGGGCTGTGATTATCCAACGCAACAAATTGCTCAGCTCAGCAAGAGTTAAAGCATTACGCTTTGAAGATACCTTTTGGTCTGGTGTTGATTTAAACCGTCTTTATAAAGAACTCATTGCCCGTGGTAATGCAATATCAGGTTTAGAGGCGATGTTTGTTGCTGGGTTTAAAGAATATACCCGCTTGAGTAAAGTCAACAGCAAATCACCAGAAGCGGTGATGGACGGAACATCACGTGCTATGCGTGTGAGCTTGTCACGTGAGATGGAAAAATTAGAACATCATTTACCTTTATTGGCCACGATTGGCTCAACCAGCCCATATATTGGTTTATTTGGAACGGTATGGGGGATCATGAATTCGTTTATCGCATTAGGTGCAGTTGAAAACGCGACGCTTGCAATGGTTGCTCCAGGTATTGCAGAAGCACTAATTGCCACCGCAATGGGTTTATTTGCGGCAATTCCTGCCGTTATTGGTTACAACAGATTCTCGACTCAAGTTGAAAAGCTTGAAGGCTCATATGCCAACTTTATGGAAGAATTCTCAAACATATTGCAACGTCAAGCGTATAGCGAGAAGGAAGCTGTTTAATGTATCAGCGTAAACGTCGTCGTCCGGTTGCAGAAATCAACGTGGTGCCTTATATCGACGTGATGTTGGTGTTGTTAATTATTTTTATGGTTACAGCGCCAATCGTATCGCAAGGTGTCAAAGTAGAATTGCCGCAAGGCAATGCAGAAACGCTGCCACCAGACAGTAAGCCGCCCATTGTTGCCTCTATTGATGCCGCAGGTGAATATTTTTTAAACGTGGGCAGTAGCTCAAACTCTGTCGCGATGGATTTAGAGCAAGTCTCTACTGAAGTTGGTGCGCTTATCATGCTGGAACCGCAAAGGCCGGTAGTGGTAAAAGCGGATCGCTCTATACCATATGAAAGCGTGATCCAATTAATGATAAGCCTACAAAGTGCTGGCGTACCTGCGGTTGGACTTATGACCGATTCACCGAAGGAGAAATAGGTGGCTGGAAAATCAGATTTAACCGTACCAGTCTCTATTTCTGCTGGTATTCATATTGGCTTTATCGTCATTCTTGCCTTAGGGGTAAGCTTTGATGATAAACCTAAGCAAATGCAAACGGCGGCCAGCGCACCTGCCGTTCAAGCAATTGTGATTGATCAACAAAAAGTAAATGAGCGAGTTGAGCAATTAAAGAAACAAAAGCAAGATGCATTGCAGCAAGAAAAAACTCGCCAGGCAGAACTCGAACGTAAAGCTTTAGAAGCAAAGCGTGAACGTGAGCGTGAGCAAGAAAAGATTAAAACATTAGAGATCCAGCGCAAACAGAAAGAAGCTGAAACTCAAAAAGCGAATGATGCAGCTAAAGCCGCTCAGGTTAAACAGCAACAAGAGAAAGAGCGTGCTTTAAAAGCTGAAGAAGTGCGTAAGCAAAAAGAGCAAGAGCAAAAAGCGTCTGAAGAAGCCGCCAAGCAAGCAGCTGAAAAACGTAAGCAAGAAGAAGCAGCGGCTAAAAAAGCACAAGAAGAGCGTCAGCGTGCTGAAGATGAGCGTAAGCGTAAAGAGGAAGCTGAGCGTAAACTACGCGAAGAAGCGGAGAAAAAACGCCAAGCCGCTGAAACCAAAGCACGTCAAGAGCGTGAAATGGCCGAGGCAATGGCTGCAGAACAAGATTCGTTGTCAAAAACACGTAATAGACAAGTGTTGTCTGAAGTTGATAAATATAAAGCAATGATTATTGCCACGATTCAACGTAACTTAGTGGTTGATGAATCAATGCGTGGTAAAAGTTGTCGAGTCTTTATTCGCCTAGCACCAGACGGGTTTGTGACCACGGCGCAGACATTAGAAGGTGACCAGGTCGTTTGCCGCGCGGCAAAAGTGTCGATAAATAAAGCGGGGCGTTTACCTGTTTCACCGGAACCTGCTGTTTATCAACAATTAAAAGAAATTAATTTAACGGTTTCACCGGAATTTAATTAGTGTCAAACGTAATTAGTGATGGAATTGAGTAAAAGGAGTCGCATGAAGAATTTGGCTAAATGGTTAACACTGGTACTTATTGTGTTAACGGCACCTGCTCGCGCAGCGTTAGATATTGTGATTACAGAAGGTGTGGATGCCGCAAGACCCATTGCTGTAGTGCCTTTTGTTTGGCAAGGGCAAGGGCCAGCTCCTGCGTCTATTTCTGATGTGGTGACATCGGATCTTGCTCGCAGCGGCACCTTTAAGTCGTTAGACGTAAGAGCATTGCCACAAACGAGTTTGTCATCAGTAAACGGTTTTGCAGCGCAAAATTGGGCTAATGTCGAAGCGGAAGCGGTTGTTGTGGGTTCTGTAAAGCCTTATGGGACAGATCAGTATTTAGTGAGCTTTGAACTGATTGATTTAGTAAAAGCGCAAAATGTGATCACTAAAGGCCCAGTCAATAACAGCGAACTTCTACTCGAAAGCCGTGAAACGGTCATAAGTGCTAACCAATTTAGACAATACGGTCACCGAATTAGCGATATCGTTTACGAAAAGTTGACGGGTATTCGTGGTGCATTTTTAACTCGCATTGCTTATGTTGTTGTTAAGCAAGGTCAAAAATCGCCTTATCATTTGATGATTGCAGATTATGACGGTTACAATGAGCAAATGTTATTACGTTCACCAGAACCATTAATGTCACCAACATGGTCGCCTGACGGTCGTCGTTTAGCGTATGTCAGTTTTGAGAACAGAAAAGCTGAAATTTTTGTACAAGACATCTACAGTCAAACGCGTACTATGGTGAGTAGTTTCAATGGGATTAATGGTGCTCCGTCATTTTCTCCTGATGGCAAAAAGCTAGCCATCACGTTATCTAAAGACGGTCAGCCTGAAGTTTATGTGGTCGATATTGCGACTAAAAGTTCACAACGCATCACAGATCATTATGCGATTGATACAGAGCCTTCATGGTTCCCAGATGGTAAATCATTGTTATTTACCTCTGAGCGTGGTGGTCGACCACAGTTATATCGCGTGAGTTTAGATACAAAAAAAGTCTCACGTATGACATTTGAAGGCGAATGGAACCTTGGTGGTTCAATTACTCCTGACGGTCGTAGTATGATTTTTGTAAACCGTACTAATGGTAAGTTCCACATTGCTAGAATGGATTTAGCGACACGCTTTATGCAGGTGCTTTCATCAACTCAGCTTGATGAATCGCCAAGTGTTGCTCCCAATGGCACTATGGTTATCTATGGTACAACCCATCAAGGTAAACAAGTATTAGCTGCTGTTTCTATGGACGGCAGATTTAAAGCAAGATTGCCTGTCGGCCAGGGCGAGGTGAAGTCACCAGCATGGTCTCCGTTTCTCTAAATAGATATTGATAAGGATTTAAAATGGATCTGAATAAGTTGTTTAAAGCTATGCTGGTTGCAGTTCCGCTTATGGCACTGGGTGCCTGTAGCTCAACTTCAGACTCTGAAACAGACGCTAGCGGTTCTATGAGTGGTACTGGTAGTGAATATGGTACTGGTGGTATTGAAACTGGTGGTGCTGGCGCAGTGTTAAGCCCGGTTGAACAGCAGCGTTTAAAAGAACAAGAATTACGTCGTCAAAACATTATTTACTTTGATTTTGACCGCAGTGAAGTTCAAAGCGAAAACGCTGAAATTCTTCAAGCTCACGGTAACTATTTAGTAGAAAACCCAAATGTTCGCGTATTGATTGAAGGTCATGCTGACGAACGTGGTACGCCAGAGTACAACATCGCACTAGGCGAACGTCGTGCTAAAGCAATTGCTAAGTACTTACAAGGTATGGGTGTACAACCTAGCCAAATGAGTATCGTAAGCTATGGTGAAGAGAAACCATTAGATTATTCTCGCACAGACACTGGTTTCGGTTTAAACCGTCGTGGCGTGTTAGTTTACTAAGCGTTAAAAATGTAAGGCCAACCGCCAGCGGTTGGCCTTTTTTAGGAGTGGACAAAATGAAACGAGCCATTTTAGTTGCGGCGATGTTCTTTACTACTGCGAGTACTTTTGCAGCCCCAGCCCCTGTGTCAGATGTGTCTGGTGGTTCGAATGATGATCGAATCGCAAAATTAGAACGTATTATTAAAGCCAAGCAACAAGTTGAGTTTGACTTGCAGCGCCGTATGGATGCACTACAAAATGAAGTGTTGGATTTACGTGGCATTACTGAGCAACAAAATTATCAAATGAATCAAATGTTGCAGCGTCAGCGTCAACTGTATGAGGAAATTGCTAATCTTACTGCTAAGTCATCGACACCTGCTGCGCCAGCAGAAACTCAAGTTGATCCAACTACCGTTGCTGCGGCAAGTTCAACGTTAGGTGAAACTGGCAGCTACGAAGCTGCGGTCAATTTAGTGTTGAAAGAGCGTAAATATGACGATGCTATCCCTGCATTTCGTGACTTTATTACTCAATACCCAGATTCTAGCTACGCAGCCAATGCCAATTATTGGTTAGGGCAACTGCTATACAATAAGGGTGATAATACTGCAGCGAAGCAAGCCTTTAGCACTGTAGTAAGCAAGTTTACCGATTCTAACAAGCGTGGCGATAGTTTGGTTAAACTCGGCATGATTGCTGAGAAAGAAAATGACTCGGCTGGTGCTAGAGCGCTTTATAACAAAGTACTCAAAGAATATGCCGATAGTGCCTCTGCGCGCCTTGCACAGCAGCAATTATCAGCATTGAAAGGCTAATTAAGCCAAAAAACAGCCTCTTAGTCTGTTTTTCATGCAAACAACAAGAAATTATAAATTTGCGCTTGCATGAGAAATTGAAAAAGGTATTATAGGCGCCCTCAGAACGACATAGCCTTCTGAGGGGTTTAAAAGCGTTAATCATCTCAATGTAGTTTCTGCATAATTAAGTGATTAAGGTTTATAAACCAAGATGGGTCGTTAGCTCAGCGGGTCTTGAAACATAGACAGTTGGCTTTTGTTCCAGTAAGCAGTAAAGCTTATAAAAAACAAGATGGGTCGTTAGCTCAGTCGGTAGAGCAGTTGGCTTTTAACCAATTGGTCGAAGGTTCGAATCCTTCACGACCCACCACTTTTTAAGTCGTGGTTAAAGAATTTAAACGTTATATCAGATGGGTCGTTAGCTCAGTCGGTAGAGCAGTTGGCTTTTAACCAATTGGTCGAAGGTTCGAATCCTTCACGACCCACCACTTTTTTAAATCGTGGTTAAAGAATTTAAACGTAATACCAGATGGGGCGTTAGCTCAGTCGGTCTTGAAACATAGACAGTTGGCTTTTGTTCCAGTAAGCGATAAAGCTTATAAAACCATGATGGGTCGTTAGCTCAGTCGGTAGAGCAGTTGGCTTTTAACCAATTGGTCGAAGGTTCGAATCCTTCACGACCCACCACTTTTTAAATCGTGGTTAAAGAATTTAAACGTAATACCAGATGGGTCGTTAGCTCAGTCGGTAGAGCAGTTGGCTTTTAACCAATTGGTCGAAGGTTCGAATCCTTCACGACCCACCACTTTTTAAATCGTGGTTAAAGAATTTAAACGTAATACCAGATGGGGCGTTAGCTCAGCGGGTCTTGAAACATAGACAGTTGGCTTTTGTTCCAGTAAGCGATAAAGCTTATAAAACCAAGATGGGTCGTTAGCTCAGTCGGTAGAGCAGTTGGCTTTTAACCAATTGGTCGAAGGTTCGAATCCTTCACGACCCACCACTTTTTTAAATCGTGGTTAAAGAATTTAAACGTTATATCAGGTTTACCAGATGGGTCGTTAGCTCAGCGGGTCTTGAAACATAGGCAGTTGGCTTTTGTTCCAGTAAGCGATAAAGCTTATAAAAACCAAGATGGGTCGTTAGCTCAGTCGGTAGAGCAGTTGGCTTTTAACCAATTGGTCGAAGGTTCGAATCCTTCACGACCCACCAATTCTTGATTTATCCTCTTCAATATCTACTTAATCAATATCTACTTAATCAATATCTACTTAATCAATATCTACTTGATAGTTCAAAACTAATTAATTCTACATTCAGTTTACTTATTTCCTATTAGATTCTTGTCAGGTATATGATTCAACTGTGCATTGATGACTGCAAAACCAAGATGGCCGTTAGCTCAGTCACTTTTGTTTAAATCAACGACTGCAGTTGGCTTTTAACCCATTGGTCGAAGGTTCGAATCCTTCACGACCCACCACTTCTTGATTTCTCCTCTTCAATACCTACGTGATAGTTCAAAACTAATTAATTCTATATTCAGTTTACTCATTTCCTATTAGGTTCTTGTCAGGTATATAATTCAACTGTGCATTGATGACTGCAAAATCAAGATGGGTCGTTAGCTCAGTCACTTTGGTTTAAATCAACGACTGTAGTAGGCTTTTAACCCATTGGTCGAAATTTCGAATCCTTCACGACTCACCATTTTTTGATTTATTCCTCATTATTTACCTTAGTTTATCCATTACAGCTTACCTGCATGTTCAAATGCAATGTACAAACCAAGTATTAGCTTTTGCTTGTCTACTTTTGTCTCATAGACTTATTGCTAATGTTACTTGATTGTTAATTGTTCGATATTGCATAGGATTAGAAAAAAATGATAAGGGAGAAAGCAATGAAACAAGCAAAACTGAGTTTATATGTTGCAGGTGCGATATTAGCAATGAGTGGGGGAGCTCAAGCTGCAACGGATATGACATTTGGTGGCTACATTAAAGCTGATGTTATGTTTAGTGATTATGGCAATGGCGCACCAGATTCTGGAGCGCTTTCAAGACAGTTTTATGTACCTGGTACTATTTATGGTACTGAAGGTAATGGTGAACAAGTTGTTGATTTTCAGGCAAGAGAATCTCGTTTTAACTTTAAAACTGTCACTGATTTAGATGGCCACACATTAACCGGGTTCATTGAGTTAGACTTTATGACTCATGCTGATGGTAATGAGCGTGTCTCAAATAGCTACTCACCACGTATTCGCCATGCTTTTGTAAGTTATGATGAATGGACCATAGGTCAAACTTGGTCTACGTTTCAAAACCCTGGGGCTTTACCTGAGAATTTAGATTTTGTAGGTGCACCAGAAGGCACGCCTTTTGTGAGACAGTCGCAAATACGTTATAGCAGTGGCAATTGGCAGTTCTCGATAGAAAACCCCGAAACGACAGTGACGCCGTTTGGGGGTGGTTCAAGGATAACCAGTGGCAGCGGTGTCGTGCCTGATTTTGTTGGTCGTTATAACTTTAAGACCTCAAATGGCTCGTCGTTTTCTGCTGCGGCCATTGTACGACAGCTCAATGTTGAGCAAACCATTGGTGGTACTGCTTATGACACCTCAGAGATGGGCTACGGCGCAAGTTTTGCGGGGGTGATCCCTGTCGGTAATGATGATTTTAAATTTACTGCCACTTATGGTGAAGGCCTGGGGCGTTATATGGCATTAAATTATGCCAATGCGGGTGTGATTGATGCTAATGGCGATATTGAAGCGATTAAATCATTTGGCGGCTTTGTGTCATATCGTCATTGGTGGACAGAGCAGTGGCGTTCAAGTGTAACTTTCTCTGGGTTTTCAGCTGACAACGATGTTGCGTTGACGGGGGAAGCGGTGAACAAGTCTGCTTATTCAGCTTACGTTAATTTATTGTACTCACCATCAAAGCCACTTACGTTTGGTGTTGAATTTATGCATGCATTAAATGAGCTTGAAAATGGTTTTGAAGGCGATTTAAATCGCGTGATTTTTTCAGCCAAATATGTACTGTAGTTTACTGTAGTAAAACAAAAGGCAACCATCTGGTTGCCTTTTTTGTTTGCCCAGCGAAGCTGGCAAACCCGTCAGGTTGAAAGAAACCTGAATCACCCCGACTGAGGGGAAGATAATCCGAATGGCAAGGGCGTTGCTGGCCAACGGCAGGGTCTGAAGGAA
>NZ_BMQV01000075.1 GCF_014648295.1 Shewanella saliphila
CCATTGAATTTACCCGCTGAGATAAAGATGAAATGGTCTCAATTAAAAACATTAATCGCAGTAGAGCGTCATCGAAAAGTAGGTAACAAAACCAGTATAGATACACACTTTTATGTCAGCAGTGCAATATTGACATCAGAAACCTTTGGTACAGCGATTAGGGTTCACTGGCAAACGGAAAATAATCAGCATTGGCTTTTAGATACACTATTTCAAGAAGATAAGCAGAAGATGTATGATGAAGATGGTGCCAGTATTCTGGCTATTTTAAGGCGTTGGGCATTAAATCTAGTGAAGCTACATCCCGCTAAAACAAGCCAGAATCAGAAATTCAATAGGGCTTGTTGGAGTGATGATTTCAGGGAAGAGATTATTTTTGGCGCTGGTCAAAAAGTGTAATCAGCCCCTGGCCAATACAACCCCTTTTATTGCAGCAATGCTAGCGATTATTGTGGTTGGGGTGTATATCAATATCGTTACTGGAAAATGGTAGCTTGGCTGCGCTTATCAAATCACCCTTAATAACCTATTTATAAAAAACATAATCGAAACTGTTTGGAACATGCTTGATACTGTAGTTAACAAGAGCCGTCACATAAACCTAATGTATCAAACTTGTCGTTGATGCTGCTTAACATTTATTTTATTTGAATATGGAATGAGTTGATAAGTTGATTTCTGTCATTGCAAACATCATGGCATAATGTGGACAACGGGTTTGATATCCATTTGTTAATTGGGTTTTATATGAAAAAAATTGGCTATACCACAGGTGTGTTTGATTTGTTCCATATTGGTCATCTCAATGTGTTAAAGCGCGCCAAGCTTGAATGCGATTACCTCATTGTTGGGGTGACAAGTGACGAATTATCTATGTCGGCTAAAAATAAAAAGCCGGTGATTCCATTTCAAGAACGCCTGGAGATTGTGGAAGCAATAAAGTTTGTAGATGAAGTCGTGCCACAAATGAGCTATGACAAACTAGAAGCTTGGAACAACCTAAAGTTCGACAAAATGTTTGTTGGTGATGATTGGAAAGGTACTGACAAGTGGATTGAAATTGAAAAAGATTTTGCAAAATTAGGCGTAGAGATCATGTACTTTTCTTATACGACTCATACCTCGAGTTCTATACTGCGAGACGTGTTAAGTAAAATCAAATAGCCTACAGAGTCATCTTTGTTATTTAACGCCCTTATCGTGGTTACCTATAAGGGCGATAATTAAATTAAACGTCATAGCTCTTCTTTATCGCAAAGAATTAACTCCAACGATAATACTTTAATTTTTTTCGTATTTTTATCCGACGAATTAAGTTAAAAGGTTTTGCTTTAAGGTGAGATGTTCCTGAAGCAACCAATTTATCAATCGCATTTAATACCCGCTCACTCGACTGGCCATCTTTGTAAGGATGAATTGAACCACAATGCGTTTTTATCTTTTGCAACAAACTCTCATTTGGTTGTAAAGCGGTCTCTAACACCTGCTCTAATTGTGATGGCTGTTGAAAGTTAACCATCCATTCTTCTGGGCGTCGATTATTTAGCGCGACAACAACCTTCTCTTGTAAAGCAAACTCAGTCAGTATTGAAGAAGTGTCTGATAAAATGATATCGGCAGCTTGTAGCAGCGGTATAATATCTCCGGTTTCAACAAAGCGTAAGTTATTGCTTGATAAAGCTTTAAACATTGCCACTTCTTCAGCGGTTGCTTTGGGGTGTAATTTTACAATCCATTGCCAATCTTTAGTTTCAGCGAGTTGCTTAATAAATGGATGTAAGGCGTATGTACTGGTTAAGCTGGGTGAAAAAGTAGGGGCATACAAGATCACTGGTTTTTCAGACTGATATTTTTCAGTATCCTGATGTAATGAAAATAATGGATCAAGCTTTGACCAGCCGGTTTCTACTACCTCACAAGTCCCATCATTAATTGAGCTAAAACCTTGGGTAATGTTGGGGCCTTGTGTGCAATATAAGTCAAAAAAGCCTCGTATATTGAATTTGCCTTTTTTGCCGGAATCGAAGCCATGAAAAACTTGTACTTTTATCCCCGGGAAAAAATCAGGAATAAAGTTTCCAGGTGCTAACGTTGCTTGTGGATCAAATTTTTTGACTTGGTTAACGTCAGCCAAACGATCATCACTAGATAAGAGAAACTTTTCAGCCTCACTTCCTTTTGGTATAAACCAAGCCACTTTGCCACCACGTTTTTTAATCGCAATTTCAAGAGGCCTAAGTACACTAAAAGAGTATGACAATGTTACATAAAATAAATAGCGCATCTCATTTACTGCCTTTAAATTATTATTTGATTGTTCAAGCACGTTAACAACACCTACATTTACGTCTTTTTTGACATTAACACTAACACATACCGTAAGCCTATTAAGCTAGAGAGGGTAAATATTTTAATTATTAATGTCGTTGATTTTTAAGTAATTAGATTTTATTACCAAACCCTGGCAACCAAACCTTTAAGATAATAACCTTCAGGGAATGCACTGCTGATAGGGTGATCGCTTGCTTGATGCATACGCTCAACAAATTGCACTTCACGCTTGGCATCTAATGCTGCGTCGGCCACTACTTTTTGGAATAAGTCTGACTGCATTAAGCCTGAACAAGAGAAGGTCAGTAAGATGCCGCCTGGGTTCAGTAACTGCATCGCAATCATGTTAATGTCTTTATAACCACGACATGCGCCATCTAGCTGCGCTTTATTGTCGGCAAATTTAGGTGGGTCAAGCACGATGACATCAAAGGTTTTTCCTTCATCGCGATATTGGCGTAAAAGCTTGAAAACATCAGCTTCGTTGTAGTTAACATGATCATCATTAAGGTTGTTAATCGCCATGTTGTCGCGTGCTGTTTGCAGTGCTAAACCTGATACGTCGACGTTTTCAATGCTGGCCGCGCCCGCCTTTGCTGCGTACAAACCAAAAGTGCCTGTGTAGCAAAAACAATTGAGTACCGATTTTCCTTTAACGAAACGAGCCGCCATCGCGCGGTTGTCACGTTGGTCTAAATAAAAACCGGTTTTATGGCCTTTAACCACATCGACTGCGATTTTAATGCCGTTTTCTTCAATGATGACAGGCATTGGTGGCAATTCACCGTGCAGTAACCCCATTACTGGCGCTAAGCCTTCTTTTTTACGTGAATCAACATCAGAACGTTCATATACTGCGCAATCTGGATATTGCAGTACCAGTTGCTCCACAATGGTGTCGCGCCATTTTTCAGCGCCAGTACTGAGTAGTTGGCATACAAGCACATTGGCGTAACGGTCAATGGTGATACCGGGTAACCCGTCTGACTCGGCTGCAATTAAACGGTATCCCGTAAGCCCTTGCTCAATAATAAGGTCATCACGTCCTGCTTGAGCGCGTTTAATGCGTCTTGCAAAAAAGTCGCTATCAATTTGTTCTTGTTTATCGAAAGTCCATACCCTGACTTGAATCTGCGATTCGGGTGACCAGGCGCCACGCCCTAACCAGCGGCCGTCGTGTGCAACAACGTCAACCGTGTCTCCGGCTTGAGGTTTGCCGCCATTGACGTTGTGAATGCCGTTGGAAAACACCCAAGGATGGCGACGGTCTAATGAACGTTCGCGGCCGGGTTTAAGTTTAATTCTGATAGCCATGGTATTGCCTAATGTCGATAAAAAGTGAATAAAATTTCGCGATGCGAGTCATCGTTGCCATTGTGATTAGGCATTTTATATTGATGACATTAGCGTATTGCGATGAGTGCAGATCATAGCGTGTTTTGGGTATAAAAACCTGACAATTAAGTACTCTATTGAAGTAAATATCTACAGTAAACGGCAATATGATTCACAGAGTAATGATTAAATGCACAGAGGGTTACCTTGCAACAAAGTCGTATTGACGACACTTGACAGGGTAGAGTAACTATTCTACCCTGCGTGTAGAATGAACACTCTACCAGGTAAGTGTAATGTTAAAGCAACAAATTGCTGCACGATTGGAACAGGCATTTAGCCAATATGGCTTTGCTGAGCCTAGTGTGGCGCAGTTAAAGGCAGCATGTGAGGTGAGTTTACGTACCTTATATAAACATTATCCGTCGAAAGAGGCGATGATCATTGGTGCGCTTGCTTACCGTCATCAACGTTATTTGGATTTTTTACAACAAGGCTCACCAGCTACAGGAATTGAAGCTGTAAAACATATTTTTACCCAACTTAAATTATGGATGCAGCAATATGCCCCACATGGGTGTATGTCGATGAACGCCATAGCAGCCTTTCCTGATAATGCTGAAATAATCTTAGCAGTAAAGCAGCATAAACAAGATGTGCGCCAGTTTTTAGCTCAGCAAAGTCTACGAGCTGACTTAGCCACGCAGTTATTTTTACTCCATGAAGGTATATCAAGTGCATGGCCTTTATTGGGGGAGGAGGCCATTGTGTCGGCGCATCAAACGGTTAAGCAACTTATGGAGATAAACTTATAATGAAGACCATTCCAAGTGTTATGAAGGGCGTGCAACTACTCGGACATGGTGGTCCTGAAATGCTGCAATACCGTGCCGATATTGCGGTTCCAACCCCACACGCAGATGAGGTGTTGATCCAAGTGTTAGCTGCTGGGATGAATAATACCGACATAAATACGCGTATCGCGTGGTATTCAAAAGCAGAAGGCGATAGCGAAGATGCAAGTTGGTCTGGTAACCCGTTAACATTTCCACGCATTCAAGGTGCTGATGTCTGCGGTGTGATTGTTGCTGTAGGTGAAAATGTCGATCAGCAACGTATTGGCGAGCGGGTGTTAATAGAACCTTGTTTGCGACATGTGAAGGGGCAGTCTCTAGCGTTACCTTGGTATTTGGGTTCTGAATGCGACGGCGGCTTTGCCGAATATACCGTAGTGGCTGACAAACACGCTTATGCCATTAATAGCGAATTAACCGATGCTGAGTTAGCTTCGTTTCCTTGCTCGTATTCAACAGCAGAAAACATGCTAACTCGAGCAAAAGTAACGGCTAGTGATCGTGTGCTTATTTCTGGCGCCTCTGGCGGTGTGGGCTCTGCTGCAGTGCAGTTAGCTAAGGCTCGCGGCGCTTATGTTATTGCGATAACGAGCCCAAGTAAAAACCAGCAATTGCTCGATTTAGGTGTCGATCAGGTTATTGCCAGAGACGCAGATTTGGTTGATGTTTTAGGTGATAACAGCGTTAATGTGGTGATTGATCTTGTGGCCGGTGAACAATGGCCGCAGTTTTTATCAGTGCTAAAACCAGGTGGTAATGGTCGCTATGCAGTGTCTGGCGCCATTGGTGGTGCATTAGTTGAACTTGATATCAGAACATTATACTTAAAAGATTTAAGCTTTTTTGGTTGTACGGTACTTGAGCCACAAGTGTTCCAAAATCTTGTTAATTGTATTGAGCAAGGCAAAATTAAGCCTATTATTGCCAAGACTTTCCCGTTACAAGAGATCGATGCCGCGCAAGAGGAGTTTTTACAAAAACATTATGTGGGTAAGTTTGTATTAACAGTCTCTACAGTTGATAAAAGTTAATTCGTAGGCGTATCTGTTGCTGATCAATTAACAGCTTACTTTAGCAGGTAAGCTGTTTTTATATTGATTAACAGTTAAGTGGCTATTGTTTAGGGTGATAGTGACAGATTATTGAACGTGTTCTAAACCAAAGCCGTCAAGATAAGCCTTAATACAGATAAGTTTAGCGTTCAAATTGTTCAACGGTACCACTGAGCTTATCGGCTAAGTTGCTCAACTTGTTGCCTGCCATACTAATTTGCGCATTTCCTTCAGATACTGTTTCACCCAATAGTCTGAAATCCAGTACTTTACGTTTAACGGTATTAGCTTGTTGTTGAGAGGCTTGCGCTAGCATTGCCGCTTCTTGGCTAACCGTTGCCAGTGACAAAATGGTTTGTCTGCTTTGCTCTAAAGTAATGACCAACTGTTTAGCAAGCTCTACCGATCCCTGAGCTTTTTGTTGATTCGATGTCATATTGCCCACGGCGGATTGAATTGAGTCGACAATATTGGCCAGCATGGTGTTAATTTCTACCGTTGATTGGTGCGTGCGTATCGCTAATGTTCTAATTTCATCAGCGACCACAGCAAAACCTCTACCAGACTCACCCGCGCGAGCCGCTTCAATGGCGGCATTTAATGCCAACAGGTTGGTTTGTGATGCAATTTCAGCAATGGTTTTTACTACATTAGACACTTGCTTACCTGAGTTTTGCAATGTCAGTAACATGCTGGCGGTGGTTTCAATATCATCCGCTAATTCGTCAATACTATTGGCCGTGTGTTGTACTTCTTGTTGCCCTGCCGCCATACTTTGCGCGCCTTGTTGTGCAGAATCTGATGCACTTTGAGAATGCTCAACGCTTTGTTCCATGTGTTGTTCTAGCTGCGACATTACTTCAACTAAGCTCACAATAGAGTGTTGTAACTCATCAACCGATGACGACGATGTGTCAGTTGTATGGCTTAAGTGCGCCACGGTTTGACTGATACTGGCAATGGCATCATGTACATCGTTCATACCAAGGCGAAATACATTAATTAATCCGTTCACGCTGGTGGCCACATTCCCTATCTCAACAATGCATTCGTCTGACAATGTCGCAGTTAAGTTTCGGTTTTGTGCTATGCGAGTCAGGTCATTTGACAGTTGCTGTATCGGGCTAGCAATTTGTTTTTGTGCCGCTAAATAAGCACCCATTGCGACTAATACCATAAGGCCAACCAGTATGTAAATCAGCAAGGTGTTATCGCCCAGTTCGGTTTGGATATTGATGGCATTTTGGCTGGCTTGCGTTGAAATATCCTGTGCTAGGTTGTCGAGTTTAGTCGTTAATTCATTGGCGCTATTATTGAGTAAGTTCAATTGTTCACGAGCTTTATCCCAGTCAACAGAGGCTTGACTCATGGTCGCTTCTAATGCTGACAGCGCGGTATAAAGCGCATCAATTTGTGGCATTAGCTGTGTTGAAATCACTGAGTTTAGTTGTTGGTACTGCTGGTTAAGTTGTTCTGCAAGAGTGTTTTTTTGTTGGCTAAACTCACTAACATTAATCGTAGTACCGTAAAGAGAATACCCTATTAACACTAACTCTTTGGCATGGCTTTGTACGTTGGTAATGCTTTTTAGCGCAGGTAAAGTGTCATCCACAAACCCTGCCACTTCGTGTTTAACCGTTTGGTTACTGCTACTGAGTAAGCCTGCGGCAATCAAGGTCATCATTACCGTGGCAGCATAACCTAACAAAATACGGGCTTTTATGGTGTTAAACGCTTCAAGCATTGGGCGATACCTTAGGTTTATAGAAAGATAAGGGATAAGACCTGACAAGTGAGGTTTTATGTTCAGTTGATGATCAAATGTTGAGGATCAAGTGTAGATTGTTTTATTAAAAAATGTATCGGCAGCCTTAATAGCTTCTTTAAAATATAAACATCACTTAATCGATGCTTTCTATTATGGTTGTAAACTGAGGTTATATTTCGGATAAGTGAGGAGTGAATCTATATGACGTACTGTAATTAGGAGCTGTATGTCATATAAAGCTCAAAGCGCTGTTTCGATAACTGCACTCGAGTGTAAGATGTTAGCTTTCAAGCATAATGATGCCCATGGCGCAATTAAGCCAAGATTGAGTATCGTTTTGTTGTATCGAGACCTATGGGTAACACTTGTACAGTGACTAAAGTCGATAAGTTGTTATTGATATCTATGCGAGTAGCAAGCGTATTACAAGCGTTAAGCTCATATAGCCTAGCGGCTAGCGACATCATGGTTATCCGTTAACCATGATGTGACTAGCTAGCAAGCTGAGCCGACTCTGTTGATATCTCTACTGAGTGAGCCTGTTTAGACTCAATGTTCTTCCATACTTTGTCATGGAAATAAAACACCACAGTATTCACAGCGGGTTCTAGTAAGGCAATCGCACCACCGATAACAATGCTACCTGTTAATAAATAGGTAATCGTAAATGCGACGCTGAAGTGTAAAATGGCAAAGCTAATAGTCTTTTTCATGATGAATTCCCCCTGTTGATTTACCTAAATGATAACAGTTCTCATTATCAAGTAAAGAGGGTTGCTTCGATTGTTTCAAATGATAATTTCGATTAGGATTGTTTTTTTTATCATAAAACAATAAAAGCCCTTAAAAAGGACTTTTATTATTAATGAGGTTGCAGTGTTCTAGGCATCTACTTTGTAGATAAGTTAAGCCTTAGTAGTGCCAAGGAAAACGTGAGAAATCCTGGTCGCGCTTTTCTAAAAATGCATCACGTCCTTCCCGCGCTTCTTCGCTTGCATAAGCTAAACGTGTGGCTTCTCCCGCAAATAGCTGTTGGCCCACTAATCCATCGTCTGTCATATTAAAGCCATACTTAAGCATGCGCATTGCTGTAGGCGATTTTGAGTTAATTTCTTTGGCCCAAGCTAATGCTTCTGTTTCGAGCTCTGCATGTGGAATTGCACGGTTAACCATACCCATATTAAAGGCTTCTTCGGCGGTGTAATTAAAGCCAAGGAAGAAGATTTCACGGGCGCGTTTTTGGCCTATCATTTTCGCTAGGTAGGCGCTACCGTATCCAGAGTCAAAACTGCCAACATCAGGGTCAGTTTGTTTAAATACTGCATGCTCTTTAGATGCTAGTGTTAAATCACACACTACATGCAAGCTGTGGCCGCCGCCAACAGCCCAACCGGGCACAACCGCAATGACCACTTTAGGCATAAAGCGAATAAGTCGCTGTACTTCTAAAATATGCAGGCGCCCCATGCGGGCAACATCGGGTTGGCCTTCTTCAGTACCTTCGTATTTGTAGCCATCTTTGCCGCGAATACGCTGATCGCCGCCGGCACAAAATGAATGCTGACCTTTTGCGGAAGGGCCGTTTCCGGTTAGTAGCACGCAACCCACATCAGACCATTGTCTGGCATGGTCTAATGCTATAAAAAGTTCGTCTACCGTTTTGGGGCGAAATGAGTTTAAACAGTCAGGCCGATTAATCGCAATACGGACAGTGCCTTGTGATTTGGCTCGATGATAAGTGATATCAGTAAAATTGAACCCATCGACAACATCCCATAAGGCTGGGTCAAAGATGTCAGATACCGATTCTGTGTGTGATTGCGTCATAAAAAAACCTAACCCCTATTGTAAATTTTACATAAAGGCTAGGCTTATTTGTTACTTAGGTCAATCTGTTACCATAAAACCGTTAACTAACTCAGATATCAAATTTTATCGCAAATAAATTGTAAGTTCTCTTTGGAAAACACTGAATGACGTGCGCTACTATTGCAATATTGAGTTTTAAACTCAGTAATAGACTCATTACTGGCAAACACTCTATCTAACTCTCGGCTCTCTTGCGTTGATAACCGTTCTCGAATTTCTGATTTAACTTGTGGTATATGCTTGTCTATTTTAATGATTTTAGTACCCGTCATAGAATCAAGCTTATTGTCAGCCTTAGTAAACATACTTTTTATGTCATTAATTGGCTTATCAAGCTTGTCAGTTTCAGTCGCGAAGTAATATACAACTCCCGCGATTATTGCTAAACCTATCCAGCCTCTCATCTTTTTATCCAATAATGTGTTATTACCTATATAATAAGCTAGTTGTCGTTCAATATTAAAGCAGTAAGGCTGTAAAATGACGAAAGAATCTAACCCCAAGGATTTCGCTAAACACCAACGTATCAAAATCCATCAACCAGATGCCAGTAAAGCAGACCGATTTAATCCACGCAACCGTATTTACGTTCGTGCTATTGATGGGCTATGGACTAAGTTACGTCGCCAAATGGGGTGGGTGGCAATGTCTTTCTTCTTATTATTACCATGGTTACCCTGGGGAGATCGTCAAGCAGTATGGTTTGACCTTGCTCAACAGAAGTTCCATGTATTCGGCTTAACCATTTGGCCACAAGACCTAACATTACTGGCCGCTCTATTTACCATTGCCGCCTTTGGGCTGTTTTTTGTGACGACATACCTTGGCCGGGTATGGTGTGGGTACACTTGCCCGCAAACCGTGTGGACCTTCATCTTTATATGGTTTGAAGAAAAGTTCGAAGGTGCACGTAATAAACGTATCAAGCTTGACCAAATGCCATGGAGCTTTAACAAGTTATGGCGTAAAACGGCAAAACATACATCGTGGCTCCTCGTCTCACTCATTACCGCCACAACCTTCGTATCTTATTTTATCCCTAGTCGTGAGCTTTATATCGACTTTATTACCCTCAATGCCAGTGGTGCTATCTATTTCTGGATCATCTTCTTTACGATTGCCACATACGGTAATGCAGGGTGGATGCGAGAAATCATGTGTATTCACATGTGTCCTTATGCACGCTTCCAAGCTGCAATGTTTGACAAGAACACTTATATAGTTGGATACGACTCGGCGCGAGGTGAAACTCGTGGTCCACGTACCCGTAAGCAAGATCCAAAAGAAATGGGGTTAGGTGACTGCATAGATTGTGACTTGTGTGTGCAGGTATGCCCAACAGGGATCGATATCCGTAACGGTTTACAATATGAATGTATTAACTGTGGAGCCTGTATTGATGCTTGTGATAATACAATGGAGCGCATGGGATATGACAAAGGCTTAATTAGCTACACCACCGAAAACAAACTCGAAGGTGTACAACAAAAAGTCTTACGTCCAAAGCTAATTGGTTATGGAGTGGTATTAACGGTAATGGTGATGTTATTCATTTATGCTAGTGCCACCATCGCACCCGTTAGAATGGATGTCATCCGCGATCGTAATTCGTTATTCAGAGAAAACAACCAAGGTAATACCGAGAATACATTCACATTAAAAATCCTCAATAAAACTGAGCAACCCCAAGAATATGAATTAAGTGTTGAAGGCTTGCCCAATGCACAATGGATTGGGCCAAAGCATGTCTCTATTGAGGCGGGTGAAGTTTTAACATTACCGGTGAGTATTGCAGTAGACCCAATTGAACTGAAAAGAACCATTACCAAGATTGATATTAAAATCACTGCAGAGATTGATGGCAATCCAGTAGAGATAAAACAAGAAACTCGATTTTTTGGCGGTTAAAACTGAGCAAAATAGCCAAAAAAGGGACGAATAGTCCCTTTTTTGTTCTTTTCGATTGAAAAAACATCTCTCAGTCATGTTTTTGCAATATTTCTGCTTTTTACGCTTGCACAAAAATTTAAGCTCCCTATAATGCGCAACCACTGACACGGCAGACGTCGCTGACAGGTTGGAAGGTTCAAATTGAAACTTTCAACGGTGAAAAGAAAGTTTGAAAAAACACTTGACGCCAACACGGGAAAGCGTAAAATACGCCTCCCAAGCCAACGACCTAGCGTCTAACGGCGATGCACGAAATAAGGCATCAACGCTCTTTAACAATCAAAACAAGAAATCTGTGTGAACATTCACAGGTATTGAGTTATTCGAAATTGTCTTCTTGTTCTTCGGAACGTAGGCAATCAAAAAATTTAACTCAATGATGAGAATGTTCATAGTTATATGACACTGCAGTAATGTAGTGAATAAT
>NZ_BMQV01000076.1 GCF_014648295.1 Shewanella saliphila
CGTTCCGAAGAACAAGAAGACAATTTCGAATAACTCAATACCTGTGAATGTCCACACAGATTTCTTGTTTTGATTGTTAAAGAGCGTTGATGCCTTATTTCGTGCATCGCCGTTAGACGCTAGGTCATTGGCTTGGGAGGCGTATTTTACGCTTTCCCGTGTTGGCGTCAAGTGTTTTTTCAAACTTTCTTTTCGCCGTTGAATTGTGTGTTTTGAAGCACTTAATTCAACCTAACTCGGTGACCGCTTTCGCTGTCTGCCGTGTCAGTGGATGCGCATTATAGGCACCATGAGATTTAGTGCAACCCCTTTTTTAATAAAAAAAGATCGCTTGGCGATCTTTTCACCAAAAGCGATCCTTTTAGAAGTTTTTATATACTTTATGCTGATTTATTGCGCTTTTTGACTACTTTTACTGAATTGCGCTAAAAACGAAATCGCATTTTCGTCATCCCAGTCGATGTATGTGCGTACATAGGCCACCAGCTCACCTTGTTCATTTAATATAAATGTCGCAGGAATAGTGTCGAGTGGGAATACGTCACGCAGTTGTTGTTGCGGGTCAAAGTATGAATCAAATGCAGACAAACCTAGATCGGCTAAAAAAGGCTTCACTATTTTATCTGCGTCTGCATCTATTGAGATTGGTAATAAAACAAATTGCTCTGAATCTAGCGCTTGATTTAAACGATGTAGCGCAGGGAGTTCTCTTACACAAGGTGGACACCATGTTGCCCATAGGTTTATGACAACAACCTTACCTTTATAGTGTTCAAAGTTTACCTGTTGTCCGCTTGCATCAGTAAAGTCTACCAAGGCTATTGGAAAAGGTTGCGGTAAAACACTTATCCTGTCGAGTGTTGATTGAGTGGCTTGCTTGGTTTGCGCCTGCATACCAGGATATGCACTCACCATATTTGCTACGCTTAATAGCAGTACATTCGATAGCAATATTGCTAGCCACTTTTTCATTGTTACTCCAAACAGTTATTTACTTAGCCTTGTTCTTATTCAGTAATGCGTCTAATTCAGCTTGTTGTTCTGCTGATAGCGATCCCGCTTCTGTGGGTTGGATACGCTGTTTACGCACAAAGATATATCCGATGAATAATCCGAATATTAATAACCCAAATGGTCCTAGCCATAGAATGTAGGTTTTTGGGTCAAGCTTAGGCTTATACAATACAAAGTCACCGTAGCGGCTTGTCATAAAGTCGATAATTTCTTGCTCTGACTTACCGTTATCAACCATCTTGTAGACTTCAAGACGTAAATCATGTGCTACAGGAGAATTGGAATCGACTAAATTTTGGTTTTGACACTGGGGGCAACGTAATTGATGCGACAGTGACAATGCACGCTTTTGATTATCGGCTGATTTAAATTCGTAAGTATCTACAGGAGTTGCCATCGCCGATACAGCAAAAAGTGCAAAGGCTAAGAAAACGACCCATTTAGCTATCATGTTCATTAAGATGCTCCATCAGCTTTAGCTTCTGTTTGCAATTGTTGGATCATTGGGTACAGAGTTTGAGACCATACGGTTTGGTCAATAGGACCTGCATAGCGATAACGAATAATGCCATTGTGATCAACAATAAACGTTTCTGGTGCGCCATATACACCGAGGTCTAATCCTAAACGGCCATCTTTATCGAATATGTTGAGTGTATATGGGTCGCCTTGGTTGCGAAGTTCTTTTATCGCTAATGCTCGTTCGTCACGGTAATTGATACCGTATATAGGTAACAGATTACGCTTAGAAAGCATCAGCAAATACGGATGTTCATATTTACATGCCGGACACCATGTCGCCCAAAAGTTAAGCATTGAGACTTTACCGCTGAGATCTTTCTCAGACAGTACATCAGTTGCCACTTCTAAACGCTCGAGTTGGAAAGCCGGTAAAGGCTTTCCTTCTAATGCAGAATCGAGCACTTTAGGGTTTAAAAATAATCCTTTATATAAGAACACGCCCATACCCAAGAAAATAACTAAAGGTATAAACAGTACAAACTTCTTCATAGTGTCTCCGAGTGATTAAGCTGTCGCTAATTTTGCTTTTTCTGCTGCCTGCTGCTTAGCCACCTGTTTTACACGGTAACGTTTATCTGATGCAGCAAGGAAACCACCAATCATCATAAAGATTGATCCAAACCATAACCAACGAACGAACGGCTTGTAGTTAAGACGAACAGCAAACTCAGTTAAGCTAATTGGATCACCCATCGTGACATATAAGTCACGGAATAAACCCCAATCGATACCCGCTTCGGTCATGTCCATGGTGCGCACATTATATTGTCTGCGATCAGGTTTTAATAAAGTGATGAACTCATCATCTTTGTAAATTTCTATCTGACCTTGTTGAGCAGTATAATTAGGACCCACTACGTTTTTGGTTTCTAAATACTTAAAGGTATAACCCGCTAACTCTTGTGAGATACCAGGCCCCATACGCACACTCTTTTCGATTGAGTAATTAGATACCATAGTGCCACCCAGTACTGACACAGCAATACCAAAGTGAGCAATCATCATACCTAATTGACTACGTCCCATTCTGCTCAGGCTAATACCACCTTCTTTTTGGCTTACAATATTATAGCCAGCACGAAGTGTTGATAACATAATCCAAGAGGTTGCAGTGACACCTGCCATAACCCAAGCATTGAACTCGCCACCCGCAACAAACGGTACAATAGCACCAATAACTAACGAGATAATGGCTGGCACTAATAACTGACGTTTAATCTCACCCGCTTTAGATTTTTTCCAGCGAATGATAGGGCCAATACCCATAAAGCCAAATAACACAAGCACAATAGGCACGAATACGGCATTAAAGTATGGAGGTCCAACTGAGATTTTACCCATGCCTAACGCATCGATTAGTAGTGGATATAGTGTCCCTAGTAACACAGTGCCTGCGGCAACGGTAAGTAGCACGTTACAGATAAGCAGCATGGTTTCTTTTGATTTAAGTTCAAAGCGCGCAGGGCTACTCATTTCACTGGCTCGGAAGGCAAACAGTGTCAACGACCCACCGACCGCAAGACCTAGCAATAGTAAGATAAACAAACCACGACTAGGGTCAGCTGCAAATGAATGCACTGATGTGAGTACGCCAGAACGAACAATAAAGGTACCTAGCAGGCTTAATGAGAATGCAAAGATTGACAGTAATACAGTCCAGTTACGGAATGCGCCACGCTTTTCAGTCACGATAAGTGAATGCACTAACGCGGTACCGACTAGCCATGGCATAAATGAAGCGTTTTCAACTGGGTCCCAGAACCACCAGCCGCCCCAGCCTAATTCGTAATATGCCCACCAAGAACCCAGTGAAATACCACCCGTTAAGAAAATCCACGCTGCAAGTGTCCATGGGCGACTCCAGCGAGCCCATGCAGAATCAAGTCTGCCACTCATTAACGCAGCAATCGCAAAGGCAAAACAAACTGAGAATCCTACATAACCCAAATATAACATTGGAGGATGGAAGATAAGCCCAACATCTTGCAACATTGGATTTAAATCTCGCCCTTCCATTGGTACCGGAAATAACCGTTCGAATGGACTAGACGTTAAAATCATGAATAAGGTAAAGCCGACTACAATCATCGCAAGTACGGATAACACCCTTGCGGTAAAGACTTCTTCTAAGCCCTTACTAAATATTGCCACTGACATTGCCCACACAGAGAGTGCAAATACCCAAAACAATAATGACCCTTCATGGCCACCCCAAACTGCTGCAATTTTAAAGAAAATTGGCAGTTGTGAGTTTGAGTGATGCGCTACGTATGCGACGGAGAAGTCATCGGTAGCAAAGCTATAGCCTAAGGTGATAACAGATAGACTGATGAAAAAAAACATTCCGTAAGTCAGTGGCCAGGCATAACGAACAAGATACTGGTCTTTACGTGCGGAACCAAATAAAGGCACGCTAGCTAACAGTAAGGCAAAAGCCAAACCGAGAATTAGCGAGAAATGTCCAAGTTCTGGAATCATGGGTATTCCTTAGTCTAAATAATTAAGCGGATCTGAAACAAACAAATCACGGCACGATCAATCAATGCATTGAAACTAATATACGCACATTAGCTTAAACGAATTTTAACGCATTTTAGAACTTGCTATTACATCTGTCTGCCCTTTTCGTACAAAACTGGGTCACTAGTCTCATTATGAACATCTAATACATCAAAATGATTACCTAGCTTCGGCATCTGACAACAAGTAGGAATATAAAGTTTCATACTATTTAACAAACACATTCAATATGTGAACCAGTACGCAACTCTCAGGATTTAGATTCATATCTTCCTTATATTACTATTCAATTAATAATCTTTCCGTATAATCAAACTTCCAAGCACCGCGGTAAACACCGCTTCTTCTGTTAACCTAAAAGTGAATATTTAAACAATGACCACATTTTGGATTTTTATTGCGCTTGTCGTACTCATCGGCCTAATCATGATTTGGGTCCCTCACTTTCGCCAACAACAGCTATTAAAAGCAGAAGAAGCTGGCGTTCGTAAACAAACTAACCTCGAGCTTTTTGGTGAGCGGTTAGCAATACTCGAAAAAGAGTTGCAAGATGAGTTACTCGATCAAGCCGAGTTTGATGCGCTTAAGAAAGAATTAGAAATCAACCTTCTGCAAGATATGAAGCAAGAGGGTGATGACTCACTAGATGCCGCGATTAAGCCTAAAAGCGCTTTATGGCCTGCATTTATGACCATTTGCTTGTTAGCCATTTCAGGTTACTTCTACCAGCAACTGGGTGCGTACAATGAAATAGCCAACCCGCCACAAGCGAATAATCCGCATCAAGGTATGGACCCAGCACAAATCATGTCACAGCGTGTACAAATGATGGAAGCTCAAGTTCAGGCTGAACCAGAAAACAGTCAAGCTTGGTTTAGTTTAGGCCATGCATATGTCTCTGCAAATAAATATGATCAAGCGGCAGCAGCCTTTGATAAGGTAATGGAATTAGTCGGTACGCATGCAGAATTACTCGGCCCTAAAGCCACTGCGCTATATTATAAAGCCGGCCAAAAAATCACACCTGAAATTCAAGCTATCATTGACCAGTCATTGTCATTAGATCCACAAGACCCGTCTACATTGCTGTTAGTCGGTATGGATGCATTTTTTACGGCTGACTACACTAAAGCTATTGATGCTTGGCAGATGATTTTAGACAGCGATCGCAATGATGTTGACCGTACCGCGTTAATGAATGCCATTGGGTCAGCTAAAATGCGTATGGGTGACAGCAGCGACGCCATGCCGAATGATGCTAACCATAAAAGTATGGCGACAGCGACAACCAATGCCAACACCCTTGCTATTGAAGTGACCATATCCAATGAACTTGCCGACAAAGTCAGCGACTCTGATGTCGTATTTATCTTTGCCCGTGCAACTCAAGGTCCTAAAGTACCATTAGCAGCGACTAAAATTAGCGCAGCTAACCTCCCAGCGACAATTACTTTAGATGACAGCACTTCAATGGGCGGCGACATGAAACTTAGCTCAGTAAAAGAAGTGGAAGTGATTGCGGTTCTATCTAAAAATGGTAGTGTAAAACCACAAACGGGTGATCTGAAAGGTAGTATTGAAGCAATTGCGGTTGGTGGCAACGCCACGCTAACGTTAGATACATTGGTGCAATAAACACTAACCTATCATTGCCATACATATAAAAAAGTTTACTTGTATGGCAATGTATAAATCAGTAACAAACTCGCATAAAAAAACCGGCTATTAAGCCGGTTTTTGGTTTAGTCGAAAAATTACTTAGACATAAACTCGATAGCGTTTTTGTAATCTTCGTCAGTACAATCTGTACACATACCACCTGGTGGCATTGCATTTAAACCAGACTTAACTGAACCAACTAAGGTATCTAAACCTTTAGCTAGACGTGGTTCCCAAGCAGCAGCATCATGAACTTTAGGCGCACCGGCCACTCCCATGCTGTGACATACTTGACACGCTTTATTGTAAATAGCTTCACCTTCTTGAGCAAACACATTCGCAGACAAAGTTAATGCAGCTACTGCAGTCATTGCTAACAATTTTTTCATGTTCAACGTTCCTAATTGCAAATATACAAAGCTTAACGCTGCCCTTTGATTTAGAAGGCAGACTCTTTTTAGCACGACTAGGTTACTACAAATAGCAAAAAAACTCATCTTTTTGTGATAACTATCTCAGCTTAGTGCCTAAATCAAGACAATTTGTTCAGTTCAGGTAATATATTAGTAATCATTAAAAAAGTTCAAACAATTTTAAGTTTTTTGGAACCATATCAAATTGCTAGCACTTAGTCAGTGACAAAGCTAAACCGATAAATTCGTTTGTGTTAATATCTTTTTCGTATTCATCCTCACGCGTAGAACAAGAGGGATAAGTGACCATAACAAACCCATCACAAGTGCTATTAAGTGCCAATGAATTAACCTGTATTCGCGAAGAGCGTATTCTATTTGACGAACTCAGCTTTAATATTAATGCTGGTGATATTGTGCAAATTGAAGGTCCCAACGGCGCAGGTAAAACCAGTTTACTACGCATTATCGCCGGTCTGTCTCGCCCCTATGCTGGTGAGGTCGAATACCTCGGAGAAAATATCACTCGCTGTCGCGACGAATTTAACAACGATTTACTCTATTTTGGACATCTTGCAGGGGTAAAGAGCGAACTAACTGCAGAAGAAAATCTTAACTTCAATTTAAGAATCAGTGGCTATGATGACTTTGATACAACAGAGCTGTTGGCCAAAGTTAACTTAACTGGATTTGAAGAAGCTCTCGCGGGACATTTATCAGCAGGCCAACATCGACGCACAGCGCTAGCAAGATTACAGCATACTAATTGTAAAATATGGATTTTAGATGAACCATTTACTGCTATTGATAAAAAAGGTGTTGAAGAGCTAGAGCACTTATTTATAGCACATGCTAAGTCTGGTGGTTGCGTGATCTTAACGACGCACCAGGATATGGGCATCATCAATAACGATATATTACGAAAAGTCACTCTTGACTACCGCTTTGTATAAGGTATTTGAATGAAACGAGGAATAAGCTACACCGCAGCATTCATGACGCTTTTGCAACGAGATTTAAGAATTGCGATTCGTCATCGTGGTGATATTTTCAACCCATTGTTGTTTTTTATATTAGTTGTCACTCTGTTCCCATTAGGTATAGGACCTGAGCCACAAGTACTAACGAGAGTTGCCCCTGGGATTATTTGGGTCGCGGCACTATTAGCCTCGATGTTGTCACTAGAACGATTATTTAAAGCAGATTTTAGTGACGGTACGCTCGAGCAGATGTTACTAAGCCCACAACCCTTATCGGTATTGGTTTTAGCAAAAGTATTAGCGCATTGGATTTTAACCGGGGTACCACTTATTTTGGTTGCCCCGTTATTGGCGGTATTGCTACATTTAGATGGCAATAGTTATGGTGCGCTAATGGCTACACTGGCATTAGGCACACCCGTTTTGTCACTATTGGGCGCTATTGGAGTCGCATTGACGGTTGGATTAAGAAAAGGTGGTGTGTTACTCAGCTTACTGATATTACCTTTGTATATACCTGTATTGATTTTTGCTACCAGCGCGATTGACGCAGCTGGTTTGAATTTAGCTTATGATGGTCAACTTGCAATACTAGCGGCAATGTTGGTCGGTTCTTTAATCTTGGCACCTTTTGCTATTGGCGCCTCCCTACGTGTGAGTACAAACTAATGTGGAAATGGCTTCATACATATGCAGACCCAGAAAGAGCATACAAATTATCAGGCACTCTATTGCCTTGGTTCGCTTGCCTAGCAATCGCGTTCATCGGTTTAGGGACAACATGGGGGTTGCTGTTTGCTCCGATGGATTATCAGCAAGGCGATAGTTTTCGTATAATCTATATCCATGTTCCAGCGGCATCCATGTCAATGGCAACATACATGGCTATGGCATCTGCTTCATTCGTTGGTTTAGTATGGCAAATAAAATCCGCTGATTGGGCTGCTGCGGCAATAGCTCCTATTGGCGCGATCATCACTTTTATCGCCTTACTCACGGGTGCTGCATGGGGTAAACCTATGTGGGGAACATGGTGGGTATGGGATGCACGTCTAACATCGGAACTAGTATTGTTATTTTTATACCTTGGTGTCATTTCACTATATGCATCATTCGAAGACAAAGTACTGGCCGCCAGAGCTGCAGGTATTTTGGCGATTGTAGGTGTGATTAATGTTCCAATTATAAAATACTCTGTGGATTGGTGGAGTAGTTTGCATCAACCATCTACGATTAAAATCACAGAAAAATCAACTATGACTAACGAAATGATATTCCCATTATTAATTAACATGGCTGGGTTTGGCTTAATGATCGGGGCGATTACCCTCGTCCGATATAGAGCAGAGATCCTTGCGCGTAATGGCATGCGTCCATGGGTAAGAGAACTGGCTACAGCTGAGGAGGCAAAATAATGCAATTTGAATCGTTTGCTGAATTTATTAATATGGGTGGCTACGGATTTTATGTGTGGTTATCGTACGGTGTAACGTTTGGTTGTTTAGCCACTTTAATTACTTTAAGCGTTAGAAAGAAACGCAAAGTGCTTATTGAAATAGCTAAAAAGATGACGCGTGAACAACGCCTTAAAGAAAATAGAGGTACAAAATCGTGAATCCAAGACGTAAAAAAAGACTAACTTTAGCAGTCGCACTAATCGCAGGTGTAGCAGCAGTGGCATCACTATTATTGTATGCACTTAATTCGAACTTAAACTTATTCTATACACCCTATGAAATTGTACATGGCAAGACAGATACAGGTGTTAAACCTGAAGTCGGTCAGCGTATACGTGTAGGTGGTATGGTGACAATGGGCTCAATGAAACGCGATCCTGACAGCCTCCATGTTGAATTTGCGGTACACGACTCTGCTGGCGGTGAAGTGATAGTTACCTTTGATGACCTATTGCCTGATCTGTTCCGTGAGGGACAAGGGATTGTAGCGCAAGGCGTACTGGTCGAATCTGGTAAGTTACAAGCGACCGAAGTGCTGGCAAAACATGACGAAAACTATATGCCTCCAGAAGTCGCTGAAGCCATGGGCCAAAAGCATGAAAAACTGGATTATTCAGAGCAAAAGCCATCTGAAGGCTACCAGTATTAGTCATCAGTATAAGAATTAATTTAAATGATAGATAAAATGCCAATCAATCGATTGGCATTTTTTATGTGTAACCTAGGGTGACAACGTTATACGCTGCGATAATTAATCAACAATAATCAAATTAAGGCCATATATTGAAACACGGCCTAAAGCTCACATACATAAACCATATGACACACCCTTATAACTCTCTAAACATCTGCAAGATCTCGTCAACAACTTATCACTACAAGTTTATCCAAATCAATAATCAGAAGCATCGCACTGCTATACAACCGCGTTAACGCCAAAAAAGGACCCAGAGGCGCTTGTAACGAACTTAGGAAGAACATTTTAAGCCAAAGCATAACGTCATTAGCGACATCAAGTATGTGTTCGATTCAATGAGTATACAGGCAAGGTCAGCATTACCGACAATTAACAGAATGCACAACCATATAAGCATTCAGGCTTTTAACATGTTTGTTTTAATTCTGCCGCCTAAATATCAACGATGCACAAATATTCTTAAGTTAGTTACTAATATTTACTAAGGCCTGTTGATCTTTGCAGGTTGATTTTTGTTCGAGTTAAAACGATTAAATCGAGGCGAATGGATTGCTACCTAGTCATCTAAGCAACGCTTTATTCACTAAGGGTCATTCAACGAAGAGTAAAAGGTTTTCAGCCGAGCTAATGAGGCAGCGTTTGTTGACCATTTTTACAGCGTTATCGACTTCTTATGTAGAATAACTACACCTCAAAGTCTCTGCAGCATTATTGTAAATATGGGTAACGATCAACAATTCGCTGCAGAAACCCACGAAGGTTCAACAGGCCCTAATCTGAACGAATTAATAACCGCGCTACAAAGGTGGACATAAAGTGTCACTGCTTTTTGACATATCAAGTTGAAAAGAAATTTAATTTACGACTAATTCAATCGATTTAATAAAACCTTAAGCTTCTAAAATACAAATTAAATTTAAAACCTTAAGACAGCTTGTCAACAGCAATACATATATTAGAGTGATAGTTTGCTGTAGCAGGACAATAGTGACTGTATAAGCCCCCTATAAAGAACATGGTAATGCATTCAGTTGTATGAACAAAAGAGGCCATGTTTAACATTTGTGATGGTTTAACAAAGCAAGTCATCGTTTTCAGGCGGCCGTAGTCGAATCAGAAAAGTATTTATAGTCAAATGACATAGATGAAAAGCAGTAACCATAACGGCATCTATCTACCGTTAACTAAAACACCAGCTCTCTTTTAAAAAGTGCTAATTGGTAGGTATGAACAATAAATAGTCAGAAACAATGTAAACGTCTAGCGAACGGCACCTAGCAATTTATCTTTGCTTGATATTCCACGGCAATAATGACTCAACCTCGGATGAGGTCTCTGCCAAGCCTTGCAGGCACTTGGCGATATACTCATGCACGAT
>NZ_BMQV01000077.1 GCF_014648295.1 Shewanella saliphila
CATCCAGAGCGATGGTCAAAAGAAGAGCGAAACTGGCAACCAATAGGCGCTGTGGCGTTAAATCCAGAGCAACATAAAGAAGTTGCTTAACAATTTAGGCGACAACTGTCTTGAAAAACGCCGCTTAACTCACGGCAAATACCCAACAGTATGGCTAATGCCAGCAATGCTTGTGAGGCTCATAGGCTATGTAAATTCATACTCCGTGGTATTCAGATTACTCATAAAAAACGCGATATATTATCGCGTTTTTTACAATTAGCTCTGTGCAGCTTTACAAACGGTAGTGCTTATTTCAGCGACTCTAACCATTGGTTAAACGATGAAGCAGGCATAGCGCCAGATTGCTGAGCAATAACTTTGCCTTGTTTAAATACCATCAAGGTTGGAATAGAACGAATATTAAATTGCGCGGCTAGGGCTTGTTGCTCTTCGGTGTTGAGTTTGCCAAAACGGAATTTGGGTTCCCATTTTTTAGCGGCTTGGGTAAACACAGGCGCAAAGCTTTTACACGGACCGCACCAACTGGCCCAAAAGTCGACGACTAATGGCAATTCAGATTTATTAGCATGGTGGGCAAAATTAGCCGCGGTTAACTCTATCGGTTCACCAATAAACACAGGCTTTTTACAATGACCACAGGTTGGTTGCTGCTCAAGACGTTCATCTGGGACGCGATTTAGGGTATCGCAATGTGGGCAAGCGATTATCATGATATGACCTCATCAACTTCATTATTGAGACGATTAAATCATAAACTAAGTTGAGGCGAAGAACGATGATTCATTGATATTTCTCATTAGCATTTTTTGTTAGATTTTTCGTTAACATATGATGACTTACAACCACGAGCCTCCTGATTCAGCATCATTTGCACAATCGCCTCATGAGCCGCTTAGATAACCTTCATCCTGTCACCTAAGATGCTTACAATAAATAGCTCGAAATTATTTTTGATATTTCCAACATTGAAGACTTACCCGTGAACTCAAATTTCACTTTGCCGATGGCCGAGAAATAGATTTCTAATTCAGAATCAAGATCAAACGTGCCTGACGTTTCGATCGAATATGCGACAATATTTTTATAAGGCAAAGAGGTAAAGTCTTTTTTGCTGCCCGTAATCCCCTGAACATTAACCGCAATAATCCGTTTATTGGTAAAAACCACACCGTCTCGCATCGTTTTATATGAATCGACTATTCGTTCATCATCTAGCAGTAAATCATTCACTTTTTCTGCAAAATCAGGGTTTTGCTTAAGCTTAAAAAAACCTTTATTATTAAAATCGATCATAAAACATCCTTTTGATTTCTAAAGCCCGCTGCGTTTAACTGCAGATATTTCTGACACTAACACATCTTCTTATACAAAAACTTAGACAATATTTTCTACATATCTCTCCAATCATGCCACCCATTATTAAATCGTGAGTAATAACCGAATACTCCTTTCAATCATGCCACCCAAAGTTAGATCTAACAACATAACGCCTTTCGATTTGAGTTACCAACATTGATCGTTCTTTTCTCAACAAGTAAAATCAGCCAAATCATTTACCGCAGCTTACTTAATATGTGCAAAATCAGATATTTGGTTAAACACTACATAGCAGAAGGGCTTGATATGAATCAAGTATCAGATGAGATGTTCTCAGGAATAATATTAGAGCTTAAGCACACAGCCAGCGCTGGCAGTTTGATGCACCTTGTCGTCGTTTTCGGTCTAAATGCTCACAATATTCAGTTAACGCAGGTAATGCACCTACGGCACCTTTGAATAAAGAACCAAATTCAGTGGTGATTTTAAGCCAATTTTCAGCAGGAATATTGATTCTGTTTAGAATACCTTGGCTACTTGAACTTATCACGCCATGCTTATCTTCTCGTATAATTCTTCCAGTGTCTTCGACCAGCTCGATATAGTCTTTGACGCTGAACATTAAGCCATTCGGCATATTTAAATGTTCATGGCCAACAAAAGGTACTAATTCTGCTGGTTGCTCACCCTTTATTGCTGAATTTATTCGGCGTTGAATGCTGGTGTAATCTGAATTTTCTGGAGTATCCGCCACATATGCTCGGATAGGATTTAAATCGACATAAGCCATGCAAGCTAATACTGCGGCTTCATCTAGAAGCGCTTGAGACTTAAATCTTCCCTCCCAAAATCGACCTGTACATTTATCTTCTTTGTTAGCCATTCTAGCGATTGGTTCACTAAGGGAGCGCATAAACCAACTGATATCAATTAAGCGTTTACGATATTCTGTAATGCATTCATCAACTGTTTGACGTTCAAATTGGTTAAGGTCTTCATCTTTGAGATACTTTTGAGTGAGTAGCGTCCCCTTAAAGCCTTTATGCCACTGAATGAGCACCTCTTTATCTGACCACAGTCTTGCTTTGTCTGAGTCGACCTTTAACACCACATGCAAATGGTTACTCATTACAGCATAAGCACAAATATCAATAGCAAAAATGGTTGCCAACTCAAGAATACGTGAATCGACCCACTCGCGTCGATGTTCAAAATTTTCGCCTGTCGTATTATCGATACCGCAAAGAAATGCTTTACGCACTACACGTGAACAACAGTGATAATAGGGTGTATCTTCTAAGCTAACGATAGTCTGTCTGGGTCTAGCCATTATTCATTACCTGCAAGTAAATAGGGATGAATAAAGACTAGACTAACGATGAAATATTCGCCAAAAATCTTGGGTGGCCATGTTTGAGCCATGCTTGAAGGAAGTATGTTTAAGAGGAAATTAATATGGTCTCCTCTTGTTTTAGTGTGACAAACGCTACGGCCTTCATGGCCGTAGGTTATAAAAAAGGAAAGGTTAACACCCTGTGGTGACGGTTGTAATCTCAGGTTCGCCTGCACTCTTCCAGTGGTATTGAAAATAACAACTGGTTGCGATAACTTCAGTTGAGGTGGGTTCTGCAACATCCAGTGCCGACTTGGGGGCGGCTACTACGGCATAACTGCCGCTTGATACATAAATTCGATACGACCATTCATCCATGTCCAGGCCTGCGGCCTCAAAAATTTCAGATGACGTGGTGTAACCATCATTAAAACCACTACCACTGGTATTCGCGGCAGCGGCCCAAGGTTGATAATTACTGCCTTTAACACCCGAAAACTCAACGGTGTCAGTCATCGCACTGCCAGAAGTTAAGGTTTTAGTTTTAAATAATGTCACTGCGGTTTTAATCGAGCCAACCGCTCCATTAATTGCTGCTATGTGGGCATCAGTCTTTAAATTGATAAACTTAGGCGCTGCTACAACAGCCAAAATACCTAAAATAATAATCACTACGACCAACTCAATCAGCGTAAAACCTGTTTGGCGTGGAGCTGTCAATTTATTCATATTGCGATAAACCCTCTATACCCATTAACGATTAACGATTAACGAGCCATAAAATCATTAGATTAATTATTCTAATTCGATTTTTACACATAATCACATGAAATTATGAATAAAAATCACATAATGTGACATAAACTAATGACTGTAATTGCACCAAAGTAACAGAATGGTTAAACATAACTGTGAATATGTTGTTTAATTTACGCCTTTTCGGGGTTAAAAATCACGGTGTTTTTTGGCTTTTTAGGTTCGACATACGCTTGATAACGGCCAGGTTTATGATTAATAGCAATCAACACATTGAGCATAGCGGCGCCCATCACTGATAGTAGAACCACTTCAATTGGGAACATCAGCAACGATGAACTTAAAATAATAGTGTCTATTAATAAGCCAAAATTACCGGCGCGAATTGAATACTTATTTTGCAGATACAGCGCCAAAATACCCAAACCACCTAAGCTTGATTTATGCCTAAACATAATCAGCATCCCTACTCCAATCAACATTCCACCTACCGTTGCAGCAAATACAGGATGGACATTATCAATATGAATAAAGAGCGGCATGTAATCTGTCATTACCGAAATAATCGATACAGAAATGAAGGTATTGATGGTGAAACGCTTTGATAGCTTGGTCCATGCAATATAATAAAAAGGCACGTTAACGATAAAAAATAACACCCCAAAACTTAGCGATGTTAAGTGCATTCCAATAAGTGCCAAACCCGCCGTGCCGCCAGTAATCAGCTGATTACTGCTATAAAGCGTTACGCCTAAAGACACCATGACACCTGCGCAAAACAAAGCCATAATGTCTTCGTAAAAACGGTGTGTTGGAAATTGCATGGTATTTTTATCCTTCTTTAACCAAAGCGTTAATAGCATTAACGCAAAGCTTAGGTTAGTACTTAGATTAGTGCTGAGCATAGGCACAACATCTTAAAGGCGCGCAGTTTACAGAAACACTGTAGATTTAACAGTGAATAAAACAAGACAAATGATGAATAATAAGCCAACATCGTACACAAAACTTTACATGTGATGTGCAGTAGTAAATAAAATGATACACAGATGTTATTTATCAAGTGATAAGCAGTACAAAACTATGCATCAACACATAGTTAGGGTGTGAATTGCGATATACGCAATGAATGTAAAATTATTTGTCGTGATAGATCAACAACGACTCAAAATAGCAGCCTTGTAAATGACATAATTCAAACAAAGCTAACAATAAACTTGATGAGTTGCATCAATAAAAACGCAGAACTATACGCCACTAAAAACTTTACAAACAACAAGATAATCCAACTTAAAAACCAAGCCTAACAATAGCTGCTAGCGAGAGTTAAACCCTAAGTTGCCACATTTCAAATGCTTCTTGGCACAGTTGTTCTCTAAACTTAGGATGAGCAATATCAATGAGCGCGCGGGCACGTTCTCTTAACGATTTAGCGCGTAAATATGCACAACCATACTCGGTAACAATATAATGGACATGGGCACGAGTGGTCACAACGCCAGCTCCCGGAGAGAGCACTGTCGCAATCCGCGAGACGGTGCCGTTAGCAGCAGTACTAGGAAGAGCAATAACAGAACGACCACCTTCCGACAGCCCTGCTCCTCGAATAAAGTCCATCTGCCCGCCCACGCCTGAGTATATTTTTGTCCCTAAGGAGTCGGCACAAACCTGACCCGATATATCAACTTGTAGCGCAGAGTTGATCGACATGACATTGGGGTTTTTACGAATAATGGCAGTGTCATTCACTTGCTCAATGTCCATGAAAATCACTGATGGAT
This sequence comes from Shewanella saliphila, assembly GCF_014648295.1. Lineage (GTDB taxonomy): Bacteria > Pseudomonadota > Gammaproteobacteria > Enterobacterales > Shewanellaceae > Shewanella > Shewanella saliphila. The sequence goes on from NZ_BMQV01000077.1 coordinate 5,191, forward strand.
TATCATCGACAAAATCATAAAGCCGTTGGCTACCGAGTGCAAAACCAGTCACGGTTTTACCTGGATGCACTTTTTTAAGGCTGTTATTTATCACCCCTAACTCAACGAGATTCAGCACACCGTCTGAAAACAGCTCAGTGTGAACCCCTAAGTTTTTATGCTGTGTTAAGCACGACAACACGGCATCAGGAATGGCGCCAATTCCCATTTGTAAACAATCACCATCGCGCACCAAGGTGGCAACATGTTGACCAATTGCTTGGCTGGTTTCATCACTCGAATCAATTAAATGTTGTGGCAATGGCATACTCTGCTCAAAAACCGCAGCTAATTTGTTGTAGTGAATAAACCCATCACCATGAGTGCGGGGCATCATAGGGTTGATGTGGGCAATAATTTTACCCGCCACCTGGCAAGCTGCGAGTGTGGCCTCGACCGAAATCCCTAATGAGCAAATACCGTGTTTATCAGGCGGGGAGACTTGAATAATAGCCGTATCAATTTTTTGCTCGCCTGAGCGAAATAACTTAGGCACTTCAGACAAGAAAATCGGTACATAATCAGCATCACCTTGCTGTAAAAGCTCACGCGTTGGTGCGCCACCAAAATAGCAGCGATGACGAATATGCGGTTTTAAATGTGCGGCGCTCAGAGATTCAGCACGTTCAGTATGCAACTGTAACAAGGTTAACCCCTGCTTTTTTAAGGCATGCTGTGCAAGCGCATCGAGTAAAACCTTTGGCGTGGCCCCCATAGAATGAGTCCATAAAGTTTCATTGTTTTCAATTAACGAAACTGCTTCTAACGCACTTTGGCAAATAATGGGTGTCATCGATATAACTCAAGGTGATTAAGCTACTTGTAGTGTAAGGAGGAACATCAAAATTTAATAGTTTTTAGCGCAAAGTCGCAAAGCTAATCACAACAGTTGAGAATGATATCAATCAAATGAATTATTTGAGAGGTCTGCCACAAAGCGGCAAATGATGATTCACCGCAACAACGCTATGCAGTAAGCCATGAGCCAAACAAGTGAGGGAAAACAACAATAACGAGTTAACCACCGCAGCCATGAAATATAACACACTGCAATTTGCGACAGAAACGGACAACCTACAATTGAGTGAGCCTAAACCAAGTGGTCTCAAACGCAGCTCACTCAAACTAGCAACCTATTTTGATGTTAATGCCAATTGAGAAAACAAAATCCCAGCCCAACCGTGTCGCATAAATTGACGAATATTTTGATGATCATCACCTTGTGGCGTGGCAACCACATCACGATAATGCTGACCAAACAATTGCAATGTTTGCTGCTCGCTCAGTTGTTGTATCTGCCCAAATGCGAACACTTTACAAGAGCCAGAGTTTTGCCCAGCGTCATTTAACTGCTCGCCATTTTTAAATGCTGTTGGGGTAAAATCATAATGCGCATCAATCAATGCCATCGTCTCTTCAAAACGCACCTCATTTGCACGCTGATTTAATGATTCTAAAAAAAGCGTCATATTGCTTGAGTCCATAAAATTTATAGCCTTGATAATTTAATACATACATCTCCAAACTATACATCAATTTAAGTCCGTAAAGTTAGCACAAACGTAACCGTTAAAATGACATATAGCTCAAGGGCTAAGCATAGCTTCAGCCTCGGTGAGTAATCTAAATTAAGCTATTTTAAATGTAGCGACTTGTTGCTGCATCGCTTTAGCAAGTGATTGTAAATCATCAACAGAATGAGTGAGCTTTTCAGTTGCTGCAGATGAAGCTTGGGTAATATCATTAATTGTGATGATATTTTTATTTATACTTTCAGCTACATAAGACTGTTCTTCTGCCGCTGTAGCGATTTGAGTATTGAGTTCGTTGATGCTATCAACCGAGGTAACAATATCATTTAACACCGTACCTGCACTGCTAGTTTTATCATTCGCATTGTTTACTAAAACTAAGCCTTCATCCATTGAAGAGACAGCCTGCACCACACTGTCTTGAAGTTCGCCAATCATGGTATCAATTTGCAGTGTTGATTCTTGGGTCCGTTGAGCTAAAGTACGTACCTCATCAGCAACAACCGCAAAGCCTCGACCTTGCTCACCGGCTCTGGCAGCCTCAATTGCAGCATTTAAAGCTAACAGATTAGTTTGCTCAGCAATGCTTTTAATCACGCTTAACACCTGACCAATATTTTGACTCTCTTTCGCGACATGAGAGATGACTTCAGCCGTTTTACTTATTTGATTTGATAACTGTGACATACTGTCTATCGAGTGATTGACGATATTATTACCGCTCTCTGCATATTCATTGGCTTTCTTGGTTTGTTCTGCTGCAAAATTAGTGCTTTGAACAACCTCAGTGACTGTTGCAGTCATCTCATTCATTGCCGTAGCGGTTTGTTCTGATTCCTCTTGCTGCTGCAACATTCTATGATTCGTTTCTTCAGTGAAACGTTGCAACTCACCTGACGAGCTATTGATTGTATTGGCTGCATCAGTAATAGATTCAATGATGTTTCTAAGGTGTGTAATGACTTCAGTCAGGCTAGTCGAGATCATGCCTAACTCATCATCATTATAAGGTGTAAACACTTGGGTTAAATCTGAATTCTGCTTAATGAGTTGAAGCTTCATTAATATATCTGTTACTGGCCTCATTACACTTCGCAATATCCATATCGTTAATAAGATGCTGATAACAACGGCACAAAAGGTAAAGAATATAAAGAGCTTAATCGATGAATTATAAATATCTTGGGTTAATAGCCATTCATCACCCGCCACTCTAATTTGCAATGCGACTAACTCAGAAATTTTACCACTAATAGGATCAATAACATTATATAAAGGCATAATATCATCAGACAACTGACCAGATATTAACCCTGACATATTATTTAGCTTATTGATTAATATATCAATCTGCTGATTGGCGGGCGCGAACATTGTATTAGCTTCACTGCTAAGCTGGCTTTCCTCAGGCGTTAACTCTGTAGCTAAATATTTTTCCCAGCGACTATCAATATTACTTTTGGCACTGATTAATGTTTGGCTTGCTTCTTGAGCTGTAAAATTACCAGCATTTGCCTTGTTAATTGCATCAATGACAGAAACAGCATATTCATCGCCAATTATTTTTAAATCTTCTAATGGAACAACGCGATCGGTATAAATTCTCGCGACTCCACTTTCAATTTTACCCATCATATTGACCGCAATACCACAAATTATGATAAGGATAACTAATGGAATTAACGAGCTAAAAAGCATTTTTTGTTTGATTTGTAAGTTCATCATAAATAGAGCGCCCAATAAAAGCCAATTGATAACAAAGTTCAGTCAATCCTTGGGGGGAACTTAGATGTAAAACAACATTAATGAACATCAAAGTGTTTTGGGTTTAAATAAACGCACAAATAATTAAGTGTGTATTCACCTAAAAAACACTAAAGCAATAATATCTTTAAAATTAAGAGTGATATGACTTTATACTATAGGATGCACACTTTTTATTCTAGTTTACACCATGGTTACATTCTACTTTATGAGTATTAATTTTGATAAAAATAACACTTTTAGAGTAAATGAGACATATTCCTTTGTGATTTTTTAATATATGCTGAAATCAAGCGTTCTGTAACATCAGCTATATAAAAGCTTTAATAATTAACAACTACTAATATCAGGGCAACCGCATGAGTGTTTATTAATTAGCCACATCACTGAATCCGGCATTTAATACTGCTTCTAAGTATGTTGTTTTCATCCAGGCTCGTTTTTGTTTAGCTGGTATGCTTCCCTTTGAAGGT
>NZ_BMQV01000078.1 GCF_014648295.1 Shewanella saliphila
GGCTTGCTTGAGGATAGCCAAGATTTGGCTGTCGCTAAATTTTGATGTTTTCATGCAGAATCTCCCTGCGTATATAGTACGAGAAAATTCTACTTTTGAAATCAGCTTTTTTTAGGGGGGATTACCTAAATAGTTAAAATAGTCGCTTAAAATCAGGCAGTTGAAGGGCTTTGCATCTTAAGGGTCTGCAATTGCTAGCTAAGATTGACTTTATTTCTGAAGTTGAAAAAGCTCAATCATTATGAACTGATTTCATTTGGGGCGCAGCTTGGTTTTAAAGCCCACGTCTTTTATAAACATCAGGGCAGCACAACCAATTCTAGCGGTAAATGAGCGCATCAAAAGCAACGATAAGAGTGAGAGTGTTGTACAGAAAACTTAGGCCAAAAAGCCTTCGGTGAGCAGAGTATTACCTTGACTCACCGGGAGCGTCCATATGGCCATGTTTTGTTTGCATCAATAAATATTAGGACAACTCTGCAAATGGGTTGTCCTTTTTTGATCCTAATAGCCAATTGCATCATCAAATTGGCTATTAGTGCATTTAACTTTCCACAATGACATTTACATTGTAATCGGTATGTTAATGATTTTAATCGTTTAAGTCGGTTGGTTACTCACCAATTTTCAGGCTGCTTCAAATTCCCTTAATTAAAATATGGTTAATTGATTTGAAATTCATCCACTTACATTTTTTTGAGGTTAGAGGTACTTAATTTAGTTTATGCTTAAAAAGTATTGCGAATAAGATGAGTTATCATTATCATTCCCTTATTATTTTTGTAATAAGTTATTAACATTTTGGCTTTTAGCCGGTGGCTTTTATATCAGGGGAATAATATGCAACTTAATAAAACAGTTTTAGCGACGACTATCGCACTTTCATTAGGCTTACTTACCGCATGTGGCGGTTCAGATTCAGACTCATCAGATACTGGCACAACGCAGCCAACGAATTCTGCGCCAACGGATATCTCTCTTACTGATTCTAGCGTTGATGAAAATATGGCGGGTGCCACTGTAGGTACGTTATCTGCTACTGATAGTGACTCTGGTGATTCACATACTTTCACCTTAACCAGTGATCAGTTTGTTATTGACGGCACAACGCTAAAATTGATGGATGACGTAACGTTAGATGCTGATTCTGCTGAAACCACAGAATTTACCTTAACTATTACAGCAACCGATGCTGATGGTGCAACATTCAGTAAAGATCTTACTGTGACAGTTAACGACATCATGGATCGTTATACTTTCGACAGTAAACTGAATGATGGCGAATCAAGTGTTTCATACACTGGCCAAACGGCACGTCACATTTTAATTGCCGAATTAAACCAATACATTTCTTCTACATTAGAAGCTGAAATTGATAGCAACGAATTAGCAACTAAAGATGAGGTATTGGCAAAACTTAACTACTTCTTCAACCCAGATGAAGAAACACAATACCCTGATTTACCAATTACTTTCTTCGATAATTCCAAAGACGGATTACTGTCAGATATTACCGGTTATAAAAACCTAACGGGTAAAGTTGCTGGTAATGATACAGGCGGACAGCACGAAGATTGGAACAATGGCGCATTTGCTGGTTGGGGCGCTAAAGGCTCAACAACACCTTCAGCATTAATCGACACATTATTTGATCGTTTAGCTGATAACGCTGTCGCTAAAATTAATGGTGAAGTTCGCCAAGATGTATTGGGTAATGACATCTCAAAAGTGTACCTTGATGAAGACGGTGTCGATTTAGCGCAGTTGATTCAAAAATTCCTACTTATGTCGATCACCTACTCTCAAGCTACAGATGATTACTTTGGTGTAGACACTGAAGGGAAAGGTTTAACAACAGACAATATTAACCCTGCTAGTGATGGCGCAGCCTATACCAACCTTGAACATCAGTTTGATGAAGGTTTTGGTTATTTTGGTGGGGCACGTAACTACCTTGAATACAGCGATGTAGAAATTGCCGGTAAAGTGACTGAAGATGAAGGTCGTGCTGACTGGAATGGTTCTCAAGACACGGATGGCGACGGCAAAATTGATTTACGTTCAGAGTATAACTTTGGCCAATCTGTCAATGCTGCAAAACGTGACTTAGGAACAGCAGATAACGCTATGCCTACGGATTACACTATGCAAGCAATGGAAGCCTTTATTGCTGGTCGTAAAATCATTAATGACAATGTTGGTAGCGCATTAACTGATGCTCAAATGACAGAGCTTGAAACCCATGCAATGGCAGGTGTTAAAGCTTGGGAAAATGCTATCGTTGCTACTGTTATTCATTATATCAATGATGTTTCAGCAGATTTAGAGCCACTAGCAACAGATGGTGACAGCGCTGATTTCAATTACGATGACTTATCAAAGCATTATTCTGAAATGAAGGGCTTTGCACTGGGTTTACAGTACAGTGAGTACGGCGTAATCAGTGATGAAGATTTTGAAACCATGCATGATTTATTTGGTATGGCACCAGAATTAACCGGTGATGTTGACGGCTATATTGCCGATTTAGAAGCGGCCCGTGATATTTTACAAGCAAGTTATTCTCTTGATGCTGATAACGTTGCTAACTGGTAAGTCCTATTGTGATATGACCTCATAGAGGTTAAAAAGCTTGGCGTTGAAAAACGCCGAGCTTTTGTCGTTTTTAGAGTAAGGAAATTTTATGAAACCACAGCATTCATTTTCAGCATTATTTTTAGCCATTAGTGCGACATTTTTAGTGGGTTGTAATGAAAGCACAAGCAGCGATGCAGGTGCCGATTACGGTAATAATGGTGATACTTCATCAGATTTTGATCAGCGCGCATTAATTACTAATATCGTCGATGGCGTTATAACGCCGACTTTCCAGCAATTTGCTGCGAAAAGCTTAACCCAAGCAAACGAAATCGAAGCACTTTGTGTTGCTGAGTTAGGCAATCAACAAGGTTCGGTTGATGCAGCTGGATTGCAAACCGCCACAGAAATTGCACAACAAGGTTGGCGCTCTGCAATGGACCAATGGCAGCGCGTTGAAATGATGCAAATAGGGCCATTATTAAATGATGATGGCGCATTGAGAAACAAAATATATTCTTGGCCAGTGATGAGTCGTTGTGGTGTCGATTTAGATGTCGTTTCTTATGAAAATAACGATATTAATGGTGTGCCTTATGATATTTCAGCGCGTACACCTGCTCGAAAAGGCATGATAGCGCTAGAGTATTTATTGTATAACCCAAGTCTAGAGCATAGCTGTACAGGAAGTGTCACCCCAGAAGGTTGGGATAACCGCACAGATGAGTCTCGCCGTCTTGCCCGTTGTGAGTTTGCCGCAGAGGTCGCTCGCGATATCAATGTGAATGCAAACGTATTAGTCACTGAGTGGAGTGGTGATGATGGCTACGCAGCCACGTTAAAATCCGCTGGTGAAACGGGTAGTAGCTTTGCGACGGTTCATGCAGCCGTGAATAAGCTCAGCGATGCATTATTTTATATCGACAGTGTCACCAAGGACGGCAAGATAGCAACGCCACTGGGTTACTTTGCCAATACCTGTGGTACCAGTGTTTGTCCGCAAGATGTTGAATCTCCTTTATCAGCTTACTCCATAGAAAATATTGCCAATAACCTCATTGCTCTCAAAGCTCTGTATGAAGGCGAAGATGGTTTGGGTTTTGATGATTATTTAGTCGATGAAAACGATGCAGCTACAGCAACGCTTATCACCCAAAGCCTTGATGCAGCAATCGCCAATGCGCAAGCTTATCAGCTGAGCCTAGCTGAAACATTAACAGCCGATGAGCAGCAAGTTATTGATACTCATTCGGATGTTAAAGCTGTCACCGATACGCTTAAATCAGATTTTATCAATACCTTAGCTTTAGAGTTACCACAAACATCAGCTGGAGATAATGATTAATGAACCGTTTATTAATGACTAAAAAGCTGGCGTTAGTGTTGGCGATACAATCTTCTTTGCTTAGTTACAGTGCTATTGCTGCTGAAGATGAAGAAAAGGCCACTAGCAACGATAGCTATATGGAACAAATGCAAATTATCGGCCGCGACCAAAGCTTAAATAAAGCCACAGGCTCAGCGACGTTAATTGATGAGTTAGCGCTAGAGCAATTCAAATTTGATGATATTAACCGGGTGTTATATAGCGTGCCTGGGGTCAATATTCGTGAAGAAGACGGTTATGGTTTACGACCAAATATTGGTTTTCGTGGCGCGACACCTGAACGTAGTAAAAAAATTAATATCATGGAAGATGGCGTGCTCATCGGCCCTGCACCCTATTCTGCGGCTTCAGCTTATTATTTCCCAATGACGGCAAAAATGACCGCGATTGAAGTATTTAAAGGCCCTGCTGCGATTAAATATGGCCCTAATACCGTTGCGGGTTCGCTCAACATGGTGACACGCGCTGTACCGCAAGACGCTGAAGGATTAATTGATGTTTCAACAGGAACCGATGGCTTGATGAAAGCTCACGGTTACTATGGTGATACTATTGATAACTTTGGTTTTTTAATTGAAGGTATTCACATGGAGGCCGACGGTTTTAAAGAACTTGATGGCGGCGGTGATACTGGATTTGAAAAAAATGATGTCATGGCTAAATTACGCTACAACCTTGATGGCGATACTGTCGATCAAGTGTTCGAGCTAAAACTGGCTTATGCTAACGAAACCTCAGATGAAACCTACCTAGGTTTAAGCGATGACGATTTTGCAGCTAACCCCAATAGACGATATGTGGCGAGCCAATTGGATAACATGGATTGGACTCATACCCAGTTCCAGTTAAATCACTTTGTTACCAATGAACATTTTGAGTTGACCACACGAGTGTATCGCAATGACTTTGAACGTGCATGGTATAAGGTTAATGGCTTTAAAGGCGGTTTAGTTAGTCGTAGTTTACAAGAGATCTTAGCCGATCCTGATAAAGACGAGACTAACCAACGTTTTTATCAAATATTAACCGGACAAGAAGATAGCGTTGCTGAATATGAAAAAATGACCTTAGGTAATAACGACCGAACTTATTTTACCCAAGGTATTCAGGCTGATTTGAACTGGAATATGGATTTACTGGGCTATAACAACCATTTTGAGGTTGGGGCACGCTTCCATCAAGATCAAATCGAACGCGATCACACCACTGATGATTATCTAATGCGCAGTGCAAATTTAGTGACAGACGGCGAGCCAACTAAAGCGTCGACCACTGACAGAGAAAGCACAGATGCCATTTCAATCTATTTCCAAGATACCATTAGCATTAATGCATTAGATATTACTGCGGGTGTTCGTGGTGAGTTTATTGATGCGGAATATCAAAATCGTGCGCCAGGAGCTGGGGAAGACTACTTAAATAAAGAGACCAGCATTTGGTTACCTAGCTTAAGTTTATTCTATGCCTTGTCAGATGAGGCGGGATTATTATTTGGTGTGCACGAGGGCTTTTTGCCTACTAGTCCAAAACAAGACCCGTCTATTGAGACCGAAAGCAGTGTTAATTATGAGTTAGGTGGCCGTTATAATGACGGTAACTTTAATTTAGAAGTTATCGGCTTTTTTAATGACATTAGTAACCTAAAAGAAGGTTGTCAGTTCTCAAGTTGTGGTAGCGATGATGATACTGAATTTAATGGCGGCGAAGTTGATGTCATTGGTTTGGAGCTAACTTCAGGCTACGCGTTTAATATTAATGATAGCTTAGAGCTTCCTATTTCAGTTTCTTATACCTATACCGAGTCAGAATTCAAAACGAGCTTTAGTTCAGGCTTTGATATGTGGGGCGAAATTGAAGCAGGTGATGAATTACCTTATCTACCCGAGAATCAAGTTTCATTGAATTTAGGCTTAGTAAGCAACCAGTGGGACGTTAATATGATTGTCCGCTACATTGGTGAAATGTTGGAAGCATCAGGGGAAGGTGTGGTGCTTTCTGGCAGTAAAACTGAAGCGTTAACTGTGGTCGACATGTCTGCAAGCTATAACTTCAATGAATATGGCCTAGTGTATGTCAAAGCGGATAACGTATTTGATACTCAAGAGATTGTTAGTCGTAGACCTTATGGCGCAAGACCGAGTAAACCGCAGCAATTTCAAATCGGTTATCAGTATCGTTTTTAAGCTTTATTCGATAATGTATTGCTCACGATGGATTTAAATGAATCGTGAGCAATAAGTGGTTTCGAACTTGAGGTCAGAATGTCAGTGGTAGAGTTTTTATCGAGTAATTTTGTCGAATTAATAGGGTATCCATTAGATGCAAATAAGCGCATTTTTGGACTATACCTTGTTGGTGCAATTTTGCTGGCTATCCCTGTTTACTGGCGAATGAAAACAGCTAAATCAGTGCTTGGCTTTGGTCGGTTCTTGTTTCCCAAACACATTTACTTATCTCGCTCAGCTCAACATGATTACTTACTTTTAGTATGTAATAAGCTGATAAAGGCTATCTTATTTGCACCGCTGTTATTTACTATGGTGCCTATCGCGTTAGGGCTAAGTGATTTTTTAGAGCTGTTGTTTACGCCTATTGAACCATTGACGCAAAACCTGACAATTATCATCACTGTATTTACGATTTTATTATTTATTCTTGATGATTTAACCCGCTTTTTGCTTCACCTTGCACTGCATAAAATTCCCTTTTTGTGGGAATTTCATAAAGTACATCACTCGGCGTCTGTGATGACGCCATTTACCATTTACCGCACTCACCCCGTTGAAAGTTATTTGTATGCTTGCAGAATGGCGTTGACCCAAGGGATTGCTGTAGGCATTGGTTATTACTTATTTGGCCCCAATTTAAAAATGTTTGATGTGCTTGGTGCTAATGTATTTGTGTTTTTATTTAATGTGTTTGGTTCAAACTTACGTCATAGTCACATTTGGCTGTCTTGGGGGGATAAGATTGAAAACTGGTTTATCAGCCCAGCTCAGCATCAAATTCATCATTCCATTGCAAAAGAGCACCGCGATACAAATCTCGGCTCTGCATTATCGCTATGGGACAAACTTTATGGCAGTTTAATTAAAGCATCTAGTGTTAAAAGCTTAACCATAGGTGTTTCAGGTCAACCAGGACATGACACGTTAATGGGGATTTATATTAACCCTTTCAAACACGCTTTTGGTCACTTAAGGCAGATTGTTAAGCCTAAAAAAGTATCCAAGACGAACCGCCCCCCCCATAATTAATCAGCAATGCCTAATGAAAATTTTTGAGTGTTAGTCTTGAATTTTTAGGAGAGATAGCTTGCTTGTAATAAAGAGGAACCCGTGAGTTAAATCTCTATCTTCCGCCAAAATAAAAAGGCCTTAGGTTTGTCAATTTGGCATTTTGCATATGGTCTTGGATTTTGAGGAGGGATAGCTTGCTTGTAATAAAGAGGAACCCAGGGTTTAAATCTCTATCTTTCGCCAAAACAAAAAAGCCTCATCATTTCTGATGAGGCTTTCTCGTTAAATGTGGCGGAGGGATAGTGATCTTTTATAAAGAGGAACCCGTGGGTTCAAATGTTACGAATACAAAAATGTATGGTCCGCCTCGTTATTGCAAATGATATTTTCGATAACGAGGTTGGTTTGCGCTAATGTATTCGGAGTCTTCATTAGGTGCTTTACCACCCGCTCCACGATGAGTTCCGCGCTAG
>NZ_BMQV01000079.1 GCF_014648295.1 Shewanella saliphila
CATACGAGCATCTTTTTCTGACTTTGATAATTTAACGAGTTCAAAAGCTGTGTAGTTTTTCAAAGAATAAAATGATTTAGAAATGATGAGCACATTAGATCACAATTCAATGCGGATTGGTATTATACATATAGAAGTGGCTTTATCGATGCCTAGTGTTTGAGCGCGTAGCAGAGAATGCTAAAACTTTTGTGCTTATTTTCAGTTATGTCTACTTATTCACTATAAGTGTGAGGCAGATCATGGTTTAACCTGTTTTGTTGATACAAAATTTAATTGAGTTAATACACTAATTTATCGTTTGAATGGGGGGAGCGTTGTGAATGCCGTTTTCTACCTTGCCAAATATCATCATTTGCTGCACTTGTTCGTCAAATAAACACATCGACAAATGAAATCTAGATTTATCTGTGAGGATAGCGGTTTTTACAATCTGATATTGGATTCGCTTTAGTTGTTATTGCAACTAGGTTACATATTCCAAGCCGTTGTCTCTTCTCATTTTATGCATGGCAATGTTATGCATGTCTGGCTCTCTAGCCGATTAACACTGTTTAAAGTAGTGGGATCGAGACAAGGTTTTTGACAGAGATTGAATCATGTCAGCTTGTTGCGTTAAATATGATTGCTGTCACTCATAGAAGGATTTTTAGACAATGAATAACATACTTAAGAAAGTTATATATATCGTTGTTTTTATAGTGCTTATTTTTGCTTTTTGGTGGGGGTGGCAATATTTACAAGTCGCTCCGCTAGCCGATGGATTAGTGTCTGGTAACGGCCGAATTGAAGCTGTAGAAGTTGATGTATCAACTAAAATTGCGGGTCGAGTCGATACCATTTTGGCTCAAGAAGGAGACCTTGTTCAGGAGCAACAAGTTGTCGCGCAAATTAACACCGATCAATTGCGTGCTCAGCTGCTTGGTGCTGAAGCTAATGTGGCCAGCGCTGAAAGCCAAGTTGCTTCTGCTCTGGCAACCATCGAGCAGGCAAAGGCTGAAGAAGTGTTAACCGAACAAGAATTGTCTAGGGCTAGAGAACTGGTAAAAGATAACCATATTAGTAAAGAAACCTACGATACGAGAGTCAGTCAAGTTGCTGTTGCTAAAGCAGCGCTTCAGGCGGCTAAAGCTGGCCTTGTGTATCGTGAACGTATGGTCGATGCCGTTAAGGCCAGTACCAAAGAAATCCAAACTCAAATTGATGATTGTGTGCTGAAATCCCCAGTGACTGGCCGAGTGATATATCGACTTGCTGAGCCAGGAGAGGTGCTTGGCAGTGGTGGCAAAGTGTTGACCATGATTAACCTTGCTGATGTCTATATGGAAATATTTGTACCCTCGGCTCAAGCAAATCGTATTGCGATAGGGGCAGAGGCGAGAATTAAATTAGATGTTCTCGATTATACAATTCCTGCATCGGTGAGCTTTGTATCACCTGAATCACAATTTACTCCAAAGCAAGTTGAAACCCTCAGTGAACGTGAAAAATTGATGTTTCGTGTCAAGGTGCGGATCCCCCAGTACCTAGTACAAAAACACATAGAAGATGTAAAGACTGGGGTGCGTGGCGTCGCTTATATTCGCCTGACACCTTTACCCGGAGAGCAGTTGACTCCGTGGCCTGATTTTCTTCAACAATTGTTGCCAGACTCTGAGCCTATTTCAGTCAATCAACATTAATGTGGGTGCATAATCATGGACCAACAACAAAATCCGATCGTCTGTATCAACAATGTCAGCCATAGATATAAAAAAGTCATGGCGATTGAAGATATCACGCTCAGTATTCCTTCAGGGCAAATGGTAGGTTTGCTCGGCCCTGATGGGGTGGGTAAATCAACCTTGTTGGCATTGATTTCTGGGGTCAGAAAATTACAGAGTGGTAATCTTGAAGTGCTTGGCGGTGATATGGCCTCGGCTCGACATCGTTCAAATGTTGGCCCTCGTATTGCTTATATGCCTCAAGGGTTAGGTAAGAATTTATACAGTGAGCTCAGTGTTGCCGAAAACCTTGATTTTTTTGGTAAATTATTTGGCCAAGGAGCCTCTGAACGTAAAACCCGCATTGACCGACTCACCCATGCAACGGGCCTTAATGCATTTTTATCACGTCCAGCGGGTAAGTTATCTGGCGGGATGAAACAAAAGCTGGGTTTGTGTTGTTCACTTATTCATGACCCGGATTTATTGATATTAGATGAGCCAACTACCGGGGTAGACCCTCTTTCTAGACGACAATTTTGGCAGTTAATTAACACAATACGCAGTGAACGGCCTAATATGAGTGTGATTGTGTCTACCGCTTATATGGATGAAGCAGAAGGTTTTGATTGGTTGGTGGCTATGGATGCGGGCCATGTGCTGGACTCGGGTACGCCAAAAGAGCTCAAACTCAAAACGCAATCTGAAAATATTGAGCAAACTTTTACCCGTTTACTGCCCAAAGAAAAACGTGGCAGTGGTCATGCGCTTGTTATCCCTGCTTTTGATAAAACTGATGCCTCACCTGCGATTACAGCCAAAGGCTTAACCCGACGTTTCGGCGATTTTACTGCGGTCAGCAATGTGAGTTTTGAGATTCAAGCCGGTGAGATCTTTGGCTTTTTAGGCTCAAATGGTTGTGGTAAAACAACTACCATGAAAATGTTGACCGGTCTGTTACCTGCGTCAGAAGGGGAGGCATTTTTATTTGGTAAGCCTGTCGATGCCAGCAATATCGACATGCGCAATCGAGTAGGGTTTATGTCGCAAGCTTTTTCCTTGTATGGTGAGCTGACAGTTAAACAGAACTTGACCTTGCATGCTCGTTTGTTCCATTTGTCTGCGTCGAAAACCACAGAGCGAATTGATGTGCTGGTTGATCGCTTTGGTTTGCGTAAGCAAATGGATGATTTGGCATCATCACTGCCACTTGGGATCCGCCAACGCTTGTCACTTGCCGTTGCGGTGATCCACGAGCCAGAAATGCTAATCCTTGACGAGCCCACATCAGGTGTTGACCCTGTTGCACGTGACGAATTTTGGGAGTTGCTTGTTGAGTTGTCACGTCGCGATAAAGTGACCATATTTATTTCAACTCATTTTATGAATGAAGCATTACGGTGCGACCGTATTTCATTAATGCATGCAGGTGAAGTGCTGGTTTATGATGAGCCACAGCACCTGGTTGAAGCCAAAGGGTCTACGTCGCTTGAAGAAGCTTTTATCAGTTACCTTGAAGATGCGATTGGTCAAACACCTCAAAAGCAAGCACCGCTTGAAATCGCTACCACAGCAGAGCCGACAACATTAAGCCAAAGCCAACAGCAGCATACAAAACGTTTTGGCTTTAATCTATCGAGGTTATTGGCCTACAGTTACCTTGAAATGATGGCGGTAATGCGTGACAAAATTCGCCTCGCATTTGCATTTTTGGGCAGTGTGATTTTGTTGATTGTGATTGCTTATGGGATCTCGTTAGATATTGAAGATCTCACTTTTGCGGTGCTCGATTATGACCAAACACCGCAGAGCCGAGAATACATTAGCCACTTTCAAGGTTCCCATTATTTTATCGAACGTCCTGCATTACAAAGCAAAGATGCACTTGAAAGGCGGCTGCAGTCTAACGATATCACTTTGGCGATAGAGATCCCGGCCGGTTTTGGCCGCGATATCAAAAAGGGTCAAACTGCATACGTTTCTGCATGGATTGATGGTGCCAATACCACCCGTGCTGGCACTATTGAAGGTTATGTCACTGGTGCTTATGTTTGGTATTTGACTCAGTTAGCGACAGAGGTCGGTGTTGATGCCAGCGCAATGTATAACGTTGATCAGCAGTCTCGTTATCGTTATAACCCTTCATTTGAAAGCATGTACTCCATTGGGCCTAAAACGCCTGCGCTATTGTTGCTGTTCTTCCCGGCAATTTTGATGGCTGTGAGTGTCTCGCGTGAAAAGGAAGTCGGCACTATCACTAACTTTTTTGTTACGCCAACCAATAAGTTTGAGTTCCTCATTGGCAAGCAGTTGCCGTATATCGCCATAGGCATGATCAACTTTTTAATTTTGACTTTCCTGGTGGTGTTTTTATTACAGGTGCCGTTGAAAGGCAGTTTGTTAGGGCTCACTGTTGGGGCATTTTGTTATGTGTGCGCCTCTACAGGGATTGGTTTAGTGGTGTCATCGGTCACTAAAACTCAAGTCACCGCGGTGTTTGCTACCACTATCGTATCGTTGCTCCCGACTGCGCTGTTTTCGGGATTAGTGCAACCAACATCCACGTTAGAAGGTGGCGGGTACATTATCGGTATGGCGTGGCCGGCTACTTACTATATGCACTTGAGTGTGGCGGCATTTACCAAAGGCTTGAATTTTTTTGACCTGACAGGCGACATCATGATGTTGTCGATTTATGGCCCTATTTTAGTGGTTTTGGCTGCGGCGTGTTTGAAAAAGCAGGAGGCATAACCGATGAAAATCTGGAGTAATATTTTCTGGCTCGGTACTAAAGAGCTCCGCAGTGTCCTGGGCGACGTGACCATGATAATACTGATTGTTTTTTTATTCAGTGCGCAGATTTATTCGCGTTCAACCGCCATTAGTGAGTCGGTGAATAATGCATCTATTGCGATTGTTGACGAAGATCATTCAACGCTTTCGCGTAACATTGCCAATGCTTTCTATCCTCCTTATTTTAAATTAGCAGAGCAAATATCTGCCAGTGAGGTAGACCAAGTGATGGACCAAGACCGCTTTATGTTTGTGGTGAGTATTCCACCACGTTTTGAAGCGGATGTGCGTGATGGACGCTTACCGAGTATACAAATCGATGTTGATGCTACCGCTGTAACTCAAGCAAGCTTAGGTAATAGCTATATTCAAAGCATCATCACCAAGGAGGTTAACTTTTTTGTTAATCGCTCTAATGCAAGCACAGATTACCCTGTGATATTAGTCCAGCGTCGTGCTTTTAATCCTAATGGCACAATGAGCTGGTTTAGTTCAATGGGGGCGCTACTCGATAATGTTACCCTGTTGGCGATCATTCTGACAGGCGCTGCGTTGCTGCGTGAACGTGAGCATGGCACCATTGAGCATTTATTGGTTATGCCGTTGACATCATTTCAAATTATTATGTCCAAGGTGTGTGCTAACGGATTTATTGTGCTGGTTGCGTTTTCATTGTCACTTTTCTTTATGGTCGAAACCTTGCTGGATGTCCCCATTGCCGGATCACGTTGGTTATTACTGGGCGGGACAACGATTTACTTATTTGCCGCGGCCTCGATTGGGATTTTTCTTGGCACCATAGCCCGCACCATGGCGCAGTTTGCATTGCTGTTAATGATTGTCATCATCCCTATGATGTTACTGTCTGGGGGGATTACGCCCATTGAGAGTCAACCCGCCATTATTCAACCATTCACATGGATATTCCCTTCGCGTCACTTTATGGCATTTTCACAGGCTGTGGTTTTTCGAGGTGCTGATTTTAGTATTGTGTGGCCTGAATTGCTTAATATTGTTGGGCTTGGGATGGTGTTTTTTGTGGGCAGTTTAGCGCTATTTAGGCGCTCGATAGCAGTAAGTAAGTAATACTAGAGAAGGTGATGTTTAGCTATTATTTGCCTCGAAATGCCGCTAGATCATTGAGCCACCGATAATGGTGGCTTAATAATGTTAACAACAATAAGTATTCTTATGCGTTATTAATTTTTTGTTTTAAGTCATAAGAGTCTTCAGTAATCACTCGTTCTAACACTTCAATACGTTGACGTAACGAGCTGATTTCATCGTGCAGTGACTTATTGTTGTTTTGTTGTTCGTTAGCCGCCAGGTTTTGACGTTCTTTAAGCTTCATAATGCTCACAATAAAACTGCCTATTATGGCGATGATTGGGATTAAAAGTGCCAGCGTTGCAGGGTTCATAACATGTCCTTATTGATGTATTGCGTTGTGAGTTATTGTGACGTTTTCAATTAGAATTACCAGTGACAAAAGTCATTTAAACAGGGTTACAGGTGTAATTGAATATAATGGACGGATTTTAAGTTATTGAAATATTGTCATATTCAATGTTTTTTATCAATTTTTAAAATTTATTTATTCATTAGCCTTGATATCAAACACTGTGTCCATATATCTAATTTTGTAGCAGGATAGATAACGAAACGCTCGATTGAGGTTTTACTATTCTGGCTATGACAGTGCCGTAAGGGCTGTTACCAACATTGCCACTTTTATGAAAAAGTGGTCACTATTTTACATATTGCTTTAGACAAGGATATGAACATGCGAAACTTTAATCTTACTCCAGATTTAGCCCCTCTTTACCGTAGCGCAATTGGTTTTGACCGTTTAGCCCAACTTGCTGAACATGCTGCTGCCAACAATGCTAACAGTGGTTACCCTCCTTACAATATTGAACTGCTTGGTGAAAATCGTTATCGGATCACTATGGCGGTTGCAGGCTTTGCGATGTCTGAGTTAGACATTATGAGTGAAGGCGAAAAACTGTTAGTTAAAGGCAATAAGACAGCAAAAACGGATGAGCGTAAATACTTGCATCAAGGCATTGCAGAACGTGGCTTTGAGCGGACTTTCCAGCTTGCTGATTATGTACGTGTCGTGGGTGCAGAATTAGAACACGGCTTATTAAATATTGATTTAGTACGTGAAATTCCTGAAGCTATGAAACCACGAAAAATTGATATTGTCAGTACAAACACACTCGGTTAACCCGGTGTAGTCCAGTATATGGGCAGGTAAAGTGGTGGCTTAAAAATTAACGCTACCACTTTATCGTTTATCTTCATCCTATTGTTTATCACTCCCCAATTTAGCTGTTTGCTTACGCCTAGTGTCTATTTGATACTAGGCTTTTTGGTTTAATAGTACAGGCCCCGGACCTTGTGGTTCGAGCAGGTCATCTGGGTTATACAAAGGGCAACTATTCATCGATAAACAGCCACAACCGATGCAGCCTTCAAGTGAGTCTTTCATATTTTGTAATCGACTAATACGTTGTGTGAGTGTGTCTTTCCAATTAACTGATAATGCCGCCCAGTCTTGTTTGGTGGCTGTCCTTCCATTAGGCAGTGAAGCAAATGCGCTGCCAATTTCTGTACTGGTCAAGCCAAACTGGACACTTTTAATTGAGAATTTTCAAACTCTACCGGTGACAGATCACCATTAGCTGAATGAAGTCGCTCCAAGTTGTAATATTTCATGTAAGCCGTCACATCTTG
>NZ_BMQV01000080.1 GCF_014648295.1 Shewanella saliphila
CGAGAATGAGCTCTTGCCACTGCTGTTGATCACGAAAGGTCTTCATTATGTGTCTCCCAATAAAATAGGGGAACAACATAAATCAGCCGCTTGGTGAAAGGTATGTGCCTTTTGCTAGACGCTTACGTTCGAACAGTTCTTCACAATCCAACTAAATACGAACATAGCTTTGCAAGTATGTTGCTGTATGAGAATTTGACTCTTCAATTAGAGCCTTCGGTGTTCCTTCAAACATAAGTTGTCCTCCCTTATCCCCACCGTCTGGGCCAACATCGATAATCCAATCAGCTTGTGTCATCACATCAAGGTTATGCTCAATAATAATTACCGTATTTCCTCTGGCAGCCAACTCATTAAGGATTTCGATAATTTTATTGGCATCAGACACATGTAACCCAGTTGTTGGCTCATCGAGCACATACACATTACCTGTTTTATGCAGCTCACTTGAAAGCTTGACCCGTTGACACTCTCCGCCAGAAAGAGAGGCTAATGGTTGCCCCATCGTTAAATACCCCAATCCGACTTGTTGCAGCACCTTAATTCTTTTCGTTATCTTTTCTTGATTGAATAACCCAACCGCCTTATCGATAGTGAGTTCGAGCAACTCGGCAATATTCAAACCTTGATACTGATACTTCAAGGTCGCCTCATTATAGCGTTTTCCTTCACATTCACTGCATTGGGTACGAATAGGATCAAGGAAAGCCATTTCCATTTCAACAAAACCCAACCCTTTACAATGTGAGCAAGCTCCTTCGGAATTAAAGCTAAAAACTGAAGGTTTTACATTGTTGGCTTTCGCATATACCTTACGAATTTCATCAAACAACCCTGTATAGGTAGCCGCATTTGAACGCTCAGACTGACCAACAGCCGATTGATCAATCACAATCGCATCGGGGTAACGGTATAGGAATTCATGATGAATAAGCGAACTTTTCCCCGAGCCAGCAACACCCGTGACGCAAGTCATGATCCCTTTGGGAATATTCACATTCACATTGCGAAGGTTATTCGCCGTCGCATTTTTTATCTCAAAGTGGCTGAGGGCTTGCCGAACACGGCTTTTAATCGAAGTGCTTTGGCTTAACAGTTTTCCAGTGGCACCCTCTGATGTTAATAGCTCATGGTACGTACCTTGAAACACAATCTGACCGCCATTTAGCCCCGCTTTGGGGCCAACGTCTATGACATGATCGACAATTTTGATTACATCGGGATCATGTTCAACCACCAACACGGAATTGCCTTTATCTCGTAAGCTGAATAATAGATTGTTGAGGTGATGAACATCTTTCGGGTGTAAGCCGACACTTGGCTCATCAAGAATATACAGCATTTCAGTTAGGCTAGAGCCAAGCTGCTTCGCGAGTTTAATACGCTGTGCTTCACCGCCAGATAGTGTTGATATGTCACGAGACAGTGATAAGTACCCAAGACCAATATCAATAAGGTGGCTGATCTTATTATCGATCTGCTCGATGATGGTGTTGGCATGAGGTTCATCAATCGTATCGACAAACTGCTTTAGATGCTCGATATCAAAATGCGAGACTTGATCGATATTGTAGCCGTTGATTTTTACACTCAGGGCTTGTTGATTTAGACGCGCTCCATGACAAGTATGACAATCTTGAACAGACAAATACTGCTCGATGATCTGCTTTTTCTTTTTAGATAACGTATCTTGATTTTTGTGTACATACAGGCGGTTAATTTTCACAATTACGCCTTCATATGTAATGTCTAATCTCAAATCACCAGTATTGATAGCGATGTTTTCTTCAAAACCATATAGCAGTTTCTGATAGTCTTCTTGCGTAAATTGATTAACGGGTAAATCACAATCAAATTGCCCAGCTAAAGCGATATATTTCCACTGCCAACCACCAACTTTAAAGTCAGGGAACAAAATCGCCCCTTCATTTAGCGACTTGCTCGTATCAAGCATTTTATCGATATCAATATCCATAATCTGCCCTGTGCCATTACAACTCAGGCACATACCTTCGGGAGAGTTAAAAGAAAAATGGCTCGAAGCACCAATCAAAGGTGTTCCGATACGAGAAAACAGTAAACGTAAATAGGTGTAAATCTCGGTTGTTGTTCCTACTGTTGAGCGCGAACTCCCCAAGCTACGTTTTTGCTTTATCACAATAGCGGGGGAGATATTTTCAATAAGATCGCAATCCGGCTTAGGGACTTTAGGTAAATGACTTTGCGCGTAAGTACCCAGTGTGTCGTAAAGCTGTCTTTGAGCTTCAGCATTAATGGTTTCAAACACTAGTGATGATTTGCCCGAGCCCGAAACACCAGTAAAGACGACAATCTGGTTACGTGGGATTTGAATATCCACTGACTTAAGGTTGTTTTGTCTTGCGTTAATAATATTGATGCTTTTCATGAGTTGTAAATATCTTAAGTCAGTTGTCGTTTATGGTGGAATGAATCAGAGGCTTTTATTGATAATTAACCGTGTACTTCACCTGTACAAAGTCGTTAGCAAAAGCAGTCGCCTGTGCTTGCTCTAGTTTGATGTCTTTAATCGTTGTACCAAACAGCGGAATGCCTTTACCTAATAACACGGGTGCATGTGTAATGGTCATCTCATTGATTAATTGAAGGTTAATGAATGCCTGAATAGTGGTGCCCCCATCGATATAGGCATGCTGATGTCCTTCGCTTTCGAGCTTAGTTACCAACGCTTGCAGATCGCCAGCATACATCTCGATTTTATCTTTCACGTTATCCGGTGCCTGTTTCACTGTATTGCTTAGTACAATGATTCGAGTATCACCGTACGGCCATTGCTCTGGTGTCAGATTCATGTTTGAAATGGTCTCCATGCATTTGCGACCCATGATCAGGCAATCAACAGACGCCATGTATTCCGCCATGCCCATATCAGCCTGATCACCCATATCCGCATCAGTGTTTCCAGCCGCATGTAACCAATCAACACTGCCATCATTTTTAGCAATAAAACCATCAACACTAGTTGCGATATATACAGAACATTTCATATTTTCATCTCTTTATGAGTTATACGGAACTAGCCATAGCTCATCCCTTGGCTTCAAGTTCAGCATCGGTTATAATTATTCTACACCGTAGAAATTAATGTTAGTCTAGCGAGAGGGGAGAATGACTGTCAAGGAGAAAAAACGAGGCCGACCAAAAGGCTCGGGCAGCCAACTTAGTACACAAGCTATCATGGATATGGCTAAGACGTTGATGCAAGAAGAAGGGAAAATCCCCAGCATTCGTAAACTAGCTTCAAGTTTAAATGTTGATGCAATGGCGATTTACCATTATTTCAGCAATAAAAATGCACTATTAGAGGCGATCACCACTTCATTGATAGAAGACATCTATGAACCGAAGGTAAGTGATAGCTGGAAATTAGAGCTAAATAAATTATGTAGTAGCTACTTAACTTTACTAAACAATTATCCCGGATTACTGGAAACGCTCCTCAGCATGAGTTCCAAAAGCCCTGCTGCTGTATTTATTGAGCGATTCCATGTTGTTGTAGAGCCATTGAAACTAGACGCTGATTCAGCAAAAAATGCATTGGATCTATTGGTCGATTACCTTCATGGTTATGCACTTGCGTTAAATTGCAGTGGCAGCCAATCGACGCTGGATGTAGGAATGCTTGAAGGGCCCCTCGATATGTATTGCATTGCTCTGGAAAATGCTTAGAAGGCACCACAACAATGTGTTGCATTAACAGCAAATAGCTTGTGTGAAATTTGAACCACTTTGGATATGGTTGAAATAAATAGTTACGTACGGCTTGTGACATTAATATGCAAATAAACGGCTTTGGAGGCTCGTTGCGCAATGCACGAAATTGTCCAATTCCGCGCAAGTCTGCCACCGCTAACAACGGTGGTGTTTGACGTTTTAGGATACTGAAGGTTATTCAAGGATGGCTAAATTAGCAAAGCCGCTGACGCGTTTCTGTCCAGGTACATGTCAGTGGTAGGCTTCTGACACGTTCATGCCCCAAAACGTTTTAGATAGGCCTTTATCAACGATTAAAATTTATTATCCAAAACATGATATTTCTAAAAAATTCTCACCGCTTAATATGCTAGAGTTTACTTATCAATTAATTGCTTAAGGTATAGTTAGATTTCTTGATTATTTAAGCGACTCGAACAGAATCCTCTACAAAAAAGTGGTAAGCATGTTATTAAAGAAACTAGTGGTATCTGGCTACAAAAGCATATCCATAAGCCATCCTCAAACGATAGAGTTTGATCCTCAGCTAACAGTTTTTATTGGTCATAACGGAACAGGAAAAAGTGCCACGTTAGAAGCTCTAAATAAGTTGTTTTCAATCGACCATTCTTTACGTGGCATTATACCTTCTGATTTTCACTTACCTGACGATGTGGATCCTGTAACACCAAGAAATTTAACAATAGAGGCATGGTTCAGTCTTGCAAATGCAAACGTAAATCCATCGATTCCACCTTTAATTAATGGACTTACAGCATCTAGTTCAACAGGTGAAATCATATTTAGGGTTCGCTTAGAAGCAAGCATAAGCTTTGATTACAACCCTCTAGGGGATGTAGACGAAAATATTTGGGTAATCGGTGGCGATATGGAAGAACCTGAAGACGATAACAAACATCGTTTATCTGCAACCCAAAGGAATGCGATTCAAGTCAACTATGTACCTGCCAATAGAGATCCATTAGTTCAGTTAAAATACTCATCAAAAGCCATATTGGGCCGTTTGCTCAAGGCGATTAAATGGTCAGAGGGGGAGCAAGAGTCTTTTGAAGCACAAGCTCAGCAACTGAACCAATTAGCATCAGACAACCCAGCTTTAACCCAGATTACACGAGCCATTAATCACAATTGGCAGGAGATATACAAGGGGCGTCATCTCAATCAAGCTGGGCTTAATTTTCCTGTCGGTGATGTGGATGAAATAATGAGACTTATACAGCTTCAGTTTATGCCAGATGCAACTGGAAACAAGGTTGATACTAGTCGACTGAGTGACGGCCAAAAATCTCTAGTTTACTTTGCTCTAACCAAAGCATTATTTGATATAGATAAAGCGACACGACAAGCTGTTGTTAGTAATCAACCATCAAATTTTGATGCTGATAAGATGAAGCTACCTATTTTTAGCTTGATTGTGCTTGAGGAGCCTGAGAACCATTTATCACCACACTATTTAGGCCGAATATTAAAGCTAGTAAAAGATTATGGCGCGACTGAACTCTGTCAATCAGTTATTTCTACACACTCCGCTTCATTGGTTGGGCGTATAGAACCAACACAAATACGTCATTTTCGATTAGACAATGAGAATATATGTACAAAGGTTCAATCCTTGTTATTGCCTGAAGATAGTGATGAGCAAGCTAAGTATATTAGCGAAGCTGTAAAGGCCTATCCTGAAATTTACTTTTCTAAATTAGTGATACTGGGTGAAGGTGATAGTGAGCAGGTTGTTCTTCCGAAGTTGCTGGAACACTTTGCAAAAGACATTGACGGTCATTCAATATCGGTGGTTCCACTTGGTGGGAGGCATGTAAATCATTTCTGGCGTTTGCTTAATTCTCTGAAGATCCCTTTTGTTACACTATTGGACTTTGACATTGATCGTAATGGCGGTGGTTTTGGCCGTATGAAGTATGTCGTGGAACAATTACTTTTAATGGATGAAATAAAGAGTAAATATATTAACGAAAACATTATTCCTTATATCCCTGCCTGGAATAGCGATCGATACGCTGATTCGTTTTCAATACATTATGAAGATGGAAAAACAGTAACCGTCTAGCGAACCACACCTCGCATCGTTAATCTGACTATCTGAAAATACCTGCTCAATGAGAAATTCGGAGCAAGTGATGAAAACTTACAGAACAGCGGCACAGTGGCTGGAACTACTTCAGCAACGCAGCAATTTCAAAGGCACTAATATTGAATTCTGCCAACACCATAATGTCGCTATTACCACTTACTATAAACAACGTACTTTACAGGCTGAGAACCTGCAAAACCCAACCTTATTCAAGTCAGGTTTCAGCGCTACATCATCACGTTTTATTCAGGTAAATCAAACCACCACTGAAGTCTGCGCGCAAACTCATCAAAATGTGGTGCAGTTTGATATCCGCACAGGCCAGTTAATGTTTCCAGCCAATTTAGCAACGAACGATATCGTTGCCATTATTAAAGGGCTAACGGCATGAAGATGTTTGTTGATGTGCCCACCGTTTATTTATGTGCCGATGTGGTCGATTTTCGTAAATCGATTAATGGATTAGCGGCCTTGGTGGAAGCAGAGCTTGAACTACCTGGTAAGCGTCTAGGCAACCACACCTACTTTTTAAAATTCCATGGTAACAGGCTGTCGATATCCGGTGCTGGTTGGCACAGTCACTTTAGCCCCTTGACGCTGGTCTGTTATTGTTTGGAAATTCTCTTTGAAGTGGTCAATATGCATGGTGTGCTCCCGAAAAAAGGGAGTATAAGATCATAGCGAGATGTTAACGTCAAATAGTGCGTCGAATTGTTCGAAAAACGTTCACGATCTCGCCCTGGGGCCTATAAAGCGCATCTGCATTTGGCATTATTATTTGAGTAATATTTCTTACCGCTGTTATTCAGTTAGAGCGATGCTGTATATGATGTTCATCCTGAATTGCCAAGCAGGTTAATAGTGAAATGCATCATCTTTGGTCATAGGTGTTTTTTTGTTTTAGGCATGGGATCTCCTTGACCCCCTGTGTCAGGATAGTTGTCGCCTCAATTAATTTACAAATAAACAGGGCGCGGTAAGTTAAAGCAAGTGAATTATCAAAGGCATTCAGTTCAATTTAAAGAAGCGATATTAAACAAGCTTA
>NZ_BMQV01000081.1 GCF_014648295.1 Shewanella saliphila
AAAACGGAAAGCGATTAATCCTACCGAAAAAAAGAAAGCGGAAACCATTTCCAAGACAAGTGCTATATAAAGCACCACGCTACCCCCATAAGAAAAGAGCCGCTCACTGTTAAGCGAGCGGCATTACAACTAATGTTGAGGCTTTTTTACACCATACTTACGTATGTAATTTCTTACTATAAATAATGGTACCCGAGGCCGGACTTGCGCTTGCACGCCTGATTTTCAACCAGAGCGCGAGGGATTTTGCTTTTGACTTTAATCTTAAACAATCAAACTCAAATTTCAGACGTAAAAAAGCCCCGACTGATGTCGAGGCTTTTTTACACCATACTTAACGTATGTAAAGGATGGTACCCGAGGCCGGACTTGAACCGGCACGCTTATTCAGCGAGGGATTTTAAATCCCTTGTGTCTACCGATTCCACCACTCGGGCAAAGTGTTGTTTTAACCGTTACAAATAGTAACCATTAAATGCAATTTTGTGGAGGCGCGACCCGGAGTCGAACCGAGATCGACGGATTTGCAATCCGCAGCATAGCCATTCTGCCATCGCGCCATGCTTTCCAAAATCAAATCCATCGGAGGAGATAAGAAATTGGAGCGACATATCGGGTTCGAACCGATGACCTATACCTTGGCAAGGTATCGCTCTACCAACTGAGCTAATGTCGCATTTTCAATCTTCGTAAACGCTGTATTAAATCTGCAAGAAAGGTATCGTCTTTCAACCTGTCCAACTAAGCTAATGTCGCATTTTCAATCATTACAATATTTGCTTAATTAAGCAAAGTAACCTGAGGAGTTTCCCCTGACTGCGGAATGGCATTCTACCGATTTGATCTGGATAGTCAATCAATAACAACAGTATTATTGCAACAAAATGACTGTTTGATGCATAAATCATCATTGTGCTGATTATTTGATAATTTAACACAAATTATCGTCACTAATGGCTCAATCAATGATGCGTTCACTACATTATTTGAAAGTGCTAAAAGCCATAATATAAAAAGCACCTCATTTGAGGTGCTGTTACTATCTAAACTTTATTAGTTAGCCGGCAGCTAACTAAACTGACTTAAGCATTTGGCAAAGATAATGTGGTTAATCCCAACATTTTTTGCATCACACCAACAACTTGACAGCTGTAACCAAACTCATTGTCATACCACACATATAATATGGCACGCTTACCTTCTGCAATGGTCGCCTGCGAGTCAACAACACCAGCATAACGTGAACCCACTAAGTCACTTGATACAATCTCTGTTGACTCGGTAAAGTCGATTTGATTTTGTAAACAAGACTGCAAAGCGATGTCTTTAAGGTATTCGTTTAACTCGTCACGGTTGGTTTCAGCGTTCAAATTAACACTGATAATCGCCATTGATACATTAGGCGTTGGTACACGGATAGCATTACCGGTTAGCTTACCTTGTAAAACAGGTAGCGCTTTAGCCACCGCTTTAGCGGCACCCGTTTCAGTAATAACCATGTTTAATGGCGCACTACGACCGCGACGCTCAGCACTGTGATAGTTATCGATTAAGTTTTGATCGTTGGTGTAAGAGTGAATAGTCTCAACGTGACCATTTTCAATACCATACTTATCGTTAACCGCTTTTAGTACTGGAGTAATGGCATTCGTGGTACAACTTGCCGCCGATACAATGGTATCTTCGTCTAAGATATCATTTTCATTGACACCATATACCACATTCTTAATTGCGCCTTTAGCTGGGGCTGTTAGCAATACTTTGCTTGCGCCAGGGCTTTTAAGGTGTAGGCCTAAGCCGTCTTCATCTTTCCAAATACCGGTGTTATCAACAACTAATGCATTGTTGATGCCGTATTGAGTATAATCAACTTGGTCTGGTGAATTAGCATAAATAATTTGAATATACGTACCGTTTGCGATGATGGCGTTATTTTCTTCATCAACTTCAACTGAGCCGTTGAACGGACCGTGTACTGAGTCACGGCGTAATAAACTGGCACGCTTTTCTAAATCACCTTTTTTACCACCACGTAATACAATGGCACGTAAACGCATTTTATTGCTTTTACCGGTACGTTCAATCAATAAACGGGCAAGTAGTCGACCGATACGACCGAAACCGTAAAGCACAACATCGCGTGCAGGAGTATCATCACCATGGTTTACAGCAGGTGCTAATGCGTCAGCCATATAAGCTTCAATACCGCTTGCATCCTTGTTGTTACGCCAGTAGTTGATCGCCAATTTACCGATATCCACTCTGCAATGCTTAATGGCTAATTTGCTAAGTGCTTCAACAAATGGGAAACTCTCGCGAAGGCGTAACTTTTCACCGACATGACGACGTACTAAACGGTGTGACTTAATGATTTCGATGGTTGATGCGTTCAATAATGGCTTACCATATACCATTACCTCAACGCCTTGGTTGCGATACAACTTGCCAAGCAATGGTTGCATTGCTTCTGCCATTTCGAAACGTTCTTGCCAGCTCTGTAAATGTTTATCTGCGCTCATGTAGGGATCCTTTATCTCACTTTTCCAGTTATCTAACAGAAAGGTTTGAGTAACAAAAAGAAAAGACCAATAATAAGTTTATTGTATGGGCAAAGCCCTCTTGGTCGGCGACATTGTAATGAAATATTAGCAATTTCGCCAGTAACAAATTTTCGCTAAACGTGTAATTTTATTAGACAATTTAGCGCGTGGAGACGATTTTGAGTCGAAATTTTGTATTAATTACATCATTTACCGCTATAGGGGCTATATTTGGTCTTTTTGGCTGCAATAATGACCGCAATAGCGACCTGATTTGTAAAAATAATCCTGAACTTTGTGCAGATTTACACAAAGATAGTTGGTGTAGATTTGAAAAAGGCGACCTTATTCGCCATCGCTACCTGTTAAAACAAACACCTGAACCCACTGGTAAGCAACTTTATCAACAATTAATCTACCTTGAAGACTACAGTCATTGCATTAAACTTGCAGCCGGTGTCAAACATAAACTCAATACCGACCGAACTCGAGACCGTGAGCGTGCATTCGCTGTTAGCACCCAAACATTAGCTGAGTTGCAAGAATATACCCGAACCAACAATGATATCTACTTAGCCTTTTATCGCTGGATGCGTTTTAACGATCAAGCGGGACTAGAGATTGTTGAACAGCGCTATCAGCAAGGTCAATTATCTGATCCTTATATTATTACTCAACTTGCTGCGCATTATGTTCGCTCATCACCCGATGACGCTAAAAGCCTTTATTTACACCTTTTGAGAACTAGCGACTCCGATAACATCAATCCTGATTGGTTTTTGGCTCTCGCCTCGATTTATCGACATCAACAAAACCCTGAAAAAGAGTACTTGCTGACACGGGCTTATTTGCAACTCAGTTTACAACATGCTGATGAAGCTCAATTGTTAGCGATGCTTAAAGGCAATCAACAATTAGCTGAAGCATTAGACTCACAAGCTTCTGAGCTTGTTAATGCAGTGACCAGTGAGCGTTTTGCGAATAGTGAAAGTGAAATGCTGCTGAAATAAGCTAGGATTATGCTATGTAATTCGCGTAAAGCATCAATGACTGATATGTGCCAACTTACAAAACTGTGCTTAAATTATCTTCAAAACGTGCTAAATGTAAAAAAAATACGAAAATTATCACCCTAAATTGCCCTTTTTGGGTGATTTAACTTGACCATTACGGTTAATTTGGTAATTTTACAACCAGGCGATCGACTTGCCACCAAATTATTTTATCACTTGAGGGATATGAGATGACTATCCGTGTAGCAATTAACGGCTATGGCCGTATCGGAAGAAATGTTCTACGTGCACTTTATGAAAGCGAAAAAGATTACCCAATCGAAATCGTTGCAGTTAATGATTTAGGTGATGCATCGATCAATGCTCATTTAACCAAGTACGATTCTGTACATGGTCGCTTTAACGCAAAAGTTGATCACGATGATGAAGCGATTTACGTCAATGGCGATAAAATCCTAACGTTCCAAGAACGTGACCCATCAAACTTGCCTTGGGCAGAGTTAAATATCGACGTAGTGTATGAATGTACTGGTATTTTTACATCTAAGGCAGCGGTACAGCCTCACTTAGATGCTGGCGCAAAAAAAGTGATCATTTCTGCTCCAGGTAAAAACGTTGATGCTACTGTTGTTTACGGTGTTAACCAAGACGTACTAACTGCAGACATGACAGTGATTTCAAACGCTTCATGTACGACTAACTGTTTAGCGCCTGTCGCTAAGCCGTTAAGTGATGCTGTGGGTATTGAGTCTGGTTTAATGACGACGATTCATGCATACACCAACGACCAACGTTTATCAGACGTATACCACACTGATTTACGTCGTGCTCGTGCAGCGGCAATGTCGATGATCCCGACTCAAACAGGTGCTGCTGCAGCTGTAGGTCTAGTGGTTCCTGAGTTACAAGGTAAATTTGACGGTCTAGCAGTACGTGTACCGACAGTAAACGTATCGTTAGTTGACTTAACATTCTTAGCGTCACGTGACACGACTGTTGAAGAAGTTAACCAAATCGTTGCTGATGCTGCTAAAGCTTATCCACTTAATCAAGCGCTAGCGATTAACGAAGAGCCATTAGTGTCTATCGATTTCAACCACAATCCATTCTCATCTAACTTCGATGCGACACAAACACGTGTTAAAGGTCGTTTAGTTAAAGTAATGGCATGGTATGACAACGAATGGGGTTTCAGTAACCGCATGCTAGACAACACTGTTGCACTAATGAACGCTAAGTAATCTACCTTATAGATTAGCTAGTTGAATTTAGCTTAAGGGCCTCGCATTGATGCGGGGCTTTTTGTTACCTGCAGCTTATTCCATACGTCCTGTGTTCATCAACGAATCAGCACCCAACTCCTAAGTAAATTAACCCCGGTGCACATCGAGTAGGGTGAGGCGTCACCGCCCCATCCCTCTCACAGAACCGTACGTACGGACCTCGTATACGGCTCATGCATACTTCCATTCAGCATAGTTGCTGAACACATACCCTGTCCTATCATG
>NZ_BMQV01000082.1 GCF_014648295.1 Shewanella saliphila
GTTGTGTGAGTCTTTATTAAATATGAATAACTCAGGTGGAATAGTGACAATCACTTTTAAATATATGGGGAATGGTGTTATCAATTTAATTTCATGGAATTAGAAATCTATCAATTTGCAAATAAGGAAGCCATTATAGTGCAATTATAAGTGATAAATTCGCTCTAGTAACAATCAATATTTGTAGCGGCCGATAAATATTGGCCGTATTGAATCACCATTACTTCACATGTTTAGAATTTTCCATATTTTTCAAAACTGAAATCTATAGTGGTTCACTAAAACTGGCCACTGATATAGAATTTTCCCATATTTTTATTTATGCGAACAAGGCATACACTGATGGCATTCGTAACTCAGAAATGTCCAAAAACGAGTTAGTCTCAGCTTTCAAATAGTTAAATTCAACTCTGAACTTGAGGCCGTTGAAGACTCTTTATAAGTGAATGCGTGAAGCTCACATGGCCTTTCACGCACATCCATGAGTACAAAAGTACATAAACACAAACAGTAAATGAAACACCTGGATCCCGGCTCAAAAGCATTGCCGGGAAGACAAATATAATCTGACAGACTCATTTTAGATATCTTGAATCAAAGTAACGTTTATTCATACTCTGGTGTGGGCGAAGCGCCACGACGTTAGTGGCCGCAGGCCATGAGTACAAAAAAGAACATAAACACAAACAGCAAAGCTAACACCTGGATCCCGGCTCAAAAGCATTGCCGGGAAGACAAATATAAACTGACAGACTCATTTAGATATATTGAATCAAAGTAACGTTTATTCTGTCTCTTGTATGGGCGAAGCGCCGCAATGTTAGCGACCTTAGGTTATTAGCACTGACAACAAATAAAGCGCCCATACTCCTAACATTTAGGTTAGTTCCCAGCTAAAAATGCCATTAAGAAAGACGTGAAATTGGCAATGAGTGAATTTTAAAGTGTATTGAACTTCGTGGTAGGTAATAAGCTAATGACTAAAACGCCCTAATTCTATGCAGAATAAGGGCGACATAATTAATTAGTTGCTTGCTCAAACACAGAGCTATATGGCTTGTAGGTTAGTCACCTTCACTGATGCGATAACAATTACGTCCGTCTGCTTTAGCAGCGTACATAGCTTTGTCAGCGCGCTCATATAAGTTTTCGGCTTCTTGTTGAGGAATCGACTCTGCAACTCCTAAGCTACATTGAATGTCATACTCAATGAGTTCGGCATGCTTTGGCATCATGTCAATAATTCGCTGACAGACTATTTCAGCAGCTAGTGTGTCACCTTGGGTGATAATCACAAACTCATCACCGCCAATTCTAAATGCCTGGTCGGTATTACGAATGGCTTCGTTAATTAATTCGGCAAAGCCCACTAAAACAAAGTCACCCACTTTATGACCATAGCGATCGTTAAGTTGCTTAAACTTATCTAAATCAATTACTACCAACGACACCTGGCCTTGATGACGATTGGCTCGAGCTAAGGCGGTACTAATTGCTTGGCGATAATAATAACGGTTGCCAAGCCCTGTTAATGCATCAAACATGGCTTGATTAGACATGCTTTGGTATTTGAGTGCATTATTGAGTGGCTGAATAAGCATGCTTTCTAGTCGCGTTAACAGGCTAGATTGCTCCGAGCTAAGCGGCGCAGCTAACTGATAAGTCACGGCAAATAGGTCTTGTTTGTCTGCAATAGTACGTTGCAGTTCAATACCGTAATGACGTCCCCAGACAAACTTTTGTTTGTCTAAAGTCAACTGCATTCCTTTAATCGGCAAATGTTGTCC
Source organism: Shewanella saliphila (assembly GCF_014648295.1). Classification (GTDB taxonomy): domain Bacteria; phylum Pseudomonadota; class Gammaproteobacteria; order Enterobacterales; family Shewanellaceae; genus Shewanella; species Shewanella saliphila. Next base: position 1,788 of record NZ_BMQV01000082.1, read on the forward strand.
TAGAATTTTGCCGAAACAGGCAAAAACTGTCCTAGGATCTAAACTTCCATGTAGTTGTTGAATTACCTGAATAAGGTCAAGTTCTGAGTCCATATTCAAGTAAGCGTCTGAACGGTACCAGTAGTCTTCAGGATACAGCTCTGATGTAGATGCGAAATCCATGGTGTTTACTCCAGTACGTTACAACTAATTACTTTGTTTATAGCAATAATCGTGCCCATGAAAAAAATTCTATAGTTATTAGCTGTTTGATGATTTACTGTAGTGACTAGATATTCGCGAATTGCCTTTCGACATTTTTTTGACAAGGAGCCCATACCGTAATGGAACACAGCATTTTTATTCATATTCTCTCAATGCTTGTGATTGCGATCGTGGCGATTGCATTATTACGCCGTATTGGTTTACCTGCCATATTGGCCTACTTGTTAACGGGTGTGGTGAGCGGCCCTAGTGGCTTTCATTGGTTTACCCAGTTGCAAATGCAGTCAGTTGCCGAACTTGGGGTAGTGTTGTTGATGTTTACCCTCGGGCTTGAGTTTTCGGTGCCGAGGCTATGGGCAATGCGCCGCACTGTATTTGGTTTGGGTAGCGCGCAAATGATTGTGACTGCATTGGTGGCCGGTGGGATTGCCATGTTAGTAGGGCAAAACTTAGTGGCAGCTGTGGTGATTGGCTCGGCGATTGCATTGTCATCAACCGCCATTGTATTAAAACTGATGAATGAACAAGGCTGGCTGCGTCGTCGCCATGGTGAGTTGTCGGTCAGTGTATTGTTATTTCAAGATTTAGCCGTCGTACCCTTGTTAATTTTAATGCCGTTATTGGCCAATGATGGCACCCAAATGAGCTTTAACGCCATAGCTTGGGGGCTGTTGTCCGGTATTTTGGCCTTTTTAGGCTTAATGTCGTTTGGTAAATGGATATTGCCGCGTATTTTTGATGAAGTCGCGCGGTCACGCTCAAATGAGCTGTTTGTACTTTCAACCTTAGTGGTGGCATTAGTCACTGGCGCGTTTACCCAGTGGCTGGGGTTGTCCATGGCGTTAGGGGCATTTATTGCCGGTATGTTGTTAGGTGAGAGTCAATATCGAAGACAGTTAGAAGCTGATATTAGGCCATTTCGTGATTTGTTGATGGGACTGTTTTTTATCTCGATAGGCATGTTGCTCGACTTTAATTTAGTGATGCAATATTGGTGGCAAGTGCTGCTTATTTTAATCAGTGTGGTGTTGGCTAAAATTGTTATTGTGTATGGTTTACTGAAATTAGTGGGCGAGAAAGCTAAAATTGCATTAAGTACCGCGATTAGTTTGGGCCAGGTGGGTGAGTTTAGCTTTGTATTATTGGCACTGGCAGTGAATTATCAATTACTTGAAAACGAAGTCAGTACGGTACTCGTGGCGGTTGCGGTGATCTCAATGTCGATAGCGCCATGGCTAATTCGTCACAGTGTTGATGTTGCCCAAAAGCTCACTGGCGGAAACAACAAACCACAAGATGAACCGGTAGAAATCCGTTTGCCTGTGAGTGATGATAATGATCTAGTGTTGATTTTAGGCTACGGCCGAGTGGGACAAACCATTGCCCGATTTTTAAAAACCGAAGCCGTACCCTATATGGTGATGGACCTTGATCCAACGCGTGTGACAGAGGCTAGAGCGGCAGGAGAAAACATATACTTTGGTGATGCTTGTCGTATGGCGTTATTAAAGAAAATGGGTATTCGTCAGGCTAGCCTTGTGGTGGTGACATTTTGTGAGCCAAGGCAATCAGAAGAGTGTCTTGCGGTAGCCAGAAAGCTCGCTCCCGAAGTGAAAATTTTAGTACGCACTCGCGATGATAGTAATTTACATGAGCTAAAAGAGGCAGGGGCGACGCAAGTTATCCCAGAGTCTCTTGAGGGCAGTTTAATGTTGGTGTCGCAGGTATTATTTAAATGCGGCGTACCATTAGCGCGGATTATTAAACGGTTAGAGTCAGAGCGTCGTAACCATTACCAGTATTTACACGGTTTTTTCTCTGGTACCGAAACCGATTTCACCCTCGACTTATTGCATGCGGTGTCTTTAGCCAATGGCGCCAGTGCGGTCGGGAAAACGGTGGCGGATATTCCGTGGCAAACCTTAGATGTTGAACTAAGGGCCGTACGTCGGCGTGGTGAAGAAATCGACCCACCACCTGCGGATTGGATTTTAAGGCGTAATGATATTTTGATGCTAGTGGGCAAACCGCGCAGCATTGAAAAAGCCGAAGAGTATTTATTACAAGGCTAGGGGCCGTTCTGCGTCAATGTTATTGCTCATTAAAAACACCATCATTGCAAAGTGATGGTGTTTTTTTATGGCTCAAAGTGACAACGCAATCCAATTGCAGATGTTATTTTGCCAACAAAGCCACGATGCAAAACTTTTTTGTATGCACGGGAGTTACAGCATCACCATCAATGTCTCTAAATCGATCAATCCATTAATCAACAAGCGGCGTTTTTCAAGACAGTTGTCGCCTAAATTGTTAAGCAACTTCTTTATGTTGCTCTGGATTTAACGCCACAGCGCCTATTGGTTGCCAGTTTCGCTCTTCTTTTGACCATCGCTCTGGATG
>NZ_BMQV01000083.1 GCF_014648295.1 Shewanella saliphila
AGATGGTGCCAGTATTCTGGCTATTTTAAGGCGTTGGGCATTAAATCTAGTGAAGCTACATCCCGCTAAAACAAGCCAAAATCAGAAATTCAATAGGGCTTGTTGGAGTGATGATTTCAGGGAAGAGATTATTTTTGGCGCTGGTCAAAAAGTGTAATCAGCCCCTGATTGATGACTACATCCAGCCTTAATTAGGGAAGGAAGTACATTGATAAGAAGTAAAACCTAGCGATCCATTATTTTAAAACCGTAAACCCCATTAATAATTAAAATACTTTTAATATAAATGGTGATGTCTATAGTTATTTTTATTGAACAGTGATAGGTGAGTAGATAAAATAGAATTATATCTATTAAAGATAAGTGTTATCTCTGCTGTTAACGAAGCAGCCTTATCCCTTGCCTGTTAATTTAACTGATATTGAGATAGGTTTTAAATATTAATGTTGGCTATCTTTTTATAAGCGTCATTAAATAACAATTTCAAAATAATTAAGCAACATTATGTGTGTTTTTGAGCATAGTGAGTGGTTTTGTAATTATAAAAGATTTTAAATAAGTAACATGGCTCACAGAAATCCCATTTTAATTCATATAAGTTCATATGGTTAAATGAATTCCACCTTGTTGATAAAATGTTATTTTAAGAATGTAAAATGACTCATCTCGTAATCTTTTCTGTCAAACCTTTATAGTTGGTGTTGTATATGAGCAAGTTTAAACTTCAAGTTGTAGGTGTATTAAGTTCCATAATTATTTTAATTATATTAACGCTTACTTCATTAAGCTATATATCATTTAGCGCGGAAAGCGTGAGTTTAACAAAAGATACACTCCGAGAGCGTAATGCTACGGTTGAAGCTAGGCTTGTTGAAAAATTCAATAGTTATGAAAAAATACTTTCTTCAGTTGATATTACTGCATCAGATTTTAATGAAGATGAGCTATCTCATGATGCTACTAACCAATTAAAAGTGCTTTCTAATATGTTAGATAGTATAAGCACAGGTGTTTATGCTATAAAAAAAGACGGTAGTATATTTAAAGAAGGAGCTAAATTAGGGTTTAATGTTAAAGAGCTTAATCGTTCATATTACGATGCAATTTTTAATCAAGGGAAGACTTTCTTTGTATCAGAACCATATCTTTCAAAAACAACAGGTAAACAAGTTATTGGTGTTATTCATAAAATCAATAGTGACATTGCTATCCTTTCCAGTGTTTACATGGAATCTGTGTTAGGTTCAATTTTAGATAGAAAAGATATCATTATTTACTCATCAGAAAACACAATTATATTTTCTCCTTATTCAGATGATATAGGTGAGAGTATAATTGAAAAGCGCCCGCTGTATAAAAACTTTAATGTTAATAATCGTGAGTTATCATATACAGCTAAAGTAGATGGTTCGAATACTGATTTCACGGCATTTTGGGATAACTTAGAGAACGTTGGTTGGAATTATGTAACGTTTATTAAAGATGATGTAATAGACGCTGACGCTAATAACCAATTAAAATATTCACTGTTATTAGGACTTTTTAGTCTCATTATCGCGGGCGTCGTGCTAACTGTAACGCTGAATCGATTAGTATTAGTTCCAGTAGGCGGAGCCCCAGAAGAAATAGCAGCCATAATAAAAAGTATTGCTAATGGTGATCTCACTAAGAAAATTGAGTTAGATGGTAAAGAGACTGGGATTTATTCATCATTAATTGTATTGTCAAAACAATTATGTGAAATGGTTCAAAACTCACATAATATCGCAGAAAATGTAGCGTCAGCATCTCAAGAATTGACAGCCGTTATGGGAGAAACATTAAATAATGTTGAACACGAAAAAGATCAAGTTGAGCAAATATCAACAGCAATAAATGAATTGTCATCTACATCGATGGAGGTTAGTCAACAAGCAATACAAGCGGAAGAGATGACAAGAGAAGCACAAACTAATGTTGCAAAAGGTAAGATGACATTAGAGAAAAACATCTTATTGTCCAATAATATTAATACTTCCGTTAGTGAAGCTGCTAGTTTGGTGCGGCAGTTACATGATTTTGCGGTAGAAATAGGTAGCGTAACGGAGGTTATTAATACTATCTCAGAACAGACTAATCTCCTTGCTTTAAATGCGGCCATTGAAGCTGCTAGAGCGGGTGAGCATGGCCGAGGTTTTGCCGTTGTTGCAGATGAAGTGCGAAACCTAGCCTCTAAGACACAAAAATCGACTGTAAGTATTCAAGAAATCATAGAAAGGCTGCAAAAACAATCTGAAAAAGCCAGTACAAATATGGAACAAAATGTCGACTTGATTGAGCAATCGGTCGTTTTAGCTGACGATATAAAATCTGCTTTTGAAGATATATCTGTTGCCGTTGAGACAATATCTGAAATTAATGCTTTAGTCGCAACCGCATCTCAAGAACAACATAGCGTAACCGATGATATTTTACGAAGTACAACTGAAGCATTTGATTTAGTACAACAGAATGTATCGGCTGTTAATCAGTCGTTGCAAGCTTCTTCGGAGTTATCTCAACTTTCGGAAAAACAAAAACAAGTACTCGGTTATTTTTCGGTGTAAAAAAGTGTTCAGTGAAACGATTATGCCAACCGCTTTATGTTGTTGGTATTTTTTATGATGAATCTGTCTTGGTCTGGCCATCTTAGATTACCTGTCTGAGTTAAAGGTAACTAAGTCTATTTGAGTGTTTGACATTTAACCAATTGGAAGAAATTAAACAAGACACCCAGAGATAATCTGTTACCAGCCTGTCTCAGAGAAACTGACGATAACCGCTTATGGAATAGCTCAGAAGAAATTAAACAAGACACCCATAGATAATCTGTTACTAGCCTGTCTCAGATAAACTGACGAAAACCGCTTATGGAAAAGCTCAAGCATAGCGCTGTTACGCTTGTTTGCTGATTTTGTCACCACAAATGGGCGTGGTTTTTCTGATTATATATGTGTTTGAAAGGGCGCACGGTTATGTCTCGCCCTTAATGTGAGACATTATTTGTAGTCGCTGTTTCTCAAAGAGTAACGAGTAACGGACTCTTTCCACTTCTCGCCACTTTTCCAACGCTCAAGGAACAGTTCGCTGTTTACTATTGCGCGGCCACCGATGCGAGTGATGCCATGTTCAAATAGTACCTCTGGCAACAGGCCAACGCTTGGGCCCACCAGTGCGATCTCTTGGGCTTTATGGCAATGCGTTAGCAAGCCTTCTAGGGTGTTGTTGATTACGCTGGTGCCAGTAATCAGTACCTTATCGCATTGCGCCAATTTGCTTGGATCTGTGGTTACTTCAAAATTGCCTTTGGCCTGAACCAATTCAGCCCGCAGCTCGATCACCGTTAAAGGGGTTTGTTGTTCGCGGAGTTGGGCTATAAGCGGGGCGAAGTAGCCAACCATACCAACGCGCTCACCAGGTTGAATATCCAGCAGCTCTAAACTGTCTTCTGCGTTGTGGTAGTTAAAGCCACGTTGTTTGAGTACATATTGGCTAATGGCATTAAGCGCTCCGGCGCCAAGCACTTGCTGCCAATCTTGTTGCAGCACGCTTAATTGGGCTAAATCCGTTACTGCTTTACCAATGTAATCACTGTATAGCGATTCATTTTGTAACTGTTCAAACGCGTTGCCCAATTTTACGTAGGTTAGGCCAATGGTACCGCCTTCTAATTCGATAACCCCAAACTTGGCGCTTGGATTATTTTCTTCGTGGCAAATGTGGATTGCTTTGATTGGTGGTAGATCGGTTGGTGCAGTAGTGAGTAACTGTTGATAAATAGACGACATCTGTGATTTCCATAACGCAGGGGACATTTCTAATTATTGTACCTCTACAAAAACGGTTTTTTTGTTAACTAGTTAGAATGTTTCTTACTTAATCAGGAGCTTTGAAGCGCCATGTGCAGGAAAGATTAATCAAGACACCCAAAATTAATCAGCGATGCCTAATGATACTTTTTCGTATTGGTCTTAATTCTTGAGGAGGGATAGCTTGCTTGTAATAAAGAGGAACCCAGGCTCTCGAATTAAAGGTAATCTCCCCATTTTTAACTGAGATCAAAAGTAGATATTTAGGCCACTAGTGCCAGTTTTTGCTTTGGTGGGACACCACCAATTGCTGTATTGGGTCTTTCATTGTTATAAAACCATAGCCATT
>NZ_BMQV01000084.1 GCF_014648295.1 Shewanella saliphila
GAAGAACTCCGCTTGAAACATTGCTTGATGGGAAACGAATTTGGGCTGAGAAAAATTTAGCTCAAATCTAAACTGACAGGCACCATTAAAAATGGGTAACTGTCAGATCAAGTCTGAGCTAGTACATTTCAGAAATTATGAGAGCATCTTCCAGTTCAACACCAAGATATCTTATCGTATTATCTACCTTTGTATGACCTAGCAAAAGCTGAACTGCTCGTATATTCTTTGTTTTTGCATAGACCAGAGTCGCTTTGGTTCGCCTCATAGTGTGGGTTCCATATAGGTTTGGATCTAATCCCAGATTGGATGCCCATTTCCTAACTATGCATCTATAGTACGAGTAGCTAATTGACTGTTGTTTCAATCTAGGGCTAGAAAAAATAAAATCGCTTGCGCTTAACGAAGCAAGTAAGAGCCATTTCATCAAACTTTGTTGTGTTCTGGCTGTAATTTCAAATTGAACTTCAATACCAGTCTTCTTCTGGATATGCTTAACTCGATTAAACATCCTGTCTTGGGAAGAAACATCGCATACTTTCAAAGATAGTAAGTCGCTTGCCCTAAGTTTGCTATCAATAGCCAAATTGAATAGTGCTAACTGCATCAAGTTATCCTCAATCTCGAGTCTGGTACGAATACGCCAAATTTCTTCAAGCCTGAAAGGCTTTTTGACACCACTTCTTTGTCCACGGTTTAGTATGACCATGATGACCTCCTTTGGGGGTGACTGGTCATAGTTAGTAGGATTGGGATACAAATAATTACACGTCTACACTCATTTCTTAACAAAAAAAAGCTAAGTCTCGGTAGCATTTAGTACCACCGACCTTCGACGGTTCTTGTTTGATTTCAAATTCACATCATATAGAACACCGCATCAATCAGTGATGATTTACCCAGCACAACATGAAAGCTCTTTAACATCCTTATTAAAAGTCTGGGCGCAAAGTTTTAGCCCTTCCACCATGGTTAGGTAAGGGAAAAGTTGATCGGCTAACTCTGTGACAGTCATGCGATTGCGAATGGCCAAGGCTGCACTCTGAATAATTTCACCGCCTTCATGTGCCAAAATTTGCGCACCGATAATTCTTCCGGTTTTCTTTTCTACCACTAATTTAATGAAGCCGTCGGTCTCGAAATTCGCTAGGGCTCGTGGCACATTTTCCATACCCAAAACTCGGCTGTCGGTGTCGATACCTTGCGCCTTGGCCTGAAATTCTGTTAACCCCACCGTGGCTACTTGCGGGTCGGTAAAGATCACTGCGGGCATAGTGGTTAGATCCAGTGTGGCATTTCCACCGGTCATATTTACACCGGCACGACTGCCTGCCGCTGCGGCAACATAGACAAATTGTGGCATATTGGAGCAATCTCCTGCGGCATAAATGCCAGAAATATTGGTCTCCATCCACTCATTAACAATAACCTCACCTCCTTCGTTAGTTTTAATACCGATTGCGGCAAGATTAAGTTGACTAGTATTAGCATTACGTCCGGTACTGATTAACAGTTGATCACCAATCACAGTACCTGCATTGGTTTCTAGCGTAAATTGTTCACCATGATATGAAACGCTTGTCGCCTGAGTGTGATTCAACACGTTAATGCCTTCTTTTTGAAAACATTCGGTCAGCTTCTCACCTAGCAAGGGATCTTCTGCATACAATAATGAATGACGCGCCAATACCGTCACCTCGCTGCCTAAGCGGCGATAAGCTTGTGCAATCTCCAACGCGATCACAGAAGAGCCAATCACGATCAGATGGTGTGGTAGCGCTTTGGCAAATAATGCTTCTGTGGATGTCCAGTAAGGTGTGCCAGCAAGGCCATCAATCTGCGGGATCGTCGGTGTTGAACCAGTAGCAATTAATATTTTATCGGCATGTAGTATTTGCTCTGAACCATCAAGATTACTAATGATTAAGGTATTGGCATCGTTAAATCGAGCAAAACCTTTGATTAAACTCAGCGCAGGATTGTTGTCTAGAATATTTTGGTATTTAGCTGTCCGCAACTCTTCCACTCGGGCAGTTTGCTGCTCAGATAACAGCGCACGACTTAGTGCTGGAGTATGATTTTCTAGTCCAGCAAACGGGTTACTTCGTTGTTGTTGAGCCAATTGTGCTGCTCGAATTAAAATTTTTGACGGCACACAGCCAACATTGACACAACAGCCGCCAATCACATCACTGGATTCAATGAGTGTAACCTTGGCACCGCCTTCGGCTGCTTTAATGGCGCAGGCAAATGCCCCTGAGCCGCTGCCAATGATGGCGACCTGTTGCTTTAAGCTATAGTCTTCTTTCTGGTTTGTGTTACCACGGATTGTCATGTCTTTAAGTTCTGTTGCAATGTAGCCTAAAGCATTAATCGCAAGGATAAGTTCAGCTACATTTACATCATCTCGAGTAGTGATATATGCTAAAGCGTTTTCGTAATACACCTCTGTTTTAATGACACCTTCAACGGAATCGAGTGCTTCTTTAATATGTTTAACGCAGCTTGGGCAGGTCATACCCTGTATGGATAAGCGTATAGGTAATAAATTCATTTTTTTTCCTTCAATTAAGGTAAACAATCATTGGCTTAAACGGCACAACTGTCATCGTCGCAGCGCTTATTTACGGGTGAAAAAATGTCCCATACAGAAACTGCCACCATCATTGCGAGTGCAGAATACGTCACATAGCTACTCCAGCCGTATCGAAACAAGGGGTAAAGTGATATCAAAAGTAGCGCAGGGCCGAACATACCCAGAGCACTACGATGCCACTGCCTATGGCTGAACCAGCCCAGTCCGTTTAGCACTAAGGCAACCCAAGCAAATAGAGGTAATAAAGTATTAACAAATTGGCCTTCCCATTGACTAAGAAACCCCAATCCAAGGGCAGAGCCCAAACTGGCAATCGCCGGGAAACACATGGCGCAGCCCATAGCAGAGATAACAGCACCCAAGGAGCCCGCTTTATCACCGATGCGTGTCAGCATATTGAATAAATTGGTCATAGCCTTCTTCCTATTGTTTGATAGTTGACGGGTAACCTGCGTTGGTGGTCGCATCGATTAACGCTTTGACCGTGGTTTTCTCATCATCAAAGGTCACAATTGCCACCTTGGTCTCAAAGGTGACATCGGCCTCGCTGACGCCTGCAACATTTTGCAGCGATTTTTTCACCGTAAAAGGACAGGTGACGCAGTTCATGGTGGGCACGTCTAAGGTCACTGTTTGTGGTTTGGCAGTAGCCGGCAAACTAGTGAGTGCCATAAGGGTGAGTAACGTGACTTTTCTCATTGTATTCTCCAAGCGTTAGTTAAAAGTGTAAGTGCTATGAATCGCTGTGTTCTGTCATTAATCTTCAATTGGTTTATGCCAAATCCTTGCTGCTGCATTTAAGCAAACCAGACAATCCAGTAATTGCTGGTCACTAGCGCTAGCGCTGCCAGTGCCGTTAACCAATAAATCACTTGCCGGCGCTTGCGCACTTGCGGCACAGCGCAGGCGGTTCCTGGCTCACAAGCCTCCACTGGTCGGTAAACTTTTCGACCGGCGACAGCAAACAGAACCAATACCAGCACAATAAAAATAGGCCGATAGGGCTCTAATAAGGTCAGGTTACTAATCCAGGAACCACTGGTAATCCCCCCTAAAAAAAGCTGATTTCAAAAGTAGAATTTTCTCGTACTATATACGCAGGGAGATTCTGCATGAAAACATCAAAATTTAGCGACAGCCAAATCTTGGCTATCCTCAAGCAAGC
>NZ_BMQV01000085.1 GCF_014648295.1 Shewanella saliphila
AGGTTTCAACTAATTTATTCATGCTCGTTCCTTTTTCTAATCACTCTTGGTCGAATGATCGGATCAAGGAACGAGCATTTAGTTCCTTTGGGGAGCTAATTTCTTATCCGAAGCTCAGGTTAGTTACTATGAAAACGAGTTAAGTTACTTGTACAAATTATGGGTGGCTTCTTTTCCGTGTCTTTTCCGTGTTATCTTGACTCACCAGGAGCGTCCATATATGGCTTCTTTTCCTTGCTTATGGATTAAAGCCAAGCGCTCATTAAAACTGAGTATTTGGCTTCCACAGTTAAAACGTAAATTAACAGGGTTTAGAAACTATTTTGGTCTTCCCGACAACAGCCGAAGCCTGAGTTACGTATACGATTATGTTCTGCATAACTTGTACAAATGGTTGAACAGACGCCGTGGTCGACGAAGTTACAACTGGAGTAATTTCAAGAAGATGTTAGAGTATTTTAGAATTGAGAGTCCAAAAGTCAGTAAGCGTCTAGTGCTGGTTGATTGGTACTAGGGTCGTGTTTTACACGAGTGAATATATAACTGAAGAGCCGGATGCGGTAGTTCCGCACGTCCGGATCTGTGTGGGGTCGGGTCAGTAATGGCCCGCTCTACCACGATTAACGATAAGGAGTTTCGGTGCCAACTTTAGCTAAAAAGAATATCCCATTTATCTTTCTTGCAGTTATTTCTGTTTTCTGGGCTTTTTACTATCAAAGCTCTAATGCACTTAATGGATATGGCGTAGAAAAACCAGAATGGCTTTTGCTAATCGATGGTTTAGTTGTTTTACCTATTTTATGCTTTTGGTTTGTTAAAGATAAGAAAGAAGCTGCTATCAAAGCTGTTGCCTACAGTTGTTTAATTATATTACTTGGTAGCTTTGTTATTCCTGAAAGCTCAAAGGTTGTATGGCCTTACCTTGAATCTTTGCGTTATCTTGCTGTTGCGGCGTTTATCGTTTTGGAAATTACCACTATTTTGACAGTCTTTTTTGCAATCAAAGCTTCTCTTACCAAAGATAAAGATCCAGATTTGGCTATATCAAAGCCAATTGAAAGAATTCTAGGTAAAGGTGCTATAAGCTCATTGCTCTCTTTTGAGGCGCGAGTTTGGACATATGCATTATTTTCCAAAAAGATAAGGCAGCAAAACTTTGTTGGTGATAGTCATTTTAGCTGTCATAAAAAAGATGGCGCCCAAAGTAATCAATTAGGTTTTATTCTTATCATTTTATTTGAATTACCCGTTATGCATTTGTTGTTACATTTCTTATGGTCGCCGTTTGCGGCCAATTTAACGACAGGCTTAACTCTTCTAGGTTTAGTCTTTTTTATTGCAGAGTATAAAGCGATTGCAATTAGACCTATTTCAATTGTTCCAGACAGTATTATTGTAAGGTATGGCATATGGAACCCATTAAGAATTGCTTTAAGTGAAATTAATCACATACAAACTAATTCAAATTTTATACGTCGGTCAGGTAATGTTAATAGGTTCAATTTGGCAGGTAATCCCAATATAGAGATCAAGCTCAATTCCGGTAAGTTAATATACTTAGGTGTAGATTCACCTAATGAGTTTATTTCAACTATCGAAAAGTATCGAGAAAAATCGTTATAACACATATGAGCCTTCCGCCAGTCAATAGGCGAGCCTAACTTATTTGACTGCTTTTGCCGTCAAATTAAAATCAATCAACAAATTCATCTACTTCGTCTGTCATTTAGCTGTCAAATCGTCGTTTACAGCAAACACATATAGAGGCTCTCTTAGTGCGATCTTATCGCTGCCTGACGCCTTTCATTCCTTTGAAATATCAGGGGCACTAGACATTTATCGGTTAACCCTAAGATGGCACTATTCAAGTCTCAGGTGCTTTATGCACAGTTAGTTTCAGGCTCATTTAAGGTGTAAACGACTTTGTTGATTGTATTCATTAATGCGCGCCAATAAGGTGTCTAATCAAGGCGATGTAGCTTAAATAGCATTTGGCATAGTGATGATGGTGAGAAGTCATTGCTTCATTAGCCACATCATTCACAGTCATGCTCGCTTCTCTTTTTCAAAGAGTATCTAGTTAGACGTTCAGCTCACCTTATTGCGCGACTTATCCTTTCAAGAATCGTTGTTCATCAAACACCGTTTTGTTCTTCAGCATGAAATAGACACAGCGGCCAAGCTTATGTGCCAGTGCAGATAATGCTTTAGCTTTACTCATTCGTTTTTGTAATCGGTTAAGGTAGTTACGTGCTTTGTCATTGCCTCGCAGGTAAAGTACCGCAGCTTCTGAGAACGCCCATTTCAAATGAGCATTACCGATTTTATTGCCATTGGTACCATAGGTTTTACCGGCGGATTCCGCTTTACATTTGACTAATCGAGAGTATGACGCAAACTTTTGAACTGACTCAAATCGACTGATATCACCGATTTCATAAAGGATAGTCAGCGATAAAATCTTACCAATACCAGGTACCGTTTTCAGTAATTCTAAATAGTGTACTGGTCAAGCCAAACTGGACACTTTTAATTGAGAATTTTCAAACTCTACAGGTGACAGATCACCATTAGCAGAATGAAGTCGCTCCAAGTTGTAATATTTCATGTAAGCCGTCACATCTTGCTTCATAAACTCCCTTGTTGGTTGAGCAACTTTAAAAATCCAATCGTGTTTCAAACTACCAAAGAAACGTTCAACGACGGCATTATCCCAACACGCACCCACATCCCCCATACTGGCTCGGATACCATAGCTTGATAACTGCTTACCGAATTGCTTGCTGGTATACTGTGAACCTCGGTCACTGTGAAATACCAGCCCTCTGGCCGGTTGGCGCAGGTTGTAGGCTTTCATTAATGCCTTGGATATCAAATCTGTAGTCATGCGTTTGTCTATGTGCCATCCAACAATCCGGCGTGAATATAAATCCATCACCACAGCCAAGTACATCCAGCCTTCACCCGTCTTTAAGTAGGTGACATCACCAGCCCAAATCTGGTTTGCAGCGCTTGGGTTAAAGTTCATATTCAACAAGTTATCAGCGACTGCGTCAGAGTGTTTACGCTGCGTTGTCACCTTATAAGCCTGCCGTTGGGTTACCTTTAGCCGTAAACGTCGCATCATTTTACGGACTGCATAGCGACCTACTTGGTAGCCTTCCTTGCGCAAT
>NZ_BMQV01000086.1 GCF_014648295.1 Shewanella saliphila
CGGTAAATGAGCGCATCGAAAGCAACGATAAGAGTGAGAATGTTGTACAGAAAACTAAGGCCAAAAAGCCTTCGGTGAGCAGAGTATTGTCTTGACTCACCGGGAGCGTCCATATATGGCCATGTTCTGTTGCCATGTTCTGTTTTTTGTAGCTCAGCCGCCCCGTCCGTGGGACGGTCGCCTCGAAAACATCATAATTCACCTTATCGGCAATATCTTAATCTGCAGAAACTACAAAACTCGGTCAAAAATTAATAATGGCACGTTTAAATTCAAAAGAGAGTATAAGATCACTGCTAAGCCAAGGCGTCAAACAGATTGTGTGTCAATATCAGCAGTTCAAAAAACGTTCACGATCCACCCTGCTATTTGCCTATTCGTTCTCAAGTTTTGCTAACCCAAAGTCGATCATTATGATTTAATAATCCCATGCAAAGCTTTAGTGCAACAAGCATATTTAATACGGTTAAGGTTGCTGGCTTTACTACATAGTGCGCTAGTGGTATATATAAAGTTATAACTGCGGGTTAAACGCACTGTGAACCTTGGATTATAACAATGATGCGCTAAGTAAGAGGTAAAGGGAGTATGACTATTAAAGGAATAGCTGAATATGTTGGATACGCATTTTTGTATACAATGTTAATATTTGTAATGATTCAAATAGTATATTCGGTATCTGCGCCATCTTCAGCATTTGTATCTGAGAACGATTCATTTTCAACTTTGTTAAAATTGGGATTCCCTCATTTTATTGCAGTATCTATTGCTGCAGCATTAATTGGTTTATTAATTGTCAAGTATACGAGTGAAAATGTGATGCTCATTAGTTTTTTTATCAGCTTACCCATTTCGATAATAACATTCTTACTTTCAATAAGTAACCCTGAAAAAGTTGATGGGTATTTCATGGTTATTGGGATAAAAGATTCTTTAATCATGTTTATCATGCCGGCTATAGCGGTTTCTATAATGACGAAATTCAAGAAAAACAATATAAGGGTTAACATATAAAATTGATGCACTATCTTTATCTTTGAAGACTAGTGCATCAACTTTATATGAAAGTAATTACTACATCATGAAATATTCTTTCATATGTACCCACACTCATCCTCTCGGCCGTTTAACTGACTTTAATAAAAGGTAAGCCTATTGAAAGATTTGGCCAAAATAAAAATTTAAGAAGTGAGCCTAAACGAAAATATTATTTATAGTAAGTTTACAATTAATAATTAAGTCGTTCCTAAATCGGATTTCTGCCTCAGCTAAGGGTGAACCTAAATAAAAGGATGTCTATGAGATTTTTAATACTTGCACTGTTATTGATTTCATTCAATACACTATCTAAGGTGTCTATAATTGAAAAAACTATAGAGTACAAAGTTACTTCTAACTCGAAAGATACATTGTTATCCGCACTTAACTTATCAACACCAATTTCCATGAATGGTAAGCCATTTCATGGGTTAACAAATAACAGTATCAAGTGGACTATATCTTGGAAATCATTTCATAATAGATGTAGAGTCTTTAAAGTCACAACTAATTTGACAACTACCTATACTATGCCCAAATTAGAAACCGAATCAGGGGAAGTGCAAGCAGTTTGGGATGATTGGTACCCTTATCTTCTTTTACATGAGAAAGGACACGCTAAGCTAGGAAAGCTGTATGCAAATAAAGTATACCGCGGGTTGAAAGATATTAAACCAAATAAAGATTGTGAAAAGCTAACAGAGATAGCTGACTCTTTAGTGAAAGATTTAATAGAACAACTCTCTGATGCCAACGCTGAATATGATAGAGCGACTAACCACGGAGAAACTGAAAACGCTTGGATCTATCAACATTTGTAATAGGGACAAGAGACTGTTAGAAGTAAAAATCTAAATTCCAACTCACAATACTAAAGTAAATGCCTTAGGAGCTTTATTAAAAGCGTGCATTCACTTTTATTTCAACAGATGACTTGCCAGCAATTCACTCAAAGGTGTATGCGGAAGACCGTCTAATTAAACGTGGTAAACTAAGTGTCTGTGATGAAGCGATACGAGCCATTGACTACTACTTTCGGAATACCGAAAGGGTACTAGAAGAAGCTCTAAACCTATTACAAAACGAAGAAGCCAAAGAAACGCCGAACAGGCACATCAAAGAAAGTCTGATCATCCAGCTAATTCAGTATTTAAATCAATGTGCACTAACACTGCATTATGAAACTGGGATGAGGGTGATTAATTTGGATAGCTCAGATATTAATGCATACCGAGATGCTTTTTTTGAAACTCTCCATCTAACAAACTTCTTAGGTGGAGAGTTATCCCCCATAGTGAATCAAGTAGTTGAAACCCCATCAACTGAAAAATCCAACTCACAAGAGGATATACTGAACATGTTTGTTGCTGTATTAATCGGTCTAAAATCGCATTGGGTCATAAACGCGCCAGAACAAATAAGTCTGTAAAAAACCTTTAAAAACGACCGCTTAGACTCACTTTTGAATAGTGTGAGTTTGGGTTTTTCGAATAATGCCTAGTGGCCCTGCCACACGGATGGCATTAGAAAATCTATCACAAACTCTTGAAGTGTGATTGATGCGGTGTAATGTCTGTAACACGAAATGGGGCATAAACGAGTTAGTTGCCCCCTGTGTCAGGATAGTTGTTGTCTTAATTTAAAATGTTCAAATTCAACTCTGAACTTGAGGACGTTGAAGAAAATGACGTGAGTCCTGACATGGATGTCAGGCTAGTTTTCGAGGTACAGGATGTACCATCGGAAGCGTTAGCATTTTCGAATAAGGCCGAAGCTGTCTACAAACGAGGTCAAAAGCTGGATTTGACCACGTCGCGAAATTATCGTTTTTCAGATAATTTTGATGTGGCGGCTGGGAGTTCCAAGAGGGAACAGCCGTTGGTTTCCTCTTGGTCTGGTGTGGGTGAAGCGCCACGTGATGTGGTCAAGTAAATCTGTACACAAACAAGAGTTGCGTTTTAAGCAGCACTTTCAGCTGCTGTTGGGGTCATATAATTATTATAACTATGCCCGCGTTTTGTATTGTAGTGCTTCAATATATA
>NZ_BMQV01000087.1 GCF_014648295.1 Shewanella saliphila
TTCAGCAGTCGCTTGTAACTCTAGAGAAAATTCAGACATAAAAAAATCGGCCTCAGAAATAAATCTAAGACCGATTATGAAGCCTAGAAAAGATCGTTCAAGTCGCTTAAACGATCGGCATTAAGCCAGTTGGCTCCCATTTTTTATGAGTGAAGGTTATGAGTGGGTGGTTACAACACCATTGCGGCTATCCAGCCAAATACAAGTAACGGGATGTTGTAATGCACAAATGTCGGGATAACACTGTCGCGAATATGATCATGCTGACCATCAGCATTAAGACCTGCAGTCGGCCCTAAGGTCGAGTCTGATGCTGGTGAGCCGGCGTCACCCAATGCTGCAGCGGTTCCAACCAAAGCAATGGTAGCAGCGACCGAAAATCCAAAGTTGAGCGCTAATGGCACGTAAATGGTCGCAATAATCGGAATTGTCGAAAACGAAGAACCAATGCCCATGGTAATCAGCAAACCCACAATCAACATTAGCAGTGCTGCTAAGGCTTTATTGTCGCCAATAATGTCACCTAAAGATGTCACTAAGGTGCTGACTTCTCCGGTAGATTTTACCACAGCAGCAAACCCTGCAGCGGCAATCATAATAAAGCCAATGCTAGCCATCATATGAACGCCTTGATTGAACAAGTCTTTACTAATGTCTTGTTTAATAATGCCTGAAAAACGAAAGATGATAAATCCGCTTAAGGCACCAAAAATCATTGAGTCGGTTTGCAGTTGAACAATTAAGGTCACCACAATGGCCGATATAGAAATGATGATACTTTTGCGACTAATAACCGGTGTTTGTGTGTCACTCATCACCGGCTGCTCAATCATGTATTGTCTTGGTTTACGGTAGCTAATAAATATGGCCGTTAATAAACCACATACCATGCCTAATGCTGGGAGTAACATCGCTTGGGGGATTTGTGAGTTGACAGCATTTAAGCCGTTAGTATTTAAGTTAGCCAACAAGATATCGTTTAAGAAAATGCCGCCAAAACCTATTGGTAAAACCATGTAGGTAGTGACCAAACCAAAGGTTAAAATACACGCAATAAGGCGACGGTCGATATTGAGTTTAGAAATAACGTGCAATAACGGTGGAATAAGAATGGGTATAAAAGCGATATGGATCGGTAAAATATTTTGCGAAGACACCGCCATCGCTAAAATCGCCACCAATAATAGCCAACGTACCACTTGGGTATTGTTGTTATTCGGCTCTTTACCCAGTTTTTTAATAATAGAATGCGAAATTAACGTCGTTAAACCAGAGTGTGACAGTGCGGCAGCAAAAGCGCCTAATAATGCGTAACTTAGCGCAATTTGTGCTCCGCCCCCTAAACCATCATTAAAGGCTGCAATGGTTTGATGGATATCTAATCCACCGACTAAACCCGCAACAACCGCACTGATGGTTAATGCTACTACCACATTGATGCGAATAAAGCTTAAAAACAGCATTAAGCAAACCGCGATAACAACCGCATTCATAATCGTAATTCTTTAAAGTAAATGAGACGGCTATTTTTGACCGCTCGATAGTATTTGTCCAGCGCAGATGAAATTTTTAATCGTTGGTGCAGGTTTTTAATGAATAGCTGAATGTTTTTAATACAACTGAGTCAGTAATCAATGATGATTATTGGGCGTTATCAGTAAACTGTCGCACTTGTGTTAACAGGTCTACATAGATTTTAAAGCACTTGATAATGATTTTGTCACACGGCACTATTACATTAGTGACTCTGCATGTTTCATTTTTCAGCAGGTAAACTATTTTCAGATGAAATAGCTTATAAGTCGGTGAAATTAACTGTATGGTATATGACTGAATAAGTACCAAAGGTATGAAAGTTCGAGTAATGGATGACTATGAAAGAATCTTTGTGCCTTTGTAGCATGTAAAAAGCCATTAAATGGAGATTGATAATGAGCGTATTAGTAGGCCGTCCAGCCCCAGATTTTACAGCCGCAGCCGTTCTTGGTTCTGGTGAAATTGTTGACACATTTAACCTAGCTACCGCAATTAAAGGTAAGCCAGCGGTTATTTTCTTCTATCCACTTGATTTTACTTTTGTATGCCCATCAGAGCTTATTGCTTTTGATCACCGCATGGAAGAGTTCACCAAGCGTGGTGTAGAAGTGATTGGTGTTTCTATTGATTCACAGTTTACTCATAACGCATGGCGTAACACCCCAGTAGACAAAGGTGGTATTGGCCAAGTTAAATACACCCTAGTTGCTGACGTTAAGCATGAAATCTGTAAAGCGTACGATGTTGAGCATCCAGAAGCGGGTGTTGCTTTCCGTGGTTCTTTCTTAGTAGACAAAGAAGGCCAAGTACGTCACCAAGTGATTAACGATTTACCATTAGGTCGTAACGTTGATGAAATGATCCGTATGATCGACGCGCTTCAATTCCATGAAGAGCACGGTGAAGTTTGTCCAGCAGGCTGGTCAAAAGGTGAAGAAGGTATGACTGCAAGCACTGAAGGTGTTGCTGCATACTTAAAAGATAACTCTGCAAAGCTGTAATGTTAAGAGTTTGAGCCAATAAAAAAAGCTGCTTCGGCAGCTTTTTTATTGGGTGTGTATTTTAATTCTACTTATTTTAATACAGGCCGTAATAGATATTGTCTGTAATCGATGGATACCCATTTTAAAATAGGTTGGTGTATACCCAATCAACCTGAAGATGCTCGATTTCAGCAAGAATTTACACGCGTTTAGACAAGGCATTGATTGCGGGTAATGGTTATTCCCTTTCCAAAATCAATAACGCAGCATAAACGCGTGTAAAACTTGCCCTTT
>NZ_BMQV01000088.1 GCF_014648295.1 Shewanella saliphila
AACATCCAGAGCGATGGTCAAAAGAAGAGCGAAACTGGCAACCAATAGGCGCTGTGGCGTTAAATCCAGAGCAACATAAAGAAGTTGCTTAACAATTTAGGCGACAACTGTCTTGAAAAACGCCGGGATGCTGAATTTAAAAGGAAGTATTGTGAAGATAATCCAGATTATTTAAGTAATTATAAAAATGCAATACATGAAAATTATGGTGGAGCTTGGGAATATAATGAGATAATAGGTTTTATTAAACTACATATTTTAGGTTCACAAATTAGAGGCGAATATTGGCAAGATGATAAAAAACGGTTTGTTAAATCGAGAACTAAGCAGTTCAAATATGTAACTCATAAATTAGCTCCTGAGAATTCGTTTTACAAAGAGGCAACAAACGCAGAAATCTACCAAACGATTTGCTCATACGTCGATGATTGTCGTAATGAGTTAAAAGGTCGTCATATTGACGATTCTAACCTCAAAAACATAGGTAAATACGTAGATTGGAAGTCATTAATCAAAGGTTTATAACAATTTGATTAATTAGACTAAAAACCGCAGTCTATTTTCGCTACGCTCAAGTTTAGCCCACAATTTTCGCCAATTTTTAAGGCACTATACCTATTGAAAGGATTTGCGATAGATGAGCAAAATTGAAGAAAGTCTTACCATATTCTTCGATATCGAAAAACAGGTACGTGATCATATAAATACTCATAGATATCAGAAGGTTTTGATTTCAGAGTTAGATAACTGGAATCAAATATGTAGTTCATTAGATACCCTTGGTGACACTGGCTTGGCATTGCAAAGCTACTTTAAATCGGAATATCCTGATGAAACTGGATTATCGTATATCTATACATACGGGCTACTACAAGCGTTATTTATACAGCAAGATGCAATGAATCATTTATCAGAAGCATTTGATGTACCATATAAACTGTCAGAAGAATTAAAAGGTATTAGAGCAGTTAGAAATGCCTCAATAGGTCACCCAACAAAGAATCACGTAAAGAAAACAACGTACTTTAATCACATATCTCGTATTTCTATGAGCAAAGGTGGTTTCACCCTTGCTCGTTTCTACGATGAGGGTAAAAGTGAATTCATCGACGTAGATTTTTCGGAAATTGCAGAAACACAGCTGATGGGCATCAATACAGCATATCTATCAATTAATGAAAGGCTTCGAGAAATTGACGAAAAGCATAAGGTTAAATTTATGGAAAAACCGCTAGTAGACATCCTTGACTCAACAATGAGATATATGTTTGAGAAAGTAGGACAAGCTATTTACTCGCCTTCGAGCTCAAATGTCTCCTTTGGTTTTAAAATGCTTGAGTCGATTGAAAAAACATATAATGAGTTTCAAGGTGCACTGCAAGAAAGAAACGAGCTTACTGATTATACTAAGTACGACCTTGATGAATATTTTCATGGCATTGAGCGAGTAAAAGATTATTTGACCAACTCAAATACTAAGGATTTTTCTGAGCATGACGCCAGAATTTACTTGTACTACCTACAAGAAAATCACAAAAGCTTCGAAAGTATTGCACGAGAAATAGATGAAAGTTACGAGGAAGAATAGGTATCAAGTTGCTCAAACGGAAAATAACAGCTGGCTTTTACTTGTTTTTTGCCAGCTATTTTATTGCGTTTTTAGCAAAAGGTTACCCATAGAAATTTTAATGCGATATCCAAAAATTAGAGTTGAGAATCTAACACGCTTTTGTTGCCCCATTGTGAGTTGGGGTGGGTGATACGGTTATTTCAGACATCAGAATATTGACCACATTTTAACAATACTGCACAGTGGCTACTAAATCACAGGTGAGTCTTGCCTGAGTGTCATAGAAAAGGGGCATCGAATATCACGTATCGAATTATGTTCACTTTAGCTATGAGTTATCTAACTAAACATTACTCATCAATAGCATTTTATGTAAGAAAGGTCGTAATATTTGCAACTCTGGATAAAATGGATACCTTGTAAAAATCTATTTATTATCTCTCAGGGCAGAGAGCTCAAGCCAAAGTATCATTCATCATAGTAATCAAAGGAGGAGGTATGACTTCTGTAACATCTAAAAAGAACAGAACCATCAGTAAGCTGGCTAATGAGCTTGGTATAAATATTGAGACGGTGCGTTTTTATGAGCGGCGGGGAATGATCGAACAACCGCTAAAGCCAGACTTTGGTTATCGTCATTACCCAAATGAAACGGTGAACCGTATTCGCTTTATCAAACGTGCCCAAGAATTGGGATTTACGCTCGAGGAAATTGCTAATCTATTAAGCTTAGAAGACTACCCATGCAGCCAAGTCCAAGAGCTTGCCGAGCATAAACTCGGCGCCGTCAGAGACAAAATGGCGGATTTACGACGCTTGGAAACAGCACTCAATACACTATTGCTGCAGTGCCATAGCAATCAAGATGACAGCCATTGCCCCATCATCGATTCCCTGCAACCCTAAACGACTCTACCCACAGAAAAATTCCGCTTGACTCCGTATATAGGTACGGCACTTACACTTATTCCATAGATTGAAATCCGAGGAGTAAGCCGTGTCCCCCCAAAATCCTAATCTGCACATTATTGGTGGCATTGTCGCCGCCGTCGGCGCAGGCCTGTGTTGCGCAGGGCCATTCATATTGTTGTTGCTAGGAGTCAGTGGGTAATCTCCCCATTTTTAACTGAGATCAAAAGTAGATATTTAGGCCACTAGTGCCAGTTTTTGCTTTGGTGGGACACCACCAATTGCTGTATTGGGTCTTTCATTGTTATAAAACCATAGCCATT
>NZ_BMQV01000089.1 GCF_014648295.1 Shewanella saliphila
CTAAGCTTGTTTAATATCGCTTCTTTAAATTGAACTGAATGCCTTTGATAATTCACTTGCTTTAACTTACCGCGCCCTGTTTATTTGTAAATTAATTGAGGCGACAACTATCCTGACACAGGGGGAAATACTCATTATAAGCACTATTTCATGTGATTTTTTAGATTTGATTTAAGCCTATAATGGTGATGTTATGGTGTTAAAAATTGTGCAAATGGATTTTTAGTTCTGCAGATATTACTTGTCGCACCATTATAAATAATCGTTTTTTTCTTTGCATCATTTGCAAAAAAGTCACTATTTAAAAGAAATTTTGTCAAAATCATTCGTTCAAGATTATCAATTTTTCCATGTAGATCCTCATCGAAACCTGAGGCGACTCGAACTAATGGAGCCAAAACCGAGAAAACATGGGTTTTTAAGGCGATATCATATCTTTCAATAAAAAAATCCTTTGAGAACTTTTCTATATCAGCTTGAAGAATTAATCTTCCAGGTAAATGTTTAGTTAATATATCTTCAACTAACTGGTATAAACGACTTTCGTTATCTAGCACATAGATCCCTAAAGGCAGTACTGCAACTATGGATGTTGCTGCACATATTTTGAGGAATTTACGACGTTCAGTAGATTTATTCATATATTTATACCAATCTATCAGCCGCTCTTAAAGACATCGCGGCAACAGTTAAACTTGGATTTGCAGGAGGACAAGTTGTGAATGTAGAGCTACCAACAACAACAAGGTTGCGCATCTTATGATGTAAAGAATCACCATCAACTACAAATTTATTTGCATCATGACCGGAACGAAGTGAACATTGAATATGAGATTCAGTAGGTCTTTCTCTCAGCGGGATTATCTTTTCTACAGGAAGAGGTGCTAATACTTTTTCAATATTATCATGCGCATGTTGTAACCCAGCTCTTGCATATGAAGATACATTGGCATGAGATACGTAAGCTTGCCCTTGGGCGTTGAGTGAAACTCTATTACTTGTTTGAGGTAAATCTTCAATCGCAACAAGCAATGGAAGAACTTGACGCCAACGGCCTTCTTCTAAACGCAAGCCATGTTTAATTCTATTTTCAAAATAAAATAGCGCAGCTCCAGCTTTTTCTCGGTAAGGATGTGAATCATAAAGGCTGTAATTTAACCCCGTGGTAATTGTGCTGCCACCAAAATTATCGACACCATTTAAAAATACTTCAAATTCATAACCTAATTGCTCACATATTCCAACCCCTGTTTGTGGGTGATTAATCCCCGACCTTAGTAGTATTGCAGGGCTTTGAATTCCGTTTGCTCCTAAGACAATTAAATCGCCATAAATACTGCGTTCTTCTGCATTATTGGTTAAATACATTACACCTGAGGCAGTGCCATTATGATGTATAACCTCACGTGCTTGAGCATTCATAAAATAAGTAATATTTGGATGCGTTAGAATTTCTGTTAAACCGTTATGAGCCGTAAATTTTGCATTTACTGGGCATAAATTACATTGAGCTGTTGCACAGCACTGGTTCCGATTTTTTAATGCAAGAGGTGAGCGCGCAGTGGCAATTGGAAAATGTAAATGAGGTTGCGCGGCCATCATTATTTCATCAATCGCACTCACTCTGTGGGGCGGAAGAGGAAAAGAGCCGGATCTTGGTGATACTTTACCCATTGCATCTGAACCAGATATAGCCATAATATTTTCAGCGGCCATATAATATGGCTCTAAATCATTATATGAGAATGGCCAGTCATCTGAAATATTAAACTTAGATTTCATTTCGAAATCTGCGGGTATAAAACGTGGTGTTTGACCAAACCAACAATTGGTACCACCTCCGAGTCCAATCGTATAATTCCAAGGTTTATGATGACTATCTTGTGCGTGGGTGTTGCTAGAGGAAAATTCAGAATTTTTGTTGTTTGTTACTTGCCAGCTATGACTACGGTTCTCACCCCATTCAATAACAGCGATTTTGGCATTGGGTTTTTTGTTTAAGTATTGTTTTATAAAGAAAAGGCTACCAAACCCTGAGCCAATAACAACAACTTCGTAATGGTCGTCCATGTAATTAAGCTTCCTATAATGTTAATCGTTTCATGTATTTTGAAGCAATCAGATTACGAACTAGTTTAATTCCTAATTTTGATAATAGTAAAATCAACAACTTGTGTAAATTGTAATTTTATATAACAGTCATTTGTATGACTTGCTCTGTGTAACTGGATTACTTGCTGATAGAGAAAATCAACATTTGTTTTTTGTACGATAGCGGTAAGGTCTTAAATATTATATTCCAAGTAATACAAGTATCCCCCTGTGTCAGGATAGTTGTCGCCTCAATTAATTTACAAATAAACAGGGCGCGGTAAGTTAAAGCAAGTGAATTATCAAAGGCATTCAGTTCAATTTAAAGAAGCGATATTAAACAAG
>NZ_BMQV01000090.1 GCF_014648295.1 Shewanella saliphila
ACCTTCAAAGGGAAGCATACCAGCTAAACAAAAACGAGCCTGGATGAAAACAACATACTTAGAAGCAGTATTAAATGCCGGATTCAGTGATGTGGCTAATTAATAAACACTCATGCGGTTGCCCTGCACGCTTGAGAAATGCCATCACATAGCGCTTCATGCCATATTCATCTGCACCGGTTTTCATCGCCCTAGCCTGGTCGTATAAGGGGTTTGTAGACTCATTAGCCCACGCATATTGGCTAGCATTGCCAAAGCTCAACAGTAATCCACACAGTACAATTATCGACGACTTCATATTATGTCCTATTATCATTTATTATCACTGACTATACACAAGTAAGTGATGACATTAACCCTAAACCATTGAATCTCATCCTATCCGTGCGGATTGGTATAAATATTTATCATATGTATTCAACATCATTGAGTATGAGATAAAAATAGTTACGGCAGATATATCATCATAGTCGTAACTAAGGTATAACGAGCGCTATGAAAACCCCAATACGATTACAACCACTGGTTGACGATGGTCTCGTCGATGAAGTGATAAGCCAACTGATGAGTGGCAAAGAGGCTACCGTCTATATGATCCGGTGTGGCGCAGACATTCGCTGCGCTAAAGTCTATAAAGAAGCCGCTAAACGTAGCTTTAAAAAAGCAGCACAATACCAAGAAGGACGAAAAACCAAAAATAGCCGTCGTGGTCGCGCGATGGAAAAAGGCTCAAAATACGGCCGCGAAGAACAAGAGAAAGCCTGGCAAAATGCCGAGGTTGATGCATTGTATCAATGCGCTGCAGCAAAAATTCGTGTTCCAGTGCCTTACGGTTGCTTTGACGGCGTATTATTGATGGAGTTGATCACAGACGCCAATGGCGATGTGGCTCCACGTTTAAACGACGTTAACTTAACTCATGCGCAAGCCATGTCGCAACATCACACTATGATGGGCTACATCGTACGTATGTTATGTGCCGGTATTGTGCATGGTGACTTATCTGAATTTAATGTCTTAGTTGATAGTCATGGCCCAGTGATAATCGACCTTCCACAAGCTGTCGATGCATCGGCTAACAACAATGCCAGAGCCATGTTGTATCGTGATGTGAATAACATGACCGAATATTACGGCCAATTTGCTCCAGAGCTGCTGCAAACAAAATACGCTAAAGAAATGTGGGCCCTTTACGAACAAGGTGAACTTGAACCCGATACCGCGCTCACTGGTTTATTTGAAGACGACACTGATGCTGCCGATATTGACTCGGTACTTGAAGAAATCAACGCTGCATATGAAGACGCACAGTTTAAACGCGAGCGTCAACAGGCGATAGATAATGATCATTATGATGATTAAACCGTTATAACCAAGCATAACAACACCATCAACAAACATAAATTAAGGCAACCACTAGGTTGCCTTATTATTTACAGGCTCACGTATTCTTTTGTAAACGTCTTCAACAACCTCAAGTTGGAGTTGAATGTTGGCATTTTGAGGCTAAGGCTAGCTTGTTATTGGAGAGAAACGTGTTAGATTTATTGCTCAAAATCGTCTAGTTAACATTACGATAAGTATGGCGAAGGTCAAAAACACCGTAGACATAGCTGAGGTCAATTCTATATAGATGGCCAAATTAACCGTACCACTACAAAATGCCTTACGTACCACACGAGAACAGCAGTGATAGTAAGGCGTATCTTCTAAACTAACGATTGTCTGTCTTGGTCTAGCCATCTTAAATTACCAGTCAGAGTTAAAGGTTACTAAGCCTAGTTGGTTGTTCAATATTTATCCACTTAGGATGGGTGATGAGATGGACGCTCCCTAATACGGCGTCAATGCGCCAAACTGATGTTGAACCATACAGTTACTTAAGGAGCGTCCACCATGAAAGTTACCACTATTGCGATTGATTTGGCAAAAAATGT
>NZ_BMQV01000091.1 GCF_014648295.1 Shewanella saliphila
TACTTGGTGGATTGATTGCATATTGTTTAAAAGACGAGAAGCCATCATTAAATCTAACAGCTCAAGAACTTGAGCTGTTAGATAGCACTAATATCGTGTTTGCTTAACCAGATCTGAGGTTAACTAACACGGAAAAGAAGCCACGGAAAAGAAGCCACCCATAATTTGTACAAGTAACTTAACTCGTTTTCATTGCTTTGGCGAGGGTTACGATCGATGTGATCAACTCATCAATTTTTATCGATATGGCTAAAATATTATCGTTAAATGAATGGCTTATGGACATCTAAGAAATTCAGCACAGCAGAATATCTTGATATCAATCAAGTATAAGGAAGATGGTGTTTTTCAAAAAATTAATGCTTAAGCGCATATTGGAAAGTAAGCCACCCATAATTTGTACAAGTAACTTAACTCGTTTTCATTGCTTTGGCGAGGGTTATACTTGAAGGAAAAGTAGCCACCCATAATTTGTACAAGTAACTTAACTCGTTTTCATTGCTTTGGCGAGGGTTATACTTGATGTACTCAACTCATCAATTTCAATCGATATGACTAGAATATTAACTTTAAATTAGTGACTTACCTGTCATATCCAGAATTCTGCACAGCAGAAAAACCTGATAGCAATCAAGTATAAGGAAATGGTAATTCGATTGGGGATGATGACTTAAGCGCACAGCCAGCGCTGACAATTTGCCGCGCCTTGTCGTCGTTTTCGCTCTAAATGCTCACAATATTCGGTTAACGCAGGTAATGCACCGACAGCACCTTTAAATAATGCACCAAATTCAGTGGTGATTTTAAGCCAATTCTCTGCTGGGATGTTGAGTCTATTCAGAATATCCTGACTGCTTGAGCTAATGGTGCCACGCTTATCTTCTCGAATAATCCGACCGGTATCTACAATCAATACTATGTAGTCTTTCACGCTGAACATGAGCCCGTTAGGCATATTGAGTCGCTCATTACCCACAAACGGTAATAGTTCAGGTGGTTGCTCGCCTTTCATTGCTGAATTTATTCGGCGCTGAATACTGGTGTAATCTGAGGTTTCAGGAGTTGCAGCCATTTTGGCTCTGACTGGGTTTAAATCCACATAAGCCATACAGGCTAATATTGCGGCTTCATCAAGCAGTGCTTGAGACTTAAAACGTCCTTCCCAGAATCTGCCTGTACACTTATCTTCTTTGTTGGCCATTCTGGCGATGGGCTCACTGAGTGAGCGCATAAACCAACTGATATCAATTAAGCGCCTACGGTATTCAGTAATGCATTCATTAACCGTTTGAAGTTCAAATGAGTTAAGGTCTTCTTCTTTTAGGTATTTTTGTGTGAGTAACGTACCTTTAAAGCCCTTGTGCCATTGAATGAGGACTTCTTTATCTGACCACTGTTTTGCCTTATCAGCATCAACCTTTATCACCACATGCAAATGATTACTCATCACGGCATACGCACAGATATCAATGGCAAAGATGGTAGCCAACTCTAGAATGCGTGAATCGACCCACTCACGCCGATGCTCAAAGTTCTCTCCTGTAGAGTTATCAATTCCACACAGAAATGCCTTACGCACCACACGAGAGCAACAATGATAGTAAGGCGTATCTTCTAAACTAACGATTGTCTGTCTTGGTCTGGCCATCTTAGATTACCTGTCAGAGTTAAAGGTAACTAAGCCTAGTTGGTTGTTCAATATTTATCCAGCTGGGGTGGATGGCCATGTTTTGTTCCAACCTAATGTTGAAAATGATAATAAGGATAATGGCTTAACGGAATACCGTGGAGGATTAATTTAACGCACTGAAATAAATAGAGTTAAACAATTAGCAAAGGGGCTAAGGTCGCTTGCTGACTAC
>NZ_BMQV01000092.1 GCF_014648295.1 Shewanella saliphila
AAAATTTGTCTGGAAACCATAGAGCTTCATTTCCAGACGCAAAATAAGCTCAATATGTACAGAGTTTGCTGATATGGCTCAGTCGGTAGAGCGCATCCTTGGTAAGGATGAGGTCCCCAGTTCGATTCTGGGTATCAGCACCACGAATAATCTAGTGAATTGACCTAGAAAAAATTTGTCTGGAAACCATAGAGCTTCATTTCCAGGCGCCTAATAAGTAAAAAAGCCCGTTGCTAACGCAACGGGCTTTTTTACGTCTGATGTTTGTGTGTCAAATGAGCGAGATAGCAGTGTGGTCGATATGCCCATGTTGGAATAGGTCATTTCCAGACGCCTAATAAGTATGAAAGCCCGTTGCTAACGAAATGGGCTTTTATGTTTGGAGTTTAAGGTTTGTGCACCAATCCTTATACCAATCCGCATTAGACTTTACCCATATTAAACCGGCCTCGTGTACACAAACTATTTACCCTGTCCTTGCACTGAATAAAGATATTCCAGGCTTTACAACACTGATCAACGATATCGTTATAACCTTCAAAACACAAATTTGCCAAACAGACAGTCTTAACCATTGCCATACTTGCTCTATTGGGTTTAGCTCTGGAGAATAAGGTGGCAATTTGAGGGTTGATAAATTATTAAATTCTTTGGCTATATCATCCTTATGCTACCCTGCGCCATCTATAATAAAAAGAGCATATCTATCTGAGTGCGTTGCCTCTGAAATTTGCTTCAAGTGTTGCCACATAGCTGCCCTATTAACAAAAAGGGGAACCAAGCTTATATTTGCCGGTGTATTTGTCATGCATCGTTCTATCTTTGACTGATGACTCAACACCATTCTGCATTTGAATAAACCTCTATATCACATTACATAAAAGACAGTAGGAACATCGATATACATTTTCATAACGTAAGCCATTTGGTTATGGGTACGATATTGTTTGTAAGTTATTCAGCAGGGAGCATGGGTTGACCTGTGCCGGTATCAAACTTAACCGTATTTTTTAGTTCACACGCGGATTTAAGCCGCCGTTTGTTTTGCCGGAATAAAGTGTAATGGTTTAGGTTTATGGAGCTGATCTAGTGATGTTGTTTTAGCTGGCCTCAGTGAGTTGTTGTCGTTGCACTTTGTTATATGAGTTGTCATCACAGGCTCCAAATTTACAATTGAGCAGGTATTTACAAATTTTTAAACTATCGATGCTGGTTGTGGTTATCTATTCGCTTACTTTATATCGAACAAGTAGTGGGTTTGTTCAGTTAATCTTCCGTTCAATACTAAATGTAGAATATAAAATGCAGAGTAATAAACCAAAGGTTATCAATTAGCATCGTCTGTTTTGGCGCTATATACATAAAACCCGTCATCGAGAGGGTGTTGTAATATTCAAAGCAATGAAAATATAGAGCTTACAAAGGTCAAACATTAAATCATACAAGCTGGTTTGTGAATAAATCTGTGGGTATCTTGTGCTTATTTTGGTGTTAACTCAGGTATAAAAATTAAATGAAAAATTAGTAAAAAAAGGGGTTGCACTAAATCTCATGGTGCCTATAATGCGCATCCACTGACACGGAAGACAGCGAAAGCGGTCACCGAGTTAGGTTGAATTAAGTGCTTCAAAACACACAATTCAACGGCGAAAA
>NZ_BMQV01000093.1 GCF_014648295.1 Shewanella saliphila
TGTGAAGGCTTCAAGGTACATATTTTACTCTCCTAAAAGAGAGTATAAGATCACAGCTAAGCCAAGGCGTCAAACAGATTGTGTGTCAATATCAGCAGCTCAAAAAACGTTCACGATCTCACCCTGGATATAGCTCACTTATTTGTTCGTTGATATATAAAAGCATTTTCAAAGCATACCGCTGTTCTTTTGTTAAATCAGAATAACAGTTCTCCATAAGCGAACGCATTATTTTAAGCTAATAGTTCTTGGCATTGTAATACGAGATAAATATTTGCCACTATCACCGATAATTTCAAAGGCTTTATATTTGGCATAAACCGTATAAAAGGTTCCAATAAATTCCTCAAGCTCAGAAGCTAGATCAGATAACTCGACATACAAAGCGTCCTCTGCCTTTGCTGATACAGCCTTTGCCCTTTTGTCTTCTGATTTTTCAGTTAAGAATAAGGTGGTAACTGCGCCAGCTAAACTAGCAATCACTCCACCAAAAACTGCACCATTAAATGACTCCCAATCCAATTTTAACTCCTAATTCATGTTGCTTAACGCCCAAAGTAGCGGTGCTTGTATCCGCTGGCGGTGCTTGTATCCGCTGGCTTTGCTTGTTATTTGCTTGTTAACTGTTTACTCCGCTTCTTCATCATAAAATTTTGTATAGTTTTCGAACTCATTACCTTTAAACTCAGCTCAATAACACTTTTGGCAACTGCGTAATCGACAACGAAGTTGCAGACCTCTATTAATATATGAGTCTTCTAAAATAGTATTAGATACACGCGTTTAAATACTTTATTCGTATAACACTTTAGTTATTAGTAACTTACCAGCTTATTTTTCACGAATCAATCACCATTTAATCTAGAAGAAAGTGAGAGTTTAGATAATCGAGAGTAATAAAAACTCGTTATATATAAATAAGTTACTATATTGTTTGCAACCGTCAAAATTTAAATTTGTACTGAGGCCGTTGCAGAAAATGACGTGAGCTTGCTCATGGCTTTTCACGCACATCCATGTGCTTCAAGGCATCATGCCTATCATAAGTTAGCTTTAGAGGGGAAGGGGGTCTTTGACATCTGACCCATATGGATATGGGAAATGTCATTATGATGTCGGGAACATCATTGACCATGACACCGCGACATTTGTTAATCCATTCATATCAGACTCCCTTCTGAAGCGTTAGCATTTTCATTCTTTATGACAAGATGGGCCGAAGCAGGCTTCAAGTGCGGTCAAAGCTGGATTGATCCACGTCGCGAAATTATCGCAGCTATCGTTTAGTCACAAGAATGATAATTTTAATATTGCGGCTGGGCCAATTCTTTTATAAAGAGTAAAGAGGGAACAACCGTTGGTTTCCTCTTGGTCTGGTGTGGGCGAAGCGCCACGACGTTGGTGGCCACTGGCCATATTTGAAACTAATACCAATCCGCATTGAATTGTGATCTAATGTGCTCATCATTTCTAAATCATTTTATTCTTTGAAAAACTACACAGCTTTTGAACTCGTTAAATTATCAAAGTCAGAAAAAGATGCTCGTATGC
>NZ_BMQV01000094.1 GCF_014648295.1 Shewanella saliphila
CAGTAGGTTTCAACTAATTTATTCATGCTCGTTCCTTTTTCTAATCACTCTTGGTCGAATGATCGGATCAAGGAACGAGCATTTAGTTCCTTTGGGGAGCTAATTTCTTATCCGAAGCTCAGGTTAATAATTTATCTCGAATGGGTATTATAGGGCGTGGTGGCTTGTACCTCAATATGAAAATCTAATCATTTTACCTGGAGTGTTGATAGGTGAGTGATTTAGTAATTGAATTTGGCGAGAAATTAAGATACCTAAGAGTTAATGCTGGCTATTCTCAAGAGGCATTTGCAGCATATGTCGGTATTGAAAGAGGTAATTACGGGAAAATGGAAAGAGGTTGCGTCAACATCAAACTGGAAACTCTATACAAAATCGTTAATGCACTTGACTGTGAGTTTGATGAAATTCTACCAGCCAGACTCAAATATAAAGTACAACTAGATTAGTGCTAATGCTTAAAGTGAGCCTCATTAATTTATACCTATAGCAGCAGTGATAATTAGTAGTAAACTTATAAGATTATTAACTAAGGTTATGATGGAGCTGATATGTGTTTATTTAACTCGGAAATGGACATTTCTGCGTTACAAAGAGCGAACAAAGTTAGGTTTTCAGATAACTTCTAGTCTCCCAATTACCTACAACTCGTCTAATAACTGATCACCAAAATCAATTTCTACACTTTCAACTAAACTTTCAGCACTTCTACGCATACTTGCTGTGAGCGGCACTAATTTGTCGGGGTGTTGTTGCATGTCATTTTCAAGAATAGATAAAAAACCTTCCAATTCAGCGGTATTAGGTATTGCATCAAACAATCCTTCGATTGTCTTTAAAGCGGCACGATATTCATCATCAGAACTCAGAGATATCTCATCGTGACCAGTAATAATTTCATTTCCGACAGAAGGAGAATCAAGCCATGCAGTTAAATCATCAGGAACTGGTGCCGTTGCGTCACATTTTAAAAGCAATATATTGAGTTTAGTATTCTTCATCATCAATTCCTCTCTTTGAATCGTCACTATTAGAGTAGCAACTCCCGACTCTGTGGTATTACTAAAATTTGATCGACTGATTTGTGCTTAGTTTCTTATTGCTAAGCTATCCTGTCACACTTTTGGACATTTCTGAGTTACGAATGCCATCAGTGTATGCCTTGTTCGCATAAATAAAAATATGGGAAAATTCTATATCAGTGGCCAGTTTTAGTGAACCACTATAGATTTCAGTTTTGAAAAATATGGAAAATTCTAAACATGTGAAGTAATGGTGATTCAATACGACCAATATTTATCGGCCGCTACAAATATTGATTGTTACTAGAGCGAATTTATCACTTATAATTGCACTATAATGGCTTTCTTATTTGCAAATTGATAGATTTCTAATTCCATGAAATTAAATTGATAACACCATTCCCCATATATTTAAAAGTGATTGTCACTATTCCACCTGAGTTATTCATATTTAATAAAGACTCACACAAC
>NZ_BMQV01000095.1 GCF_014648295.1 Shewanella saliphila
TTAGCGCCTGCGATAACGGCACATAGCGAACCAAACAGTACCTCAAAAAGGCAATAGGTCACTTTAGCCCCTTGACGCTGGTCTGTTATTGTTTGGAAATTCTCTTTGAAGTGGTCAATATGCATGGTGTGATCCCGAAAAAAGGGAGTATAAGATCATAGCGAGATGTTAACGTCAAATAGTGCGTCGAATTGTTCGAAAAACGTTCACGATCTCGCCCTGGGCATCAACCTGCTGTTGGCTGAGTGCTTGGGCTCTGACTGAGGGTATGGTTTTAACCAACTGCTTATGATTTAAAATCGGAAACGGTGGTTTTGTTTGGCTAGTAACATACCAGCCGGGGAAGACTAATACTGGGCAGGAAAACACTGGCTGGCCTGTGGTTTTAGTTAACCATTGGCTAACCCATGTTGCCTGTCGGGTGGCTTGTTCAATTGGCTTAGTTTCAGTCCAAGATGGAAAGCATAAGCGTCCGTCTTTATAAAAAAGTTGGAAGCCTTTACCGCCGTTTTGATTAGTTTGATTATGGTCTTTATGCCGCTTGTGGCGGCCTTTGGTTTCGATGGCGAATACGCCATTTTTACCTATTGCTAAATGGTCGATGTTAAAGCCGTCTGCTTGTATGTCGTGAAACACTTGATAACCCAAAGCTTGTAAGCCGATTAACTCATTGGCAGTGGCAATTTCAGCGGTGTGGCCTAGGCGTAATTTGGTAAGTTTGGAAAAGTTTTTCCATGTTTTATAACCACAATAAGATAATCCGATCATTGAGGTTATGGCAAACATCCAAGGGAATTTTCCGACGGTAATGTGTGCTTGAATACTGTTAACAGCAAATGGCAGACACACAACCAATACGCCCATTAGCATACTGGCGAGTAAATCGATTTGGAGGTCTTGTATCTCTTGCTGTAAACCAAAAGCCGGAATTCGTTGAAGTTGGTCGCGGTCGACAGGTAGCTTTACCGTGCTGTCGCGGTGTTTCAGCAATACAAACATCACCCCAAGGGTGACAAACATACTAGAAAGAAGAATGCCTACTGATAATAAACTGGAGGATAAACTTGTCATTGTCGTCCTTGCTCGTAATGTGACCTAAGTAATTGGTCGCAATTCAAAATCCATGAATCTGCTGAATTAATATACTCCCAGTTTGGCAATAATGTAAGTGGAAATTTGCATCAATCGTTAAGCGTCGCAATTGAGCGAAAAGGGCTGTTACAGTAGCCAAAAATATCATTGCACAATAATGGCTTGTATCAGGGTGTATTTTCGTGCGTTATCGTCACCGTGACCAATTTACCCTAACGTTTACCTAATGTGACACATAAAAAGGCCTGCTTATTTTAAGCTAATGCCGCTCGCTTAACAGTGAGCGGCTCTTTTCTTATGGGGGTAGCGTGGTGCTTTATATAGCACTTGTCTTGGAAATGGTTTCCGCTTTCTTTTTTTCGGTAGGATTAATCGCTTTCCGTTT
>NZ_BMQV01000096.1 GCF_014648295.1 Shewanella saliphila
GAAGAACTCCGCTTGAAACATTGCTTGATGGGAAACGAATTTGGGCTGAGAAAAATTTAGCTCAAATCTAAACTGACAGGCACCATTAAAAATGGGTAACTGTCAGATCAAGTCTGAGCTAGTACAATTGAGAGGGTGTAACAGATTCTGTGTAACTGCAATTTAGTTAATATGCTTCACAATTCTGTCTTCGAACGATTTTAATTCGACAGCAAAACAGTCAAATATTCCTCCTTAAAATAAAAGCTCGCCTATTGGCTGGCGGGTGATCCATATGTGTTAGTTTTCACCTACACCATAATTGAAATCATAAAATTCTTCTATTGCACCGAAGTCATTTAAGCTTTCTAATCCTAGCAATTCGGATTTAACCGCCATTTGTTGGAATATAAAATATATCTCTTGATGGTGCTCTTTCATGAAATCCTTCAAAAGGTTTGTTTTGACCCTATTGTTAGTGCAATGAAAGGAGCATTTATTTCTGACTTTTCGCAAATCAGCTGAAAAGTCAGGTTTAAGCGACGGGTGAATAACTCCAGGTTGCTCAACAGCAGTAGATATAAGAGTCTTCACCTCTTTTTGGAGTTCAACATCGAATGTCGGTGCATTTGAATCTGCATAAACTGGTATTGATTCATTAATGATAGCTTGAGCTTTTATTACTTCGTACACATGGCCACACCACCTTGCATAAGCATCAAAATATTTAAGCTTTGTTACGATGCTGATGTTGGCCTGAGTTGATACCGGTGCGGATAAATAAGCGTACTTTCTTTTTGCAAGGGAGAAAACTCGTCAAAAGCCATCTGTGCTCGAATGAACTCAAATTTTATGCTTTTCTGATATTCCGATACTTTTTGTGGTCCCATTCCTCCCCCTCCAGTGGAAACTAACGCCGCATTAAGGTCTGTTCAACACTACTACACCCTTAACCATCCCCCCCTACCGTAAACACAAAACCAAACGATGGAGTTAAAAGTGCCAAGCGTTGGAATCACTCTTAAATGCTTTCTTAAGCGACACTTTTTCCGGCATGCTCAATTAGAAACTTAACATCTAATGAGTAGCCTTGTGAAGCCAAAACATCTTCAAAGACAACTATTGGTTCTTTGTTTATTAGTTTAAAACGCCCTCTTTGAAGACTAAGATCGTTGTCATTATGGTAGCAAGAGCAGAAACAAGATAACAAAACATGAATGTCCCGAACATTCGCTTTTTTACGATTAAAACGCATATCATTGATCGTTTTTGGATATAGCTCCAGGGCAACCGCATGAGTGTTTATTAATTAGCCACATCACTGAATCCGGCATTTAATACTGCTTCTAAGTATGTTGTTTTCATCCAGGCTCGTTTTTGTTTAGCTGGTATGCTTCCCTTTGAAGGT
>NZ_BMQV01000097.1 GCF_014648295.1 Shewanella saliphila
CGCCTACTTTCGATAAATCATCAAGCCAACCTAAGCGTCAGCCATTACCTGCTGAGCTTCCTCGAGTAGAAGTCATCGTTGATATTGATGAAGACAACAAGTACTGCGACTGCTGCCAAGGGCCGCTGCATCAAATGGGGCAAAGTGATAGCGAGACATTGGAATTCGTCCCTGCGCACATCAAGGTCATTAAAACGATTCGACCAAAATATGCTTGCCGTCAATGTGAGCAACAAGGCATTGAGGTTGCGATAAAAACCGCATCAATGCCAGCAACTCCAATCCCCAAAAGCATGGCGACACCGAGTTTACTCAGCCATATAATCACCTGTAAATATCAGTTTGGTCTGCCTTTATACCGCCAAGAAACCTTGTTTGCGGATATTGGGGTTACGCTCAATCGTAAGACCATGTCGAGTTGGATGATACGTTGTGCCGACTTACTTGAGCCTTTATATCAACGCCTTAAAGTCAGTTTACTGGAGCAAGATGTTATCCATGCTGATGAGACCCCGCTTAAGGTGTTAAAAGCGGATAAACTGACAAGCTACATGTGGTTGTACTGCTGTGGTGATGATGCGCCTAAGGGCAACACTAACATCGTGCTCTATGACTATCATAACAGCCGAGCTGGCCAGTGTGCCGTGGATTTTCTAGCGGGATTTTCTGGGTATCTGCAAGTAGACGGTTATCAAGCCTACGCGCAAACTGACGCGACTTTGGTCGCTTGTTTGGCGCATATTCGTCGTAAATTTATCGAGGCCAAAGGCAATAACAAGAAAGCGGGCAAAGCTGATGTGGCATTGAAGCTTATCGGCAAACTTTACGGCATAGAGCAACAAATCAAAGGTAAATCTGCTGAAGATAAATATGCGATACGCCAGCAGAAATCTAAAATTATCGTAGATGAACTCTATCAATGGCTGTTACAGCATCAAGATAAAATCCCCCCGAAAATGGCATTGGGTAAAGCCATCCTTTATGCGCTGAATCAATTTGAAAAGTTCAGGCGTTACTTAGATGATGGCCGATTAACTATCGACAACAACCGCGCCGAACGGGCGATAAAACCGTTTGTGATAGGTCGCAAGGCGTGGCTATTTTCAAATACGCCGCGAGGCGCTCGCGCCAGTGCAATTCTTTATAGCCTCATCGAAACCGCCAAGGCCAATAACCTTATCGTGCATGAGTATATCGCCAAGTGCCTGCAAGGCTTGGCAGAGACCTCATCCGAGGTTGAGTCATTATTGCCGTGGAATATCAAGCAAAGATAAATTGCTAGGTGCCGTTCGCTAGACGTTTAC
>NZ_BMQV01000098.1 GCF_014648295.1 Shewanella saliphila
TGTATTAGTCTCGACTTGATCTGACATTCAACTTGAAAAAGTGAGAGTTACCCGTTTTGATAAAGGTGTCGAATCTTTTAATCAAAACCAAAAAGGTAACTCTCATGTTTCATACTAACAATCCAATCATTAAACACAAAGCAGGTTTACTCAATTTAGCTGAAGAGCTAGGTAACGTATCTCGTGCATGTAAAGTTATGGGTGTCTCTAGAGACACATTTTATCGCTATCAAGAGCTTGTTGAGGATGGTGGTATTGACGCTTTAATCGAAAGAACACGCAGAACACCCAATCTAAAAAACCGAGTTGATGAAGCAACCGAACAGTCAGTAATTAAATATGCTATCGACTTCCCTGCTCATGGCCAGCATAGAACCAGTAATGAACTACGCAAGCTTGGTGTTTTTGTATCGGGCAGTGGTGTTCGCTCTATTTGGCTTCGTCATAGCCTAGAGAATTTTAAGAAACGGCTCAAAGCTTTAGAAGATAAGGTCGCTAATGATGGGATCATACTCACTGATGCGCAAGTTGCAGCTCTTGAAAAGAAAAAGCATGATGATGAAGCGTGTGGTGAGATAGAAACCCATCATCCTGGGTATCTTGGTTCTCAAGACACCTTCTATGTTGGCAATTTAAAAGGTGTCGGTAGGATATACCAACAAACCTTTGTTGATACTTACAGCAAGGTAGCATTTGCCAAGCTTTACACGACTAAAACACCAATCACAGCGGCCGATGTACTTAACGATAAAGTCCTGCCTTATTTCGAGCACCACGAGCTTCCAATGCTTCGAATATTAACGGATAGAGGAACAGAATACTGTGGTCGAGTGGAGCATCATGATTACCAGTTATATCTGGCAATTAATGATATCGATCATACAAAAACAAAGGCAATGTCACCTCAGACCAATGGCATTTGTGAGCGATTTCATAAGACAATTTTAAATGAGTTCTATCAAGTCACTTTCCGCAAAAAGTTATATGACAATTTAGAGGTGCTGCAAAAAGATCTAGACGAATGGATGAATTACTACAACAATGATCGAACTCATCAAGGCAAAATGTGTTGCGGAAGAACTCCGCTTGAAACATTGCTTGATGGGAAACGAATTTGGGCTGAGAAAAATTTAGCTCAAATCTAAACTGACAGGCACCATTAAAAATGGGTAACTGTCAGATCAAGTCTGAGCTAGTACA
>NZ_BMQV01000099.1 GCF_014648295.1 Shewanella saliphila
GGTAATCCCCCCTAAAAAAAGCTGATTTCAAAAGTAGAATTTTCTCGTACTATATACGCAGGGAGATTCTGCATGAAAACATCAAAATTTAGCGACAGCCAAATCTTGGCTATCCTCAAGCAAGCCGAAGCTGGCACCCCAGTTCCGGGGCTGTGCCGTGAGCACGGCATGAGCTCGGCTACCTTCTACAAGTGGCGGGCCAAATTTGGCGGCATGGACGCCTCTATGATGGCGCGATTGAAAGAGTTAGAGGCTGAAAATTCACGACTCAAAAAAATGTATGCCGAAGAGCGTCTAAAAGCCGAAATACTCAAAGAGGCCATCGAAAAAAAGTGGTAAAGCCGTCGCGGCGGCGGGAGCTGGCGCAAAAGGCGGTGCATGATAAAGCCATTCCAATCGCATTTGCCTGTGCCTTGTTTGGACTCAGTGAGAGCTGTTATCGCTATCAGGCAAAACTCAGCGGTGAAAACGCTGTGATTGCTGATTGGTTACAGCGACTAACATCGACCCATAGAAGTTGGGGATTTGGGCTGTGTTATTACTTTTTACGTAACGTGAAACGCTACCGATGGAACCATAAGCGAGTGTATAGAATTTACCGTGAATTGGAGCTAAACCTACGGATTAAGCCGAAGAAACGCTTGAAGCGTGATAAACCGGACGCATTGGCGGTGCCTGAGGCAATCAATGAATGTTGGTCTATGGACTTTATGCATGACCAACTTGAAGATGGTCGCAGCATTAGGTTATTGAACGTGATTGATGATTACAACCGTGAAGGCTTGGCGATAGAGGTCGACTTCTCCTTACCAGCAGAGCGTGTGGTCAGAACCTTGGAGCAAATCATCGAATGGCGTGGAAAACCGAAACAAATACGCAGTGATAACGGTCCAGAGTACATCAGTGCGGTGCTGGCTGCATGGGCTGAAAAACACGATGTAGAACTGAAATTTATTCAGCCTGGCAATCCACAGCAGAATGCTTATGTAGAACGCTATAATCGGACTGTGCGATACGAATGGCTGAGCCAATATCTTTGGAATAGTATTGCCGAGGTACAGGAACATGCGACACAATGGCTATGGTTTTATAACAATGAAAGACCCAATACAGCAATTGGTGGTGTCCCACCAAAGCAAAAACTGGCACTAGTGGCCTAAATATCTACTTTTGATCTCAGTTAAAAATGGGGAGATTACC
>NZ_BMQV01000100.1 GCF_014648295.1 Shewanella saliphila
AACGATTTACTGTTAACTTGGGGGGGGGGGGGGTGGTGGTTCTTTCGTTTGAGCCAGTGTTTTTTTGGGTATACCTAAAACCATACAGTTGAATCCATACGTATTCTGTGTGCATTAAAGTTGATTTAATCAAAAGCATACGGTAGCATGTGAGTATCTAGAGTCAAAAGCATACAGCTGGTGTCAAATGCAAAACATTGCCTACGTTAGAGTTTCTTCTTTAGACCAGAATACCGAACGACAATTAAGTGATTGTGGTGTGGCATTGGATAAGACTTTTACCGATAAGTTGTCCGGGGCGACTACTGAGCGTCCTGAGCTGCTTGCTATGCTTGATTATGCGAGAGAGGGTGATTGTATCCATGTGCACAGCATTGACCGGCTAGCGCGTTCTCTGGTTGACCTGCAAGGCTTGATAAGCCAGCTCAATACAAAAGGTGTAGCTGTTCATTTTCATAAGGAAAGTTTGGTTTTCAGTGGTGATGCTAACCCTATGAATGACTTACTTTTGAATATGCTTGGTGCTGTGGCTCAATTTGAGAGAGCTACAATTCTTGAGCGTCAACGTGAAGGCATTGTGAAAGCTAAAGCTGCTGGTAAGTACAAAGGTAGAAAGGCTAATACCGCTAATCATGACCAGATTAAAAAGCTACTTGATAGCGGGATGTCTGTTCGTAAGGTCGCTTTGGAAATTGGCTGTAACCCATCTACTGTTCAGAGGGTTAAAGCTAAAGCTCGGAGTTAGCCCATGCCCACGAGTCGTTAAGAGGTTCGCTTGAGGTATCTTCTGGCTCCTCATCAGCGAGCCCGTAGGTATCACACATAAACGAGCCATACCAGAATTCGAGTCCTGTCAGTTCGTAGTAATTTTTCTCTGCAGCTTTTTCTTCTTCATTAGCGAAATGAAAGTCTGATTTATCAATATACCAATCTTCATCCTCATCTAAAGCTGCTTCTTTAGGTAGCTCTTCTCTAGGAATGATGCGAATGGTCTCCTCTTTCAGATACAGTTGTTCAGCTTTACTAGCTTGATATTGAGCTACCTCAGGAGAGCTCATTCCTTTGTAGTTAACCTCAGATCTGGTTAAGCAAACACGATATTAGTGCTATCTAACAGCTCAAGTTCTTGAGCTGTTAGATTTAATGATGGCTTCTCGTCTTTTAAACAATATGCAATCAATCCACCAAGTA
>NZ_BMQV01000101.1 GCF_014648295.1 Shewanella saliphila
GTTTCAACTAATTTATTCATGCTCGTTCCTTTTTCTAATCACTCTTGGTCGAATGATCGGATCAAGGAACGAGCATTTAGTTCCTTTGGGGAGCTAATTTCTTATCCGAAGCTCAGGTTAGTTAATGCTCTCCCCCTTTGGCTTTCTTCTTGAGAGGTTTTTATCATCCACCCACTCGATGAATTCGTGACCTAAGAAGCTAATGAGTAGATTTCTTAATTCATCATGTGAAGTGGATTCGTCGACCTTGAATTTTTTCTGTAAGTCTTTAGTCCATAGAAAGTGTTCGCCGGGTTCAGCGTTGATAAATATAGCCTGATTTCCAAAGCTTTGATTCAGTCTTGCTGGCACGACTATTAGGTTGCTTTTTGAATACAACCCTTTACGCCCTCCGCTGTCATTTAGGGCAACTTTATGTGCCACATGAAAGTCTTTCTTTGACTTACCATTCACAATGGGGTTTGCCTTAGCAACTAACTTGTGACGTTCGTAATACGCCTCTAAGCCATTCATGCCATCTATGAGCTCTACACTACCGGCTCTTTTTCTTAAATCGTTAGCTAGTCTTGCACCAAAGGAGGTATTAAAGAAGCCCGTCATTCTTCCTTGTATACGTTTACAGTTACGACACCGTTCTGCTTTTGTGGTCTTCTGTTCTGGACAGGGAGTATTTAGGTAACCCTTACATATATGTTGAGTTGCTTTAGCTGATTTCCGCTGTAAAGCTTTCCTGCACGCTGAAGAGCAAGTTTTTGTTGTTAATCTGTTGGTAGTGAATTGTTTTTTACAGTTCTGACACCTGATTCGTTTACTTGTTTTCATTACTCAAATCCAAATGAAGTGTCACACATGACATGGCTCGAAAGGCTATTGTATCAAGGGTTTGGCCGCTAATGTTGTGAGCAATATCATTAACATTGAGTAATACCCGCTACTTTAACATCGTAGTTGTTTGTTGTATTCAACTCATGTGATTCGAGGTTAAGCAAAGAGGGGGCTGCTAAGGTATTCTTTTATTCTTGCTGCGCTGGTGAGACACAAACTGGTACACTGTACTGGTCAAGCCAAACTGGACACTTTTAATTGAGAATTTTCAAACTCTACCGGTGACAGATCACCATTAGCTGAATGAAGTCGCTCCAAGTTGTAATATTTCATGTAAGCCGTCACATCTTG
>NZ_BMQV01000102.1 GCF_014648295.1 Shewanella saliphila
CGGATTTGCCTAAGAAATCAGCCTACCACCTTAAACGCGGACTACCAACGCCGCGCTAGCCTAGCCTTCTCCGTCTCTCCATCGCAGTTAGCAGAAGTACAGAAATATTAATCTGTTTCCCATCGATTACGCCTTTCGGCCTCACCTTAGGGGTCGACTCACCCTGCCCCGATTAACGTTGGACAGGAACCCTTGGTCTTTCGGCGAGGGAGTTTTTCACTCCCTTTATCGTTA
Organism: Shewanella saliphila; assembly: GCF_014648295.1. Lineage (GTDB taxonomy): Bacteria > Pseudomonadota > Gammaproteobacteria > Enterobacterales > Shewanellaceae > Shewanella > Shewanella saliphila. The sequence goes on from NZ_BMQV01000102.1 coordinate 235, forward strand.
CTCATGTCAGCATTCGCACTTCTGATACGTCCAGTGTGGGTTACCCCTTCACCTTCAACCGCTTACAGAACGCTCCTCTACCGCGCATCTCTAATGAAATGCACCCGTAGCTTCGGTGGTATGTTTAGCCCCGTTACATCTTCCGCGCAGGCCGACTCGACTAGTGAGCTATTACGCTTTCTTTAAATGATGGCTGCTTCTAAGCCAACATCCTAGCTGTCTAAGCCTTCCCACATCGTTTCCCACTTAACATACACTTTGGGACCTTAGCTGACGGTCTGGGTTGTTTCCCTTTTGACGACGGACGTTAGCACCCGCCGTCTGTCTCCCGTATAGCACTCATTGGTATTCGGAGTTTGCAAAGGGTTGGTAAGTCGGGATGACCCCCTAGCCTTAACAGTGCTCTACCCCCAATGGTGTTCGTACGAGGCGCTACCTAAATAGCTTTCGAGGAGAACCAGATATCTCCCGGTTTGATTGGCCTTTCACCCCCAGCCACAAGTCATCCGCTCATTTTTCAACATAAGTCGGTTCGGTCCTCCAGTTGATGTTACTCAACCTTCAACCTGCCCATGGCTAGATCACCGGGTTTCGGGTCTACACCTTGCAACTAAACGCGCAGTTAACACTCGGTTTCCCTACGGCTCCGCTATTCGCTTAACCTCGCTACAAAATGTAAGTCGCTGACCCATTATACAAAAGGTACGCAGTCACGGTCTCAAGAACCGCTCCCACTGCTTGTACGTATACGGTTTCAGGTTCTATTTCACTCCCCTCACAGGGGTTCTTTTCGCCTTTCCCTCACGGTACTGGTTCACTATCGGTCAGTCAGGAGTATTTAGCCTTGGAGGATGGTCCCCCCATATTCAAACAGGATGTCACGTGTCCCGCCTTACTCGTTTTCATCAATGGTTAGTTTTC
>NZ_BMQV01000103.1 GCF_014648295.1 Shewanella saliphila
TTGGATTGTTAGTATGAAACATGAGAGTTACCTTTTTGGTTTTGATTAAAAGATTCGACACCTTTATCAAAACGGGTAACTCTCACTTTTTCAAGTTGAATGTCAGATCAAGTCGAGACTAATACAACTAATGTCACTTTGATTCCATTCAATTCCATTCAATTCGACTTAGTTAAATCCAACTTCATTAAACCCGTTTTCCTAATATTCGTCAGCATTAAACTCGTCTTCATAAAATTCGTCTGCATTAAACCCGTCTTCCCGGCAATGCTTTTGAGCCGGGATCCAGGTGTTTGTTTTTTATTTTGCACTCATGGCCTGCGGCCACTAACGTCGTGGCGCTTCGCCCACACCAGACCAAGAGGAAACCAACGGCTGTTCCCTCTTTACTCTTTATAAAAGAATTGGCCCAGCCGCCACATCAAAATTATCATTCTTTACTAAACAATAGCTGCGATAATTTCGCGACGTGGTCAAATCCAGCTTTTAACTTCGTCTGAGTGTTCTTCGGCCACCTCTTTATGGTAAAGAATGAAAATGCTAACGCTTCAGATGGGGCGTTCCTTCCCCTCTAAAGCTAGCTCTGATAGGCAGGATGCCTGAATGCCTTGAAGCACATGGTCAATAATGTTCCCTACATCATTGTGACATTTCCCATATCCATATGGGTCAGATGTGCGTGAAAGGCTATGTCTGGGCTCACGTATTCTTTTGTAAAGAGTCTTCAACGGTCTCAAGTTCAGAGTTGAATTTGTACATTTTTAAAATCAAAAAATTAACTCGGTTTGGCATCAAAGTTAGTAATGAAGGTTAATCATGGCCAACCAACCTAATTGCTAATGCCTGAGTCTACTACGCCTAAGCGTTTTATCTTTGTTTTGGCTTTTTTTATGGTTATTCGCCCACAATGAGGTAAAGAGTTAAGGCTTATTCTTGTTTAAAATCAGAGATGATATCTCGTGTTAAATTGTACTGGTCAAGCCAAACTGGACACTTTTAATTGAGAATTTTCAAACTCTACCGGTGACAGATCACCATTAGCTGAATGAAGTCGCTCCAAGTTGTAATATTTCATGTAAGCCGTCACATCTTG
>NZ_BMQV01000104.1 GCF_014648295.1 Shewanella saliphila
AGCTTGTGAGGCCACAGGTGTGGGTCCGACAGCAATAAGGCGTTGGGTGACTCAACTCAGGCAAGAATTTGAAGGTATTACACCATCAGGAAATGCCATTACCCCAGAACAACAACGCATTCAAGAGCTCGAAGCCAAAATAAAGAAGATTGAATGGGAGAAAGACATTCTAAAAAAGGCTACCGCTCTCTTAATGCAAGACAGCATCAAACGATAGCATTAATTGAATCGTTATCAAGAGAGCAGAACATCGTTAAACAGCTTTGCTGTTTATTTGAAGTGCCCCGTAGTAGCTATCACTATCACCTTAAACATCGTGGTTTAGTGAAACCTGAACGAGCAAGATTACGCCAAAAGGCCATCTCAATACACAGTGATAGCCGAGGTGCAGCAGGCGCGAGAACAATAGCTGGCCAGCTAAATCAGTCAGGTGAAAATGTGGGTCGCTATCAAGCGGCGAGCCTAATGAAAGATGCTGGGCTCATTAGTAGCCAGCCCAGAAAACATCGCTATTCTGTCGCCAGTGAAGACTCAAAAATAGCCCCTAATTTGTTAAAGCGTCAGTTTAATGTAGAAAAGATAAACCAGGTTTGGTGTGGTGATGTAACCTATGTGTGGTCTGGAACCCAATGGCTCTACTTAGCTGTGGTCATGGATTTATATGCCAGAAAAATAGTGGGTTGGGCTTGCTCGGATAGCCCGAATACAGATTTAACCTGTGCCGCATTAAGGATGGCATTTGAAAGTCGTGGACGGCCAATAAACGTGGTATTTCACTCAGACCAGGGTTGTCATTACAGTAGTCTTCAATATCGACAGATGCTCTGGAAATATAACATCACTCAAAGTATGAGCCGACGAGGAAATTGTTGGGACAATGCAGTAATGGAACGATTTTTTAGAAGCTTCAAAACGGAATGGATGCCTAAGCATGGTTACAATAATTTTGATGAAGCAGAGCAAGATGTACTGAAGTATATATTGAAGCACTACAATACAAAACGCGGGCATAGTTATA
>NZ_BMQV01000105.1 GCF_014648295.1 Shewanella saliphila
AACCTCAGATCTGGTTAAGCAAACACGATATTAGTGCTATCTAACAGCTCAAGTTCTTGAGCTGTTAGATTTAATGATGGCTTCTCGTCTTTTAAACAATATGCAATCAATCCACCAAGTAGATTAAGCATGAACCCATGCGCGCTGCGGTGTCTTGAGTGTTCTATATAGGAAATATTTTTCAATTGGTCATTTACTGTTTCAATGATGAATCGCTTTTTTAACATGGCTCTATCCCATAAAGAAATAAACTTTTTCTTCATGTTCTTACGAACGGTGGTGATTAATTCAACGCCCTTTTCCAAAAGCTCACCCGTTAGAGCTTGGCTAATGTAGCCTTTATCGCCATAAAGCTTACCGAAAAGGTACTCAGCCATTTCACTTACAGGCTGCCTGTCATCCACATTACCTTTCGTCAGTTTTAACGCTACAATTTCACCCAAGTGATTGATAATAAGATGCAGTTTAAATCCAAACGACCACCCCATGGTTCCCTTGCCGTGTTCGGCAATGCCTTCAAAAACCTTATTTCGCTTCGCTCGAATGATATGACAGACTTCAATTTTAGTGGAGTCGACAAACTGAATTCCAGTTGGCTTTCCAAGCTTTGAAGTCAGATAGCTACACATGGGCACAACGACGCTAGGCATTAATGCAAGGAAACGCGTGTAGCTTAGCAACTCAGGAAAATAGGGCTTTAGCTGGCGACAAACATAGTTCAGATAGTAATTTTTGAAATCTCGGTAATGTGATTGATGGAAATGAATAATAATGGTCATCACTTCTGCAGGAGAAAGGCGACAAGCTCTATTGCGCTTCATTTCACCATTTTCAAGCAGTATGCGCTGCCAATGTGGGATAAATAAGTGACAGAAATCATCGACATCACAGTAGGTTTCAACTAATTTATTCATGCTCGTTCCTTTTTCTAATCACTCTTGGTCGAATGATCGGATCAAGGAACGAGCATTTAGTTCCTTTGGGGAGCTAATTTCTTATCCGAAGCTCAGGTT
>NZ_BMQV01000106.1 GCF_014648295.1 Shewanella saliphila
AATGGCTATGGTTTTATAACAATGAAAGACCCAATACAGCAATTGGTGGTGTCCCACCAAAGCAAAAACTGGCACTAGTGGCCTAAATATCTACTTTTGATCTCAGTTAAAAATGGGGAGATTACCAAACGGTTTCATATGTCACCACGCCGTCTATTGTTTGCGAGGCAAAATGCACGTCGGTTATCGTTGCAGGAAAGTTTCTGTTTGCTTAAGCATCTACTGTAAATAATGCTTTTTGCCCTACGTTAATTTGACCTACATCAGCTTCATCTACATCGACATGCAATTCCATTTGAGTGAGGTTTTCGGCGAGAGTAAACATCACAGGGGTTTGGAACGACGCGGCCATAGTTTGCCCAGGCTCAACATCACGAATTAATACTATGTCATCAATGGGAGAATGTATGGTCGCTTTTGCCAAAGTGGTTAATTCAGCATCCAGTGCTGCTTGTGATTGAGCGACTAACGCTTTAGCACTGGCAAGGTTAGCGACCGCTCGGTCATATGATGCTTGCGAAACGTCTAATTCTTGTACTGAATACAAGTCTTTTTTAACTAATTGACGATAACGAGTTAAGGCTTTTTGAGTTTCTACAATGGTGGCTTCTATTTGCTTAACTTGAGCTTTTGCTGAATCAAGTGATGCCCTTGCTTGGCTAACTTTAGCTTCTAATTGATCGGTGTTCATGCGAGCAAGTATCTGGTCTTTTTCTACATAATCATTGAAATCGACTAATACCGTTTTAATGGTTCCAGAAATTTCAGATCCTACTTCAACTTGATTGACCGGTTGTAATGTCCCCGTAGCCGTAACCGTAATATTTAATGAACCTTTACTTACGTTAATCGTTTTGTTGTACTGGTCAAGCCAAACTGGACACTTTTAATTGAGAATTTTCAAACTCTACCGGTGACAGATCACCATTAGCTGAATGAAGTCGCTCCAAGTTGTAATATTTCATGTAAGCCGTCACATCTTG
>NZ_BMQV01000107.1 GCF_014648295.1 Shewanella saliphila
AGTTTGAATATGTTACGAGCAGAGCCGACGAAGATAAGCATTGTTGGAAAACAAAAGCGATGCATGATGAATCCATCGATGCTTGAAGCAGTATTAAAGGTTGGGTTTAGTAGTTAGGTTAAAAATCAAACACTCATGCGGTGGCCCTGGGTGCGGCGCTAGGTATGGCTTTTATGGTAGCCAATACAACAGGGGCTGATCATACTCGATCGCTTTTCATGCATTCTTTTTAAAAACAAAGAGATAAAAAATAGCTTGATTGATCTCGCCAGTGTGATCAAATAGCGCTCTTTTTCTTTGCCTTTATACTTAATATGCTTAAACATCTCGATAAGATTACTGATTGCCGTTCCCATATAAATCAAGAACACGATGTCATTGATATCTGCTTCCTCGTCCTGAGCGCAGTGATATCAGGTGCGCAAAGTTGGGCCGATTGCCACGAGTTCGGGACATTAAAACTGATGTGGCTTCGTCAACATCGCCCCTTCGCTAATGGTATTCCCAGCCAGCAGAGCATTGGTCGAATCTTCAGAGGAGTGTCAAAACAATCCTTGCTAGATGCCTTGTTGAGTTGGGTCAACGAGCATCGGCTTAGCACAGGACTTTCTTCTATTGCGATTGATGGGAAAGTGCTTAAAGGTGCCAAAGCATCAGCCTCGAGCGCTGCATTACATATGGTCACTGCATATGATACCGGCTCTGGTTTAGTCTTCAGCGCTAAATCAGGTACAAGCAAAAAGAGTGAACTCAAACTCGTTCAAGAATTACTGACGTGTCTTGATTTGAAGTCTGAGTTACTGACATTTGATGCGCTGCATTGCCAGACACAAACACTTGATTATATCGTCAAAGAAG
>NZ_BMQV01000108.1 GCF_014648295.1 Shewanella saliphila
ATATATTGAAGCACTACAATACAAAACGCGGGCATAGTTATAATAATTATATGACCCCAACAGCAGCTGAAAGTGCTGCTTAAAACGCAACTCTTGTTTGTGTACAGATTTACTTGACCACATCAGCAGTCGCTTGTAACTCTAGAGAAAATTCAGACATAAAAAAATCGGCCTCAGAAATAAATCTAAGACCGATTATGAAGCCTAGAAAAGATCGTTCAAGTCGCTTAAACGATCGGCATTAGAATCCAGGTGTTGGTTTTTAGGGGTTTAGGTCCTAGGTTCTAGGAACTCGCAAGCTCGCCAGAGAGCGGACTTCATCCTTCTAGAATCTAAGAAACACCTGGATCCTCAATAAAAGCATTCGAGGATGACGGCATAGAGCAACATCAAACACCGTCAACTACCACGTCATTTGCTTGTTCGTATTCAAACACCGCCCACTACTCCGTCGTTCCGGCAATGCTGTTAAGCCGGAATCCAGGTGTTGGCTTTTAGGGTTTTAGGCCCTAGCACCTAGGTTCTAGGAACTCGCAAGCTCGCCAGAGAGCGGACTTCGTCCTTCTAGAATCTAAGAAACACCTGGATCCTCAATAAAAGCATTCGAGGATGACGGCATAGAGCAACATCAAACACTGTCAACTACCACGTCATTTGCTTGTTCGTATTCAGATGACGCTCACTACTCCGTCGTTCCCCCCTGTGTCAGGATAGTTGTCGCCTCAATTAATTTACAAATAAACAGGGCGCGGTAAGTTAAAGCAAGTGAATTATCAAAGGCATTCAGTTCAATTTAAAGAAGCGATATTAAACAAGCTTAG
>NZ_BMQV01000109.1 GCF_014648295.1 Shewanella saliphila
TATAACGATATCGTGGAGCAGTGTTGTAAAGCCTGGAATATATTTATTCAGTGCAAGGATAGGGTAAAAAGTTTGTGTACACGAGACTGGGCTAATATGGGCAAAGTCTAATGCGGATTGGTATAAACTTCAAACGTAAAAACAACAGACGTAAAAAAGCCCGTTGCGTTAACAACGAGCTTTCATACTTATTAGGCGTCTGGAAATGACCTACTCTCACATGGGGGAAAAGTGAATGCGTTTTGAATACAAAGTATTCAGCAGACACTTTTCGCGGAAAAGCGGTGACCGTCAGGGATGGTGGAAATGCCCTTATTGCAGGAGCAATATAACGGCCTTTGGAGCCGGGGAACCCGCTCAGCGGCGGGGCGACATCGAGTTTAGTTCTTTCGCGAAGCGTATATACGAAAAAATCCCTAGCGTTTTCTGCTAGGGCTTTTTTCGTGTATTTGGCGTCTGGAAATGAAGCTCTATGGTTTCCAGACAAAAAATTGTACGGAACAAATTTTTAACGCACTTTAGTGCGGCCCGTTAGGGTCAAATACATGGATGTATTTGATAAATTGCTCCTTTATCTAACGCTATCATTAGCATTAAATAATAATTCGGAAAACTGATGCAGTCGTCTTTCAGACTCGCTTTGTTGAGTTATCACACTATTTAAGTGCTCTATTCTAATACTAAGTATCAGTAAAACCCATCTGGGTTGTATGGTTAAGCCTCACGAGTCATTAGTACATGTTAGCTCAACGCCTCACAACGCTTACACACCATGCCTATCAACGTCCTAGTCTCGAACGGCTCTTTAGAG
>NZ_BMQV01000110.1 GCF_014648295.1 Shewanella saliphila
CTGCTAAAGAACTGGGTGTGTGGCTGGGGTTAACCCCAAAGCAATTTGCCTCTGGCCATCGAAGTGTCAATGGCAATATCACCAAGCGAGGCAACGGATATTTACGCAAACAGCTTATTCATGGTGCTAGAACCGTCGTCAGCCATGCAAGTAAAAAACAAGATGATTTAAACCTCTGGATAACACAGTTAAGAAGCCGAAAAAGCATCTGCAGTACAGTGGTTGCCACGGCTCATAGACTCGCCAGACTGATATGGATTTTATTACAAAAGCAAGTGCCTTATGCTCCGCAATATGCAGCAAATCAAGGTGTAAACCATGGTACTTGTTAACCCCGTTGTCGCTATCTTGCAGAGCTCGGTCTGGCCAAGGGTAGTTAACCCGAGTGGGTGATAAGAGCCGCGAGATAGCGCATTAAATACTCACCAGGGTTGTTGTTATTGATGAAGAAATGGCTCAGTCCAACCAGTGCTAGCCCGAATAGGCCAAGGATAGGAAAAACCTAATCCGCATGGGTGTTTCAATTGACCGGCGCAGTGGTACGGATTTCATTAGGGGCGCAGCTTGGCTGTTAAGCCCGTATATATGGCAGTACAACCGCTTCTAGCGGTAAATGAGCGCATCGAAAGCAACGATAAGAGTGAGAATGTTGTACAGAAAACTAAGGCCAAAAAGCCTTCGGTGAGCAGAGTATTGTCTTGACTCACCGGGAGCGTCCATATATGGCCATGTT
>NZ_BMQV01000112.1 GCF_014648295.1 Shewanella saliphila
GGTATTAATTCTGTTTAAACGTGTATTAACACTTTGATATTCGTCCCAGAAGTCATTAGCCATCAGTTTAATAATCGGACGTTGTGACGCATCGTTAATGATGTCCCACATAGCCACTTCAAATGCATTATAGCCTTGGGCAAAGCAAATCCCAAAATCGACTAATACACCCCGAATTTGATTAGTGCAGGCAGTTTTCTCCTTCACTAAACGTTCTCTGACTCGGTGTAACATCAATATTTCTTGCTGCTCTTCGGTTTTCACTGGCACAAAACGAATGTTTGGCCTAAAGCTGGCTTCAAAAATCGCCATTGTGTCATTGTTGTCATTTTTACTGCCTCGCACGAACGGGGTGACATGTTGTGCTGGAATGAGCTTAACGTTATGCCCCATAGCAAGACATTTTCGTCCCCAGTAATGGGATGAATAACAAGCCTCAAAGACCACATCGCAATGGGGTTGTTGCAACATAAACTCAATCAGCTGAGTGCGATTGAAACGTTTATTGAAGACTTGCTTTGCATGGCTATCCATTCCTAAAACTTGGAAAACATTTTTTGCCAAATCAATCGCAATAGTGGTAACTTTCATGGTGGACGCTCCTTAAGTAACTGTATGGTTCAACATCAGTTTGGCGCATTGACGCCGTATTAGGGAGCGTCCATCTCATCACCCA
>NZ_BMQV01000113.1 GCF_014648295.1 Shewanella saliphila
GGAGTCATGCGGTGGCTCCCACTGGTTGGCAAGAAAATGCCAAGCACTCGGTCATGAGGTTAAACTCATCCCTCCCCAATATGTTAAACCTTACGTTAAAACAAATAAAAATGATTATATTGATGCTGATGCTGATGCGATAGCTGAAGCATGCACAAGGCCGTCGATGCGCTTTGTTGGTGTAAAAACAGAAACCTCACAAGTCATTAGTGTTATTCAGCGTGTTCGGTCTAGTTATATCAAAGAGCGGACAGCATGTATGTCACGCATTGGGGCAATCTTACTTGAGTTTGGCATGAGCTTTCCTAGAGGGCATGCCAAAATGAAAGTGTTATTTCAATGGATTGCCGATAACAGTGAACCGCTCCCAGCCATGTTGATGCAAGAATTGATAGAGCACCATGAGTACTATTTACTGCTTAATGAGCGCATAGCAGGTCAAGATAAAAAGCTTAAACAGCTTGTCGAACAAGACGTGCGAGCGCAGTTATTAAAGACGATACCTGGGGTGGGAGATTTAACTGCGGCTCAGTGTTTAGCCGATATCTCTGATGTCACTCATTTCAAAAATGGTCGTCAAATGGCCGCATGGATAGGGTTAGTCCCTCATCAATATTCAACGGGAGGTAAATCGACCTTGCTGGGTATCAGTAAGCGTGGGAATAAGGCATTAA
>NZ_BMQV01000114.1 GCF_014648295.1 Shewanella saliphila
ATTGCGCAAGGAAGGCTACCAAGTAGGTCGCTATGCAGTCCGTAAAATGATGCGACGTTTACGGCTAAAGGTAACCCAACGGCAGGCTTATAAGGTGACAACGCAGCGTAAACACTCTGACGCAGTTGCTGATAACTTGTTGAATATGAACTTTAACCCAAGCGCTGCAAACCAGGTTTGGGCTGGTGATGTCACCTACTTAAAGACGGGTGAAGGCTGGATGTACTTGGCTGTGGTGATGGATTTATATTCACGCCGGATTGTTGGGTGGCACATAGACAAACGCATGACTACAGATTTGATATCCAAGGCATTAATGAAAGCCTACAACCTGCGCCAACCGGCCAGAGGGCTGGTATTTCACAGTGACCGAGGCTCACAGTATACCAGCAAGCAATTCGGTAAGCTGTTATCGAACTATGGTATCCGAGCCAGTATGGGGGATGTAGGTGCATGTTGGGATAATGCCGTCGTTGAACGTTTCTTTGGTAGTTTGAAACACGATTGGATTTTTAAAGTTGCTCAACCAACAAGGGAGTTTATGAAGCAAGATGTGACGGCTTACATGAAATATTACAACTTGGAGCGACTTCATTCAGCTAATGGTGATCTGTCACCGGTAGAGTTTGAAAATTCTCAATTAAAAGTGTCCAGTTTGGCTTGACCAGTACA
>NZ_BMQV01000115.1 GCF_014648295.1 Shewanella saliphila
ATTTCTCGGCTTAGCTTTTCCTCGGTGATGCAGCATGTTTTCAGCATGCAAGATACGGTAAAAACTCGACTCAGAAGCAATATACTCACCTCTGTCGGCGAGTATAGGTACAATTTGGCTTGGCGGTAATGAGGCAAACTCTTCACTATTACACACATTAATCACGTCTAGCCTTTCTGCCTGACTCAGTTTATTTCCAGGCTCTGGTCGCGTAACTGTAGGCCTTTTATCTGCGCCAATCTCACCGTCGATTCGCCAACGCTGTAAGGTTCTTGTTGATAATCCAATCACGTCACAGGCCTTATCTTGCCTCGCTCCTGATGCTACTGCGGTGCTGACCCATTGCGCGTATTTCTGCCTATCGGTCAGCGAAATCAGTCTTCCTCTTTTTCTTTCCAATAGGCATCGAACTTTTTTCCGAGGACGAGTAAAGCTGCCGCTTCTGCTAACGCTTTATCCTTTCTACGTAACTCTCGCTCGAGCTCGTTAATACGTTTTTTATCGGTCTTCTGCTCAGGTGTTACCCTGGATTTTCTCGTGAGTGTTGTGCTTGTATTGCCGGCAATACAAGCTTGCTTCCATTCGTTAACTTGCTCAGGGTATAACCCTTTAGCTCGGCAATATTCACTTAACTCAACTGCCGACAAAGAGGCGGTTTCCAATACCAC
>NZ_BMQV01000116.1 GCF_014648295.1 Shewanella saliphila
AGATTAGCAGCATCTATTTTAAATTCTGTTGAGTAAGTTGGTTGAGATTTCATTACTTTATACACCGTATTATATTCAGGAGGAGTTTACCTCATATCGGTGTACAGATTCATTAAGCCACAATAACGACGTTAGTGGCCGCAGGCCATGAGTAAAATGACATGCCTGATGTTCAACCAGAGCGCGAGGGATTTTGCTTTTGACTTTAATCTTAAACAATCAAACTCAAATTTCAGACGTAAAAAAGCCCCGACTGATGTCGAGGCTTTTTTACACCATACTTAACGTATGTAAAGGATGGTACCCGAGGCCGGACTTGAACCGGCACGCCTGATTTTCAACCAGAGCGCGAGGGATTTTGCTTGTGACTTTGATCCTTAGCAATCAAACTCAAATTTAAGACGTAAAAAAGCCCCAACTAATGTTGTAATGCCGATCGTTTAAGCGACTTGAACGATCTTTTCTAGGCTTCATAATCGGTCTTAGATTTATTTCTGAGGCCGATTTTTTATGTCTGAATTTTCTCTAGAGTTACAAGCGACTGCTGAATTTCATTTTCCTGAGTCAATCGACTCATTCCGCAAAAATATCCCTATCGAATGGGTATCGGAAGCCGTTAATCAAACAGGC
>NZ_BMQV01000117.1 GCF_014648295.1 Shewanella saliphila
TTGTTGGTTCAATGGGTTTGGTCAATACGCTATAAAAAGCGGTTCGATCCCACTCACATTGCTCCACCATGACATGCATTGGTAAGAGATGCCAAAGATAAACGAAATTTTATCTTTGGCTTTTTTAGCCCGCTCTTTAACAATTTGGAAAGCTGATAGTATTTAATTGCATGAGTCTGTCATGTGATTAATTACAAATCGTTTGATGCGGCACTTTATTTTAGGTGACGTATTGAACATTGAGTTCTCAAAACACTGTTTAAGTGTCTTGAATATTCTAAAAACTAAGGCGATTTCGTGTGCGAAAGTGCATGAATTATCAAAGTAAAAAACCAGCTGGTCGTCATTTTTTAATGAATGAACGTATGACCCAAGTTTTTCTTGTCTTTTGTTTCAACAAAGGATGAGCGCAGTTAATCGCTTATTAGGCAAGGCTTGAAGTTGAACGACGAATGAGTGTAGCAGCGCTACAGGATTGAATCGTGAAAATGAAAACGCGGCATAATAAGATGAGTAACAAGCGTAAGAAAGACCCATTTGGGTTGTATGGTTAAGTGACCAAGCGTATACGGTGGATGCCTTGGCAGTCAGAGGCGATGAAGGACGTAGTAACTTGCGAAAAGCG
>NZ_BMQV01000118.1 GCF_014648295.1 Shewanella saliphila
AAGAGTTATCCGCAGGCATTTAAAGATGAAGCAGTATTGATGGTGCTGGACCAAGGCTACAGTGTTGCTGATGCGGCAAAATCTCTAGGGGTTGGCACTAGCCTGCTTTACAAGTGGAAAGAAAAGTACGAGGCCCAACGGCAAGGCATCGCCTTAGAAGAGTCTGAGCGCGATGAACTTAAGCGATTGCGTAAAGAAAACAAAGAATTACGCATGGAGAAAGAAATACTAAAAAAGGCAAGCGCCTTCTTTGCGAAAGAAATGAAGTAAAATATCGCTTCATTAAAAAACACTCAAATCAGTTCCCTGTTGCGCTGCTATGCCGAGTTATGTGCGTGAGTAAATCAGGCTATTACGATTGGCTTAAACGCCCTGCGAACGTGATAAGCCTTGATACTTTGAAGCTTTATCGCCGTGTTCGCCGCTTATTCGAGAAAAGCCGAGGCAGCTTAGGGAATCGTGAGATGATGAAAAAATTGCGCAAGGAAGGCTACCAAGTAGGTCGCTATGCAGTCCGTAAAATGATGCGACGTTTACGGCTAAAGGTAACCCAACGGCAGGCTTATAAGGTGACAACGCAGCGTAAACACTCTGACGCAGT
>NZ_BMQV01000119.1 GCF_014648295.1 Shewanella saliphila
ATTTTCATTTTTGTTTTTTGTTTGCCTTATGTTCGCGTCAGCTTGTAACAATTCAGACGAAAAAGACGCTTCATCATATGAACAGTCAACCTCCATAGCTTCTTATATGCAACCGTGCACAGGTGTAAATCAAATGCTTTGCGTTTTGGCTGATGGCAAGCTCTTTTATGACGAAATTGAAGGCTTTACTTATATGTGGGGGTATACTTATGAGCTTACAGTCGAAGTCAATGAGGATGGCTCACCTTCTGCGGACGCTTCAAGTAAACAGTATTCATTGGTTAGTATCAACTCATCGGTTGAAGATGAATTGGGTGTGGAGTACGTCATTGATAATGTTGAACTTCTTGACTCAACAATTCATATGAATGATGGTGAGTACTTTTTTTTAAGTCAATCATTTGAGTGTGAAGATACAGCGTTGTGTGAGTCTTTATTAAATATGAATAACTCAGGTGGAATAGTGACAATCACTTTTAAATATATGGGGAATGGTGTTATCAATTTAATTTCATGGAATTAGAAATCTATCAATTTGCAAATAAG
>NZ_BMQV01000120.1 GCF_014648295.1 Shewanella saliphila
TACTGCTTCATCTTTAAATGCCTGCGGATAACTCTTATGTGATTTTTTTAAACTCATATCGACCTCTTAATTTATTGACCATACTGTCTCAAAATTAAGTGTCCGATGGAATTAGACCAGAACAAACTAAAGGCTCATACATAAAATGTGTATTAATGAATTCAAAAAGTTAGAGTTTGCTAGTTAGCTTATCGGCCAACTCACCTCTTTATAAAGAAAGGCCTCGCAGCAATGCGAGGCCTTTTATTGTCTGTCGGTATGAAAAATTATTGATTATCGTCTTGCTTCCCCCAAAGGGTGAATCAAGCTTATTTATACCGAATCTTTATGGTGACTTATTTCCTGATTTTATATCACCCGCTTAGACTTGATAAGTATCAAGACTTTTGCGGCTTTTAATCTGGTGTACGGGGCAGGGCAACCGCATGAGTGTTTATTAATTAGCCACATCACTGAATCCGGCATTTAATACTGCTTCTAAGTATGCTGTTTTCATCCAGGCTCGTTTTTGTTTAGCTGGTATGCTTCCCTTTGAAGGT
>NZ_BMQV01000121.1 GCF_014648295.1 Shewanella saliphila
TGCCAGTATTTAAGTAGTTTTTAACCCATTCATTGACACTGCGACGACTTACCTTTAACTGGCGAGCAACTTGAGCGCGATTGTGGCATTCCAAGAAACATGAAATGGCCAATAAGCGAATGCGCAAACGAGCATCTTTTTCTGACTTTGATAATTTAACGAGTTCAAAAGCTGTGTAGTTTTTCAAAGAATAAAATGATTTAGAAATGATGAGCACATTAGATCACAATTCAATGCGGATTGGTATTAGTATGACTATGCAGAGGGTAAAACTGAACAACCGAGATATTTGATTTTTAAATTTTATGCATTACAGATACAAAAAAGCATCGTCGTGAGACGAGGCTTCGATGTCGTTGGCGGAGCAGGCATTGATTGTAATAAGAATGATCCCGCGACGGAGCGAATGACAAGCCGTCTGCGGTACATATAGTGCAGCAAACGGCTTTACCACGCTGATTAGATTTTCAAATTTCAAATACGAAAAAGGCCTTTGCATTACTGCAAAGGCCTTCATCTTAAGTTGGCGGAG
>NZ_BMQV01000122.1 GCF_014648295.1 Shewanella saliphila
AAATTAAAATTCCCCATAATTCTTGATAAATACCTTCGACTTTTTGGCTTCTAAGGACGGCTTGATTGTTCAGTTGACCTTGCTTGAGTTCACCATAACTCTGCTCTATTTCCCATCGTTCCCAATAAACGTTAACGATATCTTTCAATGGGTAGGTCATCGGGCATTCTAGTGAGGTTATAAACCCTTTGATTTCTCCTTTAGGCTCAGGAATAAGCACTAAACGAGCTTGCCAGCTATCCCCAAGATGAGGGTATTTTCTTTTTGCATCAGGTGACACAGGCATTTTTATCAGTTTATCGTGCTCTGAGTATTCTTCTAAAACTTCGTACCTAAATTTGCTTTTTATCGGTGTGAGCCAATGAGTATTCGCTCCCGCTCCACGCCATGATTCAAAAAGCTCTGCAGACATGAAACCACGGTCAAAAAGAGTCAACGAATTATCTGGGGCAGAGCCTACAAGTTGTTGAGCATAAGATATTTCACTGTTTGTTATGGGGCCGAATGCTGCATCTGAAATGAGGTGAG
>NZ_BMQV01000123.1 GCF_014648295.1 Shewanella saliphila
ACACCTGTGCACGGTTGCATATAAGAAGCTATGGAGGTTGACTGTTCATATGATGAAGCGTCTTTTTCGTCTGAATTGTTACAAGCTGACGCGAACATAAGGCAAACAAAAAACAAAAATGAAAATTTAGATTGCATAACACTAATCCTTTAGTTTTATTGGATATGAATAAACATAATTATAAAATTTTATATTAGCAACAAAATAAAAACAGTAAATAAACGCAGATCACATCTTGGTAACAAAATTTTGACATATGTTACTATCTTTATTTCTAATTAAATTTCTGAATAAAAACCAATTTCGGACTTTTATTGATTGTAAATAGGATCGAAGGAATGAAATTATTTAACTATTTAATCTTATCTTCATGCATTACACTGTCACTAAACCCCCCTGTGTCAGGATAGTTGTCGCCTCAATTAATTTACAAATAAACAGGGCGCGGTAAGTTAAAGCAAGTGAATTATCAAAGGCATTCAGTTCAATTTAAAGAAGCGATATTAAACAAGCTTAG
>NZ_BMQV01000124.1 GCF_014648295.1 Shewanella saliphila
CATTGACTGAAAGCGCTTTCGTCTGCGCCCAAATCTCACAACACAAAGTCACCGAGCACCAAGTGACTCAGCTCGAATTCGTGCAGCCACAAGCTGCTATCGCGTTAGAATTTGCTAAAGCCAAATTACATTTGCCTCACTCAACTTCGCCGAGTTTTCTTGCACAACTATTGCGAGAGCTTGCGCCATGAAGATGTTTATCGAGCCTCCTGCCATTTATTTGCATCGTGATGCCGTGGATTTTCGTAAATCCATTGATGGCCTTGTGGCTATTGTTGAGCAAGAACTTGCGCATGATGCTTATACTGGCGCACTGTTTGTGTTTTGTAATAAGGCCAAAAATAAGCTCAAACTGCTGTACTGGGATAAGACGGGATTTGCCCTGTGGTATAAGCGACTTGAAAAGCAAAGATTTAAATGGCCCAGTAAAGTTGACCATCAGGCGTATTGCTTAACTGAGCAGCAGCTTTCCTGGCTGTTATCAGGCTTTGATGTGATTGGGCATCAATCCCTAAA
>NZ_BMQV01000126.1 GCF_014648295.1 Shewanella saliphila
TCTTGAATGCGTTGTTGTTCTGGGGTAATGGCATTTCCTGATGGTGTAATACCTTCAAATTCTTGCCTGAGTTGAGTCACCCAACGCCTTATTGCTGTCGGACCCACACCTGTGGCCTCACAAGCTACTTTTGTTGAGTAGCCTTGCTTAATCACGAGATTAGCAGCATCTATTTTAAATTCTGTTGAGTAAGTTGGTTGAGATTTCATTACTTTATACACCGTATTATATTCAGGAGGAGTTTACCTCATATCGGTGTACAGATTCATTAAGCCACAATAGACGTAAAAAAGCCCGTTGCGTTAACAACGGACTTATCACTACTCCTTCGAGTAAATTAGGCGCCTGAAAATGACCTACTCTCACATGGGCATATCGACCACACTGTTATCTTGCTCATTTGACACACAAACATCAGACGTAAAAAAGCCCGTTGCGTTAACAACGGGCTTTCATACTTATTTGGCGTCTGGAAATGA